>DBTV01000040.1:108829-111921 GCA_002307235.1 Acidobacteriaceae bacterium UBA1307
GGCATTCCGCTGCCCAAGCGCGAGTTCAGCTCGCCCGAAGAGGCCGCCGAGGCCCGCCTGCGCGGCAAGCTGCTTGAGTTGCACGAGGCCGCCGCCACCTTTTATGAGGAGCGGCTCGCCGGGCCTGAAGGCGCCGTTGCACGCGAGTACCTCGCCGGCCGCGGACTTTCAGCAGAGGGGATGAAAAAGTTCCGCATCGGCTACGCGCCCGACGACTTCCACGCCCTGCGCGACCGCATCGGCAAGATGGCGCCCGAGGACGTACTGCGCCAGAGCGGCCTGTTCAGTTGGAAGGAGCAGGGCGACGGCGGTCAGGGGCCGATGTACGACCGCTTCCGCAAGCGCATCATGTTCCCCATCTGCAACGAGAGCGGCCGGGTGATCGCCTTCACGGCGCGCACGCTTGACGTCGGCGACAAGGCTGGCCCCAAGTACATCAACTCGCCCGAGACGCCGCTCTATCAAAAGGGCCAGGTGCTCTTTAATCTCGACAAGGCCAAGACTTCGATCCGCAAGATGGAGTTTGCCCTGCTGGTGGAAGGCCAGATGGATGCAATCAGCGTTTCGCTGCGCGGCATCCAGAACGTGATTGCGACCAGCGGCACGGCCTTTACCGAGATGCAGGCAGCGATTCTTAAGCGGCACACCTCGCAACTGGTGGTGAACTTTGACCCGGACGCGGCCGGAGCCAAGGCGGCCGAGCGCTCCATCGCGCTGCTGACCGAAGAGGGCTTCACGATCAAGATCGTCACGCTCGAGGACGGGCTCGACCCGGATCGCTTCATTCGCGAGCGTGGCCTCGAGGCCTACACCAAGGCGCTGCGCGGCGCGCGCCGCCAGTCCGAGTACCTGATCGAGCGGGCGCGCATCAGCTTTCCCGGATCGAGCCCCGAGCAGAAGGTCAAGGCCATGAACTATCTGTTGCCGCAGATCCAGCGCATTCCCGAGCGGCTGACCCGCGAGCAGTTTGCCGCCGACGCCGCGCAGAAACTGGGCATCGACTCGGCCGTGCTGCGCGAGGAACTACGTCAGGCCGCGCTCAAGCGCCGCGACCGGGTTGAGATAAAGCGTTCGCCGCTGACCGAGGTCGAACGGGTTTTGCTGCGCGCCCTGGCCATCCTCGACCCCGAGCAGGAGGATGCGCGGCGGCTGGCGACGCAGGCGCTTGCGATGCAACCCGCGTGGTTTGAGCATCTTGGAACCTATGGCGCGATGCAGGCCATGGTCGACCGCCAGTCGAAGGATCCAATGGTTGCCGTCGAGGACGAGCACCAGCGCGGACTGCTGGCCGAGGCACTGCTCGGCGAAACCCGCCCTCCCGAGGCCACCGAGGTGCAGAGCGCGCTGCAACAGATTCAGGAACATGCGCTCGAAACCGAGCAGCGCCGCCTGATTGCCGCGATGACGGCCGCCGAGCGGCGCGGCGAGATCGGCGAGGCCATCGCGCTGACGCAGAAAAAGCTGGAAATCGACCGCGCGCTGCGCCAGTTGCACGCCGGATCGGGCGATCTAGCCTGATTTTTGGCTGCACTTTCCGCAATACCCTCTCAAAAAACGCACATGCGTTGTTGCAATTCAGAGCACGTCTCCGGGCTTTCTCATGCCGGGCATGCGCAATTTTGAGCCAAACCGGGGCTTTTTTGCGTCTAAAGGCATAGAAAGTTTAAACGGGCAAGAAGAAAATCACGGCCGGATGGTGAACAGCGGCAGGCCGCCGATGATCTTCTTAGTAAGAGAGGTCGGATTTTTCTCTGGGACAACACGGATTCCCTGTGGTAATCTATTGATCTCTGTGAGGATGCGCGCCCCCTTTGCCCCATCTATGAGCTGCGGCTCGCGGGCCATGCAGGAGAGAACCTGAAGCGCTTGTCATCCTGTTCCGAGAAAATTTCAGACCCCTCGGCGGGCCGCTGAGGACGTGTATGCGCACGTGAGGCTTTTTACCCCAAAAAGCTTTTTTGCACATGCTTGTCCCAGCATCGTAGCGCATGGTGAGAAAAAATCGCGTGCGCGGGAGAATAGGGCGCTTTGGCAATCGAAGACAAGTACGGACACGAGATTGATGGGCTGATTGATACCGGCAAGGAAAAAGGCTATCTCACGTATAACGACGTGAACGATATGCTGCCGGAGGAGATGAACTCGGCCGACGATCTGGACGATCTGATTACGACGATCGGCACGCAGGGCATCGACCTGCTGGATAACCCCAAGCACGACAAGGATTTTGACGAAGACGGCGAAGACGTCGAACTCGATCTGACGCCGGGCACGCTCGAAAAGACCAACGACCCGGTGCGCATGTACCTGCGCGAGATGGGCACGGTGCCGCTGCTGACCCGCGAGGGCGAAGTCGAGATCGCCAAGCGCATTGAGCGCGGCCAGTTGCGCGTGATGAAGTCCATCAGCCGTTCGCCGATTGTGATTCGCGAAATCATCGCGCTCGGCGAGGATCTGAAGCGCGGCGTGCGCAACGTCAAGGAAGTGGTGGTTTTTGACGAAGAGGAGCTGACCGAAGATGTGGTCGTGGCTCGCGTCAAGTCGACCGTCACGCGCATCGACACGATCATCAAGCACCAGAAGAAGATCACCGCCATCGAGGAGAAGCTGGCTCCCTTGCCGGCCGGCGCACCGAAGGCCAAGATCCGCGAAGCACGCAAGAACCGCTGGCTGATCGCGCGCGAGAAGATCTACATCTCGCGGGTGGTACGCGAGATCAAGTACACGCCGATGGAGCGCAAGCGGCTGCTGGACCGGGTCAACAAGACGGTCGACACCATGCGCACCCTCGAGCGGCAGGTTCGTTCGCTCGACCAGAAGTTCGAGACCTCGAAGAGCGAGGAGCTCAAGAAGGAATACCGTCGCCAGCAGAAGAATTGCAAGGTCGATCTCGAAAAGCTGGAGGCGGACGCAGGCGTTTCTACCGCAGAGCTGAAGCGCACCCAGCGCGAGATGATCCAGGGCGACATGGACGCCGAGCAGGCCAAGCGCGAGCTGATCGAGGCCAACCTGCGACTGGTGGTTTCGATCGCCAAGAAGTACACCAATCGCGGTCTGCAGTTCCTCGACCTGATTCAGGAAGGCAACATCGG
>DBTV01000050.1:0-27693 GCA_002307235.1 Acidobacteriaceae bacterium UBA1307
GCCCCGCGGCCTCACTGCGACTTCCTGAGAATAGCAACAGATCGCCTCCACCGCAATGTTTCTGCCCTGTGGAAAGATGATGAATTTTGTGAAAAAACGATCCATCCCCGCATGAATACTGGACAGAATAAACCACAAATACTCATGGATTCCTTATAACTTGGGAATCAGGTGCAGATCCGTCAGTCCATTGACGAACAACTGCATGGCCAAAGCTACCAATAACAGGCCCATAATACGCACGAGAATGCGGATACCCGTCTCCCCAAGCACGCGCCGCACCTGCTCGGCCGCGCCCAGAATCAGATAGGCCATCAAAGCTGTAATGGCAATCGCGCCAAGAATCGCCGCCATCTGCCAGTGCCAAAGCGACGGCGCCTGCCCCACCAACACCATGACGGACGAAATGGCGCCAGGGCCGGCCAGCATCGGAATCCCGAGCGGCACAATACCCGCGTCCTCTTTCGATGCCGCCTCTTCGGCGTCGCCCGTCGTCTCCTGCGTCGGCGAGCGCTGCGCCTCGAGCATGTCGAGACCAATCAGCAACAGGATCAGTCCACCGGCAATCTCAAAGGCTGGCAGCGTAATTCCAAAGATGTGAAAGATGGCCTGACCGGCAACGGCAAAGCTCGACAGCACGATCCAGCAGGTCAGCGCGCCCTTGCGCGCCATGCGGCGTCGGCGCTTGGCGTCGGCATCATGCGTAATCGCCAAAAAAGTCGGCACGGCAGCCAGAGGATCCACCAGAAAGAAGATCGAGCTGAGCGCCAGCAGCGAAAAACGCACGATCGGCGCGGATTGAATCTCCTGCAAGGCCGCCGCAGCTGGGTTGATCCAGATCACGCCTAGAGGCTATCGCATCACGGCGCGAAACGCCAACTCATCGCCGTCGCTTTGGTTGTTCCAACAAAGAACCTGCATCCATTTTGGACCGCATTACATCGAAAGAGGCGTCCCAGGAGGTTTGTCATGCCCTACGCAACCATTAACCCTTATACGAATCAGCTCATACAATCCTTTCCCGATGCAACCGATGACGAAGTGAAGCAGGCCATCGCCAAGGCCGACGCCGCCTTCCAGAGCTGGCGCACGGCCTCCTTCGGCGCGCGCGCCGCAGTTCTCAGCAAAGCGGCCACATTGCTGCGTCAGAACAAGGTCGAGTATGCCAAGCTGCTGACCCTCGAAATGGGCAAGGTTGTCGGAGAGGCCCAGGCCGAGGTCGAACTCTGCGCACAGATCTTCGACTATTACGCCAAGAACGCCGCTGCGTTGCTCAAGCTCGAGACGCTCGTCTCGGCCGACAAAGCCCTCAAGCACGTTCAGATCGTCCACGAGCCGCTCGGCGTGCTGCTGGCCATTGAACCCTGGAACTTCCCCTACTATCAGATCGCGCGCGTCATCGCACCACAACTTTCGGCCGGCAACACGATTCTGCTCAAGCACGCCTCGAATGTGCCGCAGAGCGCTGCGCTGTTTGAAAAACTGATGCTCGAGGCCGGTCTGCCCGAGGGCGCCTTCCAGAATCTCTACGCCACCCGCTCGCAGATTGAGCTCATTCTGAACGACCCGCGCGTGCAGGGCGTAGCGCTGACGGGCTCCGAAGATGCCGGCGCCCAGGTTGCGGCCACGGCCGCCAAAGCTCTCAAGAAGTCGACTCTTGAGCTGGGCGGCGCCGATGCCTTCGTGGTCCTCGCCGACGCCGAGCTTGAAAAGACCGTGAAGTGGGCCGTCTTCGGCCGCCACTGGAATGGCGGTCAGGTTTGCGTTTCGTCAAAGCGCATGATCATCGTCGATGCGATTTACGACAAATTCCTCGCCCGCTACACCGAGGGCGTTGCCGCCCTGCGGGCCGGTGATCCCGCCGACCCGGCCACGACGCTTGCGCCGCTCTCTTCGCAAAAGGCCGCCGACGAGGTGCGCGAGAAAATTCGTCAGGCCGTCGCACACGGTGCCAAAGCCGTCGAGGTTGGGCCCAAGGTTCCCACCCAGGGCGCCTTCGTGCAGCCGACCATTCTCACCGAGCTCACCCCCGACAACCCGGCCTACTATTGGGAGTTCTTCGGTCCAGTCTCGCTGCTCTTCCGCGCCAAAAACGAGCTCGACGCCGTGCGCATCGCCAACGACTCACCCTTTGGACTGGGTGGCTCGGTCTTCACCGCCGACGAGGCGAACGGACTCAAGATCGCCGCGCAGATCTCCACCGGCATGGTCTTCGTCAACCACCCGACCATGGTCAAAGCCGATGTGCCCTTCGGCGGCGTGCGCCGCTCCGGCTACGGCCGCGAGCTGACCGGCCTCGGCATCAAGGAATTCGTCAACCACAAGGTCATCGGCGTGGCCGACATCGACGCCGGCTTCTAACCCACGACCACGCACACAACAACAAAGCCGTCGCGAGAATCGCGGCGGCTTTGCTCGTTGATGCAAAAAACCTGCATTTACGCCAACCCCATGCGGCGCACAATCGCCCATCCGTTACGCTGCTGACAAACACCCAACCGCATCCGGTAGTCGAAAGCTAGAGGGTCATTCTCATCCGCGCTTTGCATGCAAAAGTTCGCCCCCTTCGGCGCGATGCTATCAGCAAGCGACGTCAAAGCCAGATCATGCGTCGAAAGCGCACCGACCGCGCCGCTCTGCACCAGCCGCTTCACCAATGCCTCGGCGGCCACCAGCCGGTCCTCTGAGTTCGTGCCGCTCAAGATCTCGTCGATCAAGAACAGAACGGGGACACCCGCGTCAGCCGCATGTACCGTCTCCCGCATGCGTTCAATCTCTGCGAGAAACCGTGAACGCCCCTGCGACAACGCATCGCGTACACCCATCGAAACGCAGACGTGAAAGACGCACATCCGCGCAGACGTCGCCGTCACCGGAGCGCCTGCCACAGCCAGCACGGCGTTCAATCCCATCGCGCGCAGCAGCGTGCTTTTGCCTGCCATGTTCGATCCGCTCAGTACAAAAAAGGGATGCTCTGCATCAAGCAGAAGGTCGTTGGCGACAGCCTTCCGCGCATCGAGCAGCGGATGCCGCATCGCCAGCAAATAAACATGCCCCGGTGCCTCCACAAGGTCAGGAAAACAACCCTCCGACTCGCGCGCATAAAGTGCCAACGCGGCCAGCGCCTCGAACTCGGCCCACACATCGAGCCATTCGGCCATGGACTTCCCGTAGCGCACGCGCCAGTCTTCCGCCAACCAAACAAGCTGCGTTCCCCCAGCGAGCCACAGCGAAAATCCCATCAACTCAGGGTGCTCACGTCGGGAAGCCAGCAACGCCATCCGCTCCAATCTTCGCAGTGTCCGCGAGGCCTCACGCTGTTGCAAACGTTTCTGCAAGGCGCGCAACGGTTCGGCCTTGAATGCCTCGCCAGCCACCAAAGCAAGCCCCTCGCGCAACACCGCCAGATCATCGGCCATCGCCGCCAGCAGTAGAAGCCTCTGCTCGACAGCATCGCGACGCCGAAGCACCAACACGCCCTGCACAGCAAGAGCCAACCCTAGCCATGGAGCGCACATATTCCAAGATGAAAAACCCGCCAGGACACAAACCGCAACGCTCAACGTCGTCAAGGCTGCTGCCAACAAAAGCCACCGCATCCCGCGCGGCACAGACAGCGAATCAAGCGCCAGCCACTGCCGAAACCGGTCCGCACCGCAACGCACAAAGCGATAGCGACCCAGCAATGCCATACGTTCACCCAGCGTTTCGTCCGCGCTCAACTCGCGCACCGCACTCTGCCGCGCCCGAGCCTGCGATAGCGTTGCGGGGCGCAGCAGAAATTCAGCCAGCCGCTCGGCACCTGAGCCGGTGCGTGTTGTGTTGAGCCGTTCAAAAAGCGACGCGGCGCCGATCAGCCCCAACTCTTCTGCCCCGGGATGCAACGCGGCCTCCGCGCCACACACCGCGGCTTCAATCGCGCGCATCTCTTCGGACTCGGTCTCACTTGGGCACCACGTACCTTGCATGCGTTCAAGTGCCCGCAGGCAAAACTCCTGCACCCGCGCCGTTTTTGTGCTCTTCCACCGGCCATGCCCGCTCGCAGCCGTGCACTGTTCCACGCGACGTTCATAGCCCCGCCGCGCCGTCTCCGACTCTACCTGCTGACGCTCCATCGATTCGCCCTTTGCCTTGATTGCAGATCGTGCTTCGCATGGAGGGAACCTACGCGACAAAGGGCACCCCCTTAGCAGCCTTCAGCGCAAGCGCAAGAACGACAAAAAGTGTGATTCAACCTGTGCGCCGCGATCATCAGCGTACTGCCAAGCAGCGTGACCGCCACCTCGGCCATGTGCGTCGGCAGCCGATCCCCCCACCAGGCCGTGGCCGCAATCAGCCCCACCCCAGACACCATCAGCAGCAAAACACGCCGCCGCCGATGGCGACGGAATCCAGACACCAGAGCCAGCACGCCAAACAGAGCCACCAACACCGCAAAACCACGGTGCACGCTCTCTTCCGCCGGCAGAAAATGGGAGACAACCGCCGACAGGGAAAGCACAACCGGCGTCAAAAGGCAATGCACCACGCAGAGCGCCGAAGTCCAGGCTCCCAGCCGGTCCGCCCAGTGCCTGGAAGAAGAAAGAGATACGGAAAGATTCTGAGACACGCTTCACCTTGAGGGAAAAATCGACCTTCCCTATTAGTGTAGCGGGACCGATCTGCCGCCGCGCTCTACAATGTTTTCTTGACCACCGAACAGCAACACGCCTCTCTCGACGTCGTTCTCGTCCGCCCGCGCAACCCGCTCAACATCGGCGCCGCGGCCCGCGCCTGCGCCAACTTCGGCTTCACGCGACTGACCGTCGTCGACCCCTACGACCCCACCTGGCGCGCCGCCTGCTCGGCCGTCGACGCCGAGTTTCTGCTCGCCTCGGCGCGGCTCACCTCGACCCTTGCCGAGGCCGTCGCAACAGCGACGCTCGTGCTCGGCACCGGCTCGGTCGACCGCCGCAAGTCCGAGCAGCCGGTCGTCGCCCTGCCCGCGCTCGCTCCCGTCGTTGCACAGGAGTTGGCCGGCGCAGGCCGCGTCGCCCTCGTCTTCGGCTCGGAAAAACACGGCCTCACGCGCGAGGATCTCGCCTGGTGCCACCAATTGGTTGCCATCCCCACCAGCCCCTTGCAGCCTTCGATGAACCTCGGCCAATCGGTCGCCGTCTGCCTCTATGAGCTGGCCACCCGCGTCCCGGCCTTCGCCGGCGACAATCACATTTTGCCCGCCGATACTGCCGCCAGCCTTCCGGCCCCCGACCCGGCCGACACGCATCCGGTCATGCAGGATCTCGACCGGCTCGCCAGCCTGATCGAAGAAACCATGGCCGCCGCCCGCTATTCGCCAGCCTCGATGCGCGCCGCCAACGAGCACGACCTGCGCCTCGCGCTGCGCCGTATGGCCTTCACGCGTCACGACATGCGCCGCGCCCTCGGCCTCTTTCGCCGCATCCTCTGGCGCATCGGCCACTAATCGCGCTCGGAATTTCATCAAGCCGCTCTGCGGTCTTTGCTAGAGTGGCGCTGAAGGATTTTTTATGCGCTGCCTTGCGTCGATTCGCTCCATGCACTCTTCCGCCGCCCACGCTCTTCTGGGAATTTTGCTGCTAACCGCCCTGCCCCTCCGCGGGCTGCAGGCTCCCACCGATACACAATCGGGCGGCATCACCGAGGAGGAACTCCGGCAGAGACTCGTCGGCAAGCCCCTCTACCTGCGCGGCAACTACCTCGACGACACGCTCGGCTTCAACGAACACGGACTGCTCACCGGCCACGCGGCCGTCGGCTCCTATACCCTCTGCGGCATTGAGATCGAAAAACTGCGCCTGACCAAACACAGGCTCGAACTCTACGGCGCGCGCTACGGACTGCACTTTCTCGGAGCCATGCCCTATGAAGATCCGAGCAAATCCGTGGACCGCGTACGCCTGACGCCTCCCAAGAAGCTCCTTCGCATCACCATCGACCGTGAGATTGTTGTCAAACCAAAGAAACTCAAGGATAAAAAAGGAAAAGAAGCTGCGGGCAACTCTGTTCAGCACGACGGGGAGGTTAAAAGTTCGACCTCCGACCCATCTCTGCCCGCTCTTCCCTCCGACCCGCACTCCGTCACAACGACCACCTCACCCGCGCATGCAGCCACGGTGCTTCGCGAGGCTCTCGACCACGTCTTTGCGCCCGATCTCGATGCGTCCGTGAAGGCCGGCCTGCCCGCCTTCTGGCAACTCTACTATCGCGCCGTCGAGACCAAAACCGACTTCCGCCCCACCGATCCAAGCGTGCTCCAAAAAAACGCTGTGGACCGCAAGGCCCATCTGCTCAGCAGCTTCGAGCCACCCTCCAATGAATACGCGCAGAAGGCAGGCGTCGCCGGCATGGCGCTTTATCACGTTGTGCTGGATGCCAGCGGCAGGCCGACCGAGATTGCCGTCGCCCGCCCCATCGGCTTCGGACTTGATGAAAACGCCGTCGAGGCCATTGGCAAGGCGCGCTTTGAACCAGCCCAGAAGGACGGCAGGCCCGTCGCCATGGTGCTCGATTTGGTGGTGCAATTCAGGATTTTTTCGCAGCGTACGGCGGCGCATGCGGAGGAAAAAACCACTTCCGTTGTCCCACAAAAAATATCGGAACCGATTCTGCCTGGCCCCTATAGCCGACAGCCGTAGGGCTTTGGTCCTGCGCAGCGTCGGGCCGCGCGGGACGGATTCTTAACGGTAAATACTTCGTCGGCCGAACAGCCTTACGCGCCAGAGGCACGGATTCAGACCCATCAGACCTGTTTTGATGGATTTTTCCTGTGAGACTAGAAGGAATCCTCCCCGTCCACCAGATCCTGCAGCCGCTCTTTATGCTTCACCTGGCGGCCCTGCCGCGGCTCGCTCTCGACCACGCGCTCCGGCTTCGGCTGACCGACGCGCTCGCGCGCCAACGCCTTGACGGCCTTGGTCGCGGAAAAAACTCCCGGCTTGCGTTTCTTCTTCACAAGAACGAGTATGAAGAAAAATGCTGCGGAGCGAAAGCCGGTTTTTCCGGTTTTTCTCCAGAAACGCAGGCCCCACATGGAAGAGCGCGATTTTTTCACCGAGACCAACGAAGTTCGTACCCACACCCTCACCTGTCCCCGCTGCGGCCAGTCGGCCGAGTACAAGGTCACCTGGATTGTGCGCCGCAAGCGGGCCCAGTTGCCACGCGGCGCCGATGAGCGCGACCGCGCCCGCTTCGCCAAGGCCCAGTCCTACATGGTGCGCCGGGACGACAAACTGAGCTGCGCCAATGTGCGCTGCCGCAAGCCCTTCGAGATCAGCTCCCTGCAATCGCTGGCCTTTTTGAACGATTAACTGGTTTTCTTTGGGTTTTCTCGGCCCGTTTGTGTGCATCACGACACATGGCGGGCCGTAACCCCATCCTTTCCAGCATTCGAGCGCCGTCCCTCTGCGCTAACCCGGTCTTGCTTTCCCTCCCCACGGCCCTCCCCTCCGGCTTCGCCAGCATTCCGCATGGGTTTGCACTATGATGAAATCGGCCATCAGGGCTTATCTCCTTTTGATCGAGGCTGCCATGCATGAGATTTCTGAAGTACGCCGTCCCTCCGCCGATCTGCTGACCACGGCCGGGTTGCGCCGCGACCTGGGCCGCACCTTGCTGGTTCTGGCCGCGCAGTTGGCGTTCATCACTGCGGTGCTGGCTGGATGGCTCGGAAAGGATCTCGCGTATGCTCCCGACGGCGCGCAGCCGCTCTCCTATGACCTTTCGGTCGCGGTCTGCTTCATTCTGGCGTTGGGCATCGCCGGATGGTTCCTGTTGCGCAACGCTCCGCAGGCTGATTAATCTCAATCTCTTTGCGCTTTTGCACCACGCCTGTCTCGTATCGAGACACTTTCAGCGCGTTTCCTCCAGCGCGATTAGAATCAATTTTCAAGCTGCACTGTTTCCCCTTGGTTGAAGCGATGTTGACGGAGGCTGACCACCGTTCATGGCTTTCATCTCGGGACGAATCTCTCGCCGCTTGCGGCGCAGGCTTTTAAGAATTTTCCCTGGGCATCGATGGCATACGGATTTACAAAAACGGCAAAAAAACAGAGTGAATTAGCGCTCTCCCACCGCATGCCGATTGACGATCTGTTGGTCTTTCACCAACTGACGCGCTCGCTCACCTCGAGCTTCGATCTGGACACGATTCTGCGCACCATTCTCGAGCACATGGAAAAGACCATTGCCGCCGAGTTGTGGACGCTGCTGATGCTCGACGAAAAGACCCAGACGCTGCACTATGCGCTGGCCACCGGCGGCGAGCAGGCAGCGCTCAAGGATCTGCGCGTCAAAGTGGGCGAAGGCATTGCCGGTTGGGTCGTCGAGCACGGCGAAACGCTGATTGTGCCCGAGGCGAACCACGACCCGCGCCTTGCGCAGGAGGGAACCGCGCGACCACGGCGTGTGCGCTCGGTCATCGCTCTGCCGTTGCGCGGCCGCAAGGGCACGCACGGCGTTATCGAAATCTATAATCCGCGCTCGGCGCAGATGACCGATTACTCCATCGCCTTTCTGCATATTCTGGCCGATCACGCCGCCATCGCGATTGAAAACGCGCACGACGTGGCTCGCATTCAGCAGTTGACGATCACCGACGACGCCACCGGCCTTTATAACGTGCGCCATCTTTACGATGTGCTTGAGCACGAGTTGGAGCGCGCCCAGCGCAGGAACAAACCGCTGAGTCTGGCCTTCATCGATCTCGATCGCTTCAAGCTGGTCAACGACGCGCACGGGCATCTGATCGGCAGCGAACTGCTGGCCAAGGTCGGCCAGAGCATGCAGGAGCGCAGCCGCAAGCAGGACTGGTGCTTCCGCTACGGCGGCGATGAGTTCGTGGTGGTTCTGCCTGACACCTCGGCCTCGCGAGCACTGGAGATCATGCGGACGCGTCTGCAGCAACTGATGTCCTCGCGCTTCGTTATGAAGAGCGGCCTCGAACTCACCATCAGCGCATCGGTCGGCCTGGCCACGGCCCCCGACGACGGCACCGACGTGCACGCGATCATCGGCACCGCCGACACGCGCATGTATCAGGCAAAGAGCAACGGCCGCGGACGCCTCTGGGCCAAGTAACTGCGCGGCAGACCTTTTCGACCAATCTGCGTCCAACGAACGACATCGCCCTTCAATCGCACTCGATGGAGAAAAGCAGCATGCTTTTTCGCCGATATCGTGTCTGGATCTGTTGTGCCGTTTTTGCTCTGATGGCGCGCACGCCACATGCGCAGCAAAACACGGAGCACGACTACCACCTCGACAAGCCCTTTGCCTTTGAGGTGGTTTCGATTCACCCGCACAAGCCGGAAACCGACAGGCTGGAAACGCAATACACGCCGAACGGCCTGAGCATCACGTTGCCTCTTGGGTGGATGATCCAGCGGGCCTACAATCCGCAACTTATCTTTTATTGGGGCGTATCGCACTTTCAGAATGCACCGGCATGGCTCGGCAAAAACGAGTACGACATTCAGGCACGCGTCGCCACAGAGGACTTGGCGCAGTGGCAGGCGGCCATTGCGGATCGTCATTCTGCGTCATTCAATGCCATGGAACGCGGCGCCTTTCGCGCGATTCTCGCGGATCGCTTTCACCTCAAAATCCACACTGCGGCCATGGAAGCGCCTTATCTTGATCTCGTCGTCGACAAGCACGGAGCCAAGCTGAAAGAGACGGTGCCCGGCGCAGTGAAGAAGGTTCCGTATAAAACCTCAGTATTGGGCAAAGGATTTTTCATCGATGACCACGGCACGCGGCAGTTCGTCGGCGTCACCATGGAGGATTTGGCGCGATGGCTCACTCGTCTATCACGCGATCTCCCGGTGCAGGACAAGACCGGGCTCAGCGGGCGCTACGACTTCACGCTGCCGCTGTATGAACGCGATCCGCATGCCACGCCCGGCAGCGAGCTTGTTCGTATGCCGGTGAGCGATGCCGGCCTTGCGCTGAAGCCAGGCAAAGGTCCGGCATTGCTGCTAGTCATCGACCACATTGATCCGCTCGAAGAGAATTAAACCGTCTCCGCCGCGCTTCCCGCCTCCATGCCGGCGCGAACGCGCTTCATGATGTTCAGGTAGTAGGCGAGGTTGTGGATCGAGTTGAGGGTCGCGGCCAGCGGCTCGCCGGCCTGCATCAGGTGACGCAGGTAGGCGCGCGTGTAGCGCTGGCAGACCGGGCAATCGCAGTTGGGGTCGACCGGGCCCTGATCCTCGGCGTACTGCTTGTTCTTGATGTTGACGCGACCCTCGCTGGTGAACAGCAGCGCGTGGCGCGCGGCGCGCGTGGGCAGCACGCAGTCCATCATGTCGACGCCGAGCTTGGCGTACTGCTCGATCTCGTCCGGGTAGCCGACGCCCATCACATAGCGCGGCTTGTCCTTGGGCAGCAGCGGCAGCACCTCCTGAATCATCTCAAGGGTCAACTCGCGCGGCTCGCCAACGCTGAGTCCGCCGATGGCGTAACCGTCGAAGTCCATCGCGACGAGCCGCTCGGCGCATTGCTTGCGCAGGTCGGTGTACATGCCGCCCTGCACGATGCCGAAGAGATTCTGCCTGCGGCCGGTGTTCGCGTCAAACCACGGCGTCTTGTGGCGATTCTCGCGATGATGCGTGAGCGAGCGCTCGGCCCAGGCCATGGTGAGCCGCAGGCTTTCTTCCGCGCGGCGACGCTCGGCCGGATACTCGGTGCACTCGTCGAAGGCCATGGCGATGTCGGCACCGAGCGCGATCTGCACATCCATCGAGTGCTCGGGCGAAAAGAAATGGCTAGAGCCGTCGAGGTGCGAGCGGAACTTGACGCCGTCGTCGGTGACCTTGCGCAGCTTGGCGAGCGAAAAGACCTGAAAGCCGCCCGAGTCCGTCAGCATGGCGCGCGGCCAGCTGATGAACTTGTGCAGCCCGCCCATGCGCGCGATGGCCTCGTGGCCGGGGCGCAGATACAGGTGATAGGTGTTGCCGAGGATGATCTCGGCGCCAAGCTCTTCGAGCACGTTCTGCGGCACGGCCTTCACCGAACCGGCCGTGCCCACGGGCATAAAGACCGGCGTTTGCACGGTCCGATGCGGCAGGTGGAGTTGCGCGCGCCGTCCGCCGGCCGCCGTCTCCGCGATCACATCAAAAGAAAGACTCACCTGAAAATTTTACCGGACGGCCGGCAGACGGCAGGAAAATTGTCTTTGGATTTTGCCGAATCTGTTTCTCAATTTCCGGCTTTTCTGCGGAGGGAGCAGGGGTATTCATGCCCCAGAAAGAGCCCGCAAAAACTCTTGCCTTCAGGCTCGGGCAGTTTTGCTTTCGGCGCAAGAAGGGCCGCGGCTAAAGCCTTCTCGCCTCCAGCATCATTCAGGGACATCAATGCCCCTGCGCCCTCCAGAAATCTCCAACGCGATTGCCCTGCGACCAAGGGTCTTTACTTTTGCGTTCAACTTCTCCGCAGGGCCTGAAGGCCACCCATGTTTATGGCACTTGTGGCCCGACTGAAGTCGGGCCCTGACACACGACCAGCGCATCCAACATTCTTCAGGCGCGATCTGCCCTACACGTCAAGCCAGCGCACCAAAGAGTGCTCGCCAGCGGAACCACGGCGTCAGACTCCGCATGCAGTGCGGCCAGCAACGCCGCCACCGTGCGCCCTGAACGCGGCTCAACCAGCGTTGGGGCAATCTCGGCCAGCGGCACCAGCACGAAGGCCCGCTCGTGCAGGCGTGGATGCGGCAGCACAAGATCGGGCTCGTCGAGAATCGCATCGCCGTAGAGCAGCAGATCAAGGTCGAGCGTACGTGGACCATTGCGCAGGCCTGCAATGCGGCGGCGACCAAACTCCTGCTCGATGCGCTGCAATGCAGCCAACAGAGCGAGCGGCGCAAGTTCGGTTTCAAGCGCGACGACCGCATTCACAAAACGCGGCTGATCGGCATAGCCGACCGGCTCGGTGGAGTAGAGCGAAGAACGTGCCGCGATGCGACCCAACTGCGCGAGAGCCTCTGCGGCGGCGGCCAGCGTCGCTGCCGGATCGCCCGCCGCGCTCGCCTGATTACCGCCCATGCCAATGTACGTCAGCGCCATGCTTTTAGTATCGCCTACTCGTCGCGCAAGGCCTCCATCGGCTCAATGGCCAACGCGCGGCGCGCCGGGATCAGCGCGGCCAGCAGGCCGATCGCTCCGAGCGCCAGAGCCACGGCCACATAGGTGCCCGCGTCGGCCGGCTTCACCTCGTAGAGAAAGCTCTTCAACAAGCGGCCCATGGCCAGCGCCAGCACAAGACCGGCAACAAGCCCCGCGCCCACCAGCACCGCGCCCGAACGCAGCACCATGCGCGCAATGCTCTGGCGACTGGCACCGAGCGCCACGCGCAGCCCGATCTCGCGCCGCCGGTAGCCGACCAACTGCGAAAGCACGCCGTAGAGCCCCGCAAAGACCAGCATCACGGCCAGCCCGGCGAAGGAGCCGACCAGATAAAGCCCGAGTCGCTGGTTGAAGGTGTTTTTGGCGACGGTCTCGTGCATCGTCGCAAAGTCGTTGAGCGCGTAGCCGGGGGCGTTCTGATGAAAGATGGCGCGCATCTCGGCAGCCACCGGCACATCGGCATGCGTGCGCACGGCAAAGCTCACCACGGTTTTGAGCAGCGCCTGATAGAAGAGCGAGGTCGTCGGAATCTGCTCGCAGGGCAGCAGCAGAAACGGCTCCGGCACCACGCCCACCTTCTGATCAATCTGGTCGCCGATCACGCCAACGATAGTGTAGGGCTTGATCATGCCGGTATCTTTGCCGCCAAGATTGAGCCGATGCCCTACGGCATCCCCCTTGGGAAAATATTTTTTCGCAAGGCTCTCGTTGACAACCACCACGAAGGGCGCGGCGAGCGAATCGCTGTCGGCAATCATGCGCCCCTGCACGATGGGCGTTCCCATGGCGCGCGCATAGCCACTACTGGCCGCCGTCACACGCGCCCGCCGATGTTCGCGCGCATCGCTGGGCTGGCCCACAACCTCGAAGCTGCTATGCAGGTTCATGCCCGATAGCGGCGGCGCGGTCACCAACGCGGCCGATTCCACACCGGGCGCACGACGGATCTCATCGAGCAGCGGCCGATAGACGAGCGAGGCCACCGAAGCCGGCGCGTGGTCCGTATCCTCGGAGACAGCCATGCCGGAAAATCCCGCCGCATCGGCCGGCATCACCGAGAAGGTTGTCAGATGCTCGGCGTCAAAGCCCAGATGCGCGCGCTCCAGATTCCACAGCGTGCGAAAGAGCAGGCCCGTGCCCACCAGCAACAGCGCCGAAAGCGCCACTTGCCCCACGACCATCCAGCCGGTCAGCCGACCGCTCACCGCACGCGCGCCCAGCCCACGCGAGGCCGACTGCAACGCCGCTTGCGGATTGGCTCGCGACGCCAACACCCCTGGCAGCGCCGACGAAAAAACCGTAGACAGAATGGCGATCACAGCCAGCACGGCAAGCACCGTCCAGTGAATCGCCAATTCATTCGCGCGCGGAATCGTGTCTTCGGGAAGTTTGCGCAAGGCGATCAGCCCCAACTGCGCCAACCCCGCGCCCGCCACTGAACCAAACACGCTCAACAGCAACCCCTCGGCAAACATCTGCCGCACCAGTCGTGCACGCCCCGCACCGAGAGCCGCACGCACGGCAAACTCCTGACGGCGCCCCAGGCAGCGGGCAATCATCAGGTTTGAAACATTCGCGCAGGCAATCAACAGAACCAGACCAAGCGCGGCAAACAGCGCCAACAAAACCGGACGCACCTCGCCGGTCAACTGCGTCTGATAGGAAGTGACGCGGAAGTGCTCGGGCGCGGAGTCCGCATCGTGCGGCAGATGTGCCGCCACGGCGTTCACCTCCTGCTGCGTCTGCTCGAGGCTCGCGCCTTCACGGCGCTTGGCCACCATGTTAAAAAAATCATAGCCGCGCTGGGTGAGCATCGTCTTGGTTGGCTGCATCGGCAACCACACGCCGCGGCTCAGATCCGATCCCATCCCTTCTGGAAAGCGGAAGCGGGCAGGCATCACGCCCACCACGGTCTGCGCCTTGCCGTTCATGCGCACCGTCTTTCCGACAATGCCCGGGTCCGAGGAAAAACTCCCGCGCCATAGCCCCTCGGAGAGGATGACCACCTGCGGGCCGTTCGCCTGCCCTTCTGCGTCGGTAAAGACACGGCCCAGCAGCGGCTGCGCGCCCAGCATCGCAAAGGCGTTCACCGTCACATGCGGTGCCGCCACACTCACCGATTCCTTCGGGGACTCGACGACGCCCACATCCTCTGAGTAGCCAGCCGCCTCTTCCAACGCATGCGTGCCCGCGCGCAGATCGCTGTAATTCAGCCACGAGGTTGCATCCGCCGTGCCCTTGCTCGAAACCGGCGCAACAGAGACCAGCCGTTCGCTGTTCGCATAGGGGAGCGGCCGCAGCAGCACGCTCTCGATCACCGTAAAGATCGCCGTATTGGCACCAATGCCCAGCGCCAGCGTCAGAATCGCCAGCAGCGTCACCCCCGGCGTCTTGCGTAACTGCCGCGCTGCAAAGCGCAGGTCCTGCATCCAGTTCTCCACGATTGCCTCCCCGAATGTTTTTTAAGCTGCACGCGGCGCGCCAAAGTGCCCTATCGCCTATCTTCTTTTCCTTCAGGCGATTCTCGATTTTCGTCGCAATCAAAACGCCTGCACGAGTGTCCGATTTGCCCTCGGTCCGTCCGAAAACGAACACCGCGCGCCGCCCCTATCCCCTGCCCGCAGAGTGCCGTGCGCACCGCCCGTCCCCCCGTCCATCTGCTAGCATCATTGCGGAGATATTCACCATGGACGCATTGACCCAAGCGAGCCTCGGCGCGCGCCGCAACGAGGACATCGCTCTTGACCTGTTGAAGTTTGTCGCCGCCACCACCGGCGCGGGCAAGCCCACCACGCCCTCGACCGGCTTCACCAGCCCGACGTCGCCCAAGCCCGAGGAACATGTCACCGAACTGCTCAACCTCTATTCGCGCTGCCTGAAGGCCGTCGAAGGAAAAGAGGCGGAGCAATAGCCGCGCCGCTGCGCGTGGCCGTGGCCGGAGCGGGCGCCTTCGGTCGCAACCATCTGCGCGTTTATCGTGAACTGGAAACCGCCGGAGCAGGCGTAGTGCTGGCCGCTGCGCTCGAGCCTGACCCAACGCGCGCCGCCGAGGTTGCTGCCAAGTACGCGATTCCCGTCTTCGACTCGGCAGAAAAACTGCTGGCCGCCGACCTCAAGCTCGACGCCGCCGACGTTGCCGTGCCCACCGTGCATCACTACGCCGTGGCCACGGAGTTGCTCGCCGGCGGACTCGATCTGCTTATCGAAAAGCCCATCGCGGCCTCGCTCGCGCAGGCCGACGAAATCATCGCACTCGCCGAGAAAAAAAATCGCGTCGTGCAGGTCGGCCATCTCGAACGCTTCAATCCGGCCATCACCGCCGTTGAGCCGCGCCTGCGTCGGCCCATGTTCTTTGAGGCGCACCGGCTCAGCATCTTCACGCCGCGCGCGCTCGATGTGGATGTGGTGCTCGACCTGATGATTCACGATCTCGACATCGTGCTGCACTTCGCCCACTCGGAGGTGCGCGAGGTTCGCGCCGTCGGCCTTCCGATCCTTTCACCGAAGGTCGACATCGCCAACGTTCGCGTCGAGTTCGACTCCGGCTGCGTAGCCAACTTCACTGCCTCGCGCGTCTCCACCGAGCGCGTGCGCAAGCTGCGCTTCTTTGAGCCGCGCCAGTACGTTTCCGTCGACTACGCACGTCAGGATCTGCTCGTCATCGGCGTCGATCAGAAGATTCCGCCCGAGGTGGCCGCGGCGATCGCCTCCGGTCAGTTGAGTGCTCCGGCCCTTGCGCAGTTGGCGGAAAAGTTCGGCCACAAGGCGAGCGACGGACCCGAGTCCGCACTGGGTCCGGGGTTGAGCTTTGCCCGGCCCGAGGTCACCGCGGGCGAGCCGCTCAAGCTCGAGATGCTTTCGTTCCTCGATGCCGTGCGCACACGCAACGCACCCCGCGTCACCGCACGCCAGGGCCGTGCCGCGCTCGCGCTCGCGCTCACCATTCAGAGCGCGATGGCCACGCACGCCGACCGCGCCGATCTGCACAGCTTCTTTTTGCCGACCGCGTAATTTTCCCACGTCTTCCACGAGCCTCATCCACACGCGTGGGTGAGGCTCGTGTTTTTTGCGTACAAAAATTCCTTGCTCGTGCCGGGAACACTCGACCGCGCGCCGGTGTCTATACAAACACAGTGATTCGGATGAGGAACAGCGAAGGGCCCTGAAGCCCGCTCCCCGCGCGAAGAAGATGCGCGGAGCGGCCGGGGATTTGCGCCTTCCGGTTCCCGGCCGAGCACCGATGCAGCACCCAGGGGAGGCGGCCATGTTTGAAGATTCCACCTTTGAGTCCACCGGCAAAATCCGCCCGCGCAACCGTCGCTGGATGGCGGCTGCCTTCGTCGTCAACGCTTCCATTCTCGCCGCACTCGTTCTGATTCCGCTGCTCGACCCCGAGGCTCTGCCGCGCATGGGCATGGTCCTGTTGCTCAGTGTTCCGTCCGCGCCCGCGCCTGAACCGAAGCCCTTCGTCAAACCCGCGCAGGCCGTCATCGTCACGTCTACCCTTGCCACCACCGGACTCACCGCGCCCACGCGGATTCCGCGCACGCCCTTCATGCCCAGCCAGCCCGAGGTCTTCGCGCCACTCAACCTCGCAAGCCTCGACGCCAGCAATGGAGCCACGCCCGGCGGCGACAACATCTTCACCAACACAACCAAAAGGCCGGTCGTCGTGCATCCCGAAGAGAAAAAGCCCGTGCGCGTTTCCAGCATGGTCGTCGAAGGACTCGCGATTCAGAAGACCACGCCCACCTATCCGCCCATTGCACGCGCGGCTGGCGTCGAGGGCACCGTGGTGCTGCAGGCCACCATCTCCCGCCGTGGCACCATCGAGAATCTCCGCGCCGTGAGTGGCCCCGCACTATTGCAACAGGCCGCGCTCGACGCCGTGCACAACTGGCGCTACCGTCCATACCTGCTCAACGGCGAGCCGGTCGAGGTTGAAACCACCATCAACGTGATCTTCAAGTTGCACTGAGCGAAGGCGCGGCCTCTTTCTTCTGCAATCGCTGAAAGAAGCCGCGCATTTTTTGTTTTCTTTCCAGAAAATCTATTGGCCAAGCCAGCGCGCCCAGCCCCTGCTGCGCGGCAACACCGGCAAGCCCGCACGGTGCGCAACGGTCACGCCGAAGGTGAACTGCGAACGCGGCCCACCGGCCGTGTACGCGCGCGCATAGGCAGCATCCAGCACCACGCGCGGCGTCAGCGCATAGTTGGCGCCCACCAGATTCGTGCCCAAGCGATCCGCCGTTCCCGGCTGCGAACCCCCGTAGCTTTCCAGCACCACGGCCAGCTTTTTCGTCAGAGGTCGCGAAAGCGCAGTCCCGGCCTGCACGCTGCTCTCGTGCCCCTTTTTACTTCCGGCGAGAGTGCCCACAAGGTTGCTGTCCAGATGCAGCTTGCCCAGCTCGCGGCTGGCGATCAGCGTCAACACATGATCGCCGCGCTCCGAGCCAAAGCCCTTGCCCGCATCGGCCGTCGCAAATTTGTATTCGTAAGAAAGCGCCAGTGAGACCCGCGTCTGCGTCTGCTCGCTGATGCGGTAGCGCAGCGAAACATACTGGTCACCAACGCCGTCGAGCGTCGCCGTCGCATCGCCCGCCTGATGCATCCAGAGTGCCGAGCACCAGCGCAGATCGAGCCGGGGAGCCAACCCATACCGCAGGCTCGGCACCAGTTGCTGCTGCGCCACGCCCGGCCCCATCGGCTGACGCTGCCAGCCGAAATCGACTTCAACAACGCCGCACTGCGTGGTCGTCGTCGAGGTATCCCAGTTCGGTCTGGTCGGAGTCGCCACAACCTCGGCGGTGCGACAGGCATCGCGCAACCGCTTCGGGCGGGCAGCTGTAAGAAACGGCGCGATGTCGGCATAATCGAGCAGGGACGATGGAATCGTGGCCAACGCCATCTCCTGCGCCGTGGCGGGCAGCAGTTCCACGCCCAGTGCCATCAACGCCAACGCACGTAGAAGTGGTGTCATGGGAGTGCGCTCTCCTGTTGCCCGACGCGCCCCACGTGGAACGGCTCTTCAACACCGTGGTGCAGCAAAACCGACTACAGGCTGGCCATCGGCAACCCCTCGGCGTGTCTTTATCGCCAACGCGGCAATTCCTAAATTTCTGGAATTACTTTCGTGATGCTTGCAGCACCCCGCACCACCGCCTCGCTCCGACTGGCGCAGGTCGCGCGCCATCGGCGACAATGCTCTCCATGAGCATCTTTTCGCGCCGCAGCTTTCTCTTTTCTGCCTCGGCGGCAGCACTGGCAGTCTCCGCGCAGTCCAGCTTTGCCGCGCGCCACGCGCGCGCACTGGCCGCACCCGCGCCCGGCAACCCCAAACGCAAGCGCGTCTACGTCGGCTCGTACACACCCAACGGCCTGCTGGCCTATCACTGGGATCCGGTTGCCGCCTCGCTCACGCCGGCCGGCGTCGCCGCGCACATTCCCAACGTCACCTGGATCGCCGCCACCGCCTCGGGCGAGTATCTCTACACCGCCTCCGAGTTGAGCGAGTTCAACGGCAAGCCCACCGGCGAGGTCGCCAGCTTCCGCCAGTTGCATGGCGAACTGACGCCCGTCTCCACCGCGAACTCGGCCGGCACCGGCACCTGTCAGGTTGCGCTCGACCGCACCGGCCGCGTGCTCATCGCCGCCGATTACGCGGGCGGCAGCGCTGCCAGCTTCCTTATCAAAAACGGCGCGCTCGGCGAGGCGGTCTGGACCGAGCACTACACCGAGCACGGCCCCAACAAGGACCGGCAAGAGGCATCGCATGCGCACTTCGCCAGCTTCTCGCCCGACAACCGCTTCGCCTACATCAACGATCTCGGCGGCGATTCGATTCACATCTACAAGCTGAATCCGGCGACGGCACAGCTCACTCCGGCGGGCCTTTATCGCGGCGCGGCCGGCGTGGGTCCGCGCACGCTGCACTTCCACCCCAACGACCGCACGGCCTATTGCGTCAATGAACTCGTGCCCAGCGTCGACGTGCTCGACTGGAATCGCGCCGACGGCAGCTTCTCTCTGCGCACGCAGATTCCGCTGCTGCCCGAAGGCAACACGACGCCCGCCACCGGCTGCGATGTCGCGCTCACCCGCGATGGCCGCTTTGCCTACTTCGCCGTGCGCGGTCAGGATTTTCTTTACTCGTTCAAGGTCGATCCGAGAAGCGGTGACCTTGCGCCGCTGCGTCGTTCCCCTTGCGGCGGCAAAACACCGCGCCACATCACGCTCGACCCGACCGAGCGCTGGATGCTGGTCGCCAATCAGGGATCAAGCCTGATCAGCGTCTTTGCACGCAACCCGGAAACCGGCGCGCTCGCCGACGAGGCGAAAAACTTCGACGTGCCCACGCCGATGCGGATTCTTTTCACGTAGAAGCAGTGAAACAGTGGAGAGGGCACAGTGAACAGTCTGAAGTGAGCCCGGAAACATGGCCCGCAAATCAGACTGTTTCCTGTTCCCTTCGAAAAGCCTCGATTGCCTCCGCGACGCGCCCAAGCACATCGGCCCAGTCCCCCGCACGGCGCTGTCGCACCAGCCGTGCCGTTGGGTACCAGGGGGTCGTCTCGATCTCCTGCATCCATCGCCAGTCGGACAGATGCGGCAGCAGAATCCAGACCGGCTTGGCCAGCGCGCCGGCCAGATGCGCGATGCAGGTATCGGTCGTCACCACCATGTCGAGGGTTTCGATCAGTGCCGCCGTCTCGGCCAGGTTTTCTTCCCTGCTTGATCCATCAATGACCCTCACCCGCTCCGGCAAGGACGCAATCTGTTCGAGGGCTCCGTCTTTTTGCAGGGAGATCCACTCAAAGCCCGGCGTCTCCAGCAGCGGCAACATCGTTTCGAGCTTCATGCTGCGATGCGCATCGGCCTTGTAGCGCGGATTGCCCGCCCAGGCAATGCCCACGCGTGGCCCCGCACCCGAGCGCGGCACCTGCCGCCATTTTTCGCGTATCAGATCGGGCTCTGCGCCCAGATATGCCCCCGACCACGGCACCGTCTCCATCGTGGTTCCGAAGACCGCCGGCAAACTCATCAACGGACACTCGTAGTCGAACTTCGGTGCAACCCGCCCTGTGATGGCCTGCGCCCCCGTGCCGTTGCGCACGCAATCGAGCCCGGCCATCAACCGCTCCACCTGCTGCTGCACCATCACCAGGGGACGGCCACCGCGCGCGGCCACCAGCGCCGCAAAGCGGCTGAACTGAATCGAGTCGCCCAGCCCCTGCTCGGCATGCAGCAGCACCGCTTCGCCGTGCAGCGGCTCGCCGGTCCAGCGCGGCTGGCGAAAGACGCGCTGCCGGGAGTGCACCTCGCGAAAGCGCCAGCGCGCCTCATACTCGGGCCAGCCCTCTTTCCACTCGCCCATGCGCAACCGGGTCAGCGCCAGGTTATACCGCGCTCCGGCGCAATCAGGCGCATCCGCGGCGGCCTTTTTGTGCGCCGCAAGCGCCTCGGCCATCCGCCCCAGATCCAGCAGCACATTGGCGCGATTGGAGGTCGCCGCCCTGTGTCCCAGCGCCTCAGCCCGCGCAAAGCAGGCAATCGCCTCCTCGGTCCGCAGATCTTTGTGCAACAGAATTCCCTGCATATTCAGGGCCTCGGCATGCTCCGGCTCGCGCAGCAGCGCCCAGCGCAGCCACGCCCAGGCTCCGGCCTGATCATTTTCTGTCGAGCGCAACTGGCACCAGGTCACCGCCGTATCGACAAACTCCGGATTCAGCGCGAAGGCCTTGCGCAGATACTCTTCAGCCTTCTCCGGCTGCTTGCGTCCCCGCTCAAGCAGCGCCAGATTCAGCCAGCCATTCACCATGTCCGGACGCAGTTCAACCGCCCGCTGCAGCGCCGATTCCGCATAGATGTCATGGCCTTCGTCATGCAGCAGACAGCCCAGATTCATCCATGCCGAAGCAAAGTCCGGCTTGCGGCGCACCGCGCGCCGATAGTAGCGAATCGCCTCCTTGGTCCGCCCCATCCGCGAGAGCACAAAGGCCGCCGAAAACTCGGCCTCCGGCTCCGGCGACGGCATGCCCAGCAGCTTTTCGTAATAGCCGTAGGCTTCCTCGTTTCTGCCGACCATGGCCAACGCATTGCCCATGCCCATCAACGCCGCCGGCATCATCGGCATGCGGCGCAATGCCAAATCAAACTCGAGGACGGCCTGCTCGCCCTTTTCCTCGGCCAACCGCAACTCGCCGAGTCCCTGCCGCGCCAGCGGATCCATGCCATCGAGCGAGATCGCCTCGCGATAGGCAGTCTCGGCCTCCTGCAACCGCCCCGCCGCCTTCAGCGCCTGGCCGAGCGTCACCCAGGCCGTGCCCATCCGCGGTGCCATGCGCACGGCCGCTCCGGCCATTTTGATCGCGGCCTCGGTCTGCCCGCTGGCCACCGCCACCAGTCCCATCCCCAGAAGAGCCTTTACATCCTTCGGATTCTTCTTGAGAATCTGCTGGTAGTCCGCCGCCACCTCGGTCAGCCGTCCGGTCAGCTCTAGTCCACTCATGCCTTGCGCCGCACCCTTCCCCGTCTGCTCTGGAAGAGGCCGCTTTCGCGCCTTCCAGGAGCTCTGTCTCGAAGCTAGCGACTCGGATTCGCTCACGCCACGGCAAAGGCCGCCGCGGTCTCCGCGCGATTCCATTCCGGCGGCCACTCCCGATTCGGAACCCGGGACTATGATCAGGATGTGCAGTCTTCTCAAAGACTCGGCGACATTCTGGCCAACGCCATCACCCACGGCGTCGGAGCCGTATTGGCTCTCATCGGTGCGCTCTGGCTCCTGGTCGCCGCAAGCCACGGCTCGGCGCGACTGATTCTCTCCTGCGCCATCTTTTCCGTCACGCTGGTGCTGGTCTACGTCTGCTCCTCGCTCTACCACTCGCTGGTTCTCACCCGGGCACGCCATGTCTTTCAGATTCTGGACCATGCAGCCATCTATCTGCTGATCGCCGGCACCTATACGCCCTTCATGCTGGTCAGCCTGCACGGCCCGCTGGCGTGGTCGATTCTGGCCGTGGTCTGGGGACTGGCCGCGGCCGGCGTCCTCTTCAAGAGCTTCGCCGTGGGACGCTTCGAGACCTTTTCAACGCTGGTGTATCTTTTTCAGGGCTGGTTTATCGTCTTCGCGATCGTGCCTCTCGAGCACGCCATCGGCGCGCGAGGCATGGCGTGGCTGGCCGCCGGCGGGCTCTTCTATACCTTCGGCATTATCTTTTTCGCGCTCGGCCGGCTGCGCTACTTCCACGCCACCTGGCATTTATTCGTGCTCGCCGGCAGCTTTGCCCACTACGGCGCCATTCTTTTCTATGTCGTTCCAAAACAACAGTGAACAGGGATCAGTCCATAGCCTGATCACTGTCCTCTGTTTTGCCAGTTGGTCTGCCGCTCGCGCCGGACCAGGCCCAGCGCATGATTCCAGGCCACAACCCAGGGCACCGAGACCGAAAAGGCCAGCCGCGCCGCGACCGCCCGCAGTCCATAGCGCGCCACTCGCACACCATCGCGCCGGAAGCCGTAATGCAGTTCGATCCCCAGTGCGATCACAAAGATCCAGGGCGTCCAGAGCAGAGCAGCCAGAGCCGCCACCTCCAGCAGGCAACGCGCCGCATTGCGCACCAGACGCGCCGTGCGCACCCGCGCCATCCCGTCGCTCATTGCGTAGCGGGCCATCTGATGGCAGGCCAGATAGTAGGTATTCTGCGGCCGGTACATCGCCTTGGCGTTGTTCACAAAGGCCGTCGAGGTCGCGCGGCGCGCTGCAAAATCGAACAGTGTGTCCTCGCCGACCAGAACCTCTTCGGGGAATCCGCCCACCCGCTCCCATAAAGCCCGCGTAAAGGCCATCGAGCGCGCCGTGCAGGACTTGGTCGGCGCATTCGGATCCAGTTGCACGCTGAAATACGGCGCCGAGGCCACATCCCAGGCCGTCGGCCCATGCGGGTCCAGCAACGAGCCGCCCAGTGCGTACTCGCTTTCACCACGCGCAATCGGCGCCGTCAGGTTGGCCAGCCACCCCGGCGCATAGGTGCATCCGGCGTCGGCGCAGGCAATGATGGCCGACTTTGCCGCCCGGATCGCCACATTGCGCCCGCGCGAGACCGGCCCATCGGAGTGCTTCAGGCTGCACGACTCGTCCCGAATCGCGATCAGGCGCGGCTCTATTTTGGCCCGGGCCTCGAGCCATTCCCAGGTTCCATCGCTCGATCCGCCGTCGACCACGACCACCTCGGCCGCTCCGGGCTCTTGGGCAAGGAGGCTGTCGACCGCGCGGGCGATCTCTTCGGCTTCATTCAGTTCGGTCAGCACCACGCTGACAAATGCTTCAGACTGCATGGTTTGAAGTATAACGGGACGCAGTGCAACTGCCAGAGCGGAAGTACGCCAACCGCCGCGCCATTCTGTCGTTGACCCGAGGCCCGCTTTAACGATAGAATCTTAGAGTTTGGCGATGCACTCTCGAAGAGGGTGCGCGGAAGAGTAGTGGGTTCGCCGCCTTCCAAGGCGTGTGTGCGGCCCCCTCCCGGTGCAGTCCCCTGTATCCGCCCCAACGAAGCACACGAAACGAGTTTGATGCACCTGGCTCGAAACCCAGCGTGCTGGAGGATTTGTCATGTACGCAGTGATTCGCACCGGTGGCAAGCAGTATCGCGTCGCGCCCGGCGATGTGGTCAAGATCGAAACGATCCAGTCGGAGAACCAGACCGTCGAGTTCAGCGATGTTCTGGCCATCAGCGGCGAGCCTGGCACCATTGCCAAGCCGTCGGCCGCCAAGGTAACCGCTGAGATTCTTGGCGAAGGCCGTGGCGACAAGATTCTGGTCTTCCACTACAAGCGCAAGAAGCAGTACAAAAAGCTGCAGGGACACCGTCAGAACTTTACCGAGGTGCGCATCAAGGCCATTGAGGCCGATGGCGTGACCTATAACGCCGCCAAGTAGGCAGCGCACACTCTTTCAGAAGGGAATTCTGTCATGGCACACAAAAAGGGTGGAGGTAGCTCCACAAACGGACGCGATTCGAATGCGCAGCGGCTGGGCGTCAAGGCTTTTGGCGGTCAGGTTGTCACCGGCGGCACGATCATCATGCGTCAGCGCGGCACCAAGATCAAGCCCGGCGCCAACGTCGGCATCGGCTCGGACGACACGTTGTTCGCCAAGGTTTCGGGAACCGTCAAGTTCTCTGACCACGGCAACCGCGGTCGCTTCGCGGCGATTGAACCGCTCGCCGAGTAAGCTCGGTTTCAAAGCACAAAGCAAAGACCGCAGCCTCGCTGCGGTCTTTCTTTTGCTCCAATCTCACCTGAACCCATCGAACACAGAAAAGCGGTGAGCCTCGGCTCACCGCTTTTCTGTACCCTGAAACCTGAGCCCTGCAAACGATCACCATCCGCTGCGTGCTACGACTCGGATTCGCGCTTCTGCATGTTGCGCGCCAGCACCTTTTCCACCACATTCTCCACGTCCGACAGGAAGAAGCCATCGGCCGGCTGCGGCACGGCAACCTTCGTACCCGTGTGCCCCAGCGCCGAAGCAATCTCGTTCCAGCGATAGATCGTCGAGTCTGCCGGAATCATCATCGGCATGCGCTTCTTCTGCGGCTGCAAGGAATAGATGATCCAGACGCCAAAAGCCAGCAAGTTGATCACTTCAAAAACAAACTGCCACGCTGACGCAAGCGAGCTATAGCGAGAGACAAATGTCGATGCAATAAAGTCGTTGGCCGAGAGCAAACCAAAACCGAGGGAGAGTCCGAAGGAGAGATCCCGCACCGACAACTGCAGCGCATTCATGCTCAGGCACAGGAAGGCAAGCAGGCAGAGTTCAAGAACGCTGACAGAGTGCATCAGGCGGGAAGCGATCTCGGGAATGATGCGAATGCCCGCGTGCGCAAACGAGCCCGTTGAGAATGCGACGAGAACCGAAACTACCGCCGCCCAACGGAAGATGACAATGCCCAATCTAGAGAGCCCCGGAAAAGCTGCAAGCGCATGACGGAAAACTTCTATGCAGATGAAGTAAAGAAAAATGGCATTGGCCACGTAGATAGCCCAGGAAAGAAGAAAATACCCCGCGCACCAAAACATCGCATGCGTGCGTTCGCATTCTTCGAAAAAAAGAAGAAATATGGGAGCAGTGCAGGCCTGAAGAGCCAAGTACCGGCCCATCATTCGAAACGTCCGATGAAGCTGCCGTTTCCAGAATAAATACCCAAGGGTAATGGTGAGCAGCGTTTCCACGCCCACCAGCGCCACCAAGACCATGTCAGGGGACAGAGACAACATCGGCTTTCACTCCTGAGAACGCTCTCAGAATAGCGCCAAAGGCCCTGTCCCTCAACCGGAAACTGCAATTCGCGCTGGCACTTTTGTGGGAAATGCCAAGCAGGTTCTACCAGAGGTCGCAACGAAAGGGAACGCAAAACGGAACTGGCCTTGCCGAAGCTGCGGTGAGCTGGCTAATGGAGGCCGGGGTCTTTGCCGTCACGGGAGTTGCCTTGGAAACCTTGGCGGCTGCCAGGCCAGCAAAAACGATCAGGAGGGCGAGAACACGAATGGCTAGTTTCATAATGGTAACTCCTTGAGATTTTTTCGGCTCACTGAGCCGGGGATTTCGTACAAAAAAATCGTATCCTAGATTTTAAAATAAGTCTATATTTTTCTTATAGTTACACAAGTAGTCATGAACAGAATTACCGACGTCATTTGTTTTACATTTAGTACACAAAAACGTTCATTTTCTTGAGCCCCGTCGCAGCGCGCGGCTCCCCAGGCCCCGAGGCCGATTTTCTGCCGCAGCGTGGTAAAATAATGCTAAGTAGACGCTGCTCTAGACCTCGATTTTTCTGCAAGTTAATCGCGTCTTCTCCGGCCAGAGCCGGTCCCCGGCCTCCTCCGGACTCCTCGACAACGATCTCTCGACGGCACACAGCAAAACGGACTCTTATGGCGACTGAACCTTTAAGCACGACTGCACATCACGACCACGGCGATAACGACAGCTACACGAGCGAAAACATCAAGGTCCTCGAAGGCCTTGAGGCAGTTCGTCTCCGGCCGGCCATGTATATCGGCTCGACCGGCGAGATGGGCTTGCATCACCTTGTTTATGAGGTGGTCGACAACTCGGTCGACGAGGCGCTGGCCGGTTACGCGACGCGGATTGACGTCATCATCCATGTCGACAACTCGGTGACCGTTGTTGACGATGGCCGTGGCATCCCTGTCGATATGAAGACTTTGCCCAATGGCAAGCAGATGCCGGCCGTTCAGGTCGTGCTCACCATTCTGCATGCCGGCGGCAAGTTTGATGCCTCGACCTACAAGGTCTCGGGCGGTCTGCACGGCGTCGGCGTCAGTTGCGTCAACGCGCTCGCGCAGGAGTTCAACGTCGAGATCTGCCGCGACGGCCACACCTGGGAGATGGACTTCAGTTGCGGCGATCCGGTCAGCGAGTTGCGCAAGGTCGGCACGACCAAGCGCCGTGGCACCAAGGTTCACTTCCTGCCCGACAAGTCGATCTTCTCGGTCACCGAGTACAACTACGACACGCTGGCGCAGCGTCTGCGCGAGATGGCCTTCCTCAACAAGGGCCTGGTTATCACGCTCACCGACGAGCGCACCGCCGACGCCAAGACCGGCGAGCCGCGTCACAGCGAGTTCCGCTACGCTGGCGGCATTGCCGAGTTCGTCAAGCATCTGAATCGCGGCAAGA
Source organism: Acidobacteriaceae bacterium UBA1307 (assembly GCA_002307235.1). GTDB lineage: Bacteria > Acidobacteriota > Terriglobia > Terriglobales > Acidobacteriaceae > Telmatobacter. The sequence goes on from DBTV01000050.1 coordinate 26,854, forward strand.
CCGTGCTGCATGACAAGCCGATCGTCATGGAGGCCATGCGCGACGGCGTCGCCATCGAGATCGCCCTCCAGTACAACGACACCTATTCGGAGACGATCTTCAGCTTCGCGAACAACATCAATACGGTGGATGGCGGCACGCATCTGTCCGGCTTCCGCACCGCGCTGACCCGCACCGTCAACGCCATCGGCCAGCAGCTCGGTCTCTTCAAGGACATGAAGGAGAACCTGAGCGGCGACGATGTGCGCGAGGGCCTGGTCGCAGTCATCAGCGTGAAGCTGCCGCAGCCGCAGTTCGAAGGCCAGACCAAGGGCAAGCTCAACTCCGACATCGCCGGCACCGTGCAGGCCTTCGTCAACGAGCGGCTTGGCGCCTTCCTTGAGCAGAACCCGCCGGTCGCCAAGCGCATCATCAACAAGGCCGTCGAGGCATCGCGTGCCCGCGAGGCCGCGCGCAAGGCCCGTGACCTGACCCGCCGCAAGGGCGCACTCGATTCCGGTGGTTTGCCCGGCAAGCTGGCCGACTGCTCCGAGCGCGATCCGCAACGCTGCGAAATCTACCTCGTCGAGGGTGAGTCGGCAGGCGGCACCGCCAAGCAGGGCCGCGACCGCCGCTTCCAGGCGATTCTTCCCCTGCGCGGCAAGATCCTCAACGTCGAGAAGGCACGCTACGACAAGATGCTCGGCCACGAGGAAATCCGCAACATGATCACCGCCTTTGGTTGCGGCGTTGGCAAGGACGACTTCGACATTTCAAAGCTGCGCTACGGCAAGATCATTCTGATGACCGATGCCGACGTCGACGGCTCGCACATCCGTACGCTGCTGCTGACCTTCTTCT
>DBTV01000050.1:27942-28787 GCA_002307235.1 Acidobacteriaceae bacterium UBA1307
CTGCTGCTGACCTTCTTCTTCCGTCACATGACGGAGCTGATCAAGCGCGGCCACGTCTGCATTGCGCAGCCGCCGCTGTTCAAGGTCAAAAAGGGCCGCGCCGAGCAGTACATCAAAAACGAGCGCGACTTTGTGAAGGTCATGGTCAACCGCGCCTGCGACGGCATCTCGGTGCGCCACGGCGCAGCCAAGAGCCTGATCGAGGGCGGCGAACTGGCCCGCTTCATGTCGACGCTCAACGACTACCTCGGCTTTGTCGAGAAGGTCGACAAGCATCTGCGCAATGAGAAGCTCACCGAGTTTCTCGCGCTGGCCGAGCTGACACAGCGCTCCGACTTCGAGTCAAACAACGGTCAGGTGCCTGAAAAGATCGCCAAGGTGCATTCCTGGCTGGTGAAGGCCGCCGAGACCGAGAGCGACGAGTTCAAGGTGCACGAGCCGCAACTGGACGAGGAGACGCAAACCTGGTCGGTCAGCTTTGTGGACGCGCAAGGCGCCACGCGGCACATTGATCGCGCTCTGTCGGCCACACCCGAGTTCCGGCAGATGATGACCAAGTACGCGCAGATCAAGCAGGATCTTGAGCCGCCGTTCGTCATCGAATACCTGAGCAAGGCGCAGACCGCAGCCTCCGACGAAGACGAAGAGACCGAGGCGACAGAAGCGCCGGTCGAGACCAAGCAGACGAAGCGCGCCGTCCGCGCCTCGCGCGAGCCGGTCGAAAAGCAGACAGCACGCGATCTGTTCACCTTCATCGTCGATCAGGGCAAGAAGGACTATCAGGTCCAGCGTTACAAGGGCCTCGGCGAGATGACCAGCTCGCAGCTCTGGGAGACCACCATGGA
>DBTV01000050.1:29035-33600 GCA_002307235.1 Acidobacteriaceae bacterium UBA1307
AGCTCTGGGAGACCACCATGGATCCCGAGCGGCGCACGCTGCTCACCGTCAAGCTCGAAGACATGGTTGAGACCGACGAGATCTTCACCACGCTGATGGGCGAGGACGTCGAGAAGCGCCGCAAGTTCATCGAAGACAACGCACTCGACGTGAAGAACCTCGACATCTAACCTGGGCACTGTAGCTGGTTCGATGAAGAACGCAAAAAGGGCGGGGATACATTCCCCGCTCTTTTTGCGTCTGCACACGGGATGACAATTGTCATCCCTCTTTGCTGACGGATCACACTGCCCCGGGCGCGCGCCCGCCTCCATACTTGCTCCAGAACGTTGAAGGAGCGAGCCATGAGCACCGTTGTCGCATCCACTGAATCCTCCGCACACACGGAGACCACGACAGAAACCATCGCCTCGCTCAGCGGCGTCACCAAGCGCTATCGCAATGGCGTTGTAGCTCTCGATGATCTTTCACTCAGCCTGCGCCGTGGTGAGATCGTGGCGCTGCTCGGCCCCAATGGCGCGGGCAAATCGACGGCCATCAAACTGCTGATGGGTTTGAGCTCGCCCAGCTCCGGCACGGTGCAGATCTTGGGCGCGGACCCGCGCGCGTCCTCGGCGCGGCAGCATGTTGGCGTGATGTTACAGGTGGGCAAAGCGCCGGAGATGCTGCGTGTGCGCGAACACATCGACCTCTTTCGCGGCTACTATCCAAGCCCCATGCCCTACGCGGAGATCGTCACTGCCGCCGGGCTTGCGGGCATGGAAGAGCGCATGTTCGGACAGCTCTCCGGCGGGCAAAAACAGAGAGCGCTGTTTGCCCTCGCGCTGGCGGGCGATCCTGATCTGATCTTTCTCGATGAACCAACCGTGGGCCTCGATATCCAGGCGCGGCGCGGCCTCTGGGAGCAGATTCGTTCGCTCGCCGCTCGCGGCAAAACCGTACTGCTCACCACGCATTATCTGGAAGAGGCCGACGCGCTGGCGCATCGCGTTGTGGTCATCAACAAGGGGCGCGTGGTTTGCGCGGGCACTCCCGCCGAGGTCAAAGCGCACGGATCGATCCCGGGCGCTGCCGCCAGCAAAACGATTCGCTGCATCACCTCGCTTTCAGCGCAGATTCTGCTGAGCATGCCTGGCGTCACCGGCGCAGAATCGATCGACGATCTGACCACGGTGACCAGCACCGAGGTCGAGGCCACGCTCCGCACATTGCTCGCACGCGATCCATCGCTGCATGCGCTTGAAGTCCAGAGCCAGAAGCTCGAAGACGCCTTTCTCGCGCTCACCTCCGAGCAAAACTGATTTTCCTTTTGCCGAATCACGAAAACCAACGCCAAGGAGTGCACCATGTCCACACTACCTCTCGTCGCCGTCGTCCACGCGGGCACTCGCCATCGCACGCTGCGCCTGTTTCTGCGCGAGGCTCGCTATGAGTTTCTGCGCCTGTTTCGCACGCGCAGTTTTGCCCTTTCGGTCATCGGATTCCCCGTCGTGTTTTATATCTTTTTCGGGCTGGTGATGAACCGCGGTGAGCAGATCGCCAACCTCTCGGTGGCCAAGTACATGCTGGCCGGATACGCAGTCATGGGCATCGTCGCCGCTGCACTGTTCGGCGTAGGCATCAACCTCGCCAGCGAACTTGCCGCCGGATGGCTCGACCTGAAGCGTTCAAGCCCCATGCCGCCCGCCGCCTATCTGCTGGCCAAGTGCGGCTCCGCGGCGGTCTTCGGCATTCTCATCGTGAGCCTGCTTGCGGGCCTGGGCATCATCGTCGGCCATGTGCCGCTGAGCCTGTCCGAAGGCGCGCGCATGGTGGCGCTCTCCATCGTGGGCGTCATTCCCTTCGCCTGCATGGGCATGGCCCTGGCTCTCTTCGTGCCCTTCAGCGCCGCGCCGGGCATCGCCAACATGATCTATCTGCCCATGAGCTTCTGCGGCGGCCTGTGGATTCCCATCACCATGCTGCCGCAACTGCTGCAAAAATTCGCGCTGCTTCTGCCCACCTATCATCTGGCGCAACTCATGCTCGGCGTACTGGGCGCGCCCAGCATCGGCTCAAGCGCAAGCCACTGGTGCGGGCTGCTCGGCTTCACACTGCTGATGCTCGGCGTCGCCTCGCTCGCCTACCGGCGTCTTGAGCAAAATTCCTGACATCCTGTCGTACACTTCAATGCAAGAGCCTATGACCTCCTCCGACGCCATCGCGAAACATCCGACCCATCACTGGAAATGGGTCTGGTTCGCTTACACAGGCTTTCTTTTTATCGATCCGATTTTCGAGCCGCGTCTCTGGACCTGGGTCGGATCCATCGCGGCCCTTCTGATCTTTTGCCCGATCTATGCGGCGTATTTCCGCGCCGTGCAGCTCTCCAGCGCTCCCAGCCATCACCACAACAGCGGCATGGGCAACGCCACCGCCTACCGGATGATCGCCGCAACCTTTGTGCTCGGTCTCCTGGTCTATCCCTGGAATTCGGGCGGCTCGGCGTTTTTTATCTATGTGGCAAGTTTTTTGCCGTTCAGCACGCCCTCGGTCCGTCTTGTTCTCAAACTCTTCACCGCCGCGTGCGCCGCCGTTCTTCTGGAAGGCTACCTCTTTCACTTCACCGCCCCCAAAAGCCTTTTTCACTTGAGCTGGACACAGACGCTGATCACCCTGTTTTTGATGATCACCATGGGCATTGGCAACATCTTTCAGGCCCGCCAACACCGCACCGAAGCCAAGCTGATCGCCGCGCAGGACGAGAACATTGCCCTTGCCGCCGTGGCCGAGCGCGAACGCATCGCGCGCGATCTGCACGACGTTCTGGGGCACACGCTCTCCGTCGTCATTCTCAAGGCCGAACTCGCCGGTCGCCTCATCCCGCTCGATCCAGCACGCGCGACGGCCGAGATCGGCGACGTCGAACGCACCGCACGCACTGCGCTCAAAGAGATTCGCGAGGCCATCGTCGGCTATCGCGCCCATGGTCTTGCCGCCGAGATAGAAACCGCGCGCAGCACCCTTGATGCCGCCGGAGTCACGCTCGACGCCGCCCCCCTGCCTGCCGGCGCACTCAGCCCGCAAGAAGAGACCGCGCTCTCGCTGGCTCTGCGCGAGGCCGTCACCAATATCGTGCGCCACGCTCACGCCACCACCTGCCACCTGCGTTGGAGCGCCGACGCGGGTCAGCGCACCTTGATGATCGAAGACGACGGTCCACACGCCATTGAGCGCGAGGGCAACGGCCTGCGCGGCATGCGGGAGCGCATCGAATCGCTGGAGGGTCGTTTGTTGATCGAGAGCGGCACGGAAAACCATCGGGGCACGCGGCTGACACTCACGCTGCCCCTCCGCGAAGGAACGGCGTCATGAACACACCTGAAAAATCGGCTCATCCCATCCGCGTGCTCATCGCCGAAGACCAGACCATGCTGCGCGGCGCGCTCGCCGCACTGCTCAATCTTGAAGCCGATATTACGGTCGTCGCCGAGGCCATCAATGGTCGCGAGGCGCTCAAGCTGGCTGGCGCAACGGCGCCCGATGTGGTCGTCACCGATATCGAGATGCCCGAGCGCTCGGGCCTTGAACTGGCGGCCGATCTCAAGCACGCCGAGAGCGCGGCCCGCGTCATCATTCTCACAACATTCGCGCGGCCCGGCTATCTGCGCCGCGCCCTCGACGCCGGTGCCCGCGGCTATCTGCTCAAGGAGCGGCCGGTGAGCGAGTTGGCCGAGGCCATCCGGCGCGTTCACACCGGGCTGCGCGCCATCGATCCCGACCTTGCCGCCGATGCCTGGGAGGCCGACGTAGACCCGCTCTCCGACCGCGAACGCCAGATTCTGCGACTGGCCGGCGAAGGACGCACCTCGTCTGAAATCGCCAGCGACCTTCATCTCTCCGAAGGCACCGTGCGCAACTATCTCTCCGAAGCCATCACGAAACTTGGTGCCGCCAACCGCATCGACGCTGCCCGCATTGCACGCGCGCGCGGTTGGCTCTGAGTAACAACGAGAGCATCTCTCCTGATGCTATGCCGAGGCGAAAGACTTGCGAGGTTGCCGCTCCCTGAGCTGTCGCGTCAACGAAGCGGCATTGACGCGCTCTATACCTTCAGCAGAGATGCTCTACGCGGGCAACCGGAACTCGTCGACGACCTGTTGCAGGCTCGCCGCCAGATGCGCCAACTCCGAGCATGCCTGCGCGCTCTGTTCCACCTTGCCGGTAATCAGCGACACCTCAGAAGAGATGCTGTTGATGCTATGCGTCAACCCTTCGCTCTCGGCCGACTGCTCCGTGGTTGCCGAGGCAATCATGGAGATGCCCTGCTGCGCGGACTCAATCTGCGCGGTAATCATCTCGAGCGACGCGGCTACCTCCTGGAACTGCCGCACGCCATCGGTCACCACATCTTCGCCCTGCTGCATGGAACTGACGGCGCGTTTCGCTCCCTGCTGCACCGACTCGATCTTGTTTGCGATCTCTCCGGTGAACTTGGTGGTGCGCTCGGCAAGCTGGCGAACCTCCTGTGCCACCACGGCAAATCCCTTGCCCTGCTCACCGGCGCGCGCCGCCTCGATGGCCGC
>DBTV01000050.1:33870-129556 GCA_002307235.1 Acidobacteriaceae bacterium UBA1307
AGCGCCAGCAGATTGGTCTGCCCGGCAATCTCCTGAATAATCTTGACCACCTCGCCGATCGAGTTTGTCACCTCGCCCAGTGAAGTGATGTTGGCCGAAGCCTCGCGCACCGTTTCACTGATGCGATTCATGGCCTGCTCGGTCTGCTGCACCACCTCGCGACCGGTCATGGCCGTGGCCACGGCATCATTGGCGGCCCGCGACGCATTGGCGGCGTGCTCGGCCACGTTCATCGTCGCCGCATTCATCTCGGTCAACGACGAGGCAAAACGTTCCACCTCGCCCTGCTCGGCGCGCGTCGACTCTGAAATCTCCCGACTTGTCGATTCAATCTCGGCACCGGCCGTGGCCACCTGCGCGGAGGCCTTCGCCACGTTCTTCAACGCCCCGGCAATGGCCGTGCGCGTGTCATTGATCGCCTTGATCGCTACCGCCAATTCGTCATTGCTGGCTGCTTTCGCGTTGGCTTGCGACAGATCCTTGTGCGCGATCGCCTCCAGTTGCTCGACCGAAATCTCCACGTTGCGAGAGATCGAGCGGATCAGCGTCACCGCAATCGAACTCAACACCACAATGGCGAACAGCAGCCCGATGCCCTCGAAGATCGACAGCCGTGTCTGCAGGGATGCATTGTCTTTTTCATACTGCGCAAGATGCTCGGCAGCCGTCGTCTTGATCTCGTTAAATTGTGCTTCGATCTCCGTCTGCAGGCGATCATCCTCGCCACTGGTAAACAGTTGGCGCGCCGCCTCAAAGCCGCCGCTTTTGCGCGCGGTATTCAGTTGATCCACGACGCCGCGTCGCTGCTTGATCAACTGCAGGACTTTGTCCCAGCGCGCCTTCTGGTCAGGATCGCGGCTGAGCCGTTCAGCCATGCTGACCAGCACCGGTGCCGCATTCGCGCGCAATGCAGTAATTTCGCTTAGGTTTTTCTCATCGCCGCCAATCAGATACGCGCGCTGGTGCGTCGTCACACCCAGCACATAGGCATGGATGAACTCCATGTCGCTGACCACATGTCCGGTTTGCGCAACCGCCTGTTCGGTCTTCTGCGCCTCACGCTGCGCAATAAAAGATGCCAGAGCCCATGCGGCCAACATCACGCCCACAAGGCCAAATGCAAAAAGAAGTTTTTTCTTAATCGTCCATTGCATACATGCACTCCCCCCTCTCCGTATCGACCTTGAGCAAGACGGCTTCAGCCTTTAATGCGAATTTATGCAAGCATGGTCACATTTTGTTCAACACCGGGAATTACCTTTGCGCAATAAGAACGGGTACTTGTTTGCTGCACTATCCCTCTCGAAAAACGGGATAATCGCCGATAGCTCTCTCATGATCGACTTACTCCGCCCTCATGCCGATGCTGCGCATCCGTGCAAGGAAAACCGCATCGCAGCCCGTTGCGCGGTCAGTCTGCTGTTGCTGGCAGGCCTGAGCGCATTTCCACTTTTGACCGCGCAGGCACAAGTCCGTCGAGCCACCGCCACGCACAAAAAAAGCACGCCCCGCGCCGCGTCACCGCAAAGCACTGTCGCCAAGCAAATCGAAGAACTGCAGCGTGCCGTCGCCGCGCAGGCCGCCGAGATTGCAACGCTCAAATCCGGTCTGGCGCAAAAAGACGCACAGGCGCAAAAGGCCGAAGCCGCCGCTCTGCGCGCCGAGACCAAGGCCGAGCAAGCCGCAGCAGCCGCGCAAACCAGCGGACAGGTCGAGCAGCAAAACGCCTCTTCGGTTGCGACGCTCTCCTCTGCCGTCTCCGCGTTGAAGGGCTCGCAGGTCGCACTTGCTGCGGAAACCAAAGCGGTGAAGACCGCGCTCACCGCGCCGACGGAGTTGCACTACAAGGGCATCACGCTCACCCCGGGTGGCTTCTTCAGCGGCGATGTCGTCTATCGCGCCCACTCGACCGGCGGCGAGTTGCCTACCGCGCTCAGTTCCATTCCCTACGAGCACGCCGATGCCTACGCGCTCAGCGAGACCTTCGTCAGCGGACGGCAATCGCGCCTGAGCCTGCTCGGCGAGGGCAAGCTCGGCTGGGGCACGCTGCGCGGCTATGTCGAGGCGGACTTTCTCGGCGTCGGCACCACCTCGAACAACAATCAGACCAACAGCTATCTGCTGCGCCAGCGTCTGGCCCTGCTCGAAACCGAAACCAGCCATCACTGGATCATCTCCGGCGGCCAAGGCTGGTCACTGTCTGCGGAAAATCGCAAGGGCATCTCGACCGCCGCCAGCTCCATTGCACTGCCTCTGCAGATCGATCCGAATTACGTGGCCGGTCTCGTCTGGAACCGTGGCGGATTTTTACGCCTGACCAAGCTCTTCCCGAAGGTCGCGTTCGCCGCCTCCATTGAGAATCCGCAGATTCTCTACACCGCCACGCTGGCCGGCAATACGCCCTACGCGGTGCTCGGCACGGCCGGAGCAGGTGCGGGCCTGCTCAATCAGGCCATCAGTTCCTGCACCACCAGCACCACCATCGTCAGCTATACCAGCCAGGGCACGGGCGCCACCAGCAGTTGGACGCCGGTCTACAAGACCGTCAGCGCCTGCTCGAATCTGGCCAACATATCCTTCAATCAAGCGCCCGACGTGCTCGTCAAGGCCGCCTTCGATCCGGGCCGTGGCCACTATGAAATCTTCGGCATCGCCCGCTTCGCACATGAAACCGTCTTTCCCGGCGAAACCACCGACCGCCAGCTCTACGGCGGACTCTACGACGTGAGCTGCCCGAAGGGCACCACCGGCTGCAGCCCCGTCGCCCCCGCGCTGTCGACCTCAGGCAGCTTCAACAACAGCATCGCGCTCGGCGGCATCGGTGCCAGTGCGCGCGTGCCGGTGATCGTCGACAAATTCACCCTCGGCCTCAAGGGACTCTATGGCCCCGGCGTCGGTCGCTACGGCGACTCCACGCTGCCCGATGCGACCACCAACCGTTGGGGCGGACTCGAGCCGATTCATAACCTCTCCGGCATCGCCTCGGCCGAGCTCACGCCCACCCCGCGGCTGACCCTCTACGCCTACTACGGTGGCGACTACGCCAGCCGCGCCGACTTCCAGAGCCCCACGGCCACCACGCTGAAGATTGGCTCTTCGCCCTGCTTTCTGCCCACCGGAGCCACCAGTTGCACCACCGCGCCGACCTCGGCGCAACTGGCCGCTGGCGGCACCTGGGGCGCGCACTACACTGCTGCGGCCGCCGCCGTCGGTTACGGCTCGCGCCTGCTCGATAACTCGTCCTGCCTGGCCACGACCGCACCGGGATACAACGGCGGCTCCACCGGCTACTATGCCGGAGCCTCCTGCGGCGCGCAGACGCGCAGCGTGCAAGAGGCCACCGCCGGTTACTGGCTCAACTTCTACAAGGGCGACCGGGGCCGTCTGGCGCAGGGCGTGCAGTACGGCTACATCGTCCGCAACGGCTGGTCGGGGCTGAATGGCATCGGCGCCAAGGGCATCGAGCCGATGTTCTTCACCAGCTTCCGCTACTTCCTTCCATAAAGCGTTTTTCCCATTGCTGTAGAGCGAAAGCAGGATGCACGCAACCGGACACTGCACATGGATTGGAAAAATGCTCTAAACCGCACCGCAACAAAAAAAGAGGGGGCAGCCTGTTGTCAGGTTGCCCCTTCTTTTTGCATTCCATCCATACTTCGTCGCGCTTTTTGCATCTAAAAGGGGCAGGATGGAGACAGATCGTTCAGCAAGAACACCTCCCCCAGGAGTTTCCCGATGCAAATTGATCGCAGTTTTCTCGTTCTTCCTCTGCTGGCCCTCAGCCTGAGCGCCTGCAAGCCCGCCAGCCAACCGGCCGCCGGCAATGCCGCCCAACAGGCGTCGACCACGCAACCCGCAACGGTCAGCCAGCCCTCCTCGCAGCCGACGGCAACGCAAACCTCGGCGTCCACGCCGCAGTATGCCTCGACCAAGCCCGCTGCCTCAGTGCAAGGTCCGCCTCCGCCAGCCACCATCGTGCTCCCAGCCGGAACCCGCATCCCGGTCCGCATTGACCGCACGCTGGGCTCCAAGATTAGCCAGACCGGCGACAGCTTCTCGGCCTCGGTGGCAAACAACGTTCTCGTCAACGGCCAGATCGTCATCGCCCGGGGCGCGCGCGCCGACGGCACCGTGACCGACGCCAAGTCGCTCGGCCGCTTCAAGGGCGAGGCCCGGCTCGATGTGCGTCTGGACCGCGTGCAAACGCGCTGGGGCAGCTACCCCGTCTCGACCTCGACCATCGCACGCGAAGAAAAGGGTAAGGGCAAGCGCACGGCGGGCTTCATCGGCGGCGGCGCGGGCCTTGGCGCTCTCATCGGCGGGCTCGCTGGCGGAGGCAAGGGTGCCCTGATCGGCGCCGGTGCCGGTGCAGGTGCAGGAACCGCCGGATCGGCCTTCACCGGAAACAAGCAGATCGTGCTGCCCGCCGAGTCTCAGCTCACCTTCCGGCTCGAAAGCCCGGTACACATCGTCGAAAAGTAATCGCCTGGTTTCAGGGAAAGCGAAGACGGCCACGCGGGGGCACAATGCCGTCGGCTTCGCTTTCCCGCAACTTCTTCTCCTCGCGCTGGATGGCGGCCGAGGCCAGCAACAGCCCCATCGCACCGCCCACCAGCGGCGCAAGCAGCAGGAACTTCGTCGACCGCTGCAACACCATCACCAGCGCATCGACGGCCGGATCGCCCAGCATCAAGTGCCCGTCGCTGGCCAGCGCCGCCACATTCAACGACGAAAAGCCCCGCGCCAACAGCACGGCCACAACCATCAGCGCACTGGCCATCCCGCTCCACACACCGGCCACGATGGCCACCCGCGGACTGCCCGTCCGCCGCTCACCCCCGATGCCGGCCGCTCCCCAAAGCAGGCTCGACGCCGCCAGCAATCCGCAGCGTAAAAGCAGAATGGCCACCGGCTGTGACCGTTCCGCCAACACCACCGCAACCATCGACAACACCCCGGCCGGAATCGCCAGACCACTCGCCGCCATCAGCGTCTGCTGCAGCGGCTCCGGTCGCCTGCCGCCGATCCAACACAAAGCAACGATGTAAACCAATAAAAAGACCAGCGGATCGTAGCCCACGGCCCCCTGCTCCGACAGGCGAACCAGCTCCGCCCACGGCCGCAACCGCACCGCCAGCAGCACCAGTTCCGCCACGGCCAGCAATACCCATGGAATGCGCACGGAAAACCTCGACACCGAAGCCTCCCTTTCTGGAGCATCGTACGGCGTGGATTTCTACGACGAACCAGTGTAAGCGGCCCGCGCATCGGCACAGATTTTTTCTTGGTTTTTTCTTGGCTTTCTTCTTATAGAAAAGTAAATTACGCGTTGGCCAAAGCAGGCAACGCACCCGTCAGCGCGTCAAATCGTTCCTCGGCCTCTGCCGAAACCCGCACCATCTCCCAGGCCGAACGGTCCTTGAGCAGCCGCGAAACCAGCGCCGCATGCATCGCATGACCAGCCCGTTCCGCCACCACACGCCCCTCGATCCTGCGGCCGAGCAGGGCCAGGTCGCCGATCAGGTCAAGCACCTTATGCCGCACATATTCATCGGGATAGCGCAGCGCCCCGTTCTCCGGCCCCTGGGCCCCGAGCACGATGGCGTTCTCCGGGCTCGCGCCGCGAATCAGACCCATATCGCGCAGCATGTTCTCATCGGCCTTGTAGCCAAAGGTGCGTGCCGCGGCAATTTCGGTCGCGTAGGCGCAGGTCGCCAGATCAATCGAGGTCTCTTCATGGCCAATCGGCGCCGGGAAATCTATCTTGTAATCGATTTTGTAGCCTTCGTCCGGGTAAACGCCGATGAACTTTTTGCCCTCGCGCACCTCGAGGGGCTTGAGCACGCGAATCACCTCGCGCCGACGCCGCTGCGTCCGGATGCCGACGCGGGCAAAGGCCTCCACATAGGGCAACGCGCTGCCATCAAGGATGGGAATCTCCAGATTGTCCACCTCGACGATCACATTGTCGACGCCCATGCCGACCAGCGCCGACAGCAGATGCTCGGTCGTCGAAATCAGCACGCCCTGCCGCATCAAACTAGTCGCATAGCTGACCTTGGCCACGTTGCGACCAATCGCCGGAATCTCGAAGTTATCCAGGTCCGTGCGCCGCAACACGATGCCCGAGCCTGCCGGAGCCGGCAACAGACGCATCGTCACCTGCACGCCGGAATGCAATCCGACGCCGGCAAATTCGACCTCCGCGGCCACTGTTCTTTCCATATGCCCAAACTGTGACAACGACGCAAGCTCCAGAGAAAGATTCTGCAATGTGCCTAGACTACCCCTGAATGAGCAATCTTGCACTGTGGATTTTTTGCAACACTCTGCGGTCGGTATGCCATACATCTTGAATAACTTGGAGATTCTGAAGGGGTAAAACTCTTTATTCCTTCTCGAAAATTCTCTTGGCGAAAGATTCTTTCCCCTTTTCTTCCGCTCCAAAGAAAATCCACCGGAGTAAAATCGAGGCGAATCACCCAAGTTCTTTCGATCGCAGCCGATCGCCGAGGTCTTCGATGACGCTTCCCGCACTCGTCTTACCCGTTTCTGCCCGCGCCCTTTTGTCCGGAGCGCGCCGCAAACAGCCGGATCTGCTCCACTTCACCGAATCGCTGGTGCGCGCCGAATCGCCTTCGACCGACAAGGCCGCCGTCGATGCCTGCATGGCGATTGCCGCTGAAAAAGCAAAAAAACTCGGCGGTCGCGTCAAGATTCACCGCCAGCGCGGCTGCGGCAACCTGCTTGAGGCTCACTTTGGCCCGCGCCGCAAAGAGGCAAAGGATCGCGTGCTGCTGCTCGGCCATCTCGACACGGTCTGGCCGGTTGGCACCCTGGCGCAGATGCCCTACAAGTTGAGCGAGGGGAAACTCACTGGCCCGGGCGTGCTCGACATGAAGGCGGGCGTCGCCATGGCCTTCACGGCCATCGAGTTGCTGATTGAGGCCCGGCTGCTGGACCGCGAAATCGTGCTTCTGCTCAACTCCGAAGAGGAGCTGGGCAGCCCGGTTTCCCGGCCCGTCACCGAGGCTCTGGCCCGCGACTGCTCGGCCGTCTACGTGCTTGAGGCCGCACTGGGCGAGGCCGTCAAGACCGCGCGCAAGGGCACCGGCAACTGGCGCATTGACCTTTACGGCATCGCCGCGCATGCCGGGGTCGACTATGAAAAGGGCGTTTCGGCCCTCGGCGAGCTGGCGCGGATCATCGAGACCGTCAACGGCTGGACCGAGCCCAAGCGCGGCCTCACGGTCAGCGTCGGCCTGGCTGGCGGCGGCAGCAAGACCAATGTGATTCCGGCGCACGCCTTCGCCGAGGTCGATGTCCGCATCCAGAAGCGCGCTGACGGAGAGCGGATCGCGAAAAAGTTCGCCAAGCTGCGCACCCGCGACCCGCGCTGTACGCTGGTGGTCGCTGGCGGCATCAACCGCCCGCCGATGGAGCGAAAGGCCGGCGTCGTGCGTCTGTATCGTCGAGCCCGCGCATTGGCCGCCGAGCTTGGATTTCCGCTGGAGGAGGCCGCAACGGGTGGAGCCTCCGACGGCAACTTTACTGCCGCGCTCGGCATTCCCACCCTCGACGGACTGGGTCCGGTGGGTGCCGGAGCTCATGCCGCGCACGAACACCTGCTCGTCGAACATCTGGCTCCGCGCACGGCTCTGCTGGCCGCGCTGCTGGCCCGCTAACTTAAATTTCTGGAGCCTGATAGACTTCGGAACAGACCAAGGATGGAGATCGTCCCGCTCATGAAATCGACCGTATTTACAGCACTTCTGCTGGCCGCCACCGTGGCCGCCGCGCAAACTGCCACCAAGCCCGCGCCGAAGGCCGCCGTGCACGCCGCTGCCGCCCGCACCACGCTGCCCGCCAATATTCCGCCGGTAAAGGCGCTGACCAAGACCGCCTTCGCGCTGCGCTATCAGGACGTGAAGATCGGCACCGGCCCGGTGGCCGAGCCCAGAAAGCTCTACAAGGTGGCCTACACGGGCTGGCTGGCCGCGGACGGCCGCAAGTTCGACTCCTCGTATGACCACCCGGCGGCGCCAGTGATCGACGAGAATACCAGACAGCCGATCAAGGACGCCGACGGCAAGGTAAAGACCGCCGCCGCGCAGCCGATCATCTTTCTGCAGGGCTTTGGCCACGTGATTCCGGGCTGGGATCAGGGCTTTGAGGGCATGCACGTCGGCGGCAAGCGCCGGCTCTTCATTCCTTATCAGTTGGCCTACGGCGACAAGGGACGGCAGACCGGCGACCCAAAGAATCCCGGCATTCCGGCCAAGGCTGATCTGATCTTTGACATCGAACTGATCGAGGTCTTCGACGTGCCATACATAGAAGGCATCGGCGGCTCGCCGAGGAGGGCCGAAGCAAAACCCGCGGCTGAGGCTGCGAAACCCGCGGCGGCCGAGCCCACCAAGAGCGCCGAACCGGCGGCACCCGCCGCTCCGGCAACACAGCCCAAGTAAGTTTTTTGCACCAACGATGCAAAGGGGCCTCCTCCGGGATTCATTCTCCCGAGGGGGCCCCTTTCCTTGAGCGGACCTCTTCGAGAACCGACGCGCCGGACGACAAATCGCCCGAGGTCCACTGCCAGCTCTCGTGCAGGCGCAGGCGACCATCCGGCAACACCTCCGGCTTGCTCAAGCAAACACCCGTTGCCAGCGACTCATTCTCGCTGACGTGCGCGTAGCGCATATCGAGCCAGCCCTCTTCCGTGACCCGCGCCACCAGCGTGCCGAAGCGAATCGCGCCGCCCGCGTAGGTGGCCCAGACCACGTTGCCCTTCTGGTGATAGTCAAAGCGTGTCTCCGCGCCCACCTCTCCGGAGCCGGAGTTGGACAGCGACCGAAAGACGCGGCCGTCGTAGTTGATCTCTGCCATGCGTTTCTCCAGAACAGTTATGCGTTCGCGACCATCACCGGCGTGGCGGCAATGAGCCGCTGCGTGTAGGCCTCGCGCGGGGCGGCGCAGAGCGCCTCGGCCTCGCCGATCTCGACCAGTTTGCCGTGCTCCATCACCGCGATGCGCGTGCTCAGGTAGCGCACCAGCGGCATCGAGTGAGAGATGAACAGATAGGTCAGGCCGAGCGAGCGTTGCAGATCGCGCAGCAGGTTGATGACCTGCGCGCCGACGCTCACATCGAGGGCCGAAACCGGCTCATCGAGAATCACCAG
Organism: Acidobacteriaceae bacterium UBA1307; assembly: GCA_002307235.1. GTDB lineage: Bacteria > Acidobacteriota > Terriglobia > Terriglobales > Acidobacteriaceae > Telmatobacter. The sequence goes on from DBTV01000050.1 coordinate 43,047, forward strand.
TCGCGGACGCAGCGCGAGCGCGCGGGCGATGTTGATCCTCTGCCGCTGCCCGCCAGAAAACTCATGCGGATGCCGCAGAAGAGCCGAGCCATCGAGGCCCACCTCGCCGAGCAACTGCGTTGCGCTTTCTTGCAGGGCTTCGCGACGGGTGGAAAGCCCCAACGCGCGGCCATGAATCAGCAGCGGTTCGGTGACGATGTCGAAGATATTCATGCGCGGATTGAGCGCGCCATAAGGATCTTGAAAAACCGGCTGCATCTGGCGACGCAACCGCTTGAGTTCCGCCGGGCGGGCGCGCGCCACATCAACGCCATCCACGCGCACCGCGCCCGCGCTCGGCCGAACCAATCCCAGGATCATCCGCGCCACGGTCGTCTTGCCCGAGCCCGATTCACCCACCAGGCCAAGCGTCTCACCCGCCTCGATGGCAAGCGAAACCCGGTCGACGACCGTCTGTTCGACGGTGCGCCAACCGGATCTGCGTGGATAGGTTTTTACGACTGCATCGACCTCAACCAGTGCCATACAGTCGATGGTAACGCTCTAAAGCAAAATCCGAGTCACCGTGCCCTCGTCGAGATACGTGCACGTGGCTTTTCCTTGAGGAAAAAGCCACTGGAGTACATCGCCTCTGGAAACATCAACTCGGATTTTGCGTTAGCTGGCCAGCATGTCGGCGGCTTCGAGGCACCAGGGATCGAGCGGCTTGCGGCTGGCGACCACGGTCGCGAGCGGCGTCGTCGACAACTCACTCTTGGTGATGCCGACCACAACGCCGGTGTTGCCCTTGATCATCTCGTCAACAGCGGCCGAACCGAGCCGCGTACCCAACAGGCGGTCGGCGCAGGTCGGCGTCGCGCCACGCTGAATGTAGCCGAGCACGGTCGAGCGGAACTCGTAACCATGCAACAGCTTCTTTTCGCGGAACTGCTGGCAGAGCCCTTCGGCGTTGTACTTGGCGCCCTCGGCAACGACGACGATGGCATGCGGCTTGCCGCGATCATAAGCGTCCTGAATGCGGGCGGCAATCTGCTCGGGCTCAACGTCAACCTCGGGCAGGGCAATGGCCTCGGCACCACCGGCAATGCCGGCCATCAGCGCCAGATAACCGCACTTGCGGCCCATCACCTCAACCAGCAGCGCGCGACGATGCGAGCTGGCGGTCACCTTCAGGTTGTCGATGGCATTCAACACCACGCTCAGAGCCGAGTCCACACCGATGGTGATGTCGGAACCGAACAGATCGTTATCGATGGTCGAAGCAACGCCAACCACCGGAAAGCCCATCTTGTGCAGTTCGTTGGAACCGGTCTGCGAACCATTGCCGCCGATCACGATCAGGCCATCGATGCCCGCGCCACGCATGCGGCGAATGGCCAGCTCGCGGCCTTCGACCGTCTCAAACTCCAGACAGCGCGCGCTGCCCAGAACCGTGCCGCCACGCTGAATGATGCTGCCGACATCACGCGCGCCGAGGCGCTTGAAATTTCCCTCGATCAGACCCGAGTATCCCTGGTACACACCCCACACATTGAGACCGCGTGCAACGCCGGTTCTCACAACGGCGCGGATCGCGGCGTTCATGCCCGGCGCGTCTCCTCCGCTCGTCAAAACTGCAAGATTCTTCATGCAAATCTCTCCTTAGGGCAATCGCTTTCAGCATAATTGGTCAGACCACAACGACGGCGTGACTCGGGTCACGATCCCACTACTCCACCTATCGCCCTGCGCCGCGCAACCTTAAGAAAATGTCCGGAAAAGCCTTGACCCGCCGCATTTTGCTCGTTTTCGACGCAGAGGACGTGCGCAGGGAAAACTTCATCGACCGGCCTGCACAATCATGAACCCGGCCCGATCCAGCGCATCAAGCCTCTTTTGCCGCTCGGCCTGGTTCTGAATCGTGACCGCATTCCAGCTAGATCCAGCCGACTGCTTGATGTAATCGTCAAGCTGCACGATGAAGCCCGGCCTTAGCGCCGCAATCGATGTGTCGGCAGCGGCCAGCGCTTTTGGGAACACGCGCAACTCCGCCGAAGCCGTCTCCGGATGATAACCGAGCCGGTCGCCGGTCTGCATGGCAACCACCAGCGCGTCGGGCGACTTGGCGATGGGCCAGGTGTCCATCACTGCCGCGTGGGCCGCGCGCAGCCGCGTCATGGCTCCGGCAAAACCGTCAAGCTCGCCGCGCCGCGCCAGCAGTCCCGCCGCGCGCCGGATCTCGATCACCGTCGGCTGATGCACGCTGGCTGATGCGACCGGAATGATCGTCGTAAGGGTATTGCCCTCAAAGCGCCATCCACCCCGGCCGGTCACATCGGCCTGCGGCACGGCAGCGCCATTCACCGTAACCTGTGCGGGCGGCCAGTCGGCGGGCAGGCGCAGCTCGTAGCCGCGCCGCTCGGCCATGCCGGGATAGCCGCCTTCGACCGGGGCCACCGTCACGCGCAATAGATCGCCATCCTGCACGGCAGTGATCGGGGTGCGGGCAAAGTGGTTCTTCTCGTACTCCGTGCCCACGCCCGAGTCTTCGTAAAGCTCGTAATGGGACTGCCTGCCTGCCGCCAGCGGCCACACTTCGACGATCAGCGGATCGACCGGCTTTTCGCCGGTATAGCGCATGGGCGGCTGCTGAGGCACGATGGCGCCAGCACGCAGATAGGCCGGCGTTTCCCCAATGCTGAAGCTACGCTCGAAGCTGGCCGGGCCGGTAAGGTGCTTGCCGGTCGACCGCTCGATCCATTCGCCCTCGGGAATCCAGATCTTCTTCGTCGCCAGTTGCGTCTTGGCATCGGCGGGCGTGGTGATCGGCGCGACGATCATCTGCGAACCGAAGGCATACTCGTTCTTCGCCTCATAGGCCGCCGCCTGCTCCGGCCAGTCGTAGTAGAGCGGATGCAGGAAGGCGAGGCCGGTGTCATAGCTGCGCCGCGCCTCGGTGTAGAGATATGGCTCAAGGGCCATGCGCTGCTGAAAACTCTGGCGCAGGATCGACGCGTAGGGCTCGGGATAGGCCCAGATGCGGCGCTCGGCCGCCGGGTTCTGCGTGGTGTGGGTGCGCAGAATCGGCGAGTAGGCACCGAACTGAACCCAGCGCGTATACAGCTCTGGGTCAACCGCGCCCGGCATGTGGCCGCCGATGTCATGGCTCCAGTAGGCATAGCCTACGTTGGCCGCCGTGGCCGTAAACCAGGGCTGAAAGTCGAGCGACTCCCAGACCGAGTAGGTGTCGCCCGAGAAACCGATCTGGTAGCGATGGTTACCGAGCCCGCCCCAGCGATGGAAGAGCAGGGGGCGCTTGCCCTCGCGCTGCTGGTCGGTGAAATGCACGTAGTTCAGCCACCAGGTGGGCGCAACGCCAGCCAGCGCCGTCTTCTGCTCCTGTTGCCAGTCGAGCCACCAGAAGTCGATGCCCTGCTTTTCGAGCGGGTGGTGAAGCAGGTTCATGTAGTTTTCAGCGAACTTTTTGTTGGTAATGTCGAAGGGAACATACTTGCGCTCGGCAGGGTCCTGGCCCATGGCGCGCGCGAAGGCCGGGTACGCAGCTTCCCACGGCTCAACGCCCGAGGCCGGATGCAGATTGAGCGTCGTCTTCAGTCCCTCAGCGTGTATGTTTTTCAGAAAGTCGCCGGGATCCGGGAAGAGCGCGGTGTTCCAGGAATAGCCGCTCCAGCCAAGATCGTGACCGGACTGATCCTTTTCGCCACGCGCGGCCAACTGCTCGCGGCTGGTGTGCCAGCCCATGTCGATCACCAAAACGTCGAGCGGCGTATCGTTTGCGCGGAAGCCCTGGACCAGTTCCTCCAACTCCTGGTCCGAGTAATCCCAGTAGCGCGACCACCAGATGCCGAAGGCGTAGCGGGGCGGCAACGGAATACGGCCGGCGACCTTCACGAAGTCGCCGAGCGCCGCGCGATAATCGTGGCCATAGCCCAGAAAATAAAGATCCTGCCGCTCACCCGTCGGTCGCTCGACCACCCACGGCCACGGGCTCTTTTCGCCAGCCTTGAAACTGAAATCAGCGGAGTCGAACAGGGGCCGCTGCGTGTCATCGACCACCGCCCAGCCCGCACGCGAGACGAGCCCCGGCTCCATCGGTTCGCTGGTCTTGCCGCCGCGCGCGCCGTCGAGAGTGCGCGTGGTGCCGAGCAGATTCTGTTTGTCCTCAAGCCCCGGATGCCAGAGCACGGGCTGGCCAGCGACGGTGAGCGCGATGGTGAGATCGTCCGCCGAAAAATGGCCATCGCCCTTCGGCGTGTAGCGCAGAGTCAGCGCACTGGTTTTGATCTCAAGCGTGCCCTGCGCGACTTTTTTCTCGATTTTTTTCTCGAAAAACGGCACCGGCAGATGGCGTTGCAAAAAGACGAAGGAGGCGCGGTCCTCAAAGCGGCCGTCGGCAGCCCACTCCATGCGGATCATCTGCGGCGTGAGCACCGTGAAACGGGCGTGGCCGAGGGTCACGACGGCGCTGGGATCGGCGACCGGATCGTAAACACCGGCAGGCGCGGCCTGCTGCGCGAAAGAAGGAAGACAGCATCCAGCGAGAAGAATCAGGGCAAGAAAGAATCGCACGCACGCCTCCGAAGGGATCGTTCCCAAAAAGGCTAGCACAACTCCGCATGCGCTTGATCTCTGAATCACAGTAGACAAAAAAACGAGCGCGAAGGCTCTCGCCCCCGCGCTCGTTTTTTGCACTCGTTTCTGTGCAGTTATTCCTGCCCCTCGTCGTCGTTCTGCTCGGGCACGGCCTGATCGTTCGAGATCCGCTCCAACTCGTTGCGCCAGTCGAGCGACTCGAGGAAGGACTTCGACTCGCGCCAGTTCTGCTCGACGATCACGTGCAGTTCCAGATAAACGCGCGTGCCTAGAAGATTTTCGATCTGCAGCCGGGCACGGGTGCCGATCTCCTTCAGCTTCGAGCCACCCTTGCCGATCAGAATCGCCTTCTGCCCGTCGCGCTCGCAATAGATGGCGGCGGCGATGCGCGTAAGGGGCGACTTCACTTCCTCGCCCTTTTTGCGCGGACGATTCGAGACCGGGCGCGGCTCCTCCCAGCGTTCAATCACCACCGCTGTCGCGTAGGGAACCTCTTCGCCGGTCTCCACCAGAATGCTTTCGCGGATCAGCTCGCTGGCCATGAACCGCTCGGGCTGGTCGGTGTACTGGTCCTTGGGGAAGTAGCGCTCGCCGGTGGGCAGCTTGGCCACGATGCGATCAATGAGCACATCGAGTCCGTCGCGTTTGCGCGCGCTCACCGGAATCACCTCGGCAAAGCTGTGCGCCTGCGAGAGCTTGGCGATCAGCGGCAGCAACTCTTCTTTCTGCACCAGATCGATCTTGGTCAGCACCAGATAGACCGGGCAATCGACCTTCTGGATCAGGCCGAAGAGGAACTCGTCCTCGCTGGCCCATCCGCCACGCTTTTTCTGTTCGGGCTCGGCGCTGTCCGCCGTCCTGGCGTCGTCGCCTTCGGCTGTCTGCGGGGCTTCGGTTCCCTCGGCCGCCGGCTCCTGCGAGGCGATTTCGGCCAGGCCTTCAAGCTGCACGCGGCGCGTGGCATCCATCAGCACCAGCACCAGATCGCGCGACTCGAGCGCGTCGTAAACCTCTTGCAGCATGCGCCGGTCGAGTTGCGAACCGGGCTTGTGCACACCGGGCGTATCGACAAAGACGATCTGCGCGGCCGCATGGCCCTTACGCGCGGGCGCTTCCACCACACCGATGACGCGATTGCGCGTGGTCTGCGGCTTGGCGGTCACAATGGCCACCTTTTCGCCCGTCAGAGCGTTGAGTAGCGTGCTTTTGCCCACGTTGGGCCGGCCGAGAATGGCGACAAATCCTGACTTCAAATCGTTCTCCAGCTTTTATTATCGCGGATCGGTGCCTGTTTCGGCTGAAATTCGACGGAGGCGATGAACCAGGGTTACTTGCCTTCGCCCCGCGCCTCGCGCCGGGGATAGATGCGCACCTGCTCGACCTTGCGGTCGGTCGACTGCGTCACCTCGATGCGCAACCCGGCCGACTCAAGCAAAACCACCTCGCCGGCCAGCGGAATCCGGCCCACCAGCTCGCTGACCAGACCGCCCAGCGTGGTCGCTTCGTACTCCGCGCCCAGGTCCACCGGTGCGCCAAACAGGTCGTCGAGACGGTCGGCCGGAAAACCACCCGGGGCCAGCCATGTGCCCGCATCCTCGCGCACCGGCTCCTCCAGAAACTCGTCCTCGTCGTGCTCATCGCGAATCTCGCCGACGATCTCTTCCAGAAGATCTTCGATGGTCACCAACCCGGCCACGCTGCCGTATTCGTCAATCACCACGCGCATGTGCTGCTGCTCGCGCTGCATCTCGCGCAGCAGCTCGTAGCCGCGCTTGGTCTCGGGCACAAACTCGGCCGGCCGCTCAATGGAGGCCACCGTGCGCGTATGCGCCTCCTCGTCGGCAATCTGCAGCAGATCGTGCGCAAAGGCGAGGCCGGTGATGTTGTCGAGCGAGCCCTCGTAGACCGGCACGCGCGAATAATTGTGTTCCTTGATCTGCTCCAGAAACTGCTCGAGCGTTGTCTCTGCCTCGACCGCGAAGACCTCGGGCCGGGGCGTCATCACCTCGCGCACCAGCTTGTCGCCAAACTCGACGGCCGAGCGCACCAGTTCCTTGTCGCCCTGCTCGAGAATGCCCTCTTCCTCGCCCGCGTCGAGCAGCGCCTCCACATCGGCCGCGCTCTCTTCCTCGGCGCTGGCCGGCATCTCATTCGACAGCACCACGGAAAAGAAGAAACGCAGCGGCACCGTCACCGGCGTCACCACCCACAGCAGCGCGCGGATCGGCCACAGCATCCTGGCCGCCCAGCGCCCCTCGGTGCGATTGAAGATGAAGGCTGGCAGCAGATGATTGCAGAACAGGGCCACCAGCGCCACGGCCACCGCCGCCTGCGCCAGATCCACCGCCGACGGCTTGCCGCCATGCTCGAACAGCTCAGTGCCGAACAGAAGCGCAATCATGCCCAGCGCCAGTTGCTCCACCAGCGAGGCGCACAGCGCGGCGTGCTCGCGCGAAAGCCCCAGTCGCGGCTCGACCAGTTCCTCCCACGTGTCCAGATTGTCCTGCTCTTCGCGCGGCAGAATCTTGCCATACTCCGCGTAGATGCGGCGCATGTAGGCAGCCAGCGTAGCCACCGCCGCCAAAAATACGGTCAGCAGCACCACGCAGGCGCTCATCGCTGGCTCCCGGCTTTTTTCGCGGAGATTGCTTTCTTCGCCACGCGCGCCGCTTTTTTCGCGGCAGGCTTCGCGGCGGACTTGGCCGCCTTCCTGGCGACAGGCTTCGACGTACGAAGGGTACGAGCTTTAGCCCGTACATTCACAGCCTTGGAGGAAACGGGCGTCAGCCCCGGCGCTTTTTTCTTTGCCGGAACCGCGCTCTGGTTGGCGCGCTCGATCAGGCCGAGCGGCAGGCCGAGCCTGGCGCGCAACTTCTGCTCGCGCCCTGCCATCTCGCCCGCGTCGGTCTCGTGATCGTAACCGGCCAGGTGCAGCAGCCCGTGCAGCAGCAGCACCTTGATTTCAACCAGCAGGGCGTGGCCCTGCGTGGCGGCCTGCTTGCCGGCCGTGGGCACGCTGATGGCCAGATCGCCCGCGATCAGCTCGTCGACAAAGCCCGCCTCGGCCGGAAAACTCAGCACGTCGGTGGCCTTGTCCTTGCCGCGAAAATCGCGATTGAGCCGGCGAATGGCGCGGTCGGTGGTCAACAACACGCTGACCTCGCCCTTGAGCCGCACGGCTTTCTGCGCCTCTTCAAGAAAGCGCGCCAGCGTGCGCGCCGAGGGCACGCGTGTCTTGGTTGTACTGGAGGCAGCCGTCGATTTCGTCTTCACGGAAGACGGCGAGGAGAGAGCAGATAAGTCGGGGTCGATTTGGATCATCGTTGCGCTGCGCCCGCCTTCACGGGCAACCTGCGTTGGCTCCATTGTACGCGAATCCTGTTTTTGGCAATGTTTCTTGTCGCACACAGGTCCATCGAAATATACGATCATCGTAATGGATCGCGATGCCAAGCCAAGAACAATTTCCGCGCACAACGCCGCCGCAACGGCTGCTGATTCTTGGTTCTCCCGGATCGGGAAAGTCCACGCTGGCCCGCCAACTGGCCACGCGCACGCGCCTGCCGCTCCTGCATCTGGACCAGCTCTACTGGCACGCTGGCTGGGTTGAGCCCGCGCGCGCGGCGTGGCTTGAGCAGCTTGAGGCCGCGCTGGCCGCACCGGCCTGGATCTGCGACGGCAACTATGCCAACTCGCTTCCACTGCGGTTGCGCTACGCCGACGCCGTTCTGGTCCTCGACTACCCGACGCCGCTCTGCCTGTTTCGCGCGCTCAAGCGCGTTCTCACAACGCGCGGCACCGTGCGCCCCGACATGGCGCCGGGATGTCCGGAGCGTTTTGATCCAGAATTTATTCGCTACATCCTGCGCTTTCGCCGCACGCAGCGCCCCTTGATGCTTGCCGCATTGCAAGACTTCCCGGGCCGCGTTCTCTGGGCACGCACACCGCGGCAACTCCGCGCCCTGCAAGGCGATTTCGGTTTTTCTCTCACCGGAGAGACGTCCGCACCGCACCCCTGCCCGTGACTCGGGTCACACGCTCGCCCGCGCGGCTTTCGCTACGCTCTGTGATAGGAAAGTGGGCGTTGCGGCCAGCAGCGCACGACCCGCGCGCAGAGCATTTTCCGCCTCTGCCGCCCTTCTTCTGGCCGCACCGCGCTGCGATGTTTTCGGCAGCGTGTGCGCACGCCCACCTCGAACCAACCTGTATCGCCGCACGCCCATGGCGTTGCGCGTTGGTGTGTGTATAGGAGAAGACTCAACAGATGATCGCTCGCCAGATCGTTCCCGGCATTGACTCCCTGGTCGCACTCGACTGGGACCGCAAGCTCTTTGATGAACTGGTTCCCCTGCACGACGGCACCACCTACAACTCGTACATCGTGCGCGGCAGCGAGAAAACCGCTCTGGTCGAAACCGTCTATCCGCCTTTCACCGCCGACTATCTCAAGGCTCTTCGACAGGCTGGCCTCACCCGGCTCGACTACGTTATTGCCAACCACGCCGAGCAGGATCACTCCGGCTCGATTCCCGCCGTGCTGGCCGCCTATCCCGAAGCCAGGGTCGTCACCAACGCACGTTGTCGCGATCTGCTGATTGACGCGATGGGCATTGCCGCCGATCGCTTCATCACGGTGAAGGAGGGCGACACGCTCTCGCTCGGCAATCGCACTTTTCAGTTCTATCTGACGCCGTGGGTTCACTGGCCCGACACCATGGTCAGCTATCTGGTCGAAGACAAGATGCTGTTCACCTGCGACTTCTTCGGTTCGCATCTGGCCTCGAGTGACCTGCTGGCCGCCGACGAAGCGCGCGTCTACACCGCCGCCAAGCGCTACTACGCCGAGATCATGATGCCCTTCCGGATGCACATCCGCAAGCATCTCGACAAGCTCTCGAAGCTCGACATCGCCTTCATCGCCCCCGGCCACGGCCCGGCCTATCCGCGCCCCGCCTTCATCCTCGACCTCTATGCACGCTGGGCCTCGGACGAGGCCGCGCCCGAGGTCATCGTCCCCTACGTCTCCATGTATGAAAACACCACGCACATGGTGAACCACCTTGTCGACCGGCTGATGGAAGGCGGCCTCAGCGTACGGCCCTTCGATCTGGTCGGTGCCGATACGGGCCAGGTCGCTGCCGCACTCGTCGATGCCTCAACGGTCGTCTTCGCCTCGCCGGCCGTGCTCGCCGGCCCGCACCCGGACGTCGTTGCGGCCGCCTATTTGACCAACGCCCTCAAGCCCAAGGTCAAGTTCGCCGCCGTCATCGGCTCCTATGGATGGGGCGGCAACGTCGTCTCCAACCGCATTGCCGAGATGCTCTCGGGGCTCAAGAATCAGGTCACCTTCTTCGATCCGGTGCTCACCAAGGGCAAACCCAACGAAGATGATTTCAAGGCCATCGACCGGCTCGTCGACGAGATCGTCACCGCCAACCAGCCCATGCTGGCCACCGCCGCCGCAGACTAGCTTTCCGCGCGTAAACAACGAACGGCCCGGACGCCATAGAGGCTCCGGGCCGTTTGTTGTTTTGCTCTCTCCAAGATGAATATCCAGGGAGCTTCGACACAGGCTCAAATCGCCAATCAGATCGCTTGCTTTGTGTCAGGGCACGACTTCAGTCGTGCCGAAAAGGGCCTGAAAAGAAGTCTGGCTTTAGCCCCTGCAAGCTCTGCGCTTCATCACCACACATCGACTCAGGGGCTAAAGCCCCTCCCAATGCAAGGCATGCTCTTGCGGCACGACTCAAGTCGTGCCCTGATACAAAACGATGTAGCCACCTCAGACGGCACCAGAGCATTTTTCCTGAAGCAACAGAAAGTGCTACGGCGCTAGCCGCGCTCGCTGATCTCATGGATCAGGCTCTGCAATCGCGCCTGCATGCGTGCGCTGATATTGACGAACTGCAGTCCCAGCACATCGTCATCGGTGCTGACCTGCACCGTCGCGGCCAGGCGCAGCGGCAGTCCATTTTCCAAAAACTGCACCTCGACGCGGCTGCCCGTCTCAATGCCGCAGGCATGGGCAAAGCGCAGCTTGCAGCCGCCCAGGCTCAGGTCGAGCATCAGGCAATCGCGCACCTCACCGAGGCCCACCAGCGTGATCCGCGTCGGCGTCGACGTCTTGTAGCGCCGCGACTGGCGTCGCTCCACACCCTCCGGCGGCTGCCCATCCCCCACCCGTTGCGCGGCTTTTTTTACGGCAGGCAACACGGCGGGGCCGGGCTCAAAATCTTCTTCGATTTCAAACGAGGGATCGACCTCGATTTCGGTTAGTCGCGGCCGCAGGCCAGGATTGCTCTGCCACGCGCTGCTCATCCGGTGCCCGAGCCTCTGCACATCGCGGCGCGCCACCATGTCGAATTCGATGCGCAATCTCTGATCATCATCCGAGGAGGTCATCTGCCCGGCCAGCGTATACGCGGTCTCGTCGTAGCAGAAACTGATCTCCGCATACAGGCTCTTGCACAGATAGAAAAAGTTGTCGGGGCGCACGATGGCATGGCCCTTATCCAGTTCCACAATCTGACCGCGCAACGAGGCATCCAGCGCATCGATGCGGATCATCACAGGCCGCTGCTGCGGCATGCGCGCGTCAGCGTCCTTGTTCAACGACCAGGCTGGAAGAAAAACGTCTGTTTCTTGAAAGGGAACATTGTTCAACATAGGCAGCAGATCCCTTGCGAATGGCAATTCTGTGTATGCCCTAATGATGCCATTCGACCCGCGCCGCGCGCTCCTCTTTTTTTTGCTTTCTCACGTCTTTTTACTGGATTTCAATCCAGCTCGCTCCAGAAGACGGCTTTTCCACATGCGACATTTCCTGTGCTGTAAATTTTCCACAGCTTTTCCTCTTGGCGGACAACTTCACGGCGTCTGCTGCAACGCGCCTCTACCCGCCCCGCGCGCACTCCGTGAGATTTCTTTAACCGCGCGCAACCGGCCATGGCGCCGTGTGTCTTTTCTCCACGCGCTTCTCATGCCTGCTCCGCGCGCGTCGATAAGATAGATCACCTGCACCTTTGATTGCGACGCCGGGAACGTGGCCGTTCCTGCGTCCGGATTTTGTTGCGGAGTGTATCCACGCATCAAGGAGCCCGCCATGACGTCTCTAAGTGTCCTATGCCTCGCCATCGCGCTTGCGACGCCGGCCGCATCGGCACTGGAACTCGCCTTGCCTGACCTCAACCTTGCACAAGCGGCCACGCCCACCACAAGCAACGCGCGCCCGGCTTCCCTTCGCGAACGCTCGGTGAGCTTCGGGAGCCCCGGCGCACCGCTGCGTTGCGCGTTCTTCGCCAGCCAGCGCCGCCTTGAAGGCCATCGCGGCACCGTGATTGCCTTCGGACCGCGCCTGAGCTACGTCCACAAAAATCTCGTGACCTTTGCCCTCGACTGGCAACACGAAACGCGCCTGCGCGACTTCTCCAGCGACAACCGTTTGCTGTTGCACGCATCGCTTCCACTGGATCGCCTCTGGGCACAGTCACGCAAACCTCTATCTCTTGTTCGCTTGCGATAAAGAGGCCACCGACCACCACAGCCCCCCTCCCACGCACAGCATGTTGAAGACTTGAGGAGAAATATTATGTTCGGCTTTCATGACTACTCGATCCGCAAAAAACTGGCTGCCAGTTTTGGAATTCTGTTGGCTTTGATCTCTTTGATCGGCATTTTTTCGCTCGTCGAGTTAGCCAGAATCAACAATGCCACCCGCGAAATCACCCAGAACCGCATCTTCGAAACGCATGTGCTCACCAGCCTGCAATCCGGCATCAACATCGTCCGCCGCAATGAGCTGATGCTGCTTCTGGCCTCGTCGCCAGAGGACACGAGCACATGCAAAACCAAGCTCGCCAAGGCCGTTGAGGATCTGAACAGCACCATCAGCGACAACCAGGGCAAGTTCGAGCAGGTCGCCCTGCCCGAGGATCTCGCCCTTTATCGCGAATTTCTCACGCAGCTTGCCGCCAGCAACCAGTTGCAGGATCAGGTCGTCGCCCAGCGCCTTGCCGGCAACGACGAACAGGCCCACCAGAAGGCCATCGCGCAGCAACAGCCCCTGCACGCCATGCTCGAGGCCATCGACAAGGCCGTCGCGCAAAGCACCGAAGGCGCCCATGCCGCCGCCGAGCGCGCCGAGGCCAACTATCGCCGCGCACGCACCGTCACGCTGGTTCTGCTGCTTCTCGCCATTGCCGTCGGCTTCGGTTTTGCCATCATCGTTTCCAACGCCATTGCGCTGCCGCTCGTCGGCCTGGTCGACAACTTCCATCAGGCCGCGGCGGGCGATCTGACCACGCGCATCGACGCCTCCTCGCAGGACGAAGTCGGCCGCGTCGGCACGGCCTTCAATGAGTTCATGGAAAATCTCGAGGACGCGCTGCGCTCAGTTGCCAGCAATGCCAACAAACTTGCCGCCACCACCGTCCACCTCAACACACGCGCCTCCAGCACCGCCGACAACGCGCGCGAAGAGTCGGCCAAAACCACCCACATTGCCGCCGCCGCCGAAGAAATGTCGGTCACCATCGGCGAGATCAGCAAGAACACCGAGAGCGCCGTCGCCGCCAGCCGCCAGTCCGCCGCCGCCGCCGAACAGGGCGGCACCGTCATGGAATCCACCACCGCCACCATGGAGCGCATCGCCAGTTCCTCGGCCTCGGTCTCCGACAAAATGACCTCGCTCGCTCTGCGCTCCGAAGAGATCGGCAAGGTCGTCAACGTGATTCAGGAGATCAGCGAACAGACCAACCTGCTGGCCCTTAACGCCGCCATTGAAGCTGCCCGCGCCGGTGAGCACGGCCGTGGCTTTGCCGTCGTCGCCGGTGAGGTCCGCCGCCTGGCCGAACGCACCAACGGCGCCACCGGGGAGATCGCCAACACCATCCGCGCCATGCAGGACGAGGCCCGCGCCACGCTCGACCTTATGGACGACAGCGGCGCGGCCATCAACTCCGGCATTCAAGAGACCAACCACGCCCGCCAAAGCCTTCAGGAGATCATCACCGCCTCGCAGCACGTCGAGCATCAGATCCAGCTCATCGCCACCGCCGCCACCCAGCAGACCTCGGCTTCGGCGGAAATCTCCCGCTCGGCCGGCGAAATCTCCATCCTCTCGGTCGACAACACGCGCGGCGCGGAAGAGACTGCCGAAGCCCTCAAGGAAATCTCCTCCCTCGCCGGTGACCTCGATGGCATCATCAGCCGCTTCAAGCTCGGCAACAGCGGTGATCGCGCGCGATAGCTCTGCCCCGTTGCCGCAACGCCGCTTTCCCTCTCCTCGGGAAGCGGCGTTTTTCTTTTGCCCGCCTGTACGCGCGGTAAAGTAACTTTCGTCTATCCCCGTCCGCGATTTTTCTCACCGTTTCGATGCGCCCCGACGATGAACGCATCGGAGTGGCTGCTGCCTTCCCCGCAGCGCCACCCGGCCTCTGGGCTGCCCACTCTCTTGCTGCGCCCATCCGTGTGTATTCGCTTTCGCGCGCCCCGTCCATGGCCCTGCACCCATGCGTCCGCGCACGCCTCATCCCTTTTTCGAGCCGTCATGTGCCGGCTCAGCGGGGCCGCAATCTCGGCCCCGCTTTTTTTTATTTTCTACGCCGGCGCCACTCGGAAAACGTCAACAGATCCTAGATCCAGTGACTCAACTCAGCCATGAGATCTTCCAGCCGCTCCCGCATACGCGGCGCGGGCGGGAAAAACCGCACACGCACCAGATGCTCATCGCTTTTCTCCTGAATGCATCCTGCCAGACGCAGCGGCAAGCCATGTTCAACAAACTGCACTTCGACCCTGCTTCCCTCAACAACCGTACAAGGCTGGCAAGGAAGCAGGCGACAGGCCTCCAGGCTCAAATCCACCATCAGGCACTGCCACTCCTGCTGCTGGCCCACCGGAATCAGACGCGTGGAGGTCCTCATCCCGTAGCGATTCCAGTCACCAAAGCACAAGCTCTTTGGCACGGGCGAAGATTTCCGCTGCGGCTCCTTCTGCCGATCCACCGGCCTGTGGCCCTCTGCCTGTGCGGCCAGCCGCCGCCGCGCGATGACACCGGGCACAATATCCAAAAGTCCCGCCTCTCCAAGCTGCGCGCAAAGCGCCTCGAGAGTCTTGCGGGAAACCTCTGAAAACTCCATCCGTATTCCATGCACCGCCGGTGAACAGTGAGCCTTCCCACTCAGAATGTAGATTTGCTCTTCAAACCGGAAACAGATCTCCACCTCGGCCGCGCGATACAGATGCAAAAAACTTGCCGGATGAATCACCGCATGCGTAGGCCCCAACTCTGCCACGTGCCCACACTGCGACACATTGACAGACTCGATCTTCATTAGAATCGGGCGGAAATTTCTTCGGGAAGCAGCACTATAGGGGACAATGCGTTGCCAGTTGGGTATCAGGAGAGAAGACGCTGAAAACGCCGTGAGCGTGCACACGATGAAACGACCTCAAGACACAGGACTTCTACCCGCTTTTTTGTCGCGGCACAAGGAATCGCGCACTCGAGCATGGCTCCAGGGCGCTTGGTCATTCCAACAACTCTGTCCAGGTTCTTCTAAGATGTAGATGAATACAGAACTATGTATCGCCCTGACACATCCATATTTTTAATTTAGCACCAATTTGGTCCACAATTCGCGTGGGGGTAATATTTTTCGAGTCTCGGTCATCACGAAGACATGGCGTAGCGCGCCTTTTCTGGCGCAAAAACCTCCTTTGCGCCAGAAAAGAAACACGCTGCGCACCCCTACTGCGGTTTGCCCGCCCGGGCGACCTTTGTTTCGCCGCGTTGCGGGCCCACCTCGATGGCCTCGCCCAGCTCAAGCGGCAGCTCCGGCTGCTGCGCCTTCGTGCTCTCGTAGGCGCGCACGATCCGCTGCACCAGCGCGTGGCGCACCACATCGCCCTCTTCAAACTGGCAAAAGTGGATGCCCTCGACCCCGTCGAGCACGTTGATCGCATCCACCAGCCCCGACTTGCGCGGGTTCGGCAGATCAATCTGCGTAATATCGCCGGTAATCACCGCCTTTGAGTTGTTGCCGAGCCGGGTCAAAAACATCTTCATCTGCTCGACGGTGGTGTTCTGCGCCTCGTCCATGATGATGAACGCATCGTTGAGCGTGCGCCCGCGCATAAAGGCCAGCGGAGCCACCTCGATGATGTTCTTCTCAAGCATCTTTTCCACCCGCTCCGGCTCCAGAAGATCGAAGAGCGCGTCGTAGAGCGGCCGCAGATAGGGGTCGACTTTTTCCTGCAAGGAACCGGGCAAAAAGCCCAGCCGCTCGCCAGCCTCGACCGCCGGGCGCACCAGCACGATGCGGCTGATCTTTTTGGCATTGAGCGCCGCCGCCGCCATCGCCACTGCTAGATAGGTCTTGCCGGTGCCGGCAGGGCCGATGCCGAAGACCATGTCATGATTCTCAATGGCTTCCAGATAGCGCCGCTGGTTGAGCGAACGGGGTTGCACGGTGCGCTTGGCCCCGGCCGCGCGCTGCTTGCCGGTTTCGGCCAGCCCGCGCAGGGTCGCCTCCGGGTCGGTCACCAGCAGCCGCAGCATGCCGTGCAGCTCGCCGCTCGACGGATGCGTGCCGTGCTTGCGCAGAAACTCGAAGTCATCGAAGATCTGCCGCACGCGCTCGACCGCCGCCGTGGCCCCGGAAACATGGATTGCGTCCGAACGCAGATCGACCCTGATCCCGAGCGCGTCTTCCATCAGTTGAAGGTTTTCATCGCGAGTCCCGAACAGCGGCTCAAGGTTGGGCGTAATCTCCAGTGCGATCTTCAACGTTTTTATCTTCCTCCGGTGAATAGGGAAAAGAAGAGGCCGGAGAGCCGGCTCCGGCCTTTCATCGGTTGCGCGTTCCGTTGGGAGTTTGAGGCAGACGACCGGCCCGAACTGAAGTTCGGCCTGATCGGGCAGGAAAGCGGGTTGGCGTAGGTAACCAAATCCGGTATCTGCCGAGAGAGTAGCGCGCATGGAGCCCGCCGTCAATCAATGAGCCATAAAAATCGCGCCGCCCCCGCGTTTTTCTCGAATACTGCCCCGCGGCCGCCTCCCCGGCTTCTTCATTGACCTCGCCCTTCTTTTCCCGTAGACTAGAAGACTGCGAGGGATGCGGCTCGAGTTGCATTCCGACTCCGCATCATTTTCCCTGAAAACAGGGCAGTTGAAGGAATAATCATGGCAAACCATGTATCCGCGCTCAAGCGCGTCCGTCAGACCGAGACCCGCACCGAAGTGAACCGCGCCAATCGTAGCCGTGTGCGCACCAGCCTGCGCGCCCTTCGCGAGGCTCTCATCAAGGGTGATGTCCCGGCCGCTCAGACTCAGTATCGTGAGACCGCTTCTGCGCTCGACAAGAGTGTTCAGAAGGGTGTCCTTCACGCCAACACCGCTTCCCGTTACAAGAGCCGTCTCAATGCACGGCTGAAGGCCCTGGCGACCGCCAAGGCTTAGTTGCGGACAAGCTGAAAACCCCAGGCCTCGGCCTGGGGTTTTTTCTTTTGCTCTCGTTCTCCAAGAAAAAGGAAAAAACTACTCCGGCAGCGGCGCTTCGGTCCACCGGCTCCCGGTAAAGTAGTGAAACACCGTTCTCCGGTCGATCACCGCATCGGCCAGCGCATCGTGGGTCAATCGGGCCGGTCGCGGCCGCAGCCCTGCCTGCGCCTCATGCACCTGCTCAGGGCTGGCCGGGTCAATGCCCCAGGAGAATCCCAGAACTCCTGTCGACGCCTGCAGTTGCAACCGGTCCGTCTCCTCGGCCACGGCCAACTCTTGTGGCTCCGTCCGATCCGAGAAAAACACCAGCAGCGAGACCCGTCCCTCGACCGCGCACAGTGCCGCCCAGTCCTCGGAGCCCTCCCGTTCCAGGCTCGCATGCAGCACGTTTTCGGGGCGGTGTGCCTGATACGTCTGCGGAATCAGGCAGTTGCGACGCTCCAGCTCTGCGCGCACCCCCTCCGGCAGCTCTGGAAACGCATTCACCGGAAGGTGGCGCACACGATAAGGCAGCGCCCGGCCCTCTACCGTCACCTGCCCGCTGCGCACCAGCGGCTGCTGTGCCACAACCGTGACCGACAGCAAAACCGTCCATTCTAAAAAACTCCGTACGAGCATCCACCCTCCTTTTGCAGCTTATGACGATCCTGCGAAATTCTCCATCCGTGCGCCCATAAATTCTTCTCCGTTCAAGCAAAAACAGACTTTCGTTTCGGGAATTGCATTCGGAAGTAATTGTTCCTGCCGCACAACGCCAACCTCCGCGCTCATGTTTCTTCTGAGAAGGACGAAAATTCTGATGGAAGTTAGTGCATCGTGCGTTCCAACGCCCGCGTCCGCTGAGCAATACATCCCTTTTCCACATCTCCGAGGGGTGACGCGACGAGCAGACTCGCCTCATCTTGCCACCGGCAAGCCGTGCGCAGTACTGCCTGTTCCCCATCGCGCACGCCGAAAACCCGTGGAGAAATGGAATGCTTTCAACCATCAAAAACGTAAAGCTGTCGCGCAAGTTCACCATCGCCTTCGGCACGGTCTGCGTACTGTGCCTGGTACAGGGCATTGTGGCGCTCATCGGTCTGGCACGCATCCATGTCACAACCACCGACCTTACCAACAAGGTTCTGCCGGCCATGCAGGCTCTGAGTGTGATGCGCAGCGAGATGCAAGGCGTGCGGCGCACCGAGTTGGCCCTTCTGCTCTGCAAGGATCAGCCCTGCACCGTGCAATACGGCCCGCGACGCCTCAACTACCTGAAGAAATTCCAGGAAGCCCGCGAAAAAATGGCCAAGCTCTCGCTCTTTCCGGAAAGCCGCGCGAAATTCGAGGCCGCCACCAACGACTTCGATAGCTATACCTCGCAAAGCCAGTCGGTGATTGACGAATTTTTGGCACAGGAAAAGAAAGACACCACCGTGCTCGGCACCAAGCAGCAAAAGCTGCGTGATACCTTCAATCGCTCACTCGGCACCATGGGAGAGCTCACCGATCATTACATCGAACTCGGCCAGCAGGACAGCGACAAGATCAACGCCGCCAACAGCACCATGCGCTGGCTCGGCTTCGTTGTCATGGTTCTGGTCGTCGCCCTTTGCATCGGCATCGGGACCATGCTCACGCGCATGATTGCTCCGCCGCTGGAACGCGCCACGGCGGCCCTGGAACGGGTTGCCGGCAAAGACCTCACCGTTTCGGTCGCGGTTGAAAGCAGCGACGAGGTCGGCCGTCTCTCCGAGGCGCTCAACGAAACCGTCGAGGCCATCCGCACCGTGCTGCACTCAGTCTCCGAAGGCGTCGAAACCCTCGCCCGCTCTACCGAGGAACTGCGCACCCGCGCCACCACCACCAGCGGCAACACGACCGTGCAGACCAACAAGATCAGCCAGATTGCCGCCGCCGTGCAGCAGATGACAGCCACCATCGGCGAGATCAGCGCCAACGCCGAAACCGCCGCGCATGCCAGCCAGCGCTCGGCCGAAACCGCCGGCGAAGGCGGCAACGTCATGCAGCGCGCCGCCTCCACCATGGAGCAGATCGCCACCACCACCGACTCGGTCACCGACAAGATGGACTCACTCGCCATCCGCGCCGAAGAGATCGGCAAGATCGTCAACGTCATTCAGGGCATCAGCGAACAGACCAACCTGCTGGCCCTCAACGCCGCCATCGAGGCCGCACGCGCCGGTGAACACGGCCGGGGCTTTGCCGTCGTCGCCGGCGAGGTCCGTCGGCTGGCCGAGCGCACCAAGGGCGCCACAGAGGAGATCTCCGGCACCATTCACGCCATTCAGCAAGAGACGCTCTCGACCGCTGCCGTCATGTCACAGAGCAACTCCACCGTGCAGAGCGGCCTGAGCGAAACGGCCGAGGCGCGCGCCAGTCTCGATTCCACCATTGCGTCTTCGCGCGAGGTCGAACACATGATCTCGCTGATCGCCACCGCCGCCAGCGAGCAGACCGCCGCCTCGGGCGAGATCAGTGAAAGCACCGGACACATCTCGCAACTGGCCGGAGAAAACACGCAGGCCGCCGAAGAGATTGCCGAGGCCTGCCACAGCCTCTCCGCGCTCGCCGCACAGCTTGAAGAACAGGTTGGTCAGTTCCGCATCTAGGGTCTGTTGAGCTTCCAACAACCCCCAGGAATCTCCCCTGCCGCGCCGCGTTCTTTTGCCTAACCTGGCAAAACCATCGCGGCGTGGTTTCTTTTGCCCAAGGAGGCTGCTCTCTTCTTCCTGCCGTAATTTCATGCAAGAGTTTCCAGGCCGGAAAATTACTTTTCTGCTTATTATCTTTCGCAGTAATTCCATATTTCTATGTTTATTTTTTAAATAACAATCTTCAAATTACAAACGCACAGAAAGTAGCCGCTTCCAGAGCGGTCTTCGCGCATTCTTAGTGCCGCCTATCCGCCGTCCTGAATATAGCCAACTTACTCAAGTTTTGTTGCCCTGGGCCGAAAAGCGAGTGTAGCAAAAGTTATATCCACGGAAACTGGCTTCAGGGGGCATCTGCAGAGCACGCCCCCACTCCGTCTTCGTCACATCAACGGACCCGCGCTCGGCAGTTGTGGCAGATCTGGTTCCGTTCAGGCCCCTCGCTGTATTGAGGTGATTGATTGTGAACGAGGAGGAATATGATGTTTTCTTCATTGAGAAATATGCCTTTGGCACGCAAGTTCGCCGTGGCCTTCGGCACGGTCTGTGCGCTGTGCATCATCCTGGGAATTTCCTGCATCATCGGGTTTATGCGCATCAATCACGGTGTCAACGACGTAGTCACCAATGCCATGCCGTCCATCAAAGTTCTCGGCGACATCCGCTACCAGATCGCCTACATCCGGCGCGCCGAATCCGCGCTGTTTATCTGCCCCGACCATGAATGCAAAGTGCATTATCAGGAGAAGCGCCAGAATGCCCTGACCACCTTTAACTCCGACATGGATAAGTACCAGGCCATGATCTCCTATCCCGGGGAGCGCGAGTTCTACAACGCCATTCGGCAGAACATGGACTCGTATCTGTCCGCCAGCGCTCAGGTCTTCCAACTTCTGGATCAGGGTGACAAGGAGAAGGCCGCGGCCATGTATTCGGACGATCCATCCATACGCCAGTATTACAACGGCGCAACCGAGGCCGCCGACAAGGACATGGCATTGAATGAAAAGGGCGGCAATGACTCTGGCACGCGCGCGCTGCGCATCGGCAGTTCCATGCTCGTCATGGCCTGTCTGGTGATGGTGGTTGTCTTTGTGGCCTGTGCTCTCATTGGCATCTCGCTGACCCGCCTGGTGGTGCCACCGCTGCAAGAGGTCACCAACGCGTTGGAACGCATTGCACATAAGGACCTCACCGTCTCTGTCGAAGCCACCTCCGAAGATGAGGTTGGCCGGCTCTCGACCGCGCTGAATGAGACCGCCGTCTCCATACGCACCGTGTTGCAATCGGTTGCCCAGAGCGCGGAAACGCTCTCAGCTGCCGCCGAAGAGCTGAGCGTACGCTCAACGCAGACCAGTGGCAACACGCAGACGCAGACCGCCAAGATCAACCAGATTGCCGCGGCGGCGCAGGAGATGACGGCGACCATCGGCGAAATCAGCCACAATGCCGGTTCGGCCGCCGAAGCCAGCCGCAAGTCCGCCTCCACCGCCGACGAAGGTGGTTCGGTGATGCAGCGCGCCGCGGCCACCATGGAACAAATCGCCTCGGCCACCGGCACCGTCACTGAAAAAATGGACTCGCTCGCTTCGCGCTCGGAAGAGATCGGCAAGGTGGTCAGCGTGATTCAGGAGATCAGCGAACAGACCAATCTGCTGGCTCTCAACGCCGCCATCGAAGCCGCGCGCGCCGGCGAACATGGTCGCGGCTTCGCCGTCGTCGCGGGCGAGGTTCGACGCCTTGCCGAGCGCACCAAAGGCGCCACCGAAGAGATCGCCTTCACCATCCGCGCCATTCAGCAGGAGACGCACGACACGGCCTCCGTCATGGAAGAAAGCAGCAACACCGTCCAGAGCGGCCTGAGCGAAACCACCGACGCTCAATCCAGTCTCGAAGCCACCATTGCCGCTTCGCGCGACGTCGAGCACATGATCAACCTCATCGCGACAGCCGCCACCCAGCAGACTTCGGCTTCGGGCGAGATCAGCGAAAACGCGGCGCACATCTCGCAACTGGCCGGGGAAAACACGCAGGCATCCGAAGAGATTGCCGAGGCGTGCAAGAACCTCTCCATGCTCGCCAACGACCTCGACGGCGCGATTCGCGAGTTCCGCTTCGACCACGACACGAAGGCCGACAAGCCCCAACCAATGCCCTCCCGCTATCGCGCCACGGCTGCCTGATCAACATTTTTTTCAACACGGGCCGGATGCCAACCAGCATTCGGCCTTTTTGCATCAGCATCCCGCATCGCGCCGTTGCGCGCGGCCTCCTTATCAATTCCTGATTGACGCGCCCCTCCACGCACTCTAGCTTGGTAGGTGGGTCAGCGCGGGGCATCCTCTCCGCCACCCAGAGAGGAAGGATGCATGACAGGCAACCGATGGTTACGGTCCTCCATATTCTTCGCGCTTCTTCTGCTCTTGGCTTTGCCTTCACTGCACGGCCAGGATCTGAAGAGCTTTGAACAGCGCATCACCACCAAGGTTCTTCCCAACGGCCTCACACTGATCCTCTGCGAGCGGCCAGACGCACCGGTTTTCAGTTACTCCACCTTCATCAATGCCGGCAGTGCCAACGATCCCTCGGGCCAGAGCGGACTGGCGCACATGTTCGAGCATCTCGCCTTCAAGGGCACCAGCCAGATCGGCACCAGCGATTACGCCGCCGAAAAGCTTGCCCTCGCCAAGGTGGAAGCCGCCAATGACGCCTATCAGGCCGAGGCGCTCAAGTCCGTCGGCCGCGACGAAAAAAAGCTCGCCGCCTTGCACAAGACCTTCCTCGACGCGCAGGCCGAGGCGCATAAATTTGTTGTGCCCAACCAGTTCACCGATGTGGCCGAGCGCAACGGCGCCACCGGGCTCAACGCCAGCACCGGCCTCGACGAGACGCAGTACTTTTGGTCGATGCCAGAAAATCGCCTTGAGCTTTGGGCATGGCTTGAGAGCGGCCGCCTCTCCGACACCGTCGCCCGTGAGTTCTACAAGGAGCGCGACGTCGTCAACGAAGAGCGCCGCATGCGCGTCGACTCCAGCCCCACCGGCCGGCTTGTCGAACAGTTTCTCGCCACCGCCTATGTTGCCCATCCCTACGGCCGCAGCGGTGTTGGCTGGCCCAGCGAGGTTGCGCAGATCACCGCCACCGAGGCCATGGCCTTCCACAAGAAGTACTACGTCGGCTCGAATATTGTTGTCGCCGTCGTCGGTGATGTGAAGGCCAGCGAGGCTCTCCCCATCCTCGAAAAATACTTCAGCCGCGTGCCCGCCGGTCCGCAACCTGAGGAAATGACCACCGTCGAACCCGTGCAGTTCGCCGAAAAGTCCGTCGTCATTCGCGAAAAGACGCAGCCCTTCTATCTCGAGGGCTATCATCGCGGCAGCTACAAGGATCCTGACGACACCGTATACGACGCCATCAGCGACATTCTGTCGAACGGTCGCGTCTCGCGCCTCTATCGCAGCCTCGTCCGCGATCAGCAGATCGCCGCCGCCGTCGAAGGCTTCAGCCCCTTCCCCGGCGACAAGTATCCGGGCCTGTTCGCCTTCTTCGCCGTTCCGCTCCCCGGCCACACGCCGGCGGAAATGCGTACGGCCATCCACAAGGAGATTGACAAGCTCAAGACCGCCGAGGTCTCCGACGCCGAGCTGGCCATGTACAAGACCCGCGCTCGCGCCAGCCTTCTGCGCGGTCTCGCCAACAATCAGGGCCTCGCCAACACCCTCACCGAGTATCAGACCCGCTATGGCGACTGGCGCGAACTCTTCCGCCAGCTTGATCGCGTCGATCAGGTCTCGAAGGCCGATATTCGCCGCGTCGCCGCCAAGGTCTTTGTCGACTCCAACCGCACCACCGCCGAGATCGACACCGACGCTCAACCTGCCGCAGCTCCGCAAGCCACGGCGCAACCCGCGGGAGCCGCCCAATGATCTTTCCCTCTTCGTTGCTCAAGTCCCTCGGAGTCGCAACGCTCGCGCTCGCCTCCGTCTCTGTCCTCGCGCAGCAGGCCAAACCGTGGGAACAGATTCCCACCCCCAAGCTGCATGAGTTCCATCCGCAGCAGCCCAAGCGCATCGAACTGAAAAACGGCATCGTGCTCTTTTTGCAAGAGGATCACGAGCTGCCCTTCGTCTCCGGCTCCGTGCTCATCCCTGGCGGCGCACGCGATGAGGACGCGGCCAAGGCCGGCCTCGTCGACCTCTACGGTCAGGCCTGGCGCACCAGCGGCTCGGCCACGCATCCGGGCGACGCCCTTGATGACCTGCTTGAAGCCAAGGCCGCCAGCATTGAGACCGACGGCGGACTCGACTCCACCTCGCTCTCCTGGAATTCCCTCAAAGCCGATGCCGATCAGGTCTTCGATCTCGCCATAGATCTGCTCTTCCATCCCAAGTTCGACGCGCAGAAGCTCGCCCTCGCCAAACAGCAAGAGGCCGCCGGCATTGTGCGCCGCAACGACGACGCGGGCGAAATCACCGGCCGCGAGGCCAACCGGCTCGCCTACGGTGCCAACAGCCCCTACGCGCGTCAGCCCGAGCTGGCCACCATCATCCCCATCTCGCCCGCCGACCTCGCGGCCTGGCACGAGCGCACCCTCAAGGGCAAGCTGATTGTCACCGTGCTCGGCGACTTCAATTCCACCACCGAAGAGGCCAAGCTCCGCGCCGTCTTTGAGAAGCTGCCCGCCGTCGCGCCCGCACCCAAGCGCACCGAGAGCTTCACCGGCCCCAAACCCGGCGTCTACTTCATCAACAAGGACGACGTGAACCAGTCGAACATCCGCATCGTCGGCCTCGGCACCGATCGTCACAACCCGGATCTGCCCGCGCTCTCGGTCATCAATGAGGTGCTCGGCGGCGGCTTCGCCAGTCGGCTCTTCCAGAAGGTCCGCACCGAGCTTGGTCTGGCCTACGCGGTCGGCGGCGGCTACGGTGCCAGCTATGACCACCCCGGCGTCTTCTATGCCGTCGTGATCACCAAGAGCGCCTCGACCGTGGATGCCACCAAGGCCACCCTCGCCGAGCTCAACGGCCTCACCACGCGCCCCTTCACCGAAGAGGAGCTCAAGCGAGCCAAGGACAACATCCTCAACTCCTTCCTCTTCCGCTATGACTCGCGCGCCAAGGTGCTGGCAGCCCATGAACTGCTCGAGTACTACGGCTACCCGGCCGACTACCTTGAGACCTACAAGGCCGGTATCGAGAAGGTCACCACCGCCGACCTCGAGCGCGTCGCCAAAAAATACATCCACCCCGACAAGCTGGCCATTCTCGTCGTCGGCAAGGGCGACGAGATCAAGCCCTCGCTCGACGATCTGAAACTCGGCCCCGTGCAGCCTATCGACATCACCATCCCGATGCCCAAGCCGCCCGCCGCCCAATAGCAAGGCAACCAGCCCCACCCCATCCAAGGCCGGACCCCACACAGGGTCCGGCCTTTCGATTGCCCACGGGCCAGAGACAGATCTGGGAATGTTTTTTTTGAAGGGCAACCGCAGATCCCTCGACTCACCCCTCCCCAGACTGAAGAAAACGCCGGAGGCCCCGTTCGCTCGGGATGACAGTCCCGAAGAGTGGAACACTGTTCGACTGCTCCCTGGTTCACTATTCCCCCAGTCCACACCGAGCCCCTCAGTCCCTAGTTCCTCCCACTTGAGCCTCACCGCCCGTGTAAGCAACAATAGACACGTCTTGCGTCCAACGGTTCGCAGAAGGAGTTCGATTCATGAGTACGAAAACTGCAGCAGAGATTGTCGCTGAGGACGCCCGCGCGCGTCTGGCAGCCACCGAGCGCCTTATCGCCGCCGGCGTCATCCTTTACCGGCCCGAAACCGCCGTCATCGATCCAGAGGTCGAAGTCGCTCCCGGCACCATTCTCGAACCCTTCGTCCAGCTTCTTGGCAAGACCCGCGTCGGCTCCGGTTGCCGCATCCGTTCCTTCTCGGTGCTTGAAGACTGCACCCTCGCCGACGGCGTCCTCATCCGCCAAAGCTGCGTTCTTGAAGAGTGCTCCATCGGCTCCGGCGCCAAGATCGGCCCCTTCGCGCACCTGCGCCCCGGCTCCGAAATCGGCGAAGAGGTCCACATCGGCAACTTCGTCGAAACCAAAAAAGCCAAGCTCCACAAGGGCGTCAAGGCCGGGCACCTCACCTACCTCGGCGACGCCGAAGTCGGCGCGAACACCAACATCGGTGCCGGCGTCATTACCTGTAACTATGACGGCGTCCACAAACATCGCACCGAAATTGGTGCAAACTCATTCATCGGCAGCGATTCCACCCTCGTCGCCCCCGTCGCCCTCGGCGAAGGCACCTTCGTCGCCGCTGGCTCCTGCATCACCAGAAACGTCCCCGCCGGCGCGCTTGCCGTCGCCCGTAACCATCAGATTGTTAAGGAGGGATGGGCCCACACCCGACACGACGTCCAAAAGAAATAGGGTCGGCAGACGCAACCGGAAAAATTCAGCAATACCCCTCGCAAATTTTCTCCGGTTGCGTCACAATGCCTCAGTACGATTTGATTCCCTATTGCATCTTTTCTGTCCAGGGCCCCCAAACAAGGAGTTTTTTCGCCGGCTTGCAGCGATTTCTCTCCTTGTGGCATCCAAATTCACAGTTACGTTTCGCCTGAACCAGCGCGCGATTCCATTCGTCCCCGGGTTATAGAGACCCGGCATGATTCACGCCTGGAGAACCGATGCGGCCTTTTCTTTTGGCCATCCATCGCACTCCTCCACACGGTAAACGCCTTCGGCCCACGGATACGGCCGACCACGATCGCATAGATTCCATGGATCGACCCCTGGAAAGTAAGGGAGTGCTGTTTGGAACCTGGCCTCGCAATAAGTCAATCGATAAGCTCGACGGCCCTTGGGCAGAGCAACCGCTTCAGCACCCGTGCCTCCGAACCGGTCGAAACACACAGGATTCTCATCGTCGATGACGAGCCGCAGGTCCGCCAGATGATCGGGGCCACGCTCGAGCAGCAGAAGTACGAGGTCGTGCTCGCCACCAGCGGCCAACAGGCCCTCGACGCACTCGACGCCTCCCTCTTCGATCTCGTCCTCACCGACATCATCATGCAGGACATCAACGGCATCGTCCTTCTCGAGCGCATTCACAGCCGCTTCCCCAGCCTGCCCGTCGTCGTCGTCACCGCCATTCACGACATCAGCGTCGCCATCGACGCCATGCGCCGCGGGGCCTACGACTACCTGCTCAAGCCTTTCGAGCGCGACCAGTTGCTCGTCACCGTCCAGCGAGCCCTCAGCCATCGCAAGGTTCTTGAAGAGAGCCAGAACTACCAGCAAAACCTCGAGCAGATGGTCCGCGCCCGCACCGAGATGCTCCGCCACGCCATGGAAGACCTCGAGCACAGCTACGACATCACCCTCGAGGCCCTCGGCGACGCGCTCGACCTCAAGGACTCCGAGACCGAAGGCCACTCCAAGCGCGTTACCGCCTACACCATCGCCCTGGCCCGCGCCATGGGCATCCCGCCCCAGCAAATCAAGATCATCGCCCGCGGCGCCTTCCTCCACGACATCGGCAAAATGGCCATCCCCGACGACATCCTCCGCAAGCCCGCCCGCCTCACCGGCCCCGAGCAGGAGATCATGCGCGAGCACTGCACCCGCGGCTACCACATGCTCCGCAAGATTCCCTTCCTGGCCAGCGCCGCCGAAATCGTCTTCTGCCACCAGGAGCACTATGACGGCTCCGGCTACCCCAGCGGCCTGCACGGCGACCAGATCCCCATCGGCGCGCGCATCTTCACCATCGCCGACACTCTGGACGCGATCACCAGCAACCGCCCCTACCGCAAGGCCCAAACCTTCGACCAGGCCCGTGAAGAGATCCTCCGCTGCTCCGGCACCCAGTTCGACCCCGCCGTCGTCGAAGTCTTCCTCAAAATGCCCAACGAACTCTGGCAAGAACTCCGCGCCGAAATCAGCAGCCAAAACCAGCGCTTCTCCGCCCTCGGCGGCAACATGAGCTTTTAGGTGGTGGCGGTGCGAGTGTTAACGAGTGATTTGGCGATTATGCGTAGATCCAGAAATGCTCAGGCATACTCGCGCGTTTATTAGAACTAATGTCACGGGGAAAGTAGCTAATTGTCACGATCTAATCTGCTACGTATTGATCCCTCGAGATTGACTCGGCGATTCCAAGAGAAATAGAACGCAGGATCAAAACTACAGTCAAGTAGTAATCATCGCTTATGAGGATTTTGCCCGAATCGTGTGGGATGCGGGGGCGGCCTTCAAAGAAGGATATGGGCACAAGGCCGCCATCATGTATCAAGGCATTCCGTACATCTTTAATCTCGGTGATGTCATTGTAGTGTGTGGTTAAGCGCTTGCCACGAAAGAGGTATGGCTCACAATATGGATCTCGCTCAAATCGAAACTCATCCTTCAAAAAGTTAATCAATCCATGCACAGATTGACCTTCTGCCTGGCGTCTCTCGATTTCCCTTTGCACCATCCGTTCCCTGAGTTCCTCAATCGACGTAAATCGTTGGGACAACTCTACGACTTCATCTGTGGACATAAGAATCTTCTTGCCACGCCCTGATGCTGCAATCTTTTCTGGGTGTTTGCGCAGAAGGTATGCGACGACCTCTCGGATGTAGACTTCAAAGCTGGTCCACTCTTGAATGAAGCAGACTTGCCGGAGCAGTGCCAAAGCATTGCCCGATGACTCTTCTGGATCGCCATGCGAGCTTGCAAGCTTGAGAAAGGTTTCTTTGGTTTCTTCGCCCTCCCATTCACCATTGAGCGAGATGAGCGCGTCTGTCTCCATCGTGACTACGTACGTCTTCTTTTTTGTTGGGGGTGGAAGTTCGGATAGAGCTTTCGAGTGCTCCTCTGGTGGCCAGAACAATGCATCCTCATTGGTTTCTGGGATCGTGGTAACGGGTCCGAGCTTGCCGTCGCGAGCAGATTCTTCCACCTGATGAATTTCCAGTCCAGATTCCTTCGAGTACTCCTCGTACGTGATCCAACCGCGCCTAAGGCGTACCTCTTTGGGGCGAGCGGCACGAGGAATCATTGAGAGCTTTTTGAGATCAGGTCGAGGAATTTTGATCTTCTTCAGACCATCCAAGGACATTTCCGAGAGGCTAAAAGCTGTAAATAGAACCGAGAGTTCCGCCAAGTTATAAAACAGATCGAGTCTCTCCTGCCTCTCCTGATACTTCAAATACGCATCCGGGTACTCTGTCTTATTCTGCTGATTTTTCATACTGTCTTCTCTCTATTAGTCCCTTCGAAGCAATTGTATTGGGTAGTTTTGAAACTTGATTAGAAGCCGTCGCTTAATAACGAAAAATCGGCAAGTGTCCACCGATCGGACTGCGCATGACTGTCGATTGACGCGTACAGCCCAAGCCACTCACTGACAGCCGGTTACACGCGATTCTTAGGATCATCCCCCCCAACGCCGCCATCATTAGCACGCTTCGCCGAACGCATTGAAGCCAGCAAACTGCCACGCGTTGTCCCGCTCAATTCAAAACCAAGGCAGGACCAGCAGAGCCCCCGATCTCTCCCACCCCTTCACACCACGAACTTCCCGGCCGATCCATTTTGTACAAAAAACGATGAATTTCTACTTTTTTATGGATTCTTTATTCCCCTCGTAGTTCATATTTCCCGAAAAACGCATTCCATCGCCGCGCTGCACGCGCTAACTCTCTTTTGCCGCGCACCGCACTCCTGCCCCAATCAAACCATACGGAACCCACATCATCTAATAGAAAACAATGTGATTGCATAAAATTACGTAGGGCAACCCCCGCAGCTTTGGAGCCGCCAATCGGCACTGGAAGAAAGAAAAAACTCAAAAATCCAAAATATTTCGATTTTTGTATTTGACTTCTTCTCTTTCTATGCTAAGGTGTATTTATTCCATGGTTGAGGCGGTCGGCACCGCCAACAGATCATGGGAGTAGTTTGCGTCACTGGCCTCCCGGCACGAACAGCCTGACCGTTCGTGCCGCCTTTTTTTTGCCTTTTTGTGCCAATAAACAAAGCAAAACTGTAAATCAGCGCACGCCATGCGCGCAAAAGCCAGAACCGGGATAAGATAGAATCATCAGCACGAACCGCAACGGTTCGCGCCCAAGTCGGCAATCCACATGGATTGCGGCATGTGGGGGCGTCACGGTTTCGACGGGATCGCGTGCGGTACAGGAGTCATGTCGGGGTGCGGGCACCCGTAATCGCTTGCAAAAACAAAGTTGCCAACCAAGAACTGGCACTTGCTGCTTAATTAAATAAGTAGCCGTCTTCCATGGCTTTACCTGTGGGCTATGAGCGGACGTCATACAGCAGGCTGGCAATTGCAGCTCGGTCCGTGTTGCAGTTGCGAGATCATCGGACTAGCTTTCGGCGCATCTTGTCCATTCTGAGTTCCGGAAGCGAAACCAAAAGGAATCGGACAAAGCATGAATACTCCTGACTGACATCGATTTCGGACGCGGGTTCGACTCCCGCCGCCTCCACCAATAGATTAAAAATTGACCGCAGGATGGCTTTTTCTGGTTCTGTGTGCGCCAGGCTGGCCGCATGAGCAGCCAATGGGCGGCGATGATGACCACACAATCCCGTCATAGCTGCACTTTAGGAGTTGACAGCGGGCCACTTCTACGACACGATCAGACTAAGGGCAATGAAGCGTCTCTTCCAATGCGCGTCGTTCGTACTCATGCTGCTGATGCTGGCTCCGCCGGCGTTTGCTTCCATGCAGTGCGGCCGAAATCACGAGACGCACCTCTGCCCCAAGTCGTGCTGCGACGGAATGGAGGGCATGTCGATGCCGATGGCGTCGACGGACTGCGACAGTGATGCGCAGTTCAGCCAGACTCCCTGCTGCACCGCAGTGCAAGCAGAAATGTCGTTGCCAGCTTCGCCTGCAGATGCACATGCGGAAAATCTGATTGCGCATGGGACACCGATGGCCGTCCTTCTGCCGATCGATCTTCATCCTGCACCTGCGAGGATTGTCGAATATCCTCCCGGCGATACGCTCCTGCAGCCGGTTCTTTGCCGCCTTTGCACCTTCCAAATCTAGTTCCCTCTCTCTGACGCACATCAGGGCCAGGCACGCGTGTGCCTTGCGTTGCCTTTTTGTTCAGAGAAACGAGGGATATTCCGGTGAAAATTCGTTGGATTGGCGCGCCACTGCTGGCGTGCCTGTGCATGGCAGTCAACGCGCAGAGTGCTTTGACTGCGCCGCCTTCCGTCAGAAGCACTGACAAGCAATTGCGGCTTGACGATGTCGTACGTCTGGCATTGGAACGCAGCCCGGATGCAGCCAGCGCCGAGCACACCATTCAAGCGATGCAGCATCGCATCGCACAGGCGCGCGCACTGCCGGACCCAACGGTTTCGGCAGGCTGGGCAGGAAGACCTGCGCCCTTTGCCACGATGGCGGGCGATGCGTCGAGCTATCGCGGCATCACGGTCTCCGAGCAGTTTCCCTATCCCGGCAAGCGACGTCTGCAAGGCGCAATGGCGGAGCGCGATGTGGAGACGGCGCGCGTTGATTGCGAAGCTGCGCAACGGCGCATCGTGCTCGATGTGAAAACCGCATACGCCGAGTACTTCTACCTCGACAAGGCCATCGAAGCTACGCGGCAAAACAAAGACCTGCTCGAACAATTAGCGAGCACCGCCGAGGCACAATACCGCGTCGGCAAGTCCATGCAGCAGGATGTGCTGCGCG
Source organism: Acidobacteriaceae bacterium UBA1307 (assembly GCA_002307235.1). GTDB lineage: Bacteria > Acidobacteriota > Terriglobia > Terriglobales > Acidobacteriaceae > Telmatobacter. Next base: position 74,521 of record DBTV01000050.1, read on the forward strand.
CGCAGGTTGAGGTCTCCATGCTGATCGAGAAGCTGACGCAGCTTGAAGAGTTGCGTGACAGCGCCATGGCAGAGATCAATGCAGCCCTCGTGCAACAGCCCGAGACTCCGCTGCCGCCGCCACAGCCACTGGAAGCACAACCGATCCACTACTCCCTCGATGAGCTCTATGCGCTGGCCGAGAAGAACGATACGGGAGTCAGGCGAGAGCAGACAACGATGGAGCGGAACACGCTGAACATCGCGCTGGCAAAACGACAGTCCCGGCCCGACATCGGCGTGAGTTACATGTTTCAGCAGCGTGCCAATCAGCCGGACATGCACGGCGTGACAGTCAGTGTGAATCTTCCGGTGTTTTGGAAGTCGAAACAGCGCGAAGCCATCGCCGAAGCTGCAGACGCACTGCACGGTACGCAGAAGATGCGGGAGAGTCGGCTGAATGCGGTTCGCGCCGAGGTGCGACGCAGATATCTGTCTATCGAGAGCACGCAGCGACTTATGGATCTCTACTCCAAAGGCATCGTGCCGCAGTCCTCACTGGCTCTCGAGTCGGCGATGTCCGGGTATCAAGTGGGCAAAGTCGATTTCCAGTCACTTCTCTCAGATTTCGCCACGTTGCTGAATTACGAAACGAGTTATTATCGCCAACTCGCAGACCATCAGATCGCTGTCGCACAAATTGAAAGCCTCACCGGCGAACCGATCACGGCAGAGACAGCAACGAATGAGCCGATGCAATCCGCAGGCCAGAAAGGAACACGCCCATGATGCAAGTACATCGAGGAGGAATCGTAAAAACGATCACTGCGGCTCTACTTCTGGCAGTGCTCGTCGTGGTCTGGCTGGCGGCAACGCATCGGATATGGTTTGCTGAAAAATCCAGAGCAGCGACCGAAAAGCACGCAGACGCGACACAAATCCAGACGACCAACCAGCCAAAGATTCTCTACTGGTACGACCCCATGCATCCGGCTTACAAGGCGGACAAGCCCGGCATTGCTCCCGACTGCGGCATGGCTCTGGTTCCGAAGTATGCCGACAAAGAAGAGTCCACGCCGATGGCAGTGGGCACGGTCACGCTCAGCGCCGAGCAACAGGCACAGGCTGGCGTGCGCACCGTCGTGGTTCGCCGCGCACCACTGACGCGCGAAGTGCGCACCACGGCCGAGATCGTGGCGGACGAATCGCGCATCACCAAAATCCATTTGAAGACCTCCGGCTTCATCGAACGAGTCTTCGCCAATTCAGTTGGACAGCTTGTGCGCAGGGGCGATCCTCTCTTCACGCTCTATAGCCCGGATCTGGTTGCGGCGGAAGAAGAGTATCTGATTGCACGGCGCGGCAACACCACGCTTGCCTCTGCGCCCTTTGAAGAAATTCGACAAAGTGCCACCTCTCTGCTGACCTCAGCGCGGCAGAAGCTCAAGCTCTTCGACGTCTCTGCCAGTCAGATCGAGCAACTCGAGAAGACGGGAAAAGTTGCACACGAGCTAACCTTCTACTCACCGGCATCTGGCTTCGTTACTTCACGCAACGCTTATTCGCAAACATCGATTACGCCAGAGACAGAGCTCTACACCGTCTCTGACCTCAGTTCGGTCTGGGCCAATGCGGACATCTTTGAAAGTGAAGTTCCCTTCGTACATGTCGGACAAAAAGTGACACTTTCACTGAGTTACTATCCGGGAAGGACTTACACAGGAGTTATCTCCCATATCTATCCCACCGTCGATCCGCAGACGCACACCGTCAAAGCGCGCATTCAGTTATCGAATCCGCGCTTCGCGCTGAAGCCGCAGATGTTTGCCGACGCCATATTGCACGTCAACTATGGACGCCCACTGCTGATTCCTCAGGAAGCAGTGCTTGATGCGGGAACAACCCAGCAGGTTTTCGTCGTGCATTCTGGAGGGGTCTTCGAGCCTCGACGCGTGATCGTCGGACCGACTGTTGATGGTCAGGTTGCCGTGCTTTCCGGGCTCAAGGAAGGCGAAGTCGTCGTTAGTTCCGGTAACTTCCTTCTCGATTCAGAGAGCCGCCTGAAGACTCCGTCGGGGGGCGCGCAATGATCGGACGCATCATTGATTTCAGTTATAGAAATCCATGGCTGATTTGTTTGTTTGCCGCCGTAGCCGCCGTGCTGGGATGGAATGCCATGCGTAGCACCAAGCTCGACGCGATTCCTGACCTGTCGGACACGCAGGTGATTGTTTATGCGCGCTGGGATCGCAGCCCCGACATCCTTGAAGATCAGGTCGCGTATCCCATTGCTTCTGCGCTGCTCGGCCTGCCGAAGGTCAAAGATATTCGCGCGTTTTCCGACTTCGGCTACTCGTACATCTACATCGTCTTTGACGAGGGAACCGATATTTACTGGGCACGCTCGCGCACACTCGAGTATCTCAACTCCGTAACTCCGCGTCTGCCGAAAGGTGTCAATGTCGAGTTAGAAAAGGATGTAACTTCTGTCGGATGGATTTATCAATACGCGCTGATTGATACAACCGGAAAGTTGAGCAGCGAGCAACTGCGGAGTTATCAGGACTGGTATCTTCGCTATGCGCTGCAAACCGTGCCCGGAGTCGCCGAGGTCGCGCCGGTGGGCGGTTTCGTGCGCCAGTATCAGGTCAATGTCGATCCCAATCGCCTGCTCGCCTACCACATCCCCATTCAGGCAGTCAGCGACGCGGTGGGTAAGTCGAACAATGACGTTGGCGGACGGCTCGTCGAGTTTACCGGGCGCGAATACATGGTGCGCGGGCGCGGTTATATCCGCTCGCTCGACGATGTCGGCAATACCGTGCTCTCTACCAACCCGCAGACGGGAACGCCTGTTCTGGTGCGGGATGTAGCCACCGTAACCTTCGGACCCGATCTGCGGCGTGGTGTCGCTGATCTGGACGGCAAGGGGGAGGCCGTCGGCGGTGTGGTCATCATGCGCTATGGCGAGAACGCCGAAAAAGTCATTGCACGCGTCAAAGACAAGCTCCGGGAGATTCAGACCTCTCTGCCTGCCGGAGTAAAACTTGTTACAACCTATGATCGATCGGAGTTAATCGATCGCGCCGTCGATAACCTGCGGCACACGTTGATTGAAGAACTGATCATCGTCAGCATTGTCATTCTCATTTTCCTCTGGCATCTGCGCAGTGCCGTGGTGCCTATTGTCATCATTCCCATCACCGTGCTGCTGGCTTTTATTCCGATGCAGCTTTCTGGCATGACGGCCAACATCATGTCGCTCGGCGGCATTGCTGTCGCGATCGGCGCGCTGGTTGACGCCACGGTCGTTGTCGTTGAGCAGGCACACAAGAAGCTGGAACAGTGGGAATCCGAGGGCAGGCCCGGGCCTGCGCATGGCGCCGTGCTCGCAGCGGTGAAGCAGGTGAGTGGACCAGCTTTCTTTGCGCTGCTTGTCATCGCAGTCGCCTTTCTTCCGGTCTTTGCGCTGGAGGGCCAGGAGGGCCGCCTCTTCAAGCCACTGGCCTGGACCAAGAATTATTCGATGGCCATCGCCGCGCTGCTTTCCATCACCCTTGCCCCGGCCGCCATGCGCCTGCTCTTCGCGCGCATGGACGGATTTCGCTTCCGGCCGCGCTGGCTCGCCCGCATTGTAAACGCCGTATTGATCGGCTCGATTCACAACGAGGAAAAACATCCCATCAGCCGGCCTCTGATGAGGATCTATCAGCCGATTGTCAAACTCGCGCTCGATTTCAAGTGGATTACGATTCTTCTGGCGATTGCCGCAATGGCATTCACACTGCCCATTTATCACCGGCTCGGCTCGGAGTTCATGCCTCCACTCGACGAAGGCTCGCTACTCTACATGCCTTCGACGCTGCCGGGCATCTCCGTTGCCGAAGCCGCGCGCGTGCTCCAGATGCAGGACAAAATCATTGCAGGATTTCCGGAGGTCGAGCGTGTTTTTGGCAAAGCAGGCCGCGCCGATACGGCGACCGATCCCGCACCTTATTCGATGATGGAAACCACCATTCTGCTCAAGCCGCAAAATCAATGGCCGGAAACGCCGCGTTGGTACAAGGATCATCTTCCCCGCTGGACGTGGAATTTTCTGCGCCGCATCTGGCCCGATCATCTTTCGACGGAAGAGCTGATCTATGGACCCGGTGGGCTGAATGAAGCCCTGCGGATTCCCGGTGTATCGAACGCGTGGACCATGCCCATCAAAGCCCGCACCGACATGCTTTCGACCGGCATTCGTACGCCCATTGGCATCAAGGTTCTCGGCTCCAATCTCAATGAAATTGAGCGCATCGGAGGTCAGATCGAGAGCGCACTCAAGAACGTTCCGGGAACCAGCAGCGTCTTCGCTGAGCGCACCGGCGGCGGTTACTTCCTCGACTTCGACCTGAAGCGCGATGCGCTCGCCCGCTATGGCTTGACCATGGACGATGCTGAATCCGTGGTGATGAGCGCAGTCGGCGGCGATTCCGTATCGACCACCGTCGAAGGCCGTGAACGATACAGCATCAACGTTCGCTATCTGCGCGATTACCGCAGCGACATCGACTCGCTGGAGCGCGTGCTTGTGGCGACGCCCTCGGGCGCGCAGATTCCCCTGGGACAGATAGCAAACATTCGCTTCCGCACCGGACCCGGCATGATTCGCGACGAGAATGGCCGACTCAGCGGCTATGTTTATGTCGATGTCGCCGGACGCGACATTGGCAGCTATGTCGCGGACGCCAAAAAAATTGTCGCCCAAAAAGTCTCCGTGCCGACGGGCTACGAGCTGACGTGGAGTGGTCAATACGAGTTCATGCAGCGCGTTGCCGCACGGCTCAAATTCGTCGTGCCCATCACGCTCTTCATCGTTTTTCTATTGCTCTACTTCAATACCGGATCGGCGATCAAAACGCTCATCATTCTGCTTGCCGTGCCCTTTTCGGCCATCGGCGCAGTGTGGTTTCTCTATCTGCTGCACTACAACATGAGCATCGCGGTCTGGGTCGGACTGATTGCATTGCTTGGCGTCGATGCCGAAACCGCCGTCTTCATGCTGATGTATCTCGACCTTGCCTATCACGATGCTCTGCAGCATGGCGGCATCCGCAGTTGGAGCGAGTTGCGCGAGGCCATTGTTCATGGAGCGGTCAAGCGCCTTCGTCCCAAGGTGATGACCGTTGCCTGCATGGTCTTTGGCCTTTTGCCTATTCTCTGGTCCGACGGAACCGGAGCGGATGTGATGAAACGCATTGCCGCGCCCATGCTAGGCGGAATTCTCACTTCTTTCCTGATGGAGTTAGTTGTCTATCCTCCTATCTTCGCCATTTGGAAGTGGAACTGGGAGATCAAACCCGCCATGCGCAAAAACGACCTTTCAAACGTATGAACTTTCTGTGCCCCATAGAACAGCGGACGCAGAGCTGACCTCAACCACGAACGAACAAAGGAGAACATCTCAAATGAAAAAATCCGCAATGTTTGCACTCACAATTTTCCTCGCCACCACCTGCTTACTCACCCGCCCGGCCTGGTCTGCGCCACAAACTCTCGACGGAGTCATCAGCGATTCCATGTGCGGCAAAAAGCACATGATGCCCGGCAAGAGCGACGCGCAGTGCATTCGAGAATGCGTCAAGGCAGGATCGAAGTATGTTCTGGTGGTCGGAGATAAACTTTATACGCTCGATGCCAGAACGGAGTCCATTGCGCCTTTTGCAGGAAAACACGTTCAGGTACAGGGTGATCTGAAAGGCGCGTCCTTGCACGTTCAATCCATTCACGAAAACAATCAGCGGTAATGCTTGCGCGCTGACTATAGTCGTTCAAAAAACTGCGGCGAGGGAACCGGAGTTCCTTCGCCGCAGGCTAATGATATTGATAGAGACTTAGAAAGTGATCTTGCCGGAGAACTGCCAGTCACGCGAATTGTTCGCCTGACTTGAGACACGGCCGAAGGTATCACTGCTGCCGAGCGTGAATGCGCCACCACCCTGACCAAAATCCACATCGGAGGAGGTGTAGGTGCTGGGCGGGCTCACTCCAATGCCCTTGAACTCCGTGTGATTGGTAAGGTTGAAGACCTCGGCACGGAAGGTGAACTTCAGATTCCGATACAGGTCAAAGGAACGCATGATCGCCATGTCGATATCCGAGCTATGCGGATAGCGCAGGTTGTACGGAGCTGTCTCCTTGAGGTTGCCGATCATGTACTTCGGCACCTGCAAGAAGGCATTCACGTCGATATAGCGCGGCGCATTGCTCATGCCGGCCAGATAGCCCTTGCCATACTTTCCGTTGATACGAACCGGTCCATGGAAGTTCGGGTTGTAGTAGAGCGAACCGGGACTGAACTGCAACGGCCGTCCTGATGCAATCGAGTAAATCCCGGACATCTGCCATCCGCTACCCACTTGGCGCGCATAGCGATTGTTTCCGCCAATCATGTGTTTGCCAAAGGGCAAACGATACTGACCGAAGATCTTGAACACATACGGCTGGTCATAGAGCGACAAGGTGTGCTCAATCGCGTCGGTGCTCTGATCCTTGCCGGTAATGTAAACCGTGCTCGGAATCACATCCCCATTGGCGCGATAACCATCGGTATTGCCCAAAGTCTTGCTATAGGTAAAGTTGGCCGTGTAGGAAAGACCATGCCAAGTCTTTTGGCTCAAGGTCGCCTGCAACGCGTGATAGTCAGCATTGGCGTACGTTCCCCAGGTTTGCGAAACCGAACTGTACTGCGGGAATCGATTCAGCATGTGGGTAATCGAAGGCGCCGAACTGATTTTGGCGTCGGTCACAGCGCCATAGCCAGCATAGGGAAGCGCAATGCCCGGGAAGCGGGCCTGCGCATCCGACAGGTAGGTATGACCATTGCTGTCTGTCGCCATCGGCAACTGGCTCAGGTACTGGCCAATGACGTTGTACTTGATGTCCGTTCCGGTATACGACTTGGCGCTGGACAGGAAGTGCGAGGCCGATCCAACATAGTTGGCCGACAACACCAGTGTACGCATCAGCGAGTGCTCAATGCCGAAGTTCCAGTTGTAGACCGTCGGCGGACGCACCGAGGTTCCCGGATTCGCCATGGTCACGCCCTGCGCAGTCTGGAAGGTTCCCGTCGCGTCCACATAGTTACCCGTGCCATAGGTTGCCGAGGTCGTCACCGTCGAGGTCCAGGCCGGGAAGTTCGCATTGTTGTTGTCGAGATAGAAAGCAGGCTGCTCGCCGCCCACCGTCGCCGGATACTGATTTTTGACATTCAGGCCGGTCTGTCCCGTGGTGGCGTTGGCACTGCTGTTGCGGCTGTAGTTGATGCCAAAGCCGGCACGCACGACCCAGTTCGGAATCGGCGTATAGGCCAGCCCAAGGCGCGGCGCAAAGTTACCCAAATAGGTATTGCCCGCCGAACGACGATTGGCCTTGCCCGAGCCATAGCCTAGATACGCCATGGCGCCTTTAGTGCCGGTAATTGAGTTGACCAGCGTGGGATCCATGAACGAGCCACGATCTTGCGCTTCGACCACCACCGGGAAGATATCCCAGCGCAGGCCAAGATTCACGGTCAGGTTCGGCTTCACCTTCCAGTCGTCCTGCCCGTAAAAGGAGAACGGCTTTACACGAGTGCCGAGCGTGGAATAGGGGGCAAGGGTAAGGCTCGGGTTGGTCAAGCCACCAAGCAGATAAGTAGCCAGCGAATCACCTGTGGCCGAAGCCAGACTGGTTCCGGTTCCCGTAAAGCCTGATGTCACACTGCTGCTGTAGGTCAGGCTCAACGGCGCGGAGGTGCCGAGCCAGCTTGAGGAGTTCTTCTCGATTGCGGCAAAATCAAAGCCCGCCGAGATCAGGTGCTTGCCATGAGACCAGGAGATGTCATCGTGCAACACGACCTGATTGTTGGCGCTCTTCTGACCGGTCGGACTGAACCACGCATCATAGCCGTACTTGCCGCCGCTGAAGCTCACCGCCGGAAAGTCATTCGAAGCGCCACCGGAGGGAAGATTGCCGATGCCCATCACCGTGGCGGCATACTTGGCGGAGTTCTGCTCGCTGGGGTTCTTGACCGGAGCATTCATGCGGACATACCCCGCCTTGAACTGATTCACGAAGTTCGACGTTACGATGAAGGTATGCTCAAAGATACCTGAATCGAGGAATTGCGTGACCAGAGATCCATTCACATAAGGCAACGGAAGGGCAGAAGTCTTGTTGTAGTCGTATCCGATGAAACCTTTTTTGGCGATGTTGCCCAAAACCGAGATGCGCTGGCGCTGCGTGAGCACATAATCAAACCGCTCGGTCACCTCGTAATTGCTGTTGCCGGTAGGATGCGACGACAGGTAGTTCGACGCATACGTGCTCTCTTTACCCGATGAGGGCAGCGGCAGGAACGAGAGCATGTTCTTCGAGATCTGCGAGATTCTCTGCGAGGGAATGATGTTACCGGCAAACTTCTGCGCCTTGTAGTTTCCCTTGGCATCGACGGTCAAGGTCGCCGGATCGTACAGCACGTAGTTCTTGCTGGCAGTCTTCGCATCCAACAGGGCGCTGAAATCACCACCACGCATCGCCGCGGTCGGCACGCTCATGAAGCTCGGATTCGCATGCGCGGTATAGTGATAGAGTTCGCCCGAAAGGAAGAGGAAGATCTTGTCCTTCTTGATGGGGCCGCCAAAGGTAAAACCAAGCTCGGCCTGATGCTCGGCAGGCTTGGGCTGCTGCGACTTCGATCCATCCAGATTGGTCACCGTTACAGCCTTGGCGAAGTAGTTCCAACTATCGAAGGCCGTGTTGCGCGTAAACCAAAAGGCACTACCGTGAAAATTGTTGGTGCCATGCTTGACGTTGTAATTCTGCGACCCCATGCCGGTCTGGCTGGCATTGGCACCGCTGCTGGTGACCTGAAACTGATCGACCGCATCGACGGAAACAGCCAGCGAGATCTGGCGGTTGTCGCCCTGTGAGATCGGCAGACCATCCAGATAGGTCACGGCACCGGAATCGGAGCTACCATTGTCATCGCCGCCCGCACCGTTGTAGGTACCCGAGCGGCCACCGCCCGAGTAGCCAGGCGTCAATGCGGCAAATGCGGTAGGGTCGCGCTGCGCGCCCGAGCCTAGGTTGAGCGGCAACGCCGTGTAGGTATCGTTTTCCATGTTGACGGTCATCGAAGCATTCTCCGTCTCAAGAGCCGGAGGAGCCGCTGTGACCGTGATTGATTCCGAGGCTTCGCCCACGCTCAGCTTGATGTTGATGCCCACCACCTGCAAAGCGCTGACGGTGATGTTTTCCTGGATGTAGCTCTTGAATCCGTTCTTGTCGACCTGAACCGAGTAGACGCCCGGAATCAGGGCCGGAGCCGCGTAGTATCCGGCCGAGGTCGATTGCGCCTTTGTCACCACGCCGGTTTCGGTATTGGTCACCGTCACCTTGGCGCTTGCGACGACGGCATTTTCAGGATCGGTAATCGTACCCTGAATCGTGCCTCCGCTTCCGGTTTGTGCAAGCAGATCCGGAATGCAGAAGAACAGACATGCAGCCATGGCGATGAAGCTGATCCACCGCCTTAGTTCTCTCGCATGCATCACACTAGCCTCTTTCCTGCAAAATCCCGGCGGCAACAGATCGGCACGCGCCGAAATTTTCAATGGACAATTTGTTCTCTATTTCAGAACCGCAGAATTATGCAAGCTGGTGAGGGCACAGTCAAGGATTTTGCGTTATCGTTACAGGAATCGAATACAGTATAAAAAAACAAAGCTGATATTAACAAGTAACATATTTAAAATCAAAGCTATAACCAAATTTATTTCGTTACTCTTTGGCTAATACCCTAAAAGTAAAATACCACATAACGGCATCGCGAGCGCGACGAAAAGCATCCAAAAGAAAACCGGCGGAAGCCGCGCTCGCACCCATCCACACCTTCCTGACTGTTTTTGGGGCCACAGCCTATGGCAAAGCCGCGCATGCAACCAGGGGGCGGGCGCGAAAACAGCCTCACGGCCCGTACAATTCAAGAAGACGATGACACGGATTTACATGGACGCGAATGCCACGACACCTCTGCTGCCCGAGGTCTTCGAGGCCATGCGCCCCTATTGGATGGAGAGCTACGGCAACGCCTCGTCGATCCATCAGGACGGGCAGCGGGCGCGACAGGCGGTGGATGCGGCACGCGAGCAGTTGGCGGAGTTTCTAGGCTGTCGCGAGGCCGAGGTTGTGTTCAACTCCGGCGGCACCGAAGGCGACAACACGGCGCTCTGCGGGCTGCTGGCGCCGGGCGATCATCTGATCACGACAGCCATCGAACACGAGGCCATTCTGCGCACGGCCGAGCGGCTGACCACACGCGGTGTGGAAGTGAGCTTTATCGCGCCGGAGCCGAGCGGGCTGATTGCGTCCGAGGCTGTGCGCGCGGCATTGCGACCGAATACGAAGCTGATCAGCGTGATGCTCGCCAACAATGAAACGGGCGTGCTGCAACCGGTGGAAGAGGTCGGAAAAATCGCAGCCGATGCGGGCGCGTACTTCCACATCGACGCGGTGCAGGGCGCGGGCAAGGTTCGGCTCGACGTGACGCGTTTCGGCTGCCATCTGCTTTCGATCAGCGCGCACAAGATGCACGGACCGAAGGGCGTGGGCGCGCTCTATGTGCGGAGGGGCACGCCGGTTGAACCGCTGCTGGTCGGCGGCAAGCACGAACGACGCCGGCGCGCGGGCACGGAGAATGTGCCGGGGATTGTAGGTCTGGGCAAGGCCGTGGAACTGGCGCGGACGGCGCTCGATAACGGCACGCTCACACGACTGGCCGCGCTGCGCGACCGGCTTGAACAAGGGATTCTGGCGATCACTGGCACGCGCGTGCATGGCACCGCGCCGCGCGTCGCCAACACAACAAACATCGGCTTCGAGCAGGTGGAGGGCGAGGCGCTGGTGATCGCGCTCGATCTGAAGGGCGTGGCGCTCAGCGGCGGCTCGGCCTGTTCGTCGGGCTCGACCGAACCGAGCCACGTCTTGATGGCGATGGGCCTCGACAAGACCGAAGCGCGCGCCAGTCTGCGCTTCAGCCTGCTACGCACGGCAAGCGAAGCCGATGTGGATGCGGTACTCGGCGTGCTGCCCGAGGCCGTGGCGCAACTACGAGCGATTTCTCCGGCCGTGGCTGGAACAGCACAGTAAGGTTTCTTCCCCATGAGTGAACGGAAAAAGATTGCAGTAGCCATGTCGGGCGGCGTCGATTCATCGACGGTGGCGGCGTTGCTTGTCCATGAAGGTGCCGAGGTGGTCGGCCTCACGCTGCAACTGTGGGATCAGCAGCGACTGGCAGGTAAACACGGCATTCCCGATACGCCGCCGGTGGGCCGTTGCTGCTCCCTTGACGATGTGTACGACGCGCGCAAGGTAGCCGAGCATCTCGGCGTGCCCTATTACGTCGTCAACCAGGAGGAGCGCTTTGAACGCGACGTGGTGCGGCCGTTTGTCGATGAGTATCTGGCCGGGCGCACGCCGATTCCCTGCTCGCTGTGCAATAACCATCTGAAGTTCGACCAGTTGCTGAAGACGGCGCGCTCGATCGGATCGGAGTTCATCGCCACCGGTCACTATGCGGTGAATGCGTGGGACGAGCGGCGCGGGCGCTGGATTCTGAAGCACCCCGTGGACCTGGCCAAGGATCAGACCTACTTTCTGTTCGGCCTGACGCAGGAGCAGTTGGCGCACACGCTGTTTCCTCTGGGCGGAATGACCAAGCCCGAGGTGCGCGAACATGCGCGGGAGTTTGGATTGCGGCTGGCCTCAAAGCCCGACTCGCAGGAGATCTGCTTCATTCCCGGTGGCGATTACAAGCAGTTTTTGGCTGCCTACATGGAAGAGCAGGGCCGCGAAATTCCGAAGAGCGCAGGCGAGATGGTCGACAGCGCGGGCAAGGTCATCGCCCATCATGAGGGAATCGAAAACTTCACCATCGGCCAGCGCAAGGGGCTGGGCGTGTCTTCGCCGACGCCGCTCTACGTGCTGCAGATCGATCCGGCAAGCCACCGGGTCACGGTGGGAGCCGACGACGCACTGGCAACGAAAACACTCCGCGCGCACAAACTGAACTGGATCAGTATTCCTGAGCTGCGCACCGCAATGCGGGTAAAGATCAAGATCCGCCACCGGCACGAACCGGCTTGGGCAACGCTCGAGCCGGGCGGAACCGATGAGGCCATTGCCACCTTCGACGAGCCGCAACGCGCCGTCACGCCGGGCCAGTCCGCGGTCTTTTACGACGGCGACGAGGTGGTAGGCGGCGGCTGGATTTTTTGATATTTTTGGCAGGCGCAGATAAAGCCGACGCGCGGCTTAGGAAAAGATCTCGTCGTCGGAGGCGGGCGCAGCGGGCGCGGATTTTTTGCGCAACGAATCGATGACCGCCTTGACCGAAGTCAGAATGTGCGAGAACTGCTGCACGGGCTTGGCGACGGCGCCTGAGACAAAGCCCGAAGCACGATCCACGGCATGAAAGACCGCTGAAACCATCGCATCGATGCGCACAACCTGACGATGCAACCGGCCCAGAACGTCGCTTGCCGCAGCCTGCAAATCCGCCGTCTGCGCGCGCAACCCGTGCGCCAGCGCGGCCACGTCGCTCGCCGTGTTCTCAATGTGCGGCGCAACGCGTGCCACCAGTTCGCGCACATTATGCACGATCGGCAGCACCTCATCGCGCAGGCCCTCGTACTCCCGCTGCACAGCACGCACACTGCGGCGCACGATCAGGAAGAAGGCAAGCAGCAGGATCGTCTGCACCAGAATGGCGAAGGCAACGACAGCGAGGATGGCGATGAGAATTGTTTGCGAATCGAGATTTGGCATGAGCGAAGTCCGCCGGGCATCGAAGAGCCGCGCTGCCCGCAGGCGCATAACAGAAGCCTGTTTTGCGCACCCGCAAGCCAAGGCCCACGGGCGCGCTTCGACTGTTTAGTAGGGCTTTTCGTCGGTCGCCGAGGCGCGATAGGCCTCGCGACCGGCTTCGGCGGCAGCGGCAATGCGACTGGTCTGCTCGGCCACCGCGCTCTTGCCCCGCTCGACAAAGTCTTCCCACTGGACACGACCGCGATCAACGGCCGCGCGCCCCTTTTCGACGTATTCGGCTACCTGCTGTTTGCTGTGATCCACAAAGGCGCTGACCTCATCGGCGGCCAGCTTGGTGCGGGCGCGCAGATATTCGCTGCCCTCGCGGGCACTGTTGGCAAGGTCTTCACGCGTCTCACGACCGCTCTTGGGTGCGTACAAAATGCCGACGAGCGCCCCCACTCCGAGCCCAGCCAGGAACCATGCCAGGCCGTACGATTTGTTTTCTTTTTCCTCAGCCATGACGAAATCACGCTCCTTTTGCTGCCCTAAGAAAGAATGCCTGAGAGTATCAAATTCCGCCGGTGGCGGCAAATAATCTCAACGTGCTCCAAAAGGCACCCGTTCGCACAAGCGAGCTCACTACGCTCTCATTGTACGTTCGTTTTCCGGCGATGGCGTAAAGAACCGCGCGGACGCAGCAAGATTCGCAACCCCAGCCCCTATAGCATTTTGCTCATTGTTGTAGAGGGAAAACCGGATATCGAGGGTCTTTTTCCTCAAGAAAAATCCCCCCTTGCACGAACCACAACACTGCATGTGTATTGGGAAAACACCCTAACGGGCGGGCCACTCCTCTACGACAATGCCGAGGTCGTTGAGTTGCTGAAGGGCAACCTCGACGTTGCGGCGGGCGCGGGGGCGATCCTTGGGATTGATGTGCTGCGACTCGGCAACAACGATCACACGGCCATAACGCCAGGCGCCGGGCGGAATCGCGGCCACGGTCTTGGCCAGATCCTCGGGGCGAATCTGCGACTCCTGATGGTGCGCGGCGGCCTTGCCTGCGGCGGGCGCGGGATCGGTATTGATGCGCAGCGTCAGCGTGTCGGGGCCGGCGGAAAGAAGAGGATTGGCCCAGAGGTTGGCATCATGCACGTCGGCATAGAGGCTTTTGGTGGGCAGAGGAATCCGTTCCAACTGTGCCCGCTGCAGATCGCGCTCGCTGGCCGTGGCCTGCGCCTTACGTTCGGCGTTGACGGCGGTTTGCGCGACACCGACCACCGCCTGTTTTTCCTGGCGGCAAGCAACAACGAAGCAGGCCAGAAGCAGACCCGCGCACAGCAGATTCCGGATGCGTCCTCGATCATTCACATGGAAAAGAATAACAGGAATGCGAGAGCCTGCATCACTGCGGGATTTCAAGCCCTGTAGTACTCTGCGACAGAACAGGAGAACCATGAGCACACGGATTGTCGCCGTTGTCGGCAGCTATCGCAAAAACGGAACGGTGGATGCGGCGGTCGAGGCCGTGCTTGCCGGCGCACGTGCGCGGGGCGCGGTGACACAGACCCTCTACCTGACCGAGGAACAGCTCGGCTTTTGTACCAACTGCCGGGTTTGCGCACAGACGCCGGGTGAAGAGCGCGGCAAATGCACGCAGGACGACGCGCTCGAACCGATTCTCTGCGCAATTGAGGCAGCCGATGCCGTCGTGCTGGCCTCGCCCGTGAATTACTGGAATGTGACGGCGATCTTCCGTCGCTTCATGGAGCGGTTGCTCGGCTACGCCTATTGGCCGTGGGGACAAGTCGCGCCCAAGGTCCGCAGCAAAAAAAAGCCGCGCAAGGCAGTGCTGATTGCCTCGGCGGCCATGCCGGGGTTTCTGATTCCGCTCGCCACCGGTGCGCCACGCGCGCTGAAGACCACCGCGCAGATGCTGGGGGCCAGGGTTGTCGGCAAGCTCTGGATCGGCTTCTCCTCCGGGAAAGAACATCAGCAACTTCGCGAAGGCGTGCGACAACGCGCGCAGCGGCTTGGCGAAAAGCTCGTATAAACGCAGAAAAAGCGGAGCCCGAAGGCTCCGCTTTTTGCATGAAAGCAATCACGGCTTATTTGCCGATCAGGCTCTTGGCAATCGAATCAAGCATGCCGTTGAGGAAGTTGATTGATTCCGGCGCGGAATAGCGACGAGCAATCTCCAGTGCCTCATTGATGACGATGGGAAACGGCGTGCCCTTGAAGGCCAGCATTTCGCCCACGGCCATGCGCAGCAGGTTGCGATCCACCGCCGGCATGCGCTCGATCTTCCAGCGGCGCGAGTGGGTGGCGATCAGTTCGTCAATCTTCTCGAGCCGGTCGACGGCGGCGCGGAACAGGTCGTCGGCAAAGCCATGGACCTCGGGCTCAACCTCGTCAGCGGCACGCCAGAAGGTGGAACGCACCTGATCGGGAGACTGTTTGCCGAGATCGGCCTGGAAGAGCATCTGCATTGCAAGTTCGCGGGATTTACGGCGGGGCCCAGAGTTCACGCTTGACCGCCTTGCTGAAGCTTGCGCGTAAGGCTGACCATCTCGATGGCAGCCACAGCGGCTTCGAATCCCTTGTTACCAGCCTTGATGCCGGCGCGTTGCAGAGCCTGTTCGAGCGTCTCGCAGGTGAGTACGCCGAAGCTGTGGGGAATACCCGTCTCCTGTTGCGACTGGCCGATGCCCCGCGAAACCTCGTTGTAGATGGCCTCGTAGTGCGCCGTCTCGCCACGCAGCAGGCAGCCGAGCGTGATGATCGCGTCCACCTGATGCTGGTTGGCGATGGTGCGCGCCGCGGCGGGCACCTCCCAGGCGCCAGGCACGCGCACGATCTGAATCGCATCGCGCGCAGCACCGGAACGCAGCAGCGCATCGAGCGCGGCATCAAGCAGGCGGTCGGTGATCACCGCATTCCAGCGGGCGACGACGATAGCAAACTTCATGCCTTCGGCGCTCAGATCGCCTTCGACGGCAACCGGCTTGCCCTTGACGGGATCGGTCCATGCCCAGAAAGAAAATTTGAAACCGGGTTCGGGCTCGACAGTAAACAGTTGCGACTTCCAACTGGTTTCGGCAATCGCCGACAGGCGCTGCAAAGCTGGCTCTCCGCCTTGGGAGCGGAGCCATGCGGCCGCGGCCTGATGCACGCTGTCGAGCGCGGTGACTTCCACGAGTACGTCGGCAGTGGGGGGAAACTGGCCATCCACAAACTCAAGATTGCCGAGGGGCGCGAGAAATGCGGCGCCACGGCTCGACGGCTCCTGCCAGCCCTTGCCTTCGGCAAAGCCCAAAGCGGCGAAGAAACGCGCGAGGCGCTCATACGCTTCGGGAGTGCCAGCAGGACGCAGGAATGAAATTCCTTTAATCATGATTTGATTTTATCGTGCCGGGGCAGGGGGGCGGCTAGTAACACCGGAGAGAATAAGACCACGGGAATCTGTTTTTCAAAAGGAAAAGGCCGACACAAGGTCGGCCTTTTCTGGTATAAATCGCCGACGGCTAGGTCGTCGTGCGAGGCTTGACGGCCAGTACCGTTGCAGGCACCGTTCCCGTGCCATCGCCCGAGGTGCAACCGGTCGCCGAAGTCGCGTTGCAAGCCGGAAGCGCCGGGCTGACCTGCAGGGTATCCGTTAGCGGCTTCGAGGTGCTGATCGTGCTCGGAATCGAGATGAAGTGCACCTTGTTGTCGCCCGCCGTCGAGACAAAGAAGTAGCTGTTGTCGGGGGCGAAGACACCGGCCAGAGGAGCCGAAATCGAGCTCGAACCGGTCAGCGTGAAGTAGTCCACCGATCCCAGCGACCCCTTGGTCGTGTACTGGTAGTAGGGCAGCGTCGCGCCGGTGTTCGTCGTATCGGCCGTGTAGGTGACAAAGGCCAGATTCGAGACCGGCGAGGTCACAACCTGATTGACGGCCGTCGGCGCAATGCCCGTCAACGTCGTCTGCTTCACCGTGCTGTTGAAGCTCACCGTGCCACCGGTCAACGTCTGCGTGGTGCCGCTCGTGGTTGAGGGGCAAGCTGCCGGAACGCTGATGCTGTTGGCGGTGATCGTCGGAACCGTGACGCCGATGTCGCTCAGCAAGATGCTGCCCGAGTCATAGGTCGCGCCCAGAATGTGGTTGCCATCGACTGTCGCCGCCAGGGTGTCGGTCGTAAGGCTCAAGGCACCGCCCGTGGTGTCGGCCGTCGCAGGATAGAGCACCATGCTCGAGGTATTGCCCACCGTACCGGCAGGGCACCAGGAGCGCGCCTCGGTCTGCGTGCCGCCCAGGTAGGCACCAATGCTGGGAATGGTGATGGCCAGTGTCTTGGCACCGCCCGAGCTCAGGGCGTAGCTGCTCCAGCCGGTGCTGGCGTTGTACACATAGAGCGTGTCGCTGTGGCCGGTGCTCGAGGTCGTATTGGCACTCGCGCTATCCACGATGTACAGCGTCTTGCCATCCGGCGTCCAGCTGGCGGCAACACCCATGCCCACCGTCGAAGCCAGCGCGCTGGTGCTCGAAACACTGTAGATGTAGAAGATCTTCCGACTCTGATCGTTGATCAGCAGTTCCGAGTTGTCCGGCGAAGCCGCCAGCACCACACCGGGGTAGCTGGTGTTCTGCGTCGTGATGCTGTTGGTCGAGGTCGAGTAGGCCATCAGTTCGGTGGACGAGCCGAAGTAGAGCGTCGTCGCCGTCTTGTCCACGACCATCGAGTTCGGCACGTAAGGCATACGGATCGCCGTACCCATCGAGCTGTGCAGCATGTCATAGGACGAGAAGTACTGCGACTTGCCCGGTGCCGCAAACCAGACATAATTGCTGGTCGTGCCCGGAACCGTGATGTTCACGGTATTTGAGGCAATCGGCAAGCCCGTGCCGTACAGACCCAGTTCGTTGGTCGGTGCCGGATTGCAATCCGAAGGCTGGCAGATGGCCGTAATCGAGGCATAGCCCGGATAGCTGGCCGTAATCGTGCCCGAAGAAACGCTGACGTCAACCGGGTTGGTGGACTGATAGTCCAGGCTCAGACCGGTGACGGTCACACCCTTGGTATCTGCCGCCGTGGCGGTCAGCGTCTGCTGCACGCCCTGCGTCACCGAGGCGCTGGTCGCGCTGCTCGAGGTCTTCAGCGACAACGATTCAACCGGGCAAACCGAGAAGTAACCGGCCGAGGAACCCGAGCCAGCCACCGAAGCGGTAATGGCGGTCGTTCCCGGCTGCAGGGCCGTGATCACATTGGTATCGGCGTTGATCGAGGCAATCGACGAGGTGCCGACCGTGTAGGTCAGCCTTCCGATCGAGGTCGAGCAGGTCGGAACCGAGGTGACGCCCGTGGGCAGCGCGCAGGAATAAGTGGTCGTTCCCGAAGGCGCGCAAAGCTCGTACTGCGTGCTGTTGCCGCTCGCATCCGTACCGGAATAGCAGGCCTCGGAGTCAAGGGACGCCGACGAGGTCTGCGAATAGCATTGGCTTTGCACGGAGCTGGCCAGCGCCACCGATGTTGCCTGCGCATGCACATAGACCGCAACCGCGTTCGAGGTGACCGAATTGGCAGTTGCCGTAATGTAAGCCGTCGAATACGGCAAGCCATTGGTCGTCGGCAGCGGATCGGGCTTGTTGCAGACCGTGTAGTCCGCAATGCCACCGCCGGTATTACGGTTCCAGGTACCGGCGCAGATCACGCCACTCGACGAAATGTCGACCAGCTTGTTGTTGGTCGTGCCATAGGTATAGGACCCAACGCTGGCCGTATCACCCGTGCAGGTCGTCGCCGTCGGCGTCGTAATCTGCTTGGTCTGGCCAAAGGCCAGCGAGATGCCCGTCGTCTGCGGTTGCAGGGTAATCGAGGCCACATCCGTGACCTTCAAGTCATAACCCGACGTGATAGAGCAATACTTCGCCGCCGGATTGCGCGTGCAACCAGTAAGGGTAATGCCGGCAGGAAGGGCCAGGCATAACAAAATAACAAGCGTCAGAAACCGCCGCATGAATCCTCCCCGCCCCGCCTTCTTGAGCTGCGGCGCGGTCTACACAGAACCGTCGGTAATCCAGAGTTGTATTTCCCGGCCCCGGCGCATGTCCATGGGAACCGATAAAAACGCGAAATCTCAGCAAAAGCCCGCTTCCTGCGTAGCGACGGAACCGGAGATCTTCTGCAAGGGACTCCAAGAAAAAAGTGTATCAGGAGCGACCGACCTGTGGCAGCGGGCAACGGGCCGAAGGCTCATAGAAGATAGACGCCGCGCGCGGGCGATGGAAAGCAGCCAAAGCCAAAGCGGTTCTCTCCTTGCCATAGGCCGAAGCCGGAAGGCAGAGTGGCTTTTCCTCAAGAAAAAGCCCCCTGCTATCCTGCTTTCGCTCTACAGCAATTGGAAAAATGCTTTAACGCGCCGCCGGCATCTGGCGCTCGAACCAGTCGAGCGAGCGCACCAGCACATCGCGCCGATGACCGGCATCCACAAAGCCGTGGCCCTCGTTCGGGTACACGACCAGTTGCGTCGGCACGCCCTGCTCCCGCAAGGCATGCCAAAACTCGAACGATTGCGGTGCCGGGCACTCGCCGTCGCGGTCGCCCACCACCACCAGCGTCGGCGTCTTCGCCTGCTTGATGTAGGTGATCGCCGAGCTCTTCGCATACACCGCCGGATCGTCGTAGACCGAGGCGCCGAAGAACGGCAGCATCCACTGGCCGATGGAGTTTTGTCCGTAATAGCTTTGCCAGTTGGCGATGCCCGCCCCGGCCACCGCCGCGCGAAAGCGCGCCGTCTGCGTCACGGAAAACATCGTCATAAAGCCGCCATAGCTCCAGCCGGTGAGCCCGACGCGGTTGCCGTCAATCGCCGGATATTGGGCCAACACCGCGTCAACGCCGGCCAACAGGTCACGCAGGTCTCCATGGCCAAAATCCTTGCGATTGGCCTCGGTAAAGGCCTCGCCCTGGCCGAAGGAGCCACGATCATTCGGCTGCAACACAAAGTAGCCGAGCGCGGAAAAGGCCGTGGCCGAAAGCCCCGCGCCGCCGCCCCAACTCGCCTGTGAGGCCGCCGACGGGCCACCATGCACCAGCACGATCAGCGGATATTTCTTCGCCGGATCGTAGTTTTTCGGCTCCAGAAGCCAGCCCTGCACATGGAAGCCGTCGTTGGTCCAGTTCAATGAAACCGACTTGCCCCAGCTCGGCACAAGTCCTTGATTCAAATGCGTCAGAACCTTCGGGGCGGCCCCTGTAGCCTTGGCCTCGAAGGAATAGAGCTCGGGAGCGTGCTCGTAGTTGCTGCCCCGGAAGACAAAGAACGCATGGTCGGCCGGAGCCGTGAGCCCCATCGAGTCGCGACCGTTGCCGATGGAACCGGTGAAGCTCGAAACTGCCGTCACCGGCACTGCTCCTGTCGGCCGTTCCGCCGGCAGGTCGAGCCGGATCAACCGCGCCACGCCTGCTGCCTGTTCGGTGGCATAGATCTGCTTCGTGCCTGCCCATTCAAGCCAAACCGGCGTGGAAGTCCTTGCTGGCGTAAGGTTCACCGGATCTCCACCCGTGGCGGACTCAAGCCAGAGATCGCCACCCGTCGAGCCCTGATCGCTCATCAGACCACCGATGAAGGCAATCGATTGTCCGTCGGGCGACCAGCGCGGCAGAGCGATCTGCAATCCATGCAAAGGCCCGGCAACCTCGGCCGGAGCCAGAATCGCCTTGGGCTCACCCGCCAACGATTGCGTGTAGAGCTTGGCGACCCACCAGTTGTTTTCGCCCGGCGGGTTCGCGGCGGTGTAGGCAAAGGACTTGGAGTCGGGCGACCAATCGAATTCGTAGACGTGCAGCGCGATCGGCGTCACCAGCTTCGGCTCGGTGGCAACGTCGGAGACCGGAACCGTGGCAATGCGCTGCACCTCGATGCCCTCCTCGCCGATCACCCCGGCAAAGGGCTTCATCGCCGCCAGCGCACCGGCGTGGCGAGTAGCGTTGGGCACATACAGGAAAGCAATCGACTTGCCGTCGGGCGCAAAGGCCGGGGCTTCGAGCTCTCCGTGCAAATGGCTCACCGGACGCGGAGCCTTGCCGTCGAAGCGGTCGAGAAAGATATCGGCCTGTGCCTCGCCGCAAGCGCCAACAAAAGCCAGGGCGGCGGAATCGGGCGACCAGAAGGGATCACCGGCTTGGCAACGCTGCGCTGTGTCGAGCGCAATCGTCTGATTCTTCGAAAAATCGGAAATCGATGCCAACCGGAGCTTTCCGTCCTCGGTCCAGGCCAGACGCTTGCCGTCGGGCGAGACGGCGACCTGGCCGATCGAGTGGCTGTGGCGAAGGCTAGCCAGAAACGCGTCAACGCGCTCGGACGGAGACTGTGCGGAAACCAGACCTGCGGCGGCACAAAGGACAACGACGACCCACCGGGGATGAAAAAATCGGCTCATAGATTGATGCTAAAGCATAAAAAACAGGGAACAGGGCTCCGTGGGCAGTGGCCAGGGACCGATGATTCCGTGCTCAGAAAAGTGGAAGACAGTGCCGGAGGCGGCAATTCGTAACACGCGGGAAACATTTCGGCCCGGCCCATCGACTAGAGTGGGAGTGAAAGGAATCCTCTCTTGCGCATTGTTCTGTCGAATATTGGCACCTTTGGCGATACCAATCCGCTGATTGCGATTGCCCTCGAGCTGAAGCGCCGAGGCCACACGCCGGTGATGGCGCTGCCGGAGGTCTACCGGAGCAAGATCGAGCCGCTCGGCCTCGAGTTCCGCCCGGTGCGGCCCGACATTGACCCGGCCAACACGGCGCTGGTTGAGATGATCTACGACGTGAAGACCGGCACCGAGACAGGCCTGCGCCGATTCCTCTTCCCCGCACTGCGCGAGACCTACGCCGACCTGCGGGCAGCGGCCACCGAGCCCGTGCGCGCCGACCTGATGCTGCTCGGCGAGTTGAACTATGCCGGACCCATCGTCGCCGAGGCCACCGGGATTCCCTGGGCCAGCTACGTGCTGGCGCCGCTGTCGTTCTTTTCGGCCTTCGATCCGCCGGTGCTGCCGATGTATCCGCGGCTGGCGCGCGCCGACCGGGCCGTTCCGGGCATGGGCCGCGCCATCAAGCGGCTGGCCCGTTTCGTGAGCCGCAAGTGGCCTGAGCCGATCTACGCACTGCGCCGCGCACTGGGCCTGCCGCAGGGACGCAATCCTTTATTCGACGCAAAGCACTCGCCCGATCTGGTGCTGGCGCTGTTCTCGCATGTTCTGGGCGAAGAGCAGAAGGACTGGCCGGAGCACACGCTCACGACCGGCTTCTGCTTCTATGACGCCGACGCGGGCAACGCGAAACTGCCCGAGCATCTGGAAAAATTTCTCGCCGCCGGTGAGCCGCCGGTGGTCTTCACGCTGGGCTCGGCGGCGGTGCTGGCGGCAGGCAATTTCTACGAATATTCGGCCCGGGCGGCCATCAAGCTCGGAATTCGGGCGGTGCTTTTGGTCGGCGGAGACCCGCGCAACCGGCCCCAGGTTCCGCTGCCCGATTCGATCTGCGTGGCCGAGTACGCGCCCTATTCGGCGCTGTTTCCGCGTGCGCGGCTGGTGGTGCATCAGGGCGGCGTGGGCACCACGGCACAGTGCCTGCACGCCGGCAAGCCGATGCTGATCATGCCCTACTCGCACGACCAGCCGGACAATGCGCGGCGCATGCAGCGGCTCAAGGTCGCCAAGGTCGTCCGCAAAAAGCGCTATACGCCGGTGCGGGTCGCGAGCAAGCTGGCCACCATGCTCGACGAGCCGAAGTACGCCCGCCGCGCCGAGAGCGTGGCACGGCTGCTGGCCCGCGAAGATGGCGTGAAGACGGCCTGCGACGCGCTGGAGCGGCTGGCAAAAACGAGCGAGCAGTAAAAAAGGACGCGTGAACGTAGTCAGGGAACAGTAAACAGCCGAAGCAGTGAATCGACTAACCACCGTACACGGCATTCTGTTCCCTCGTTCCCTGCTCCCTCGCTCTCTAGTCTCTGGTCCCTAGCCCCTAGCCCCTAGCCACTCGGTCCACGGTCCCTCGGTCCCCTGCTCCAAGAATTTTTCGTCAATTTGCCGGGCAACGAGCCGGACAGATTCCCTCTATATGCCACCGCCTGAGTCGTTTGCGAGGAAAGCTGTCAGGACACGGTACGAGCGTGCGCGGCCCGGCATGGGACGCACACGCCAACCGACTGATACTATGGAAGAAGCGCCGTTTTGCATGGTGCTGTTGTTTTTCCTGAAGATTTTCAGCCGTTTCCCGTGGCATTTGCGGATTCCAAACGAGGCCGCCACGGCATGCGGAAGGACCAGCCCCAGGCGGGGCCAGTCCGCTTTACCCTTATGGCCTCACCCCATCGCGACCCGACGACGACAGCAACGGCGCGAGAGCCGAATCCGAGAAAAGGACACCTGCACCTGTGAGTCAGACGATACGCAATATCGCCATCATCGCCCATGTGGACCACGGTAAGACGACCCTGGTTGACGCCATGTTGAAACAGGCCGGAACCTTCCGCGCCAACGAACAAGTGGCCGATCGCGTGATGGACTCGAATGAACTGGAGCGGGAACGTGGCATTACGATTCTCGCGAAGAACACAGCCATTCACTATGGCGGCGAGAAGATCAACATTGTGGATACGCCGGGCCACGCCGATTTTGGCGGCGAGGTCGAGCGCGCGCTCAAGATGGTTGACGGCGTCATGCTGCTGGTGGACGCGGCCGAAGGCCCGCTGCCGCAGACCCGCTACGTGCTCTCCAAGGCCCTCGAAGCCAAGCTGAAGCCGATCATCGTCATCAACAAGATTGATCGCCCTGACGCCCGCGCGCAGGAAGTGCTCAACGAGATCTATGACCTGTTCATCGATCTGGATGCCAGCGAAGAACAGCTTGAGTTCCCGGTGCTTTACGCCGTGGCCAAGGCTGGCCTCGCCACCACCGATCCGAACACGCCGGGCACGGACCTGAAGCCGCTCTTTGATGCGATTCAGAACACGATTCCGGCCGCCACCGGCGACCCCGACGCGACGCTGCAGATTCTCGTCACCAACCTGGACTACTCGGAATACTTCGGCCGCATCGCCGTGTGCCGCGTCTTCCAGGGCACGCTGCACGTCGGCGAAGACGTCACCATTTCCAAGCGTGACGGCTCGCTGCAAAAGACCAAGATCACCAAGCTGTTCACCTTCTCGGGGCTGAAGCGCACTGAAACCACCGAGACCGAGATGGGCGACATCGTGGCCGTGGCCGGCGTCGAAGGCATCACCATCGGTGAGACCATCACCAGCCTCGAGAACCCCGATCCGCTGCCTCTGATCGTCATCGACGAGCCAACCATCGGCATTCAGTTCAGCGTCAACAATTCGCCGTTTGCCGGCCGCGAAGGCCAGTATGTGACCAGCCGCAATCTGCGCGACCGCCTGCAGAAAGAACTGCTGACCAACGTCTCGATTCGCGTCGAAGACACCGACTCCGCCGACAGCTTCAAGGTGCTCGGCCGTGGCGAATTGCAGCTCGCCATTCTGATCGAAATGATGCGTCGCGAAGGCTTCGAGCTGATGGTGGGCCGGCCTGAGATCATCACCAAGACCGTGGACGGAACCCGCATGGAGCCGGTCGAATACCTGACCATCGACGTGCCTGAAGAGTTCACCGGCGTGGTCATCGAGAAGCTCGGACCCCGCAAGGGCGAGATGACCAAGATGCACAATCACGGCTCGGGCCGCGTGCGTCTGGAGTTCCGTGTACCCAGCCGCGGCGTCATCGGCCTGCGCAGCGAAATGCTGACCGACACGCGTGGCACCATCGTGATGAACTCGCTGTTCGACGGCTACATGCCCTACCAGGGCGAGATTCCGCAGCGCCCCACTGGCGCGATGGTCGCCGATCGCCAGGGCGTCACCACCACCTACGCACTCAACGGCCTGCAGGAGCGCGGCGTGCTGTTTGTCGGCGCTGGCGTTGAAGTCTACGAAGGCATGATCGTTGGCGAGCACTCCCGCGACAACGATATCGACGTCAACGTGGTGCGCGAAAAGAAGCTGACCAACATGCGCGCCTCGTCGGCCGACGATGCCGTTCGACTGGTTCCCTACAAGGCTCAGAATCTTGAGCAGGCCATCGAGTTCATCGCCAACGATGAGATGGTCGAGATCACACCCAAGTCGCTTCGCCTGCGTAAGAAGATTCTGCAGGCCAACAAGCGCCCCAAGACCTGGGAAAAGAAGCTCGACTAATTCGAGCCTTCTGCAACACAAAAAAAGAAGCCGGGCAACGCACTCCAGTGCGTTGCCCGGCTTCTTTTTGCAGCCAAAAAATTACAGTCGCCGCTTGGCCTCAAGCACGCGCTCTCGCGCCTCTTCCGCCGTTGCGCCCGTTGCGGAAAGATGCCCCATCTTGCGCGCGCGTCGTGGTTCGAGCTTTTCATACAGATGCACGCGCACACCGGGAACCGCCAGCGCCGCCGCAAAGTTCGGCTTGCCGCCCGCATCAATCCACACATCGCCAAGAAGATTCACAATGGCGCACGGCGCGATCAACGACGTGTCCCCCAGCGGCAAGTTGCAGGTGGTGCGAATCAGTTGCTCAAACTGGCTCGTCACCGATCCACGCTCGCTCTGGTGATAGCTGTTGTGCGGGCGCGGCGCGAGTTCGTTCACAAACAGCTCACCCTGCTTGGTCACAAACAGCTCGCAGCAAAGCAGGCCTTCCATACCGAGCTTGGCCACAATCGCCGCGGCCAGAGCCTGCGCGCGCGCTTCCAGCTCCGGCGCAACCTCGGCCGGCAACACGCTCCAGGCCAGAATCTGATTCTCATGATGATTGCGCGCCGCCGGGTACGAACGAACCTCGCCCGCAGGATTCCGCGCCGCCATCACGCTGATCTCGCACTCCAGATCCAGCGCCTGCTCGGCCACAGCGGGCTTTGCGCCCAGTGACTGCCAGGCCTCGGCAATGCTCTCGTGCGTCGGCGCAGCATCAAAGCCGATCCGCGCCTGTCCACGGCCATCGTAACCACCCTGGCCAATCTTCAAGAAGACACGATGCGCCAGCGCGGGCACGGCCTCCTGCAACTCCGCTTCGCTCTTGACCACGCGAAACGGACCTACGGGAAACCCATTCTCCGCCAGCCACGCCTTCTGGATTGTCTTGTCTTGAATAATGCGGATCGGTTCCACGCCCGGCCGCAGCGGCGCAATCGCATCCACCTGCCGCAGCGCATCCACGCCAATCTGCTCAATCTCGAGCGTCACGGCGGAGGCGCCCATCGCCAGCCGTCGCGCGGCCTCGGCATCGTCCCAACGGCCCGTCACCACCTCGTCGACGACAAAGCTCGCCGGGCAGTGCGGCTCCGGATCCATCACACGAACCTTGTAGCCCATCGTGCGCGCGGCCATCGCCGCCATGCGCCCCAACTGGCCACCGCCCAAAATCGCAATCAGATTGCCCGGCTCAATCACCGGCGCTTTGGCATTCGTGCTCACGCGGGCAACTCCTGATCAAGAACCTCTTGCGTGCGCGCCGCGCGCCATGCCGCCAGCCGCTCGTAGAGCGCCGCATCGGTCGTGGCAAGAATCTCGGCAGCCAGCAACGCTGCATTGCCTGCACCAGGCTTGCCAATCGCCAACGTTCCCACCGGCACGCCCTTCGGCATCTGCACAATCGACAGCAGCGAGTCCAGGCCATTCAGCAGCGTCGCCGGCACCGGCACGCCCAGCACCGGAACCAGTGTCTTGGCCGCCAGCATTCCCGGCAAATGCGCCGCGCCACCTGCGCCCGCGATGATCACGCGCAATCCACGCTCCCGCGCCGTCGCCCCGTACTCAAACAACCGATCCGGCGTGCGATGCGCGCTCACGATCTTCGTTTCAAAAGGAATCTCAAGGGCACGCAAAATTTCCACTGCAACCGACAGAACCTCGTAGTCGCTCTTGCTGCCCATCACCACGCCCACCAATGGCTGTGTGCTCATACTCCGATTATACGAGCCATGCAAACCTGGCCCGCCAGCAGAAAATCGCCCGTTTACCGCCGAAGCCAGGTCACAAAGGCCGCCTGCAACACGGTCACCACCACGCTGGCCGCAGCCAAAAATCCCTTGGTCCGCTGCCAGTTGCGCTCATGCCGCTCGATCCGCCGCTCGAGCTCGGCCAGCCGTCCGCCATTGCCGTCGCCCACCAGCCCGTTCATCTGCAACTTCAACACGCTCAGATCGCTCAACACCTGCGCCTCGAACTCATTCATCATCCGCATGCCCTGCTCCTGTCTTCACCTACGAGGTCACTGGCAAGTTGATAAACAACGCTGCTGAAAACTCTGAATACTTCGGCGGCGTCGACGCGTCATACATGCGAATGTAAAAGCGGTCGTTATAGGACTCGCGCGAAAAGCTCATCATCGCCACCGTCGCGCGCATCACCAGATCCGAATCCTCGCCCGCCATGAAGGCATTGTCCCGGCGCCGAATCTCGAATCCACCGCCCGTCGGTGGCGTCACCCCGGCATGGATCGTCACCGTCGAACTGCCCACTGCGCTCACCGTCACCTGATTCAGATTCGCCAGCACCGTCGGCGCAATCTCCGCAGGCAGCAACGTATCCTCCGGCACCGTCGTACTGGTTTTGATCGCAAGATCATTCGCCCAGTCATTCGCGAAGCTGATCTCGTAAACAATCAGATCCGGCACCGTCGCGCGATAACTCAACTTCACCGAACGCACCACCACCTGCGCATCCAGACTCAAGGAAGTCGCCGTCAACTCCAGCGCATCACCCGGCCACACATCCGCCGAAAAATCCAGATGCGTGCCCGTGTAAACTCCGCTCCACAACGCGCTCACGCTCGCCGCCGCCTGCTCAATGACTGTCGCCGCATTGCGGCAATCGGCCGAGGTGCGCGCCTCGGGGCTGGTAACCGATCCAATCCACGCGGCCTCGCTCGGTGAACCCGCTGCCGCCAGCGCCGTCTGGCTCGCGCTATTCACGGCACGGCCTACCGCGCGACCCATCGTACGATAGCTCACCGCAATCAGTTCACCACTCGCCGGCGTATACCCCGTATAGAACGCCAGCGTGCCCGCCCGCTCCATGTGGCACTCTGCCGCCTCCGCCGTCGTCCCCATCCGCCGTGTCGTTGCGCTAGACCCCGAAGGTGTACTCACCACCCAACCCGATCCCAAATTCCTCAGCCGGATCGACCGCATACTCCCCAACAGATTCGTGCTGCTTGCCGCGATCAGCGAGCATGCGCCTGGCACATAACTCAGTGCTCCGTCATAGAGCGTCACCGGCGTTGCTCCGACGCCATTCACATACTTTTGAATTTCAATCTGCACCTTGCCCGCGCTCAGATTCCACACGCCACCAGCAGTAATCGCCCCATCATCTCCATATGAGCGATAGACCTGCTCGACGCGCTGGCATTCAGCAGCGTGCAGACGGATGCGCAGCGTGTACAGACTCGTTGTGTCGAGCGCATAGCTGCTCCCGCCCAGGTTTCCCAACAGCACGGGTTGCACGGAAACAACGCCCGTGCCCTGCGCGGCACTCACCGCGAATCCGGCAATGCATCCGCTCACCGTCTGTGCGCCGTTATAAAATCCCGCCAAAGATCCGGCGCTGCCCAGCGCCAACTTGATGCCGCTTGCTTCCAGCAGCAACGTGCCACCCATCTCAATCGCGTCAAGCCATTCGAGCACCGTTTGCCCATCGGTTCCATTGCCGCCATTCATCACCAGGCCGCCCGATCCGATCTGCAAATAACCGCTGCCCCCGGTATTGCCCCACACCTGCGTGTTCACTGTCGATTCGTTGAAGAGCTCCTCGACAATCACGCACTTGGACGCCGCCGGAATGTACGGGATCTGCGTTAGATAAAACTCCGTCGTACTGCCGTCTCCCTCGAAGAACTCCGTCACGTACGCCGTCGGCTCATGCTCGCCGCACACAGTCACATCATTTGCCAGGGCACGCTTTACATTTGACGTAAACGAAAGGTTCGCCAAATTCAATGTGCCGCTGGTTTCATCCAGCACGTGCAGCGCCGCCGGAACCGTGTTCATGGTGATTGCGCCATTCAGTGCGCGATAACTCGACCGCGCCATCGATGCAACCTCTGCAGCATTCACGCTCCAGTTCGTGCCACTCTTTTGCGTAAACGCCCCTACGGACAGATTGGCCGCCACGCTCACCGCAATCTGCGTGCTTCCCGTCCGATTCGTAATGGCCGCCAGCAGCGCGCTCGCCGTTCCCGCTGCCGATCCGGCGCTTGTCGCCATCAGAGATTGGTCCAGCAAAAGCTCATCACTCAACGCGCGGATGGCATAGCAATAACGCGGCCCTTCCACGCCCATGCCCACATAACCCGGCAGTGGGCTTGCTGCAATGTAGCCCGTGAAATACAACGTTCCATCGTCGCCACTCAGCTTCACATAACCGAAACGCGACGGCACGGCAAGACTTCCATCGCTCGGCAGGCTCACGCGAAACTGGCAGATGGACGGCGCGTTCAGCTTGCGTTCCACCGTCAACGGCTCCGTCGCGTCCAATGCAGAGCTGTAATCCGTTCCCTGAATCGTAATCTTCATCGGCTCTCACTCACGCCTTCCGCGCTCTGTTAAACCAGCGCACTGGCCGCCGGCAAAAAGCTGCGATAGCACGCCACACGCTCTCCATCGAGCGCATCCGTCACCGGCAGCGCCACACAATGCGCCTTCAAGAGCATGCGCACCAAACCGCTCTTCTGCTTTGCATCAAGAGCTTCTGCGCTCTCTTCCGCGCTCACCATCGATTGCAGTCGCGGGTAATGGAAAAAGATCCGCTCTCCCTGGCTGCCTTCCATCACAAACAGAGCAGACCACTCCTGATAAAACGTTCCGCCCTCGCGGTCCACAAAGCCGATGACGCGTTGCACCTTCATCGCCGTCGTCGGCGCTCCTCCGGGCAGTGCCGCAGCCAGCGTCAACGACGTCGTGTCCGTCGCCGCAACCAAACCGACGTTGAAGCTCACCCGCCGTGTGTAATCCACATCGCTCAACGCGCTCTTCACATACGCGCCCGAAACCGGCGTGCCCACATAGCCCGTCTGCCCACTGTAATTCGCGTCGATCACCACGATATTGCCGGCGGAAAACTTTGCGGCATCGCCCGCGGACAAGACAATCGTCGTTGCCGTCGATCCGCTCAGCACACCCACGGCTGCGGCCGCCGTCGCTCCATCCGGGGACGCACTCGACTCACTTGCCGGAGCCAACAGATTCATGTGCTGCGACCCCGTCGCCAACGCCATCGTCAACTTCGTCCAACGTAAAAATTCAAAACTCACCTCGGCCTGCACGCTCTCGCGCACCTGCTCCAGCGGAGCCGCGGGAATCCCCGTCAACACCGCCGCCGTCTTGCTCGCCGGCTTGCGTGTAAAATTCTTGATCCATCCCAGATCAATCCATGGCGATGACGGCGAGTCCAGGTCGAACTGCCCCTGCATGGATGCATCGAAGAGAACCGGCGTTTGCGTCGTCCGCGCCACGGGCGCAAAATAGCCGCGCACCCGGCGCGCAACCGGCGCAGGAGCTGAAATCCAGTTCTGTGACATGACTTACTCCTCGTAGCTGTACACCATCACCTTTGCCGCGCGACTCAGCCTGTCCCTCTGCACCGCGACCGCACCAAACACCGGCTCATCCCAAAACACCCGTGTCAGCAGCGTGGTCGGCGTCGCGGTTGAATAATCAACCTGCGCCGTCACGTACGGGGCAAGAATCGAAAGCAACTCCGCATCCATCGCACTCAACGCGCGCCCGCGATCCAGTCCGCCATAACTCTGCGAACCGCTCGTCTGATACACGATCTCGCACTCTTCGGCCACCATCGTCGTCGCCAGATCGATCTCCGCGCCCATCCCCAGCCAGCGCAACACGAACACATCGCTCGGCAGCGGACTGAACGGAGCCTCGGCCTCTTCCACCAAAATTCCCGGCCGCTCCGCTCCACGCAACGAAATTGTCCGCCGCGCATTCACCGTTGCCAATCGCGCACGCAACGCCATATAAAACGAATCCTTCGCCTTCTGCATCTGTCTTGCTCCGTTGCGTCTCTCAACGCGATCTTGTTCTTTCAGGTCTCGCTTACAATGACTGCGGCGTTGCTTCACGCAACAACAGTCGATACAGATACACCTGCCCGAATGCCTCATTCGAGGCGACCGACTGAATCAGATAATCCTTCCCGCCCACAGTCACCGCCAGCGTCTGCGCAAACAGCGCCTGTGCCGAATCGAGTGAAAGCGTCTGCACCTGCTCGGCCACGCTCGTCGCCGAAACCAGCATCTCCCACTGCGTTGCGTCGTTTTCTTTCCAGTCCGGCTTCAGTCTCCGCATCACCACCGGGCTCACCACAACCTCATACAACGTCGTTGCCACCAGTCCCAATTCAAACTGGTTTGCATCCGTATTCGTTCCCGTCACGCGCAGTTGCGCACTGGCGCCAGCCACGCTGCGCAGCAACGCATCGGCCAGCATCTGCGGTGCGCTCCCTGGATTACGAGGCACGGTATCGCTCATCGCTCACCCCACTCTGCTCGCCACGTAGGGCCGCAGCCACGCCTGCACTGTCTCGTCCACCAGCGAAGTTGAAAAGTACTGCACCTGCATCGTATCGATCTTGGTCTTGCTCACATTCAACGCCGGTGTCGCCTGCGCATTCCGCACAATCTGCGCACAGGCCGACTTCACATCGTCGCCGATCGTCGCCAACCCTGCGGTGTATGTCACCGCGATCTCGTTATAGGGCACGCCCAGCACATTCCCCGGCAGCGTCAGCTCACCCGTATGCGCGTCATAGTCCACCGTGTTCACATCGATCGCTGCCCACTGCCCTGGCAATGAAAACGCCCAGGCGATTTCATTCATCGGCTCGGCCAGCATCTCGCCACGACGCGGTTTTGCATAGCGGCCAGTCAGGCTCACCAGCGGAGAAGTCGCCGTGCCCAACGGTGCCAGCGGCAAATAACTCAACCGCACCGAATACGCGCCCGTCGTCATCCGCAATCGTTCCGTATACTCCGTCACATTCAGGTCCGGCCGCCTGCAGTAGCTGTTGATCAACGCCGTCGCCGCCGTCACCCAATCCACCGTCGTCCCAGCCGGCAATCCATAGTTCGTGTACTCCGCTGGCTGCAAATAGGCCATACCCACCCTTCTCTCTTTTGTCGCCATCCATCCACAAAAAAAGAAGAGGCCCGGCGCCACCCCGCCAAGCCTCTTCCTCCGTCGCCGCCACCCTGTCTTTAGCGGTCGACCAGCACCTCATAGTGCGCAAAGTTGGCGCCCTTCACCACCACGCCGCCAAACTTCACCACCACGTACTGATGCGCCAGCGAATTCGGCAATCCCAACTGGAACACCCGCGGAGCAGGATCGCCCAGCCAGTGATACTCAATCAGATCCTCGCTGACAATGTAGGCCGGCAGAACCGCGCTGCCAGAGCCCGGTGTCCCCGTGTAGCTGATGCTCCAATCAGGAATCAGCGGCAGCTCGCCCGCCTGCGTCGACAGCATCTTCACCGTCACGCCGCCGACAATCTTCTCGGTATTCAACACCACATTGAACACCGACTTCATCTCCTGATCGATCAGGTCCAGCAACACCGGGTTGGCATAAATCGCCGTCGGGCGCACCCGATAACTGCTGTTGGCCACCATCTTCGCCACCGCCGTCTTCAGGCCGTTCACAATCGACGAACTTGTGCCGATCGTGGTCGTATTGCCGCCCGCCTCAATCTGCGCAATCGCGCCCATGTACTGCGTGGTCGTCGATGCGCTCAGGCTCGTGTCATTGCCATTCCACAACGCCACATCATGCGCCACCAGAACGCCGCTCACCGTATCCGCCAGATCCTTCGCCTGCAGATAAGCGAACTGCTGTTGCTGTTGGCCCAGTTCAATGTCGAAAAGGTTGTAGTTGATCTGCGCCACAATGGCCTTCAGTGGAACGCTCAACTCAATCCGCGTCGGCGTCACCACCGTCGGAGCAATGCTGCGCGGATTCACAAAGCCCGCCGTGCCAGGATTCGGCAGCGCCGTCTCCTCGAAGAACCGCGACGGATGGCCCGTCGCCGGAACCTGCCGGATCCTCTGCCCAAACGGGTTTGCCCGATGGCAAATGTCGAAGATCTCGGTCTGATACAGCGGCACTTCGATTGCGCCCGGCCCGATGTAGTCCGCTGCGGCATGAATATCTGCAAAGCTTGCGTTCATAGGCTTTCCGCCCCCTCCATGGGGCCGTCGTTCTCTCGCAAAAATCCACCCGATTCCTGCGATCTCACTCCGTTCAACTCCGACAAAACAGCTAGTAGCTAACAGCTAATAGCTAACGGCTGCCTTCCCCAATCGCACCCGCCCGCTGCAACTGGCTCTTCACCGCGATCCGCTGCTCCAGGCTCAGGCCCGCCAGCGCAGCGTCGAGCGCGCGCACATCCACCGGCCCTTCGCCCACACCCTGCTTGGCCAGCATCGCCACCGTCGCCGCCGGAACCGTTCTGCGCAGCGTCGTCAGCACGGCAGGTGCAGCGTTGGCCTTCAGCTCCGCCAACTCCCGCTCGGCCTCGGCCAGCCGAGCTGCCAGCTCTTCCTCGCGATGGCTCTGTTCCACGGTTGCCGAAATCCGTTCCACCTCACCCGACAGCGCACCCTGCCGCTCGTCCAGCCAGTGCAATGTACGCTCCAGCAGCGTTGCCGCCGCCTCCAGTCGTTCCACCATCTCCTGCTCCCTGTTTTCCATCTCCGTCCTTTCCGTTGTATGCATTCACAAAAAAAAGACCCCACCCCGTGGAGTCTTGCCCGTTGCACCGCGCCCTTGCTCAGCGCGCCACGCAGAATCGCGTCGCGCGATACGCGGCCTTTTCGCGCAGCAGCACCGCGGCGCCCGTAAAGGTCACCCGCGTCAACTTCCAGATCTCGGCCATCGTGTTCTCCACCCGCACATTGGCCAGTTCATAGCTCATCCCCATCGCCGCCGGCGCTTGCGCGCGCATCGCCAGCGCCACCTCCGGAAAATCGCGCGCATACAAATAGCCGCGCACCGTCAACTCGTTGCCCACAAGGTCCGCCTCGGTCAACAACCCGATCTTCCGCCGCGCATCGTGCCCGTCCCAGCCCGGTGTGTAGTCAATCGCCATGCCCAGCAGCGATGGCAGAGCCTGCTCCGCCGCCTCCCGCGTCAGCATCACCCGATGCCCCCGCGCCCCCATCGGTGCCATGTCACTCGCCCTGTTCACCACCGCCAGAACCCCTTCGAACGGCCTCCGGTTCGGATGCCCTTCGACCACAGGAACCTTCATCGCCATCGCTTCCAGTCGCATCTGTTCTCCGCCCCAATCCCCCGCATCGTTCGCCGCGCCTCTGCCCTGATTCACTCCCGCGCCGCATCCGCCGCGCCCGTCAGTTGCGCCACTCCGCTGCGCGCCAGCGGCGCCAGCCCGCGCATCGCCCGAACCTCATCGACCGTCAACACACCCGCCGCCAGCAGCTTCACCTGCACATTCAGCTCCGTGTCCTCGTCGCGCGCGCTCAGGTCATTGAACACAAATTCAAACTCCCGCCACCCGATGCACTTGGCAAACAGATCCCGCGTAATGTGTCCGGCCAGCGACAGTGCCAACGGCGAAATCGCTCCGCGAAAGGCCTCGTCCGCCATCTCCTCAGCCGTCGACCGGTTCACGTCCATCTCCAGGCCCAGCATCAACGGCGGCAGCCCAAAGGCATTCGCGATCATGCGAATCAAAAACTCCTGCCAGGCCAGCCGCAAGTCTGCATCCGTGCCCTGCGCAAACCGCAGCACCTCCGGCTTCTGCT
The DNA here is from genome assembly GCA_002307235.1 of Acidobacteriaceae bacterium UBA1307. Classification (GTDB taxonomy): domain Bacteria; phylum Acidobacteriota; class Terriglobia; order Terriglobales; family Acidobacteriaceae; genus Telmatobacter. The sequence goes on from DBTV01000050.1 coordinate 109,173, forward strand.
CGGTCGACAGCAGCGGAACCCGCCCCGTGCCCTCAATCTCGTCCTGCCACCAGCGGATCAGCCGGTCGTGTTGCACCGGCGTCGCCTCGTTCAGCCACAGCGCGTACTGCGCCACCGCATTCGCCGCCAGCTTGCCCGCGAACCGGTGCGCGCTTAAAAACTGATTCACCGTCTCAAAGGCCACCTCGAGCGGACCCAGCCCAAACGGCGTAAAGCTCCGCGGATTCATCCGCAGATACAGCAGTTGGTCATCGCGCAGATCTACCCCGCCGCCCACCTGCCCCTGCGCCCGTTGCGTATAGCGCGGCGTCTCCGGGCTTCCATCCCACTGCGCATTCACCCGAATCGAGGCGCCATCCACGGGCCACAGCAGCGCCGGCCGCTCTGCGTCGCCGGTCGCCTCCATCTCGATCGCCCCGTAGCCGCCCGTCAATGCATCCTCGATCGCCTGCTCCATCAACGTGCGAAAACTATCCGCCTCGTTCGGCTCCTCGAGCACCCGCCGCAGCGCCCGCAGCTTTTCCTTCGCCTCCGGGATTTCCCCCGCCTGCGCGCCCCGCCGCACCCGCACCTGCCAGTCCATCGCCGCAATCCGGTCCTTGATCACGTTGATCGCCCGCCGCACCACCGGCGTCTCGGCAAACCGCCGCAGATTCGCCGGCGTCGGCTTCGGCAACCCACCACCCGGAAACTGTCCCGGCGTCAGAATCGAAGGCAGCGCCACCGTCCGGCGCACTGGCTCCGTGGCCGCCGCTTGCACCGGTTGCTTTTCGCCCCCCGTCGCCTGCCGCCAGATCTCTCGCAACTGTTCTCCCACTCTCACACGCACCTTCCTTCTCGCCGCGCTGCGCCCAAAAACAAAAAAGCGCAGACCCCAAAGGGCTGCGCTGCTTCTGTCGAACGATCCGGCCTTACGCCGTTTCTGTTCCTCTTTGCCTGTACAAAATCATCCTACGCGAAACCGTGAAAACTCTCTGCAAACTTTCTCTTCTTTTTGAAAATCTCTCCCCGGCGGCTCCTCTCGCCCTACACGCGCAGCTCGCGCCGCGCCGTCTCCGCCACCCGCTCCAGATCGCTCGTCGTCAGCACGCGAATCCGGTGCTCCTCCATCGTCTCCACACCGAAGCGATACACCGCCAACCGGTCCGGCTCCTCGTCGCTCGCGCCCAGCTGCGCCGCCGGTTCCACAATCGCCGTCAACTCCAACTCGGCCTTCTCCACCCGCGCCACACCTGTCCGCAATCCGGCCTCGGAAAAGGCCAGCACCTTGGCCATCTCCACCCCCGGCTCAAGGCTCACCGCATGAAACATCCGGATCACGCCATTCGGCCTGTAGCCCGCGTCAATCCGCAACGGATCGCCGGGCCGCGTATACTCGGAGGCCGCAATCCGCTTGCGCATCAGATCCCATACCCCCACATGCTCAAAGGCCCCGCGCATCTTCTGCTGAATCGCCGTCCGTCCGCTCGGCCGCACCCCGCGCGTGCGCGCCAAAGGCTCCACATACAGCCGCATCAACTCTTCCATCCCCGCCGGCAAGCTCTCCGCCAGATAGGCCTTCGGATCGGTCATCTGCACCTGCAGCGAAAGCGACTCCTGCAACTTGCGCAGCAGATCGCCCTCGGGCTCGGCCTCGAACCGCGCCTTCAACTCGCCTTCGAGTCCTTCGAGCAGCGCCGTGTCGGCCTCCGGGTCCAGGCAGCGCACCCGTCGCCAGTCGTGCGTAAAGCGCACCTCCAACCGGCGGCTTTCCTCATCGCGCAAGATCACCCCGATATGCACATACTCGTTCCGCACCGCATCCGGCACATACCGAAGCAGGGAAAACTCGCATGTTCTTCGCGCCTGTTCGCCGCTCATCCTTTTCTTCTCTCCCCTGCGTCAGAAAAACAGTGGACAGGAAACAGTCTGTTCACTGCCCCTCGGTTCCCTGGTCCCTAGCCCCTAAGTCCCTAGCCCCTCGTCCCTAGCCCCTCGTCCCCAGCCTCACTGCTCCATCATGGTATGCCAGCGATTTTCCATCGCCCCAGTATCCGCAAAATTTCCCGCCATCTTCCCCCATTTCGGAAACGGCCTCCGGTCCGATCTCCCAAAGATCTCCACCGCTTCCCGAATCCGTCCACGCCGTACCAGCAACCGCTCCACCAGAGCCTCCATCTCGCTCAGGTCGCCCCCGTACCACTCCGGCGGAACCTCATTCGCCGCAGCCCACACCGTCTCCTCCGGCATTGTTTCGAGCCTTTCCAGCCAGGGAGAAAAACTCTCCCATCCGGTCACCTCACGGTAAACCAGATTGCGCGGATACACGCCCCGCAGCGGCGCATCCTCATAACGCCATTCGCCACAGTGGAAGCAATGCCCGTAGTCGATAAAGACCGCCTTGTATCGTCGCTCCCGCTGTTTGCGCACAAACACCGCCTGCCGTCCGTTGGCATTGCCCGTCCATTTATCGAGCGCCAGAATTCCCAAAAACTCCGGCAGGTTTTTCACCTCAAGCAGTTGTTCCTCCGGCAGATAATCCACCACCTGCCCGGGCATCATTCCACCCACGAAGCGCGAGCCGAACTGCAACCCCGGCAGGCATTTTTCCCGCCTCCTGCCCAGGTCGATCTCGAGCTGCGGCGTATGCTCAATCAGCCACGGCGTCACCTCGACCAGATCCACCTCGGGCACGCTCAACCCCGCCGCCGCCGCCAGCCTTGAGGCCAGAAACTCATTCGCCAGCACCCGCCGGTGTTGCGGATTGTTCTGGAACTTCACCACGTACGGATTCCCGTCGGCGCCGAGCATCAAATGCCCCTGCGCACCGCCCCGCATCCGCCGGATCTGCTGCACCGCCAGAACCGCCAACGCTCGTCCCCTTGCCTGTTCGGAATCTTGCGAGCATTCTAATGCATTTTCCCGATGGCTGTAGAGCGAAAGCCGGATGTCGTTTTTCGTTACCGCCCACCCAGCCGCAAAATCTCCTCCCGCGCCCCGAGTCCAATCGCCATCGCCATCACCCGGTCGTCATGCGCTCCGGCCCGCGCCCCGGTCCGGCCATTCGCCAATCGCACAAAGCTCCGGCACTCGCCGAGCAGCCGCCGGCTCATCACGCAATCCGGCCGCTCGGCGAGCAGCGTCTCCAGCCGCGCCAGCGCCACCGGCCGCGTCACCATGTTCGTCAGCCAGCCAGGCTGCCCGTTCTGCGCAAAGACCCGTTCGGCCCCGGCCTGCTCCAGGTGCGCCAGCACGCCGCTGCCATGGTTGTTGCGCTCCACCACGATCCAGGCCCCGTTGTATTCGGCGGCCAACTCCCGCACCAGCGCCGCCAGCGCCCCCACGCCGCGATGGCCCGCAAACTCCGCGCACTGCATCGCCGTCTCCACATCCAGAACCTCCACCGCTGAAAAATCGCCCTCGCTGCCGCCGCCCGCCGGGTCCGCCGCCACCAGATACCGCCGCCCAGCCACCGCCGGCAGCCACACCTGCAGTTCCCCATTGGCCCGCGTCGCCATCGGCTCGGGCGCTGCTCGCAATCGCGTCTCCACCCTGTCCAGATCAAAGAACGATTCCCCGCTGGCCCTGAAGCAGCTCTCCTCATCCTCGGCAAACTCCTGCCGCGCCAGTCCCCGCAAACTCGCCCGCATCTGCCGCCGATAGCCAATCTGTTCGAGCGTCAATCCCTGCTTGGCGCGCAGTCCGCGTTCCTCCTCCGTCAAACTCTCTTCCTCAACTGCCCGCGCCCGGTAACGCGGCTCCAGCCACCACGGCAAAAAGTGTCGCACCACGCCCATCGCCGCCGCCTTCTGCCACTCCTCATAAAAACAGCCCCCCACCCCATCCGGCGTCGACTCCAGAATCACCTCGGCCCCGGGAGCCAGCGCCGCCCGCAACCCCGCCAACGTCTCCGCCGCCTCGCCCGGCCACCGCGCCAGCTCCGAGCCATGCAGATTCTGCACCGTCAGCCCGCGCCCTGCATTCCGGTCCCCCGCGCTCATCACCATGTACTGCGCATCGAGGGCAGGAAACGCCAGTTGCCGCACATTCGCCCGCGAGGTCTTCAGCGGCCCCTTGCGCAACTCCTCCGGCAACTCCCGCCAGAACCGGTGCACAATCCGGAAGATCTCCTCGGCCGCCTCCTGCGTATGCGCCACCTCCAGCGTCAGCGTCCCCGGCTGCGTCATCGTCTTCAGAAAAAAACGCGCCGCCACCCAGCTCGTCATTCCCATCTGCCGCGCCTTCAGCACAATGTTGTGCTCCTCGCGCCGCCGCTCAAAGGCTCTCTGCGCCGCGTTCGCCACCAGTGGAGTCAGCTTGCCATCGCGCCCACGCACCCGCAACAACGCCCGTGACAACGCCTCCGCCACCGTCTCTCCGCTCAGGCTCACCGGCCGCCGGTCCAGAATCTTTCCATACCGCTCCAGTTCCGCGCGGTCCAGATCCTCCGGCCGAATCACTCGTCTCGTCGATTGCTTTCTGCCCTCGTTTGCCGCCATCGTCCATCCTCGCGCACAAAAAAACGGCGCGAAGAACGGGCTTGTTTTCCCGCCTCCGCGCCTTCATCCCCTCAAGTTTGCCCCGTCATCTTGAGCGAACGGGGCCCCAGGCGTTTTCTTCAACCTGGGTGCGTCGAAAGATCCGCGGTTGTTCTTCCGCCTCCCCCCGCGCCCTCTACTGGATCACGATCCGCACAAAGCCGTCGCCACCCTTGCCGCCCGCGCCCGAGCTATAGCCGTTGCACGCCGCACCACCCCCCGCGCCGCCCGCGCCCGGACTCATCCCCGCGCCGCCTGCGCCACCGGCCGCCGTGCAGTTCGAGCCGCCTCCCGTTCCTCCAATCGCCGACAGAAAATATCCGTTTGTCACCGCCGTCGCAACTGCAGTTGCCGGCGTCGTTCCGCTTCCACCGCCCGCCGCGCCGCCCGCGATATTGCTGTACGTTCCGCTCGCGGGCCCCAGCAACCATGCCGGAGAAGCATTCGCCAGACTCTGTGCTCCTCCCGCCGCCGTCGTTCCACTCACCAACCCGGCGCCGCCCGCGCCGCCACCCGGACCACCATTCACCACCGCGTAGCAGTTTGCCGCTGCACCCACGCCCGAGCCGCCCGCCGCGCCTGGGCAACCAACCGTCATCGTCGGATACGTCGCCGAGCCCGCCGTTCCACTCGTCGTCGTTCCTCCCGCTCCACCCAACGCGCTTCCGCCGGAGTTGCACGGATACACCTTCATGTACCCGCTCGCGCCCACCACAGACGAGCAGTTGCCTGCCCCACCGGCACTTCCTGAAGAAGACGCCGTGCTCTGCGCCGTGCCCCCGGCACCGCCCGCGCCCACCACCACACTCACCGTCGCCGTTGTTCCCGAGCCCAACATCGAGCAGGGAATCGTGATCCGCGCCGTCGCCGCGCCCGCGCCGCCACCGCCGCCATAGCAGGTCGATGTCGACGAGCACACCGCGCCCGATCCTCCCCCCGCGCCGCCGCCAATCACAAACAGCGTGCACATGTGGTTGCCCGTCGGAAACGCCGTGCAACTGTAGCTGCCGCCCGATCCGCTGCAACCCAGCCCACTCGGAGAACTCGACGTCGTAAAGTCGTACACCCCCGCCGCCACCGCGCTCGCCACAAACGCATCGGTTGCCACTTTGGTTGAACTGTCGCCGGCCGTCTGTGTCACCGCCGTCGTCCCACTCGGCAGCGCACCCACAGCCAGATCCGCCGCGCTCACCGTCACATTGCTGCTCAACACGTGCCCGTTGACCGTCGTCGTCGATGCCACGCCGCCCAGGCTCGCCAGCGTCGGCACCGCGCCACCATCCACAATCGCCGTGCCCGACACATTGCCCATCACCGCCAGATGGCCCACCGTCGCTCCGCTTCCCGCGCCCGTCACCGGATTCGTCAACACACTCTGCTTCGCCGCCAGATCACTCACCAGATTCGTAATCGCCGACTCGCTGACCGCCGGCAGATCCGCCAGCGTCAAACTCCGAAAACTCGGCGTCCCCGTTCCCGTCACCGGACCCGCCAACACCGTGTTCGCACTCGCCGAGGCCAGTGAAATCGTCACATTGCCCGACGCGTCCTCTGTCGTCGTCAGCGCCGTGCCCGTCGTCGCCACGCTCGCATTCGCCACCGCGCTTGAGGCACTCGATAGCGTCGACCACCGGCAACCGCTCCCCGTTGAAGTCAGCACCTGCCCGCTCGATCCATAGCTGCCGTTGCACAGGTAGCCATTCACCGCATCAAAGGCGCCATCGGTCTTCACCACCCTCGCCGCGCTCCGGTACAGATCCGTGTCCGCGCCCCAATACAGCTTGTGGTTCGCGTGCATCGCCAAAACTCCGCCGCCCGCGGGCAATCCCGGCGGCACCACTCCATGCAGCAGTTGCTGCCGCATCCGTTCCACCTCATCGGTCGTCATCCCCGCCGAGGCCGGTATCCGAATCAGAAACGGCATCCACAACGAGCCCGCATTGCCATAACTCGTCGCATTGTTCAGCACCAGATTCACATTATGTGAACTGTTCGTTCCCGCCGCCAGCTTCGCCAGCATCACCACCGGATGCCACCACTGCCCCGTCACCTGCGGCATAAACGCATTCGCATCCGCGCACCGTCCCGCGCCCAGCGCGCACGATGTGTTCGCCTGCACCCCGGCAAAGCCATCGCTCGCCCCATAACTCCATAACTGGAATCCCGCATAACCGCGCACCCATGCGCCCGCAATAAACCAGTCGCCCGCCGTCGTCGTCCCCGTGTATCCACCGATGCCCGTAATGTAGCCATACCCGGTGCTGTTCGGCGTCAGCGTCGCCGCCGTCGCCGTTCCATCCGGAGCCTCAACGCCCGTCGTCAGCGTGCAGTTCGTGCACGTCCACGATCCCGGATCGGTCACGATCGATTGCGTCGCCACCGGCACCAGGCTCGGCCCCATCCCCGCGCCAATGCCGTCGATCTCCTCAATCCGCACCTTGCCGTCGTCAATCGCGCCCACCGGCACGCTGCGCCCGGTCGGAAACACCGGCGTATAGCGGCCATCGATCCCGTTCAACAGAATCCGGCCGCTGTAATAGCTGTTGGCAATCGTCGCCGTCTCCGCGCCCGAAAAATTCCGCAGGTCAACTGCGCCGCCAAACCCCGCGCCTGCCACATCCGTGTAACCCACATACGAGTTCGGATAACTCCAGAAGTTATCCTGCAAAAACACATTATCCAGAACCACCGGCAACTCCAGCCATCCATACCGCGGATCGATCATCACCGCGCTCGCCACCGGTTGCTCTATCACCACATTCGCGAGCGTCGGCCCGCCCATCGCAATTCCCAGCCCGTTCGAGTCAAACTTCACGCCACCGCCAATCGTTGACTCGCCCGTAATGCTGCCCAGCCCGCAGCCGCCATCGCCGCTCGGATTGATGTACGTGCCCACATTCGAGCAGTGCAGTCCATACGGATAACTCGACGTCCCGCAACTCGCCCCGCAACCATGCAACAGCTTCGGCAGCAGCGAAACATTCGTCATCGTGAACCACCACGCGCTGTCCAGTTCCACCGGCACCGAGGCCGGATACGCCATCGCGCTGATGCCCACATTGCTCAAATCGAACAGCGCAATATGCTCGGCCCAAAACCCTGCCCCATAGCTGCCACTCACCGAAAGATTCTCGAAGTGATGATGCCCATAGGTGTTCTCCGGCGGCGCAATCGCCACCATGCCCCACTGGTCGCTCGCCGCATGCGTCCGGTAAAACACCGCCGTCGCCGTCGTGCCCGACACCGAGCGGATGCGCACCGTCTCAAAGCTGTCTTCGTTGAAGCCCGTCACCGTGCCGCCGCTGCTTGTGCCATCCGTCCCGCTCTGTTGCCACTTCAATGTCAGCGCCGGATAATCCGCCGACACGATCATCGGTGTCGTGTTGAAGCTCGTGTCCGTCACCCCCGCCACCGTCGTCGTCACGCCCGCCGGAATCCGGCACGATGAGGCCAGCGTCGCCGTCACCACGCCAGAGGCCCGCGTAATCGAACTGATCGCGCAGCTCGTCGTGCCCGCAATCGTAATCGCCGCGCCCGCAGGCATATTCGCAATGCTCCCGCTCGCAAACGTCGGCGTAAAACTCACCGGCGTATTCAGCGTGGTAATCGCCGTGCCCATCGCGCCATACGCTGCCGGAGCCTGAATCACCGCCGCCGCGCCGATTCCCTGAAACGACTGCGCACCACCGCCGCCCGCGCCCACAATCTCCGTGTTATCCGGCGGAACAAAGGTCGTGCCCAGCTTCAGCGTTCCCTGCAACTGCAACTTCACAATCTTGCTCGTGCTGTTCGTCAGCACCGTGCCGTCCGAAAGATAGCAACCGCCCTGGCACGGCAACAACACCGTCGCGCTCGCTGCGGTCGATCCATTCGCCGCCGCCATCGCATTCACCAGCGCCGTCTTGATGTCCGTCGCCCCGTCGATCGTCGCGCCATACGCGCGAATATCAATCTGCGGCGACAAACTCGGCGTCACTGCGGGCAGCGCCAATGCGCCCGCCAGCGTCTGCGTCGTCGTCAGCGCAGTTGAGACGCCATTCAGATTTGACAGCCCCGCGCTCGCCGTCGCCGCACCCGTTCCACCCGAGGTCACCGGCACCGTCGCCATGCCGCCAATCGATGTGCCGTCGCCCGTGTAATACGCAATGTAGCCCGAACTCGACGAACCCAGCGTCGTACCCGTCGTCGTATTCGTGCCACAGCCCGAGCCTGTATTCGTGATGTAACCCGAGCTGTCGATCTGCAGGCAGTTGTGTCCGCTCGAGGCCGACAGGCCAGGAAACTTGATCGCGCCCGTCCCCGCAAAACTCGCATACAGCGAACTGCTGCTGCCGCCATACACATTGAAGGCCGTGCCCGAGCCCGTCTCATAATTCACCCGCACCGCGCCCGCCGCCTTCGCCGCGTTAATGTACGTGTCACCCGAGTTCGTGCTCTGATACGCCTTGATGCTGTCCAGCCCGCCCACCGCAGAATTCAGCGCCCAGTTATTGCTCGCGTCCTTCACCATGTACCACTGGCTCGCGCCCGTGTAGTCCTTGTAGATAAACGCTTCCTTCTGGTTCGCCGTCGAACCCGCCCACAAGGTCGCGTCAATCTCCGCATCCGCGCCGTTGCGCACCGTCGGCGAACTCACCAGCGTCGTCGCCCCATTCACCTTCAGCGTTCCGTTGAAGCTCGCATTGCCCGAGCCATCCACCGTCGCCACCGTCGTTTCACTCGTACCGCCCGAACCAAAAATCACGCCACCCGTGCCTGCACTGTTCGATCCATTCAGCACCACCGCGCCCGTGCCCGCCGCGTTGATCACCGTCTGATTGTTCGTACTCGACTGCCCGTTGTTGTACTGCCCAATCGACAGTCGATACACGCCGTTCAGCTCATCAAGAATCTGATAGAACTGCTCGCCCGCCGTCGCATCGCTCAGCCCCGTCGTCCACCGGTAGCCGTAGTCCGTCTGATAGCGGTTCAGCAATCCCCGCTCATTGCCGCTGCCAATACCCAGCCGAAAGTGGTTCGTCACCGTCGCATCCTGCTGGCTGCCGTACCAGTCGCCGTTCATCCCGTTAAAGCTGCGATGGAAGGTGTCGAGAAAACTGTTGCGCGTGCCGTTGTCCGTCAACGCGCCCGTAAACATCGTGCCGCCCGTCATCCAGTTGTTGTACGCGCTGCCCGCGTCGGCCACCACCTGGCTCGTCGAGTTCTCGTTGCGCAGTCCAACCATCGTGTTGTTCTTCGCGCTCGCGCCCAGGTGCAGCGCCGTCGCGCATCCCTCCACATCGCCGCCCGTAAACGTGTTTCCGTCGCCCGCCTGCAGGTTGATGCCGTACGTACCCGCAATCGGATTTCCGTTGCTCGTCGGGCACACCACATGCAGCCGCACAAACGTGCTCGCGTTCAGCCAGTCGGTCGTCGCCGCATTCGTCACCTGATGCCCAATCGCGTTCACCGCCGTCTGAAATCCATTGAGGTTCACATCCGCAAATGTCCCGCCCGTGTAATTGCCCGTGCCATCCAGTGTCATGCCCGTCTGCGTCGCGTTACCCAGCAAATACAGACTCTCCAGATTCATCTCCTGCGTGCGATAGGCCACCAACCCCTGCGCCGTGCTGCTCGTCGCCCCCGTCGTGTTGATCGTCACGTTGTCCAGATGGAATCCCATCGTGTTCGCCGCATACGTTGCATCGCCCACCTGTACAAAGGCGCCCGAGCCCATATACGCAAAGACCGTGCCGCCTGTCGTTCCGCCCGCCGCGCTCGTGCCACGCAAGGAGCAGCCGCGCAAGGTCACGTTCCGCACGCCCGCCGGAATGATGATCTGCTGCGCCGTTGTCATCGTTGCGCATGGCAGAAGCACCGTCGTATTCGCCGCAGAAATCGTCACGCTCGCAGCCATCGTCTGCGCGCCGGTAAAGTTCCGCGCGTCGCACGTGCCGCCAGAAATTGAACTCACTGCATTCACGCAGGCCTGCAACTTCGCGCCAAAGTCCGCGCCCGCAAACTGGTCCACCTCAAGCGCGCTCCCCGTCGAGCCCGTTCCCACCAGCGCCGCATAACTTCCGCCGCCCGGCAACGTGCCACCGCCGCCGCCTGCCAACTGCGTGCCGTGGCTCTGCGCGTTCACCGCATTCCACACCGTGTAGCCGCCCGTGCCCTCCTGCAGATTTCCGCCCGACACCATCACATTCGCGCCGCCAATCAGGTTCACCGGCGCCGCCGTGTTCCACGTGCCCGCCACGCTGATGCTCGCCGTCGTCGACGCCGTGCAGTTCGTTCCGCCCGAGTTCACCGTCACCGCGCCCATCGATCCATTGCTGTTCACCGCCGCCGTCGCCGTTGCCGAGCAACCTCCGCCAAAGCTCACCGGCAGCGTCGTTCCATACGGATCAAGTCCCAGCCCCGCCTCGGAGCCCGTCGTCACCGCCGTCACCGCGCCGCCCGCGCTCGTCACCGTAAAGTTCGGCGTCACCGCGATCCACCGCGACGCCACCTCCGCACTCCGCACCGTCCAGTCCTTCTGCGCGCTCGTCAAATCCAACACCAACCCCGTCGGAGGCTCCGCCGTCGCTGAAGAATTGCTCGCCTCCACCGCCAGATCCTCAAGCACGTTCTTCGATCCCGCCGCCGCCGTGAATCCATGCGCGGCCTTGATCTTCACCTGCTCCCAGCGATTACCCTCGGCCGCGAGTCCCGTCGGCGTCGTGCTCAGCGCCGGCACCGCCACACCCGTCGCCACGCCCTCAATGTCGAGATTGCGAAACACACTCCACTTCGGCCACTGCGCCAGATACAGCCCGCAAGCGTGCGTCGAACGCGCGCCGCTATAACTCGCCGCCAGCGGATCGGTGCCCGTCGCCAGAATTCGCACGTTCTCGATCGATGCCACCTTCAGCCCGTTGCCGCCCGCGCCCGTCGAGGCTGGCATCGCCACCGCGCAGTTGCCCACATACCAGCCCGCACCCGTCCCCGTCGTATTCGTCAGCCCGCTTCCGCCCGATGAAAAAATCGAATTGTTCTCGATCGCTCGGCTCATCGCACAGCTTCCCGCGCTCGCTCTTCCCGCCGCCGATGCGCACGATGCGTCCACGCTCACGTCCACATAGATCGTCAGATCGCGCACCGTCGTTCCACTCACAAACTGCGTGCTGTCGGTCGCCGAAGCCAGCACGTCCTGGCCCGGAAAGCCCATCAACGCCGATACCGCCTTGCCCATTCCGCGCAGCGATTCGCCTCTCCACGTCAGCGTCTGTGTCTTGCACGTTCCCTGCGGCAGGGTCAGTCCCACACCATGCGCGAAGGCGTAATTCAGCGCCGTCTGCAACGCACTCGTGTCGTCCGTTGCGCCATCGCAAACCGCGCCAAATTCCTTCACGCTGCGCTCATGCGGTTGCGCGCCCGCAATGCGAAAATCCTCCACCCGCACGCCATTCGCATTCGTGAAGGTGTCCGTGCCCGTGTAGCTCGGCGGAATCAGCACCGCGCCCGTCGTGCCCGCCGCCGTCACCGCCGACTGCAACGTCGTCACCGCGCTCACATTCGTCGGCGACACCACGCCGTTCACCGCCGGCGTCGTCAACGCACCCGTCATGTTGCCGCCCGCAATCGGCACCGCCTTCGCCACCGCGGTATCGACGTAGTGCTTGTCCGAAGCCTCCATCGGCTGCGTCGGATCCTCGCTTAAATACAGCGGCCCCGTCAGCGTGCCTCCCGTCTTCGACAACCCTCCACCCGTCAACCCCGCCACCACCTTGTCGACGTAGCTCTTCGTCACCGCCTGCACCGCCTGCGCCGCCGGCATCACCTGTGCGCGAATCGCGCTGATCGCCGCCTGCGCCGCCGATGGAACCACCCAATACTCGGTGCTCGTCGTCCCATCACTCATCGTGAAGATCGCCGTATAAAACAGCCCCGACGGCGTCGCATCCGCATTCGGCGCCAGGTTCAAGCTCACGTATCCATCCGAACCAATCGTCGCCGTCGTGTGTCCGGCCACCACCGCCAGCCCGTCGGCGGTCGTAAACGCGGGCCAGCTCACATAGAGCGTGCCCGAACCCACTGCGCCGTTGGCCAGATACACCGTGCCCTGCACCGTCGTCGTCGTCACCGCCGCCGCCATGCACGTCATCGACGCCAGAAGCGCCCACAGCGCCAGGACCGCCACCCACACGATCCTCCCTCTTTCTCCGACTCCGTGCCCTGCCTCTGTCTTCGTGAGCTTCATCCGTCTCTCTTCCTTCTCGCGCGCTTGCCCCGCGCCGCGCTCGTCGTAATCGTCTCTACATCCCGCCAAACTCTCCGCCGCACACAAAAAAATGCGCGGAACCCGCTTCCCATGCGGGTTTCCGCGCCCATTTCTTTTTCACAGCACTTCATCTTTCGCTCAGGAGCCCGCCCCTTCAACCCTCTCCGGTTTGCTTCCGCGCTGCCTCGCTCCCCCACTCCGCTTCCCTGCCCAGCGGCAACGCCGTGCTGCGCTTTCTCTTCTTCGCCTCCGGCTTTTCGCCCGCCTTTTGCGCCGCCAGCTCCACCATCATCTTCGTGCTGCGCATATCTCCTGACACCGACTGCTCCCGCAACGAAGCCGCAATCCGCCTTCCGTTCTTCTGCAACTCCTCGCCCAGAGCCTTGCGCAATTGCTCAAAGCCGTCCTCCACCACGCGATCGGTCGTCGGCTTCTTCGCGCCTCGTTTTGCCTTGCCTCCGGGCGCTGTCTTCTTTGCCGAAATCGCTGCCTTCGTCGTTTTTCCGCTCGCTTCCGCTCGTTTCTTTTGCTGCACTGTTTCGGCCATCTGTCCGCCTGTCCGGCCATCCACGCTCGAGCCGCCGATCCGCGTCCGCGCCCCGCGCGAAGAAGACCCGCACAAAAAATGAGGGAAGGCTCCTCGCCTCCCCTTGGCTTCCACTTCTTTTCGACTTCGCTTGGAATGTCTCCCAGCCTAGCGCATTCTCCCGAAATTCTCTGCAAACATCCTGCCGCCGTATACTGTCGCCATGTGGATCATCGCCCTCGTCGCCCTCTTCCTCCTCGTCGGCTCTCTCTACGCCGACTGGCGCTGGCGCCGCTGGATGGCCGCTCGCCGCCAAGACCGGAACCAGGAAAGCCGTGAACAGTAAGCAGCAGACAGGGAGCAGTAGACAGGGAGAAGCGAACAGTCCATTCACTGCTCACCGTCCACTCCCCAGCTCTGTCATCTTGAGCGAACGGGGCCCCAGGCGTTTTCTTCAGCCCGGGGGTGGTGAGTCGAAAGATCCGTGGTTGCCCTTTCACGTTTCCCCGCTCTCTCGTCCCTAGTAGTCCCTACGTCCCTAGCACCTAGCCCCACGTCCCCGCCTTTCCTGTTCCCTCACCCCGCTCCTGTCGTTACAATAAAAAAAGGGAGCCGTCCAACCGCTATGTTCGAGACCTTCGTTCTACGCACTCGTTTGATCCGCGCAGGCCTGTTGCCCGCACTGGCTTCAGCCGCTTTGTTCGTCGCCGCCGCCGTGGCCCAGGCCCAGTTTGGCGCGCCGGCCACCACTCAGGTGCATGACGCCTCGGCCCTGCGTCCGCCCGTCGGCGCGCGCGTCGCCCTCGTCGAGTTCGCCGACATGCAGTGCCCCGATTGCGCCAACGCCTACCCGCTCATGCGCGAGGCCGAGGCCAAGTACCACATTCCCCTCGTCTATCACGACTTTCCGCTGCCCATGCACAACTGGAGCTTCCAGGCCGCCGTCAATGCACGCTGGTTCGGCCTCAAGAACAAGAAACTCCAGGACGACTACCGCAGCTACATCTTCTCGAATCAGCGCGCCATTGAGACCCCGGCGGCCCTGACCCAGTTCACGCAAAAATTTGCGCAGTCGCACGGCCTCAGCTTTCCCTTCGCCGTCGATCCGCAGGGCCACCTCGCCGCCGCCGTCAAAGCAGACTTCGCCCTCGGGCAGCGCATCGGCATCGAGCACACCCCCACCATCTGGGTCGTCACCTCCGGCGCCAAAACCGCGCCCTTCATCGAGGTCCTCGACCGCAGCCGTCTCTTCCAAATGCTCGATCAGGCCATCGCCAGCACCCGCGGCCGCTAAACCATCTTCAGCACCAACAAAACAAGGGCGGCATCCCTCGCGGATGCCGCCCTTTCTGTCTGTTCCCTTGCTCCCAGTCCCTGGTCCCTTAGTCCCTGCGTCCGTCAATCTGCACCAGCGTCGCCCCCGCCGGCTCCGGCCGCTTTCCGGGCGAAACCATCTTCGTCTGCGGAGCGCGCCAGTAGTCGATGTGGCTGATCCGGTGCACACAACCGATCGTGCAATTCGGCGCGCAATCCTTGCCCGTCAAAAACTCGCGCTTCACATCCGCGCTCGTGTACTGCTCCACCGGAACCCCCGGCCAGCCGCGCTGTTGCGAGCAGTAGTGCACCAACCCGTCCTCGCTCACATACAGATAGCGCGAGCCCGCCCGGCAACGCCACTTGTTCGGCTGCCCTTCCACAATCGCCTTCTGGAACTGGTCAAACTGCGCGTAGTTGGTCTTCTTCCGGTTGGTCATCTTGTGATAGATGGCCGCATCGGCCGGTGCCAGCGGCTTCAGTTGCCCGCTGCCGTCGTGAATAATACCAATCGTCGACTCGAAGCCCAGCGACAGCGCCCGGTTGCCGATCACCAGCGCGTCATTCGGGTCCTTGAAGCCGCCACCCACCACCGAGTTGATGTTCACATGAAACTCGGCAAACTGGGCCAGCATCTCCAGCTTCTTGTCGAGCACCTTCAGGCTCTTCTTCGACACATCATCCGGCTCGATGTTGTCGATCGAGATCTGCATGTGGTCGAGCCCAGCGCGGTTCAGCCGCTCGATCCGCTCCTCGTTCAGCAGATAGCCGTTCGTGATCATGCCCGCAATCGCGCCCGTCTTCCGGATGCGACGGATAATCTCGTCCAGATCCGGGTGCATCAGAGGTTCGCCGCCCGAGATGCCAATCATCGCCGTCCCGAGCTTGCCCAGGTGATCGATCCACCGGGTCAAATCCTCCAGCGGCACCGGCGGCGAGGTCTTGTCGTACTCGTTGCAGTAATCGCAGCTCAGGTTACAGCGCCGCATCGGCACAATCTGCACCAGAACCGGGTGCCCAGTCGAAACCAGCGCGCGGCCGACCATCGTCAGCTCCCGCACCTTCCGTGTCGCCGCCGTCCAGCGGCCATGCAATGTCGATCTCCGGGGAATTGCCATCGTCTTCTATTCAATCACACGCCCGGCACCGGCTTCCATCGCCCCAGTCCCGGCACGCAGCAATCTGGTCCAAAACATCAAAAAATCATATCGGCCAACGTATCGTCATGCTATGCTTTAGCCGATTTCCTCCGGCACATTTCCCGTCGTTTCTCAGTCCCTGGTCCCTTAGTTAGTCCCTGGTCCCTGCCTTTAGTTGTGTCTCTTCGAGTCCACGCTCATCGTGACGGTCTGCGGCTTCCGGTCACGCAGAATCGTCACCGGCACGGTCCTGCCCTCGTTCGCGCGCAGAGCCCGGTCCCAGCCGGAGAGGCTGCCGATCGGATCGTTGCCCACCTTCAGAATCACGTCGAGCGCCTTCAGACCTGCGGCAGAAGCGGCGCTGCGCCGCGTCACCTGCTTGATCATCACGCCCTTCTGCACGCCCAGCACCTCGGCCATCTGCGCCGTCAGCGGCTCCAACGCCACGCCCACATTCACGCTGCCGAAAAACGGCAGATGAAAGCTGCCCGCGCTGTGCGTATCGCTCGCATGGTTGTTCCAGAACCACATGCTGTGGCCGGAGTTCGCCTCGCCGTCATCGCCGATCTTGTTCCAGGCCTCGTGCTCCACCTTCTTGCGGTCGGCCATTTCGGTATGCAGCGTTAGTGGGCTGCCGTCGCGAACAATCACGAGGTTGACCTTGTGTCCTGCCGGCAGCGCCTTCAGTATCTCCCGCAACTGGACGGCATTCTCGACCGGCTTGCCGTTGAACTCCAGCACCACATCGTTGACCCGCAGCCCGATCTGCCCGGCTGGCGCGTCGTGGTCAATCAGCACGATCACCGCGCCGCGCTGCTCCTTGAGCTTGAGCGCCTGCATCCGGCCTGCATCCACATCGGCCAGTTCCACGCCCAGGTAACCGGGCGAACTGCCCAGCAGCGACGGCGGCATCGCACGCAGCACCGCGGCCATCACATGCCCCTGCGGCCAGGCTGTCGCGGCTCCCACGGCCAGCAACAAACCCAAGCTCACCACAAGCCGGCTGCGCGTTCCCAGCGCACCGCGCTTCGAGCTTCCTCTGGCCTGCCCCAAAGTCCTCATTGCACCCATCTCCGTCGCAACACTCCGGCACGCGTCCCCGTTTCTGTCCGGGCGCCTCTGCCAGAGAATCCGCATTACTGAATCTCGGGCATCCGGCTCAGCACCTGCCGGGAGACATTGCGAATCTGCGGATTCGCGTCCGAGGTCGATACCGAATACAGAACCTGCCGCACGCTCGTATCCGCGTCGATCGGCTCCAGCAGTTGAATCGAGGCCGAACGGATGCGTGCATCGCGATCGTTCAGCAGCGCCCGCAGAACCGCGTTGCGCACGCGCAGGTCCTCGGTCACGTAAGGTTCAAGCCCCTCGAGCGCCGTCTCGCGCACCGCAGGATCGCTGTTGCCGCGCAGCGCCGCGATCAGCGTCGCCCGCTCCTCGTCCTTGCAGCCACGCTGCGTGCGGCAGTTGGCCGCCAGCAACTCCACCTTGCCGCGTTCCTGCTTCACATCGGTCCTGGGCTTGGCTTCGGCCTGCACCGCAGCCGTCTGCACCGGCTCGGCCTTTTGCTGAGCCTGTGGTTGCGGCGCGTTTTGCGCCACCACGGCCACGGCGGCCGCATGCGGCGCGCGCAGTTGCGCCAGCTCAAAACCCGCCCCGGCTCCGCCCGCGATTCCCAACACAAGAAGAGAACACGCGGCCAGAGGGGCCGCTCTCAGGCCAAAGAATCCATTGCTGATTTTTGTCACCAGCCGCCTCGTCCAGCGCTCGGGCGGCAGCTCTTCGATGGCCTCATCGAGTCGCATCCGCGCCCGCGCCACCAGATTTGCGTCCGGCTCGGCAGCCGTCCGCGCGTCAGCGACACGCAAAAGCTCTTCCAGATCAGCCAGTTCGGCCCGGCATGCCGGGCAATCGGCCAGGTGCCGGTCGAGCTCGCCTTTCTGCGCTTCGCTCAGCTCGCCATACACGGCGAGCATCGCCTGTTCCTGCGCCAATCTGCAATCCATAGGTACGTCCTTCCAGCCTCAAAGTTCTACAGGTACTTCTTTTGTCCTACTCATCCCAAGTCACACAAAACATGTATCGTCCGAAGACGCAATTACCGCAGTTCCGCCAGTTGCGCGCGCAGCTTCTTCGTGGCCCGGAACAGCGTATTTTTCGCCGTTTCCTCGGTCGTATGCAGCATTTCGCCAATCACGCGCAGCCTGAGTCCTTCGTAGTGCTTCAGCTCAAAGACCGTCCGCTCGCGCGGGGTCAATTTTTCCAGCGCCGCCTGGATCTTTTCGCCCAGCGCCTTGCGCTCCAGTTCCTTGGCCGGATTCGAAAACGAGCGTCCATCGGAGACCGAAGCCAGCAGGTCAATCTCCTCGCCCGAGTGGTCCACAATCACGGCTGCATCTTCGCGTCGCGTCTTTCTGCGGCGCATCTGATCCAGGCAGAGGTTAGTCACAATCCGGTAGATCCAGGTATAAAACGAGCATTCAAACCTGAAATTCCCCAGATACCGGTAGGCCTTCAAAAAGGCGTCCTGGTAGATGTCCTCGGCCTCGTGCTCGGAGCCGGTCAGGTGCAAGGCCAGCCGCAGCACCTGATGCTCGTACTGCCGCACCAGCGCATCGAAGGCCGACCGGTCGCCGGACTGCGCGGCGCGGATCAACTCCGCTTCCTGCGCACGCACTTCCGCGCGCTCCTGCGCCTGCTTTGCGCTCTCCCGTTCCGTTCTTCCCATTGCCCTCGTAGCAGCCATACCTGCTGAGGATTGTATCCTCTGGGCTGACCCCACCCAAATCACCGGCGGCTGCACTGCGGAAATGGGATAGCCGATCGCATCTGTTGCCATCGAAATCTCTGCCCCCAGAAAGAGAGTCTCCGCACTCCCATAGACGCGGTGGTTTTCGAGAGGTAAGCGCGCCAACGCCCCTCACGACAGTGCAATGGACTTTGGTACCGTTCTGGAACAGAGCCACCCCATGCCGTTTACACTGAAACACGATGAACGGAAACCTCTTTGAACCAGCGGCCCCGGCGGCCGCAAGTGACTGGGTCGTTGCGCATTGCGACGGCGGCTCGCGCGGCAATCCCGGCCCGGCCGGCTTCGGCGCCATCGTCGAGGACGCGGGCGGCACGGCTCTCGTGCGCCTCAGCGAGTTCCTCGGCATTCAGACCAACAACTTCGCCGAGTATTCCGGCATGCTGGCCGTGCTGCGCTGGGCGCTCGACAACGGCCGCAAACACGTGCGCGTCATCTCCGACTCGGAGCTGATGGTCAAGCAGATGCAGGGAAAATATAAGGTTTCAAGTCCGGCGATCCGCCCCCTGTGGGAGGAGGCGAAGAAGATGACCCGCCAGCTTGAGGGCTTCGAGATTCGCCACACCCTGCGCGGCGGCAACAAGGAAGCTGACCGGCTGGCCAACGAGGCGATGGATCGCGGCATGGGCAAAACGAGCGGCGCTGGCGCCGTCAGCGTGGCTAGCCGAGCGAGCGGCCTTGGCGCGGGTAGCAGTGCTGGCCCCGGAAAATTGCGCGCGACCGCGGCCCGGCCCTACGGGCGGCTGGAGACGACCGGCCCGGCACAGGCGAGGCCCGCCACGCCCGACCAGCCCCGTGCTCAGGTGCTCGAAGGCTATGTGAAAAACGGCGTCGTCCACCTGCTCGAAGGCGAGCTGCCCGACGGCATCTTCGTCCAGGTGATTCGGAAGTAGGCCCGCTTAGGGCCAGTTCTTGCCGTCGTCCTCTTCGAGATCAGGATCGACGAACTCGGTAAACTCGAGGTCGTCGTCCTCCTCCGTCGCGGCGGTTTTGCGCTTCGCTGTGGCGTAACCGACGTAGGAATCGATTGTGGGCCGACGCAGCACCAGGGTGTCGCCCTCGACCTCGAGCTCGGCCTTTTCTTCAAAGCCCATCTCCCGCAACAAAGAGCCGGGAATCACAACGCCCCGCGCATCCCCCATGCTTCGAATCGAGACTTCCATGGCATCCTCCCAAGGACAGACCATGATACTGCGCAACGCAAGCGCGGCAGCAGGAAGCAGAAGATTTTTTTGATGGGGGTAAGCAGCGGCGGGCAAAAAAAATCCTGGAGCGCATGGCTCCAGGATTTTTCTCGGGCAGAGATGCTCTAGCTGCGCTTGCCCAGATCGTTGCGCCAGGCGCGGCCGCCGCGCTCGATCAGGTGGTCGGCGCAGGCCGGGCCCCAGCTTCCCGCCGCGTAGTTGGGGAAGGTGGAGGGCGGCTTGGCAGCCCAGGCCTCGAGAATCGGCGTATAGAGCGACCAGGTGGTTTCGACACCGTCGCGATGGCTGAACAGCGTCTGGTCGCCGAGCATGGCATCAAGCAGCAGCCGCTCGTAGCCGTTGGCCTTCGAGGAGCCGAAGGTCGAGGCGTAGTCAAAGTCCATGCTCACCGGGCAGACAGCCATCTCCATCGTTGTGGGCACCTTGGCGCCAAAGCGCAGCGCGATGCCCTCGTCGGGCTGGATGCGGATCGTCAGCAGATTCGGCTGGATCATGGGACAGACGCCGGTGCGCTGCAACTGGTCGAAGATCAGCAGTGGCGGCTGCTTGAACTGGATGGAAATCTCGGTGGCCCGCTGCGGCAGCCGCTTGCCCGCGCGCAGATAAAAGGGCACGCCCGCCCAGCGCCAGTT
>DBTV01000050.1:129806-144987 GCA_002307235.1 Acidobacteriaceae bacterium UBA1307
ACGCCCGCCCAGCGCCAGTTGTCGATCTCGAGCTTGAGCGCGGCATAGGTCTCGGTGCCGGACTCGGGGTTGACGCGATCCTCTTCGCGATAGCCGGGAACCTTTTCGCCCGCAATCGTGCCCGGGCCGTACTGGCCGCGCACCGCATTGGTGACCGGAATCGAGGGAATCGCCTGCCAGACCTTGAGCTTTTCGCGGCGCACGCTTTCGGCCTCGAAGCTCGACGGCGGCTCAAGGGCCACCAGACTCACCAGCTCCATCACATGGTTCTGCACCACGTCGCGCAGCGCGCCCGCCTTCTCATAGAAGGGGCCACGCGCCTCGACGCCGAGGGTTTCGGCCACCGTGATCTGCACGTGATCGATGTAATTGCGATTCCACAGCGGCTCAAAGATGCCGTTGGCGAAGCGGAAGACGAGCAGATTCTGCACCGTCTCCTTGCCGAGATAGTGATCGATGCGGAAGACCTGGCTCTCATGAAAGACGGCATTGACGCGGGTGTTGAGCTCGCGCGCCGAGGCCAGATCGCGGCCGAAGGGCTTTTCAATGACGATGCCCGCGCGGCCACAGTGCGCCTGAGCGAGCCCCTGCGCGCCGAGCCCCTCGATAATGTTGGCAAAAAACTCCGGCGCCGTGGCCAGATAGTAGAGCCGGTCGCCGCACAAGCCGCGTTCCTTTTCAATCCGCTCCAGTTCGGTCTTGAGGCCTGCATAGCTGGCCGGCTCATCAAAGTTCAGCGCGTAGTAGCCCACGTGCCGAATGAACTCGTCGAGCTTCGGGTCGCCCTCCTGGGCATCGCCATAGGCAAGAATGCCGGCGCGCATGTCCTCGGCAAACTCGGCCCCGAGCGGCCGGCGGGCAACACCGACGATCGAAAATTTCGGTGGCAGAAGGCCTGCCTTCCAGAGATGAAAGAGCGCCGGAAGCAGCTTGCGCTTGGTCAGATCGCCTGAAGCGCCGAAGATCACCAAGATTCCGGCCGCTGGAATCCGCTCCTTGGCCTGGGGGATCTGGGAAAGATCCTCCTGGCGCACGTTGGTCTGAAATGCCGTCATTGCCGCCTCCACTTGCCTGTTAGAGAACCTGAAGCTCTTCGAGCTGGGCCCGCAATTTCTTTTCGCCCTCAAACAGCAGAGCCTGAATGCCGACCTCGCGCGCCGCCGCCACATTCTCGGTGCGGTCGTCGATGAACAGAACCCGCTCGGGTGCGCAGTCGAGAATGTCGAGCGCGCGCCGGTAGTACGCCAGATCCGGCTTGTGCAACCCGAGATAGCAGGAGCTGAGGCGCACGCGCAGAGAGCGGCTCAACCCGAAGTGCGAAAAACGATACTCGTTGGTCTCGCGCGGCTCATTGTTGAGCGCGCCGACCAGATATTTGTTGGATGCGACAATCTCCTCAAGGATTCCCATGGCGCCGTCGGGCAACAGTTGGGTCTGCTCGAGCACCGCCGCCCAATACTCCTCGCGCGAGAACGGGCGCGGCTTGTAGAAAACGGTCGCATTCAAAAACTCATCGCGCGTAATCTTGCCCGTATCCCAGAGGATGTAGAGGTCGCGCTGGCGAGCCTCATAGTCCGCTGCATCGATGCCGAAACGCGCAAAGACCTTGGCACGCTCGTGGCGATCCCATCCGTTGGTCAACAACACTCCGCCAATATCGAACAACACGACATCGAATTGAGACACGCAACCTCCTCCGGTTTCAGGCCGGTTGACTCCTATTGTCACCCGAGCCGCGGGGAAAAGAAAACGCGGCGGCAAAGAATTGATCTTTGGCCACCGCGCCGGGACTATTTTGGACTCTTGGTCCTAGCTTTTCATGTACTTTTTCTCGATGGCCAGCACCTTGTTGAAGCGGCGCTGAAAGCGCTCTTCGGTGGCGCTGAACTTCGCGTTCACGTACGCATCGGCGATCTCGAAGGCCACGGCCGGGCCGATAATGCGCGCGCCCATCACCAGCACATTCATGTCGTCGTGCTCGACGCCCTGATGCGCCGAATAGGTGTCGTGGCAGATGCCGGCACGAATGCCGGGAATCTTGTTGGCCGCCACGCAGACGCCCACGCCCGAGCCGCAGAGCACGATGCCGCGCCCGGCCTCGCCGCGCTTGACCGCCTCGCCAACTTTTTCAGCATAATCCGGATAATCGGAGGGCTCGGTATTGTAGGCGCCCAGGTCGATGACCTCGTGGCCCGCCTTGGTGAGATGCTCGCGCACCTGCTCCTTGAGCGGAAAACCCGCATGATCCGAACCAATCACTAACTTCACGGTACGTCCTTTCTGTTGCAGCAGGTGAGCGGGGCTGGCAGGTGAGCGAGTTAGCAGGTTAGCGGAGCTAGCCTGCGAGCGGCGCTCGCGGAGTCAGCAGCACTAGCGACGCTAACTCCGCTCACATCGCTGACTCCGCTAACTCGCTAGCTTGCTCACTCGCTCACCGCGCCAGCTACGCTGGCGCCGCTACTTGATCAGCTTCTTGGCACGCGCCGCAATGTTCTCCGGCGTAAAGCCCAGTTCCTTCATGGCCACCGGCCCGGGGGCCGAGAGGCCAAAGCGGTCGAGACCAACAACGTCGCCCTCGAGGCCAACGTACTTCCACCAGCCCTGGGTCGAACCGGCTTCAACGGCCAGACGCGGCACGCCCGACAGCAGCACGCTCGCCTTGTAGGCGGCCGACTGCTCCTCGAAGAGCTTGAAGCTCGGGAAGCTGACGACGCGGGCAGCGATGCCCTCGGCCTTGAGCAGCTTGGCGGCCTCCAGCGCGGGCCACAACTCCGAACCTGAACCGATCAGCACCACCTTGGCATCAGGGGCGTCCTCCACCACGTAAGCGCCCTTCGCGACGCCCTCGTAGATCTTGAGCACGGCAGGGTCGAGAATCGGCAGATTCTGACGGCTCAACGCCATGAAGCTCGGCGATTTGCGCTCGAGCGCCAACCGCCAGCTTGCCGCCGTCTCATTGGCGTCAGCCGGGTGGAAGTCGGTGAGGCCGGGCAGAGCGCGCAGGCCCATCAACTGCTCAATGGGCTCGTGCGTCGGGCCGTCTTCGCCCACGCCGATCGAGTCATGCGTGAAGATAAACAGCGAATGCACCTGCATGAGCGCCGCCAGTCGCAACGCGGGCTTCGCGTAGTCACTGAAGACGAAGAAGGTCGATGCGTAGGGAATCAGTCCGCCGTGCGCGGCGATGCCGTTGACGGCCGCGGCCATGGCCAGCTCGCGAACGCCGAAAAAGACGTTGCGACCGGCGGGGTCGTCATGGAAGCTGACACCCGGCTTGAAGATGGTCTTGGTCGACGAGGTCAGATCGGCCGCGCCGCCAAACAGCTCGGGAACCACATTGGCCACGGCGTTCATCACCTCGCCGCCCGCCGAACGGGTTGCATTGGCCTTGGAACCGGCCGGATAGCTGGGAATCGCCTGCTCCCAGCCCGCCTTGAGCTCGCCCTTCTGGGTGCGCTCAAACTCGGCGGCCAGTTCGGGGAAGGCGGCCTTGTAGCTCGCGAAGAGCTTCTTCCACTCTTGCTGCTGCTCGGCGCCACGCGGAACGGCGGTGCGCCAGTTGGCGAGAGCCGCTTCCGGCAACACGAAGCTCTGATCCTCGGGGAAGCCAAAAAACTTTTTGGTGGCGGCCACGGCCTCGGCGCCGAGCGGCTCGCCGTGGGACTTGTTGCTGCCCGCCTTGGGGCTGCCATAACCGATGATGGTGCGAACGGCGATCAGCGTCGGGCGGCTCGGGTCGGCCTTGGCCTCGGTCACCGCCGCATCCAGCGCGGCCAGATCGTTGCCGTCGGCCACCTTGATCACCTGCCAGTGGTAGGCGTCGAAGCGCTTGTACACATCCTCGGTGAAGCTCAGGTTGGTGGGCCCGTCGAGCGAGATCAGGTTGTCGTCATAGAAGACGATCAGCTTGCCAAGGCCGAGCGTACCGGCGAGCGAGGCTGCCTCATGCGAGAGGCCTTCCATCAGATCGCCATCGCCGCACAGCGCATAGGTGTGGTGGTCGACAATCGCGTGCCCGGGCTTGTTGTAGACCGCGGCCAGATGCCGTTCGGCAATCGCCATGCCCACGGCCATGGCAAAGCCCTGACCGAGCGGGCCGGTGGTGGCTTCAACGCCCTCGGTGTGGCCGAACTCGGGGTGGCCGGGGGTCAACGATCCCAACTGCCGGAAGCTCTTCAGATCGTCGAGCGTCAGCTTGTAGCCGCTCAAAAACAGCGAGCTGTAGAGCAACGTCGACGCATGCCCGTTCGAGAGGATGAAGCGATCGCGGTCGGCCCACCTCGCGTCGGCGGGGTTGTGCTTCATGAGTTTGCGGTAAAGCAGATACGCAATCGGCGCGCATCCCATGGGAGCGCCCGGATGGCCGCTCTTCGCCTTTTCCACCGTATCTACGGCAAGCAAGCGCAGCGTATCGATGGAGAGATTGTCGAGGGTAGCGTCTTGAGAACTCATATCGGCTGGGGATTGTCCTTTCTTGGAAAACAGTCGCGTGGTGCTATCCGCGGTTTACCTTGACCTGAACATTGTATCCAACATCGAGCAGAATACTCGTTTTCCACCTCGTTTCGTTCTCTTCCCTGTACGATTCCCGCACAGGCGGCTCGACCCCAACCCGTTTTTTCGCCTTCGGCCGACGGCGGCAAGAAATAATTCGAACTTTCCCGCACCGATTTTCGGAGCTCTCGCATCCATTACGTAAGCAACCTGCCGTACCACCAAGGGCGTACGGAGGTTCGAGCTGACGATTTTTTGCCGAACGGCTCCCCGGAGCCCACACCGACCGAATTCTGACGGAGGAAATTTCACTCATGGCATACGAACTGGCACCGCTGCCTTACGACTACGCTGCTCTGGAACCGTTTATCGACGCCGAGACGATGCATCTGCACCACGACAAGCATCATCAGACTTACGTCAATAACCTGAACGCCGCGCTGGCGAACCACCCGGAGCTGGCGGCCAAGCCGGTCGACGATCTGATCCGTGAGCTCGACACGCTGCCCGAGTCCGTTCGTGGCGTTGTGCGCAACAGCGGCGGCGGCCATGCCAACCACGCAGGCTTCTGGAAGCTGCTGGGCGCGGTGAATACGCCCGGCGTCGGCGGCGAGCCGACCGGTGCCATTGCGGCCCAGATCAAGGCCGACTTCGGCGACTACGAGGCCTTCAAGAAGGCCTTTAACGAGGCGACCGCCAAGCAGTTCGGCTCGGGCTGGGGCTGGCTGGTCTTCGAGGGCGGCAAGCTGAAGATCGTCACCACCGCCAACCAGGATTCGCCCTGGTCAAAGGGTCTTTACCCGATTCTTTTCAATGACGTCTGGGAGCATGCCTACTACCTGAAGTACCAGAACCGCCGCGCCGACTATCTGGCCGCATGGTGGAACGTGGTGAATTGGGAAGAGGTCAATCGCCGCTTCGAGATCGCCAAGAAGTAGTTCCTCCCCCGGAACACAACGATCCGCCCCTGGCCCACTTCCCCGGCCAGGGGCGGATTTTTTGTGCCCGCATTGGCATATTCCCCCCAAGTTTTTTCGCTTCCGAGCAACCATTTTGCTGATTTTGTGTCTATTCAGGTAGACACGAAACGAGGGAGCTGCACGTGCGAACGCATCCCATGCTCTTGTTTGTCGCTTTGATTGCCCTGTTCGCTCCAACTGTGCCGGCCCAATCTGGAGCATTCCAGATCGCCTTTCATGGCAAGCCGGTGGGCGAGGCAAAGTTCCACGTCTCCTCCACCGGCCAGGGCCGTTCGTCGAACACGTCGGTGCGCTTTACGGCGCAGACCGTCACCTACGCCATCTCGAAGACCGAGCAGCTCTCGGCCGCGCGCCAACTGCTGCAGGCCGATCTGAGCGCAGTGGTCAACGGACAGGCCGTGCACGCCACCGCCATCGCCGACAGCGCCAAAATCACCCTCGCCATCAGCGCCAACGGCCGCACCACCACCACGCCGCTAGACGCCCGCCCCTGGGCCGTGCTGCTGCCGGACTTTGATCCGGGGGCGCTCGATGCCCTGCTGGAGTTGGCCGCCGCGCACAATGGCCGCGATCTGTGGGTGATTTTGCCCAAGCAGGCCGGATCGATTGAGCCGGTGCAGATGGCCACCTACCCCGACGAAAAGGGCACACTCAACGGCAAGCCGATCCCTGTGCATCACCTGGTTGCCAGCTACGCGGGCGCCAAGACCGATCTGTTTTCCGGGCCGGAAAATCACCTGCTGCAGGCCGAACTGCCGCAGCCGGGCTTCGCTCTGGTGCGCAAGGGATTCGTGCTGAAGCCGCCGGCCAAGCCGCTGGCTCCGCCCGACGAGCCAGCGACGCAAAATTAAAGCGCGCGGGCGGCGGCAACCGCCGAAGACCAGGCCCACTGGAAGTTGTAGCCGCCCAGCCAGCCGGTCACGTCGACCACTTCGCCAATAAAAAACAGTCCCGGAAGATGGCGCGCGGCCATGGTCTTTGAGTCGAGACCGGCCGTATCGACACCCCCTGCGGTGACCTCGGCCTTGGCATAGCCCTCGGTTCCCTGCGGACGAAAGCGCCAGTCGCGCAGCCGGTTTCCGGCAGCCTCCAGGGCGGCATTGCTCCAGCCCGTGGGCCGGGCCTCTTCGGCCAGAAAATTCGCCAGCCGCTGCGGCAAAGCGGAGCGGAGAATTTTTTTGAAGCCCACCTCGTCCCGACTCTGCGCGCGGCAAAGCGGCTCGAGCAGATTGCCCGAGGCGGAAGGCACAAAATCCACAGAGATTTCCTCACCCGGGCGCCAATAGGAGGAGACTTGCAGAATTGCCGGGCCGCTCAGGCCGCGATGAGTCACGAGCAGGTTCTCGCGAAAGCGCGTTTTGCCGACGGCGACCTCGACCTCGGCGGCAAGACCGGCGAGCGCGGTCCAGCGCGACTCCGCACCACCGAGGACAAACGGCACCAGCGCCGGACGCGGCTCGACGACCTTCAGACCGAACTGCCGCGCCAGATCATAGCCAAGGCCGGTCGCGCCGAGTTTGGGAATCGACAGCCCACCGGTGGCCACCACCAGCGCCTCGGCCTCCAGCACGCCCCGCGCCGTTTCCACGCGGTATTTCTCTTCTCTTTGGACCGAAATCTTGCCGCACTCAAAGAGGAAGAAAACCTTGCCCGCCTCACACTCGGCCAGAAGAAGATCAAGAATCTGGCGCGCGGATTGATCGCAGAAGAGCTGCCCCAGCGTTTTTTCATGCCAGCCGATCCGGTAGCGCTCCACCAGCTCGAGAAAATCACGCGGGCCAAACTGCGCCAGAGCCGACTTCGCGAAGTGCTTGTTGCCGGAGATGTAGTTGGCCGCGCTTGCGCCAAGATGGGTAAAGTTGCAGCGGCCGCCGCCCGAGACCAGAATCTTGCGCCCCGGCTGGCCGTTGTGGTCAACCAGCGCCACGCGCTTGCCGCGCCGGGCAGCGACACCGGCGCACATCAACCCGGCGGCTCCGGCACCGAGCACGATCAGATCGAATTGTTGGGCTGCGCTCGGCATGGCTCTGTCTTGACTCTAGCGGATGGCGCGGGCGGCACGCTGTGGGAAAGCGGGGGCGGGGCGGGGACGAGCGGGGTTAGCGGCGTTAGCAGGTTAGCGAGTTAGCAGGGTTGGCGAATTGGCGGCGTTAGCAGGATTAGCAAGTTCGCTAACAACGCTCACTACGCTCTCGCCGCCAGCTCCGCTCACTCGCGAACTTGCTAACCTGCTGCCTTGCTAACTTGCTAACTTGCTAACCTGCTGCCATGCTAACTTGCTAACCTGCTAACGCGGCTAACTTGCCAACCCGCTGCCTTGCTAACCCTGCCATGCCCCTTCAACGCGGGTCGGTGCTGCGCTTGCGGAAGATGATCCTGAGCTCGCGCCGCCACTGCTCGCCGAGCGCGATCAGCTCCCAGGCCACCTGCGGCGAAAAATATTTGAGTACCGGCTGGTTGGCCGGATGAATGCGCAGGGCGGGCGCGACGAGCAACAGACGCGGATCGCGCTCGGAGATTGCGCAGCCCGGAAAATAGCCGCTCCGCGCGAAGGCCGAAAGCGCCGTGGCCGCGCCGCCCACCGGCTGGCGATCCCGATTCAGCGCGCGCACGCGCATCCAATAGTCGAGCGCCTGCAACGGCAGATGGAGATCCTCATCGGCCTTGAGCTCAAGCACGGTGAGCCGACCCTCGCGATCGAGCGCGAGCAGATCGAGCAGGCCGCGATCGCCCGAGCTGAGCGCGGGAACCTGCTCATAGACAGGCTCCTCACGCAGCCCGGGCAGCAGTTCGCCGAGCTTCTGCCGCAGTTCCGATTCCAGCCAATGCTCGGGCTGCAAGCGGTAGAGCGCGTCATTGCGCGCGCCATCCGGGTGGCGGCTCACGAACAGTTGCGCCAGAAGATCGCGACAGCTCGCTTCGTTTTCGCGCGTCAGCAGCGTCTCGTTGGGGCCAGCGCCAAAGCTGACCTCGATGGCTTGCGTGAAGGAGGTATCGGCAACACCGTGACGAACGCGCGCAAAGGCAAGTCCGTGGGCCAGCAGCGCAACCTCGCTCGAGGAGCGGGGACGAAGCTCGACGCGGGCGCGCGCCGCATCCGGCACCAGCGCCAGCACTCGCTCAATGCCCTCGCGGCAGCGCTCAAGCGAGGCCTCATGCGAGAAGGCATGCATCAGCCGCGCTTCAAGATTGCCGCTGTCGCGCAGCTCGACCGGCTGCAACTCCTCGCCGCGTTCGTTGAGCGTGTAGAGTTCAAAACGCGCTGCGCCGTGATTGAGCCAGGCCATGCGCTCGGCGGTCACGCGCTCGGAGCCTTCAGGCACAATCACCTTGAGCCCGCCAACGTGACGATGGCGCACGGCGTGCTCCCGGCTGTAGTCGAGCCAGAGCAGGCCGAGGGTCAGAATGCCATCGATGATCGCAGCCGACTCGGCGGAGCTGACGCCGATGACCGCGCTGGCGGCGGGGCCTTGCGCGATGCGGCCGCGCACGTAGGCCGGCCCGAAGCTGTGCTCCAGGTCCATCGCCGAACGAAAGCCCTCGAGCTTGGCGCCGACAAAGTTCCGTGCCAGCACGCGCTCAAGCAGGCGCAGATAGTTTTTGCGACCGGACTCGCGGGTGGTCGGCGTGCGCTTTTGGTGGTTGGGAACCAGTTCGAGTGTTTGCGGACGGGCGACACCCATCCGGCGCGTCGCCACGCGCAGGCACTGCGCGCGCTCCTCAAGGCCGACGACGGTGCGCAGCAGATTCTGCTCGTCGCTCCAGAACTGGAGAAGGCAGCGGCCGTGCGCCTCGCTGACGGCGTAACGCGCACGGCGCAGATCAAAAAGCACGCGGCCGTCTTCAAGAAGAGCGGCCTCGGGATGCTGCTGCAGATACGACGTCAGCGCCTCGGCCATGCGGCCCGCGTCCATCGCATCGGCGGCCATGTTACCAGCCCATGCGGCCGCGCAACTGGGTAATGTGCGCGGTGTGGTGGCGCGCGTGCCAGTCGTAGAGCGCCAGAGCCTTGGCCAGCGGGATGCGGCCGTTTTCTGGATGGTTGTAGCCCCGGTGGAAGTCGTCGGTCGACATGCCCTCAAGCAGAGAGACCCAGCGCGCGTGCAGGCCTTCGATCATGACCAGAGAGGTCTCGATCGGCAGCGTCTTGCTGTCGACCAGCTCGGCCCATGCCTGTTCATTGAAAGGCGTGATGGTCGGCCAGTCTTCCGTCAGCGCCTGCTTGAAGCGAATAAATCCGTTCATGTGACTATCGGCCAGGTGGTGAATCACCTGACGCACCGTCCAGCCACCTTCGCGATAGGGCGTGTTCAACTGATCGTTACTCAGCCCATCAATGGCCACGCGCAGCCGGCGCGTCAACTGCAGAAGCGTGCGAATATTCGCCGCGCGAATGCCGGGCATGCTGCTGGCCGGCGCACTGAACTTGCCTATCGGAAATCGAAGCTGTTCCAGATCCTCTTCCATCGAGTAACCCCAACCATTCCGTTTTTATATCGGCCCCGAGCCCGTAGAACAATAGGGGTTGGACGAGCGAGGTCAGTCAAAACACGTCACCGAAGGCTAGACGCGGTGGTGCCCATGGTGATGATGAACCGGCGCGGAATGACCGCGATGATGGTGAGCGGCGAATGCAGGGCTGGCAAAAACCAGCATCAACAGGGCGGCGGCAAAAAACTTTTTCATGCCGTTCACTGTAGCACGGAGTAAAACTTCCTTGCGTCCTTTCCTGGACACCCTGCATCAAAACAGGAACCTGCGCCGCCGCCCATGGCCTCTGGTTCCCGACCGGCAGCGTACACTGAATCCACGATGAGTACTGACGCCCCTAGCCCCAACCACAAGCGCTATTTTTTTGAAAAGTTCGGCCTGACCGAGCGGCTGTTTGAACGCTGCCTGGGCGAGGCGCTTGCCGCCGGCGGCGACTACGCCGATCTTTACTTTGAATCGGTGACGGCCACCGCGCTCGGCGTCGACGAACAGATCGTCAAATCCGCCAGCCAGGGCACCAGCGCCGGCTGCGGCATTCGCGTACTTTCAGGCGAACGCACGGGTTATGCCTACACCGACGACCTGAGCCCGGAGCGGCTGCTGCATGCGGCGCGCACCGCCGCCCTGATCGCCTCAGGACCGGCCAGGCAACCGGTGGTCGGCTTCGTCGAGCCGAAGACGGCGAACCTTTATCCGGTGCCGCTCGGCGGCTACTCGCTGGACCTGGCCGCGCGGCTCGAGCTGATTCTGCGCGCCGACCGGGCCGCGCGCGCCTATGACAACCGCATTACCCAGGTGCGGGCCAGCTACAGCGAGGAGCTGCGCCGGGTGCTGATCGTCGCCTCCGACGGCAGTTATGCCTCGGACACGCAGCCTCTGTGCCGG
The DNA here is from genome assembly GCA_002307235.1 of Acidobacteriaceae bacterium UBA1307. Lineage (GTDB taxonomy): Bacteria > Acidobacteriota > Terriglobia > Terriglobales > Acidobacteriaceae > Telmatobacter. The sequence continues at coordinate 140,657 of DBTV01000050.1, forward strand.
CTCAACGTCTTCGTCATCGCGCAGCACAACGAGCGGACCACCAAGGGATCGTCGGGCGCGGGCGGCCGCGCGGGCATCGAGCAGTTCATCGAAACCAAGAGCCCGGAAAAGCTGGCCACCGAGGCCGCGCGCGGAGCCGTGCTGCAACTCAACGCCGTCGCCGCGCCGGCCGGCGAAATGGAAGTGGTGCTCGGCCCCGGCTGGCCCGGCATTCTGCTGCATGAGGCCGTCGGCCACGGGCTTGAGGCGGACTTCAATCGCAAAAAGCTCTCGGCCTTTGCCGGACTCATCGGCCAGCGCGTGGCCAGCGACAAGGTGACCGTGGTCGACAACGGCACCATCGCGGCGCGGCGCGGCTCACTCAACGTTGACGACGAGGGCACGCCGACGCGCGAAAATGTGCTGATCGAAAAAGGCATCCTGCGCGGCTACCTGACCGACAAGCTCTCGGCCAAGCTGATGGGCACCGCATCGACCGGCTCGGGGCGACGCGAAAACTATCAGTCGATCCCCATGCCGCGCATGACCAACACCTACATGCTGGCGGGCGAGGACGATCCGGGCGAGATTCTGCGCTCGGTCAAGCGCGGCCTTTACGCGGTGAACTTCGGCGGCGGGCAGGTGGACATCACCAACGGAAAATTCGTCTTTTCGGCCTCGGAGGCCTATCTGATCGAGGACGGCAAGATCACCGCGCCGGTGCGCGACGCGACGCTGATCGGCAACGGCCCGGAGGCGCTCAAATACGTCTCGATGGTGGGCAACGATCTGGCGCTCGATCAGGGCATTGGCACCTGCGGCAAAGACGGCCAGTCGGTACCGGTCGGCGTCGGCATGCCTACAATCAAGCTCGACAAGATGACCGTCGGCGGAACGGGAAAGTGAGAAAAGCAGGGACTAGGGACTAGTGACCAGTCCCTAGCCCCTAGCACCTAGTCCCTAGTCCCTAGTCCCTCGGTCCCTGCTCTTATAATCTCCGCATGGCCCTGTTTGGCAATCCACGGCGGCGCGCGATCGCTCTGTTCGGAGCCGGTGTCGCACTGCTGCTTGGTCTTCTGGGCGCGCTGCAGGCCTTCAACACCTCGAATATCCGTTTTCTGAATCCAGAGACCTCGGGCGAGACGCTGGCCTTCACCGGTCTGACGGTGCTGATCTTCATTCTGCTGATGGTGCTGTTGATGCTGCTGCTGCGCAACATCCTCAAGCTCATCGCCGAGCAGAGCAGCGGAGCGCTGGGCGCGCGGTTGCGCACGCGCATGGTGCTGGGCGCGGCGCTGATCGCGCTGATTCCGGCCGTCTTCATGTTTCTGTTCAGCTTTCAGTTGATGAACCGCTCGCTCGACCGATGGTTTTCGCCGAATGCCTCGGAGATGCGCGAGAACTCGATCCGCGTGGTCACCGAGCTGGTGCAGTACGTGGCCAGCAACGCACGCAGCGAGGCTGAAGCGATTGCCTCCTCGGGTGCGCTCGAGGGCGACCCTGCGCGGCTCAACAGCGTCTTCGCCGACCATCGCATCACGCTCGAAGGCGGCTTCATCGTCATCTTCGACCAGAATCGCGCAGTCACGGCCAGCTATCAGGCCCCCGCGCCTACGACGCCGGCACGGCTGCGTTCGTGGCTCGAGGCCGGAGAGCATGCGCTGCCGATCATTCTTAGTGGCCCTCTCCATCAGATTCTGTTGCCCGCCGCGCAACGCAGCGATGCGCCGGTGCTTGAGGTCAACGGGCAGGATTTCGCGCTGGGCATGTCGAGCGCCGCTGGCGGCAAGGTCGTCATTGCCGCTCTGCCCATGCCGCAGGGACTCAGCAAAACCACCGAGCGGATTCGCGACAGCGCCGCCGAATACTGGCAACTGTTCCGCGAGCGCAATCGCCTGCGCACCACCTTCTTTCTGCTGCTGCTGCTGATCACCGTCTTCATTTTTTTCTCGAGCGTCTGGCTGGCCGTCTTTTTGTCAAAGCAGATCACCCGGCCCGTCGAGGCGCTGGCCGACGCGATGGACGCCATCGGCGACGGCAAATACGAGCGCCGCATCGAGACGCTGGCCACCGGCGAAATGGGCGATCTGGTGCGCTCGTTCAACCACATGGCCGCCGATCTTGAAACCAGCCGCAAGCTGGCCGAAAGCTCTTCTGCCAAGCTGACCGAGGCCAACCAGGCCATTGAAGAACGCCGTCGCGAACTGGAGACGATTCTCGACACGATTCCGAGCGGCGTCGTCACGCTGAACAGCATGGGCATTGTGCTGCTGGCCAACCACGCCTTCACGCTGCTGCTCGGCCAGGGCGACGCCAACCTGGCGGCGGGCAAACCCATTGAGGATTTCTTCCCCGCCGAGTGCGCCTCCGATCTGGCGGGCGTGATTCGCCGCAGCCATCGCATGGGTTCGGCCTTCACCGAGCTTGAGTTCAATGCGCACGGCCGCACCATTCATCTGGCCATCACCAGCGCGCGGCTCAAGCTGTCCCCCCGGCAAACCGGCAGCGTGCTGGTGGTGGAAGACACGACCGAGCTGCTGCGCGCGCAACGCCAGTTGGCATGGAAGGAAGTGGCGCAGCGCGTCGCGCACGAGATTAAAAATCCTCTCACCCCGATCGCGCTTTCGGCCGAACGCATTCGCCGCCATCTGGACAAGCCGCAGAGTGAATCGCCGAAGATCATTCGCAAATGCAGCGAGGTGATTCTGGGCTGCGTTGAAACGCTGCGCACACTGGTCGACCAGTTCTCGGCGCTGGCCCAGTTTCCGGCGCCGCAGCCGCGCGAGTGCGATGTGAACGAGGTGATCGACCAGTCGCTGGCGCTGTTCAACGGGCGGCTCGACGACATCACCCTCGAGTGCATTCTCGAACCGAATCTGCCGGCGGTGATGGCCGACCCCGACGCGCTGCGCCGCGCCCTGGCCAACCTGATCGACAACGCCGCCGAGGCCATGCAGGGCAGCCTGCTGCGCGTGCTCACCGTGCGCAGCAGCCTCGGCGAAGATGCAACGTCGGTCGAGGTCGCCGTGACCGATACCGGCCACGGACTCACCGAAGAGATTCGCGAGCGGCTCTTTCTTCCCTTTTATTCCACGAAAAATCGCGGCACCGGTCTTGGACTTTCGATTGCAGCCAAGATCGTGCAAGAGCACGGCGGCACCATTCGCGCCGAATCAAACACCCCCAAGGGCGCGCGCTTTCTGGTGCGTCTGCCGCTGATCGACGGCGGCGCGCACGACAGTTCCCCGACACACGAGGCCTAAGCATGAATCACATTTTGGTCGTCGACGACGAAGAAGAGATCCGCAACTCGCTCGAAGAGATTCTGCGCGAAGAGGGCTACGGCGTGGCCACGGCGGCCAACGCGGCCGAGGCTCTGACGCTGCTCAAGGACGCACCCTACGACGTGGTTCTGCTCGACATCTGGCTGCCCGATCGCGACGGGCTCGACGTGCTCACCGACATTCATCAACTCGCGGCCGAGTCGCGGCCCGAGGTGGTCATCATCAGTGGCCACGGCACCATCGAGACCGCCGTCAAGGCCACCAAACTCGGCGCCTACGACTTTCTTGAGAAACCGCTCTCGCTCGACCGCACGCTGATCGTGCTCAAAAATGCGGTCGAGGCGCAACGGCTGCGCACCGAGAACATCGAGTTCAAGCGGCAGTTCAACGTCGGCACCGTGCTCACCGGCGAAAGCGTGCCGCTCAAGGCGCTGCGCCAGCAGATCAAGCTGATGGCACCGACCAATGGCCGCGTGCTGATCTACGGCGAATCGGGCACGGGCAAGGGACTGATCGCGCGCGCCATTCACGCCGAAAGCCTGCGCCGCGACCGCGTCTTCATTGAGATGAACTGCGCGGCAATTCCCGAGGATCACATCGAGTCGGAGCTGTTCGGCTATCGCCACGGTGCGCGCGCCGGAGGGCCGGCCGAGCAGCCCGGCATGCTGGAGCGCGCCGACAGCGGCACGCTGTTTCTCGACGAGGTCGGCGACATGAGCCTGAAGACGCAGGCCAAGGTGCTGTCGGCGCTCGACGAGCAACTGTTCACGCCGGTCGGCGGCACGCAACCTTTGCGCGTCGATGTGCGACTGATCGCCTCGACCAACAAGGATCTCGAAGAGGAGATTGCCAAGGGCAACTTCCGCGAAGACCTCTTTTACCGGCTCAACGTGGTGCCGTTTTTTGTGCCGCCCTTGCGCGAACGCAAGCAGGATATTCCGCTGCTGGTGCGCGAATTTCTGGGCGAGTTCGGCCGCCAGTACGGACGGCCACGCGTTGAGATCGCCGAGGATGCGCTTGAGGTGCTGGGGCAATATCACTGGCCGGGCAATGTGCGCGAGCTCAAGA
>DBTV01000050.1:145236-154651 GCA_002307235.1 Acidobacteriaceae bacterium UBA1307
GGCAATGTGCGCGAGCTCAAGAACGTGATCGAGCGCGTGCTGATTCTGAATCCCCGCACGCTGCGCATCGAACGCAAGCATCTGCCCCCGCTTGTGCATCGCTCCGGCGCGCGCGCGGGTGGCGAATTCAGCACGCTGCAACAGGCGCGCGACGCCTACGAACGCGAGTACATTCTCAAGAAGATCGACGAGGCGCACAACAATATTTCGCATGCCGCCGAGTTGCTCGGCCTTGAACGCAGCCACCTCTATCGCAAGATGAAGGCGCTCGGCATCGCGGTGCGCGAGTAGCGCCGCACAACGGCGCTACTGCACCAGAGCAGGGGTTTGCGCCGCGGCCTTCGGCGCAAGCAAAGTCTGCACATCGGTGACGAGCAGTTGCACCGAATCGGAGAAGCTGGCGTCACGGTGCTTCTTGAAGAACGCGGGATCGACCTGTTCGACGAAGCCCCACAGGCTGGCGCGCGTCTTTGCCTCCGAGATGCCCAGTCGGATCTGCGGCACGGACAGGCCCGGCGCATCGACAAAGCGAATGGCAAAGATCAGATCCGCATCGCGCGGATCGAGCACCAATTCATAGTGCCCCCACGCCTTCATCTGCGCAAAGAACTCGCTATAGGCGCGCTCCGGCCCACCGCTGTAATCCGAAGGAAAGGCCATGACATCGCCCATTTCATAGGCGATGAAGACGCGCTTGCCGTTGAGCAACGGCGTTGGCACGGGCGCGGCCAGCGTATTGACCCCTTTGTCCGCCGAACTTTTCCGGTTGCGACCGAAAGAGGCGGTACAACACAGCACAAGCACGCCCACAACCAGCAGATGCTTCCATGACACCATCATCGTTTCTCCAGACTGCCGCACGGCTGTTGATGAGAATTGAGAATGAGTTGAAATCTGATGAAAAGATAGCACAGGTCAGCCTGCCACAACGCGCGAGCCGCGCAGCACGTAGCTGGCGCCGGCGGCAATCGTGAGCCCTGCCACAACCACGACCAGCAACGCACCGCGCAGACCGACGAACACAGTCAACGATCCGATGATGGGCGGGCCGGAGAGAAAGCCTCCCCAGGCAATCGTCGACATGGTGGAGATGGCCTGCCCGGTGTTCTGCTTCGCGCTGCGCCCGACGAGCCCGAAGGTCACCGGCACCAGCACGGCAATGCCCATGCCTGCCAGCATGAAGCCGACCAGCGCCGGAATCCAGTAGGGAAAGGCCGTGGCGCATCCGATGCCTGCCGCAATCAGCACGCCGCCGCCCTGCAACACCTGGCGAGGATTCAAGAGGCGCACCAGCCAGTCGCTCGCGTAACGCATCGATGCCATGGAGATGCAAAAGGCCGCGTAGCCACCGGCGGCCTGCGCCAAACTTACATGCACCTGCGCATGCAGATAGACCGAGGCCCAGTCGGCAATCGAGCCCTCGCACAACATGCCGCAGGCGGTGATCAACGCCAGTTGCAACAGAAACGGCTCGGGCAGATGGAAGCCCTTCTTCGCGCGCGGCGCGGACTTTTGCATGCGTTCGACGATCAATGCGGGCATGGCCAGCACCACCACAACAAACAGCAGACACGCCGTTGTCGACAGATCGATGCGCCGCGTGCCGCCCCAGTGCAGCATCTGCGTCGAAGCCACGGCGGCGATCAGCCCACCCGTGCTCCAACTGCCCTGAAACAACCCCTGCATCGGTTTTTGATAAAACGCCTCGACGGCAAAAACATGCGCGTTGATTGAAACATCAAGGGCTCCTTTGGCCGCTCCGAACAAGGCCGCCGCCACCACCAGCGCCGCAAAACTCTGCGTCTGGCCCAGCAGCAGCAAGGCTGCCAAAAAGCATGGCGCAGCCGCACGAATCACCGAGCGGCTGCTGTGGCGCGTCAACAGGCGACCCGCGATGGGCATCATCACAATGGCCCCGACAATCGCGGAAAACAGCACGAAGGTCAGCGCGCCATCACTCAGCGCAAGGTCGTGCTTGAAGACGGCCACATGCGCCGCCCAGATGCCGAAGCCCGCGCCATCGGCAAGAAACAAGAGGAACAATGCCCACTTGGGCGAAAAGATTTTCCGTGTACCGGATGGACGGGGAAGGTCCAATGCGATCTCCTTTTTGCTGCGTGCGGCTTACTTGGCCGTGATGATTTCGAGGCCGTGACCGTGCGGGCCCATCTCGCGCCGGCGCAGCAAGAGTGCAAACAGCATGGCCGCCAGCCCCAGCGAGGAAAAAATCCACATGCCGAGCCGGTAGCCGTTGGGGTTCGCGGCGCTGGCGTGGTTCGTATCGTTGGCCCAGCCGATCATCAGATTGAAGCCCGCCATGCCGATGTTCTGGATCATGGTCATCAGACCATAGGCGGTGCCGAGCTTGGACTGCGGCACGATGTAGGCCACCGAGGGCCACATCACCGCCGGAATCAGCGAGAAGGCAAGGCCCATCATCGCCATCGGCACATAGAGGCTCACCTGCGTGTAGCCCATGATCAGATACACCGGCACCAGCAGCAGCGATCCGAACATCATCAGCAACGCGCGCTTGCCCACCTTGTCGACAACGAGGCCGAGCAGCGGCGTCGCGATCATCGCAAACAGCGTGAGAATGCTGACCAGCGTGCCGCTCAACTCGCGCGAGGCCCCGTGCGCGTCCATGAAGAACTGGTAGGCGAAGGTCTCGAAGGGAAAGATGCCCGCGTAAAAGACCACGCACAGGCCGACGATGAACCAGTACGATGTGCCGAATTTGAACAGATCCGCGAAGACAACCTTATCGGTTGCGCCTGCATCGCCCAGCTCATAATTGCGCTCGGCGTAGAGTTCCATGGCCCAGTAGATCGCCGCGCCAATCACGCAGAAGGCCGCGAAGCCGACGCTGATGACCAGCGGCGTGCGCCAGTTGGTGTAGGCAAAGCGCGCCCAGCTCGGCGAGCGTTGCGCCAGCAGCGTGCCCAGCCGCGCAATGGTCAGGTTCAGGCCAAAGGCAAAGCTCAGTTCCTTGCCGCGAAACCACTTTGCCAGCGCCGTCGTCACGGCCACAATCAGCGATTCGGCGCCCATGCCGAAGACCAGCCGGCCGGCGGCCATCGTTGCCAGCGCGCTCGATGCCGCGGTCAACACCGCACCCAGCAGGCAGATGACGCCAAAAAGAAAAATCGCCTTGCGCACGCCGATGCGGTCAACGATGTAGCCGCCGATCAACACCAGAAAGACATTCGGGATGCTGTAGATGGCCTGCAGCAGGCCGATGTTCGACTCCGAAAAGCCCAGTTGCGTGGTCAGCAGATCGGCGATCGGCGCGATGCAGTCGTACACATAGTAGTTGCCAAGCATGGCCAGGCTGACGAAGAACAAGACGGCCCAGCGATAAAGCGGCGCGGGCGTGCGACGGATGGCTTCAGGCATCGAACGGGTCTTCCTTGGTTGAAATGCGGTGGCAGAGTGCCTCTTCTATGCTAGAGCCTCGCACCCGGCAGCTCTGTCGCAAAACGATTAATGCGCGGAACTGTCCTTGAGAATCGGTGTGAGCGAGCCGGGATTTCTGCCCGCGGCCGGGTCGATGCGGAAGTCCCAGACGCTCTGGTTCATCGCCTCGGGCGAGAGAATCTCGACCAGCGCGTACTCGCCGACCGCAAGCTTCGCCGTCGGTGCAATGCGCAGCCAGTGCTTGCCTTCGAGAACCTCGACTCTGGTCGGAATCACGTTCTCGCTCTGCGTCACCTTGCCGTTCAGCCCCAGGTGAATCGCGCCCACCACGCGCACCGCGCGCCGCTCGTCGAGCCGCACCAGAGCAAAGCCCGCGTCGGCCGATTGCGCGCCGTGCTTGCCGTTTTCCGCCTTGGCCTTGCTGGTGTCCACGGTGAAGGCGTGGGTCAGCACCGGCTCGGCCTCGTCACGGCCCGCCAGCGAAAGATAGAGCACCGGCTCGCTCGTATGCAGTTGCACGCGCGCGTGGGCTCCGTCGAGCTCCAGATTCATCTTGAGCGCCGAGAGCGGATTCAGCAGCCCCACGCCCCGCCGCGTCTTCTGGTTCGCATTCAGGTCGGAGGAGACCAGTTCGACCAGTTCAGGCTTGTCCTCGTAGCGATCGAGCGCGAAGACGCCCTCCTCATCCGGCAGCGTGAGTCCGGGCGCAACCTCGGGCGAGCGCGCCTTCTGGTCCGCGCGCTCATCAAGCTCTTCCTTGTCGATGGCCTGCGCCTCTTTCATCGCGGGCGAGGTCTCATCACCGGACTGCTCCCACTGGCGCGTCGCCGGCCAGTCCACCAGCGCGGTTGGCAACTCCTCCCACTCGCCATCGCGCTCGGATGAAACATAGCGCACCCGCTCGCCCTCGATCTTGTAGGCGCGCGCCCTCTGGTACGAACCGTCCTTCAGAATCAGGCGCAGGTTTCGCTTGGCCTGCGGAGCATCGGCCTTGAGCGCCTGCCGGTCGCCGGACTGCTGCGCGCGCACCGGGCCAGAAAATACCAGCCCCAAAGTCACCAGCCCCGCGCAGAAACCGATCTGCATCCATCGCTTCATGGCAAACAGTTTAGACGCATTGCCGCCCGCGCGGATACGCAGTGGCTCCACGCGATTTCATCTTTTCGCATCTTTGTTCTCCTCTCCAACGTCCAATCCTTGTGTATTCTTAAGCCAGAGGAATCCCTGTGACCGCACCGCGCAGACAGAACCGATTTGGCCTCGCCCCGGGCAAACTGCCCTGGGTGGCGCTGCTCTGTCTGGCTCTGGTGACCCTGCTGGCCTTTGTGCAGGTGGCGCACTTCCACACCAACGACGCCGACTCCAGCACCTGTACGCTCTGCGTCACCATGCAGACGGTCGTACCGGCCGCCGTGATGACGGCAGCGATTCTGGTGGTTTCTCTCGGTCGCGCGACCAAGTCGGCACTGGTGCCCGCGCCCATCCGGCGCAGCGTCGCCCGGCACCGCATCCGTCCCCCGCCAGCGCGCTAAGCGTCCGCTCTTCCCTTCGATTGCCTGTTGTGCCTGCTGCGTCGCGTGCGCAGTCGTGCATTCCTGCATCCCCGTCCCGGAAGACACGTCGACGCTCCTTCCCTCTTGAAAACGAAGGTCCGGCGATCCGCCCGGCCCGCAGTGACACATCGATTTTCAGCTTTCGTACATAATGTTTGAGGAGTTTTTCCATGCAGTTTTTCCATCGCCTGGTTGCGCGATCCCTTTTTCTGTTTGTCTTCGTTTTCGCCTGCTGGAGCGCCTCGGCGCAAAGCAGCGGCGCCGGCAGCGTGCGCGGCACGGTCAACGATCCATCGGGTGCCGTCATCCCCAATGCCACCGTGCATCTGGCCAACGCCACCAGCGGCTTCCATCGCGACATTGCGACCGACGCGCTCGGCCAGTTCGAGCTGCCCAACGTCCCGTTCAACAACTATCGCATTGCCATCGCCACACCGGGCTTCTCCGCATGGAGCCAGAACATCGATCTGCGTTCGCCGGTCGGCATCAACCTGAAGGTCGTACTCAAAATCGCCAGCGACGCAACCACCGTTACGGTTGAGTCGGCCGGCGACCTGATTGAGGCCGACCCAACCTTCCACACCGATGTTGATCGCGCGCTCTTTCTCAAGGTGCCGCTCGAAAGCCAGTCCTCGGCGCTCAGCGCGCTCGTCACGCAGACCACGCCCGGCGTCGCGGCTGACTCCAACGGCCTCTTCCACGGCCTCGGCGACCACGCCTCGAACTCGTTTTCCATTGACGGGCAGTCGATCACCGACCAGCAGAGCAAGGTCTTTTCGAACCAGATTCCCTCCGGCTCCGTGCAGACCCTGCAGGTGATCAGCGGCGCTCCGCCGGCCGAATACGGCGGCAAAACCAGCCTGGTCATCGTCGCCACCACCCGCTCCGGCCAGGGCATCAAAAAGCCCACCGGCAGCCTGACCAGCTCCTACGGATCATTCGGCTCCACCGACGGCAGCTTCGACATCTCCTACGGCGGCAAGAACTGGGGCAACTTCTTCGAGCTCGACGCGCTTAACAGCGGCCGTTTTCTCGATGGCCCCGAGTTCGACGTCTTCCACTCTCGCGGCAACGAGCAGAACTTCTTCGACCGCATGGATCGCACGCTCACTGCGGCCGACTCCGTGCATCTGAATCTGAACTACAGCCGCTCCTGGTTCCAGACGCCGAATGCCTACGACAACCTGAACGTGCAGAATGTCGTGAGCGGCGGCACCAGCGCCAACCCGGTCTTTGCCTCGCTCGGCAACACCGACCAGCGCTCGGAGATCAAGACCTTCAACGTTGCGCCCAGCTACATGCACATCCTCAGCGACAGCTCGGTCTTCAATCTCGGCGCGGCCATCCGTCACGACGATTACAACTACTATCCGAGCAGCAATCCGCTGGCCGATCTCGGCCCCTCGAACCTGCAGACTTCCTCCATCGGCCAGCATCGCGTGCTGACCAACGCCAGCGCGCATGCCGACATCTCCTATGCCAAGGGCGCGCACAACTTCAAGGCCGGCGTGCAATACGCACAAACCTTCCTGCGCGAGCACGACGCGCTCGGCGTGGTGGAATCCACCTATAACGCGCCCTGCGTCGACGCCAGCGGCACGGCCGTCGCCGGTCTCTCGTCAACCGCCAATTGCGCCTCGGCCGGCTACACCGCCAACCCGAATTACAACGCCACCCTCGCGCCCTATGATCTGACGCGCGGCGGCATCAGCTATCGCTTCTTCGGTCACGCATCCATCAAAGAAGTTGGCCTCTTCGCCGAAGACCAGATCAAGCTCGGCAACTGGATCTTCAACCTCGGCCTGCGCGAAGACCTGTACAACGGCCTCGCCCGCGCCAACCAGATCCAGCCGCGTATCGGCATCGCCTACACCATCAAGCCCACCAGCACCGTACTGCGCGTCAGCTACGCACGCACCCTTGAGACGCCCTTCAACGAGAATCTGGTTCTGTCGAGCAAGGGTTGCTCGGACAGCGTGCTCTCGCCGCTGCTCTCCTGCTCCACCGGCGTCTCCGATACCTTGCAGCCCGGCTTCCGCAATGAGTTCCACGCTGGCTTTCAACAGAGCTTCAAGAACTGGGCCGTCGTCAACGGCGAGTACATCTGGAAGTACACCCACAATGCCTTCGACTTCGCTGTTCTCGGCAACACGCCGATCACCTTCCCCATCGACTGGCACAATGCGAAGATTCCCGGCTGGGCGCTCAACGTCGACGTGCCCGAGCATCACAACTTTTCCGGTTACGTCGTCATGAGCTCGGTCGCGGCGCGCTTCTTCAACCCGCAGGTCTCCGGTGCCGGCGCCACGGTCAGCAGCAACAACGCGGCCTTCCGCATCGATCACGATGAAAAGTTCAATTCCAATGCGCACCTTCAGTACCAGTTCGGCCGCCGTGGCCCCTGGCTCGGCTGGAACTGGCGCTATGACTCGGGTCTGGTGGCTGGCGCGGTTCCCGTGGCCAGCGACACAACCACGCCGGTCGATCTGACCGGGCTCACCTTCGACCAGCAGGCGCAGGCCGGGCTCACCTGCAACGGCGTCGCCGCCACCCGCACCGCCGGGTTCAGCTCCTGCGCACCCACGCAGTACGGCTCGAAACTGATCTCGCTGCCCGCGCCTGGCACCGAAAACGACGACAAGAACCCGCCGCGCATTGCGCCGCGCAACCTCTTCGACGCCTCGCTCGGCAAGGAAAACCTCTTCCAGACCCAGCGCTACAAGGTTGACCTGACGCTGACCGCCATCAACCTGACCAACAAATACGCACTCTACAACTTCCTGTCGACCTTCTCCGGCACGCACTACGTCACCCCGCGCGCCCTGACGGCCAAGCTCGCCTTCAACTTCTAAACCGCTCCATCGCAACAAACAAGGGCGCGTGACGTTGATTGAACGTCACGCGCCCTTGTTACAGAAGACAGAAAAGAATAGACCTCTGCGGTTAGTTTTGCGGAACCACACGCACGATTTCGGTGATGTAGGGCTCCGCGGAGTGTGCCGTAGGCAGCGGCTTGAAGATGTGAATCTTCACCACCAGATTGTCTGCCGCCTCGGGATGAACGACCTTCCCTTTGCTCAAAAAGCTGTAGTTGAGTCCCGCCACGACCTGCGTCGCGACGGCGATGGGCGTGTAGTGCACGCCGACCAGATGCTTCAACGCCTCGTCAAAAACCTTCTTGGCCTCGGGGTCGATGTCGAACTTCCATCCGGTCCAGCCACCTGCAATTGCGTCTGCCATGAGTATTTCCTCTCTGCGAGAAACTCTCTTGAAAGACAACGCCGCAGCGACTCCCAGCATGAACGGAGAGAAAAATTCTCGTCCGCGGATTTTGGGCGTCTGCCCCCAGTATGGAAAGCCTCTCACCCTAGATTGAGTTGTAGTCGGAGTCTACAGCGATTTTCAGTCGCAGCAAGGTTACGAAGGTCGCCGCACTAAAGGTCAGCAAAGACAGGGGTTTTCACTCAATCTCCCGAGCCCTTGCTCTCCTGCCAGGAAAATCGCGCCCGTTCAGCCGCGCGCGACGGCCTGCTGATAGGCCGAAAAAACCTCATCGCCCATGCAGGCGAAAATCACCAACGCAAGCGCCTCGTTTTCTTCGAGCGCCGCGCGCGTCTCCCGCACCGCAATCGCAACCGCCGGGGCAATCGGATAGCCATAGACACCGCAACTGATCGCCGGAAACGCTATCGAATGAAGGCCCTGCTCGCGAGCGATCTGAAAGCAGCTCCGGTAGCATCGGGCCAGCAACTCCGGCTCGCCACGGTCGCCTCCGTGCCAGACCGGGCCCACGGTATGCACCACAAATGGTGCAAGAAGATGATAGCCGCGCGTTAGCCGCGCCTCCCCCGTCGGACAGCCGCCCAAGGTGCGGCACTCGGCCAAAAGCTCCGGCCCGGCGGCACGATGAATCGCCCCATCGACGCCGCCACCGCCGAGCAGCGATTGGTTGGCCGCATTCACCAGAGCATCGACCGCAAGCCGCGTAATGTCAGTTTTTTGTACTTCGATCCGTCGCACGCACGTCCCGCCTTTTCCCCTTGGAATGCCGCCTCCGGCCCGGTTACGTCCGCCCAGGAAGAGCACCAAAGAGCTTTTTTCTAAATGCCCGATTTTTCTTCAGGTTATCTCTTTCCGCACCCCGGTTTTCATCAAGGCTGTCGCGTTTTCTGCTTCCTTTCGGGCTTCATCTTTGCCATACTTGATTGTGCCCACCTATTACGGCCAATCCAAAAAAATTCAACACGAGGTTGCACCAATGTCGGCAAAGTATGTCTTTGTGACGGGCGGCGTTGTGTCCAGTTTGGGCAAAGGTCTCGCGGCTGCTTCAATCGGATGTCTGCTTGAAAGCCGTGGCCTGCGGGTCAACATGATGAAGTTTGACCCCTACCTGAACGTGGACCCCGGGACGATGTCCCCCTTCCAGCACGGCGAGGTCTTCGTCA
>DBTV01000048.1:0-15343 GCA_002307235.1 Acidobacteriaceae bacterium UBA1307
AGTTCTTCAAGGGCTCGGAGTGGATCGCGAAGATCCTCGGCTCCGATGTGCAGGGCCGCTTCGTCGACCTGAAGCAGGCCGTCGCCAACCGTAGCCCGCGCGAGCTCGGCACCTTCGTCAAGTTCGCCGAGGTCCAGTTCCATCACGCAGTCTACAACCAGTCCCTCTGGAACCTGTTTTAGACTGTGCGGCAGGGACTAGGGACTAAGGACTAAGGGACTAAGGGACTAAGGGACTAAGGGACTAACAACTGGAAGCTAATCGCTAACAGCTAGAAGCTAACAGCTAATCACTAACAGCTAATCACTAACAGCTGAACGTCAACACTACCGCCGCACACCGCGAAGAATCTCTTCGATGTGTGCGGCGGTTTCCGCATCACAGGCAAGCGAGCGCAGTGTGCGGGCCTCGCGGCCAAGGTAGCGCGGGGCCAGTCGCAACCAGCGTTTCTTTGCGGCACTCAGCGTGTCGATCTGCTCCAGCAGCAGTGCGTCCAACTCCGTGGTACGACGCGCCCATGCGGCAGGAATGGGCCACAGGTGCAAGCGCTCGCCTTCGGCAGGTTCAAAGGCCGCCACCGGCTGCGCGCCCAGCGCGGCAAAGCCCGCGTCAGCCCCAGCGAAAAGATCCGGCTGCACACCACGCTCCAGCATCTCGGCCGCCAGCAGCTCTGCGGCGATCGAAACCGCCACGGCCACCCGCTGCCGCTTGCGCAGTTCATTCTTCAGAATCCGCAAAGCCTCGTCGAGCGAGGTCACCAGAAAATCGATCGCGCCTTCATGCAGCGCAGCGCGGGCCAGCGCCGCCTCGTGCGTGGCCACAAGCGACGCAGCTCCGGCAATGTTGGCCGCGCGCAGCAGCGCCGTGGACTCGTCCGTCAGATTGCCCGCAAAAAGAAAAACGCCGTGCAGATCGCCAGCACCGTGAGGGTGTTCGATCAGCGCGGCGTAATAGCCATGGACTTTGGTGATGCGTTCTGCGAGTGTGTCGGTCATCGCGCCTACCAGGCCGAATAGGGCTGGCCGTCGCTGCCGACCTCCTGCGAGCCCGAGTGAATGTCGTCAATGCCCGGATCGGTCTGGTCGAGGGTGTGCATGGCGTCGGAGGTGTTCGTCACCCAGGTCTCCTTGCTATGCGTCATCGGGTCGTCGGGAACCGACTTCAGATAGCCGTCCTGCAGCAGATCATCGAGTGACTGCGGCGCCTTCTGCTTGTCCATCGTGTAGGAATCGATGGCCGAACGCATGATGTGCAGATCCTCTTTGAGCGCGGCCTCGCGCGCATGCTTCATCGCGGAGATGTAGTTGGGAATGGCCAGCACGGCCAGCACGCCGATGATGCCCATGACAATCATCAGCTCGATGAGCGTGAAACCCCGGTCGGATTGGCGGCGAATGCGCACGTGTTTGTCTCGTTTCCTCGGTTCGCTACCAGGTGGAATATTTGGTGCCGTCCAGGGCCGTGCCCTGCGATTTGGAAAAGACGTCGAAGACGTTGTCGCCGCTCGAAGAATCCGAAGTCGGATCGTCCTTCATGGCGCGCGTGCCCCATTCCGCCTTGCCCGTCATCGGATCAATCGGAATCTTGCGCAAAAAACGCAGTTTCTTGCTCTGCACGTCAACGCCAGAAACCAGCGTGGTCAGGTCGGGCGGATAGTTCTGGCTATCCACCTTCGTCTGGAATGCGCCCTTGTCGGCCGCGTCCTTGTAGTGGTCAATGGCGTCGCGCATCATCCACAGATCGCGCCGCAACTCGCGTTCTTTTTCGCGCTTCACCTGAAAACGCACCACCGGCAGCGCCACACCCGCCAGAATTGACAGAATCGCCGTGGTGACGATCAGCTCGACGAGCGTGAGTCCGCGCTCGCGGGCATGCCGCTTGCGGCCGGTTACGGATTGGGTCAGAATGCGCACGATCGTTTAGTGAATCGTCAGGTTCAGACGCGAGTTTGCCGCCTGCACCTGCTGTTGCGCGGCGTCGATGATGCCGGCGCGCGTCAGCGTCAGCGCGGTGCCACCAGCAGCCTTGGCCTGGAAGGTGAGAATGCATACGACGCCCGAGCCGCTTACGCCCGCCACGCCCGGCGGCCGCGATGCCACCACCGTCAGATTGCCCGGCCCGTCATCGCGATGCACCAGCGCCACGGCCTGTCCGTCGCGGTTCAGCAGATTGCCGGCCGCGATGTTCGTCAGCGAAATCTTGCTCGCGTCATACTGCAACTGCAACGGCACCGAGGCCAGATTCGCGCCACCGTTGAGCATGACCGGAATCTGGAAGGTGTTGCCCGCCTTCAGTTGCTCCTCGGGCGGTGCCGTGAGTTGAAAATTGAGCGACGGCGGCGCGGTGGCCGTTGCCGTTGCCTGCGGTTGTGCCGCGGGCGTGGCGGCAGGCCGTGCCGGTGCGTCAAAGTTGTTATTGCGCATCTGCTGCAACGCGGCCGGAGCCGCCTGCTCGGCGCTGGGCGAGGCGATTACGCCGGTCGCAGGCCTTGATATGGGCTGCGGCACGGGCTGCGGTGGCGCTGCCGGTTTCTCCGCTGCCGGAGCCGTGTTCGTGTGGTACAGATCGATGTTCGTCTGTCCGCTGCCGGTGTCGATCGGGCGCAGATTATCCGCCTTGATGTCCTGTGAGCGAACCACGTGCGGCACCAGCACAAAGACCAGATCGTCGTTCTTGATCTGCTTGTCCTTCGAGCCGAAGATGTACTTCAGAATCGGGATGGTGCTCAGCCCCGGAATGCCCGAATACGCATTGGTGAGCTGATGATCCTGAATGCCGCCAAGCAGGCTGGCCTCGCCCTCGCGCAGCCGGATCGTCTGTTCCACCACGCGCTGGCTGATGATCGGCTCCGATACGCTGCTGATCGTCACCGTGCCGCTCTCCGAGCTGACCTCGATCTTGATCTTCATCGTCACTTCGCCGCCGTAGTGGATCGTCGGTGTCATCTCGATGTTGACGCCCACGTCGATGTACTGGAACTGCGTGTTGACCAGGGAGCTGACCGTCGTCGTCGAGGTGCCGGTCGAGTACGAACCGGTGGCGACCGGAATCCTCGAGCCGATCTTCATCGTGGCCTTCTGGCCGTCGGTGGCGCGCAGGCGCGGGTTCTGCAGAATCGAGGTGTTCGAGTCGCTCAACATCATGTTCAGGGTCGCCGAGCCGAGCGTCACCGCCAGATTGCTGGCCTTGATGTTCTTCAGGTCGTAGACCGAGGGAGTGCTGGTGCTCGACGTCGAGCTGGAGCTGCTGGTGGAAGAGCTGCTCGTGATGGCCACCGAGGCGCTGGTCGGCCACGCAATGCCAAGCGTCTTTTCCCAGGTCTTGCTCACCTCCATGATGGCGATGTCGACCACCACCTCGGAGCGCGGCTTGTCGATGTCACCGATGATCTTCTGCGCCAGCAGCAACTCGTCTGGCGTGCCGCGCATGATGATCGCGTTCTGACCGGCGATGGCGTAGACCTTGGCACTCGGCATGATGCTGCGCACCGCCGTCTGCACATCGTTCAGATCGTTCTGCTGCGCCACATTGGTCAGATAGAAGGTCTGCACCGCCTGCTCGTCGAGTTCGCGACGCTTGGCCGGCGTATTCTGCGCAATAAAGATCGTGTTGGTCGTGATCGGACGCCAGAAGGTGTTCGACATGGTGCCGACGATGCGCAGCGCATCGAGCAGCGAAACGTTACTCAGATCCACCTGCACACGCTTGGGGCTGTAGTCCGGGTCAAAGAGCACGTTGATGCCTGCCGCGCGGCCAATCGCCTGATAGATGACCTTGGCGTCCTCGCTCATGTGCAGGCTCAGTGGCTCGTTCGACATGGGCTTCAGTAGCACGGGCGAGCCAATCGTGGTCACCTGTTCGCGCAGGCCGTCGGGCAACGGCAGCACGGCGTCGGTCGTTACCGGCAACTCGCCGTTGACCGACTGCAGCTTGGCGATCTCCTGGCGGGCGGACTCGTTCGAGGGGTCAATCTCGGCAGCGCGCAGAAACTCCGACATCGCCGACTGCTTGTCTCCGCTCACGGCCAGCTTGCGGCCGCGCGACATGTGCACGGAGGCGGCCGAGGAGCGGATCGAGTTCAGCGCGACCTTGAACCGGACATCCTTCGGGTCCTTGGCCGCGGCCTTGCGATAATTCTCAAAGGCGGCGTCGTAGTCCTCGCGCGTCTGGGCTTCTTGGCCATGCTTGTAGTAGCTGTTGGCCGATTCGGCGTAGATATAGGTCGGAGTCGAAAGCATGAAGCCTGCGACGATGGGCAAAAGAAACGCGGTCAGCGGCTTGGCGACGGCAGCTTGAAAAGGCGGTAAAGTACGGAGATTCATCGAACTCCCAGGAATCTGCGCCGACGCGTGGCCGGAGCTCTGCACGGGGCTTTGGTTGCCTCCGATGCAATCGTTTTCGCTCGGCTCGCGGCGTTTGCTTCGAGCAAGGTTCATCATAGGCCAACGATGCCTCATTTTAGCAAAACCCCTTTGCTGCAAGGGGAAAAACCGGACCAACACCGACGCATTTCTCCTCTTGCCGTAGAGGGAACGTTGCCGCCCGCAGGGCCTTTTTCTCAGGAAAAAGCGCCCCCGTGCGCAACGCGACACTGCGCGTGCCGGGGAAAAATGCTCTAAGATGAATCTTCGAGGAAGGTGTTTTATGCCCCGTCAGACCACACATACGATTACGCCCAAGGGCGCTCCGGCCGCAAAGTCGGCCTCGGCTCCGCGCGACCCGGTCGCCAGCGGACAAAAGGACGCTGCGCAGAATCGCATGGCCTACCATAACTACTTTCTGCTCGATAAGTTCGAGGCAGGCGTGGCCCTGCGCGGCACCGAGGTCAAGTCGATCCGCGAAGGGCGGGCCAACCTGAAGGACGCCTACGGGCTGGTCAAGGGCGGCGAAGCGTTTCTGCTGAATGTGCATATCGGACCTTACTCCCACGGCAGCGATAACAACCACGACGAAACCCGTACGCGGAAGCTGCTGCTGCACGCCGAGGAGATTCGCAAGCTACAAGCCAAGACGCAGATCAAGGGCCATACGCTCATCCCTACCCGGCTCTACTTCCGCCACGGACGGCTCAAATGCGAACTGGCCGTCGCCAAAGGCAAGCAGGACTGGGATAAACGCGAAACCGAGCGCCGCCGCGAGGCCGACCGCGAGGCCCGCTCCGCCATCAACGCCAGCAAGAGCCGCAACGGGCGATAAGGCGGGAACCGAAGAGCAGGGACCAAGGGACCAGGGACTAAGGGCCTGAGGGACTAGGTGCGATTGCATTTTCTTGCGCAAGCCTGCCCGATCGGTTTGGCTCCATTTCTGACAAAAAGGAGGCCGAAAGCTCTCTTTTTTGTCGTTTTTGGCACAGAAACAGGCGCATTTTGAGCGCGCAATGCTCCGTTTTGCGCTCAAAAATCGGGAAAAAAGCGGCGATGCTTGCGGAAAATCGCACCGCGACGGTTGCGTGAAAGCCTCATCGCAGTGAAACAATAGACCCATGCGGACCCAATTAAGCTTTGCGAAAATCTCTGAGATTGAAACCGAACTGCTGGCCGTCGTGGCCGCAGATACGCAGACGGCCAAGGGGCCGGAGGCAAAACCAGCGCCATCGATTCTTGCCGGCGACGCGGCGGTCGTAGCCGCCGCTGCCAGCGTTCTGGCCTCGGGCGAGTTCAAGGCCGGTGCCAATGAGACGCTGCTGATCCACGCGCCGGCCGGCCTCAAGGCCAAGCGGCTGCTGGTGGTGGGCGTGGGCAAGGCGGCAAAGATCTCCGCCGACGGCCTGCGTCAGGCGGCCGGAACCGCGGTGCGCTTTGGCAAGCCGCGCGGAATCAAAGAGTTATGCTTCTCTTTGCCGAAGACGGCCGTTCCCGATGCGGAGAGCGCGCGGGCCGTGGTCGAAGGCGCTCTGCTGGGCGACTTCGATGCCGACACCTATCGCAGCGACCGCAAGGATAAAAACATTGAGTCCTTCACGCTGGCGACCGCGGAACTGGAAAAGTCCGCTGCCGAAGCGGGTCTGGCCGAGGGCGTGATCTTTGCCGACAGCCAGAACTTTGCCCGCACGCTGGTCCATGCGCCGGGCAACAAGATGACGCCGACGATTCTGGCGGAAAAAGCGGCGGAGATGGCCGCCGAAGTCGGTCTGAAGTCCGAGATCTCCTCGACCGAGAAGATCAAGGAACTGAAGATGGGGGCTTTCTGGAGCGTGGCGCAGGGCTCGGCCCACGTCGAACCGCCCGCACTGATCGTTCTGCGCTATGAGCCGGAGGGCGTTACGGACGGGCCGGTGCTCGGTCTGGTCGGCAAGGGCCTGACCTTTGATTCGGGCGGCATCTCGATCAAGCCCTCGTCGGATATGGACAAGATGAAGTCCGACATGGCGGGCGGCGCGGCAATGCTGGGCGCGATGCGCGCCATTGCGTTGCTGAAGCCGAAGGTGCGGGTGATTGCCGTCGTCTGCGCCACCGAGAACATGCCGGATGGCAACGCGCAGAAGCCGGGCGACGTGCAGACGGCGATGAGCGGCAAGACCATCGAGATTCTCAACACCGATGCCGAGGGGCGGCTGGTGCTGGCCGATGGCATCAGCTACGCCAAGCAGTTGGGCGCAACGCACCTGATCGACGCGGCGACGCTGACCGGCGCCTGCGTAGTGGCGCTCGGCATGGTGACGGCCGGCTCCTTCTCGAATGACGACGCCACCTATGCCAAATTCGCCAAGGCGGTCGAGATCTCCGGTGAAAAGTTCTGGCGGTTGCCGATAGGCGACGAGTACGCCGGGCAGATCAAGAGCGATATCGCCGACATCAAGAACACGGGCGGACGCTGGGGCGGCGCGATTACCGCAGCCGAGTTCCTGCATGTGTTTGCCGAGGAGACACCGTGGATTCACCTGGACATCGCAGGCCTGGCGTTGACCGAGGACTCACGGCCCTACGTGGCCAAGTGCGCCAGCGGCGTGGCAGTGCGCTCGATTGTCGAGTGGACGCGTCAATTTTAACCGGCAAAAATCTGGTCACAAAAACGGACAAACAGTGCCAGATCGGTGAATGAACGAAAATAATCTTCCACGAAGGAGAAGCGCCATGCTTCTCCTTTTTTTTGTGCGCATTGACGGAGAGTACGCATCGATGCGGGACAGTTTCTGCAAGAGAAAAAATTAAAAAATGGCAATGATTGTCACCATTTGATCCGAGCGTGGCACAGAGAGAGATGGCTGATTAAGTTGATACGGCTGGTTGCCGATGTAAGCAGAGAGGAACTGGCAGGACAGGTTGGTTGTCGGTGGCGCAGAGAGCGCCACGAGAGGTGGGTGCGGTGCAAAGGGGATCGAGGGGACGCGATGACGGAACGCAGTGAACTGATAGAGTCCGCGTTGGATTGCCTCCCGGAGGGCTTGGCGCTGGTCAGCGCCGAAGGGAATGTGCAGTTGTGGAATCATGCGGCACGGCTGATTACTGGTTACGCGAAGCTGGACGTGTTGATGCGTCCGGTTCCGGCGGCGTTGGTGCCGCTGCTCGATGAGAGCATGCCAAGCGAATTGCCGCCAGGACGCAGACCCGGGCGCTGGGGCATCGTGCGTTCGCAGAACAAGCAGGGTGAGGAGATTGGTCTGATTGTGCGGCATCTGGTGCTGCGCGATGGGCTGGGCAATCGCATTGGCCTGGCGGTGCTGTTCCACCAGACGGAGAACCTCGACGAGCTGCCGCGCGGCGATGCGGGCGAAAACGAAAAGGTGATCGACAGCCAGCAATCGCTGGAAGAGCGGTTGCAGTTGGCGCTGGAGGATTTTGAACAGGGCGGCGCGCCGGTGGGCGTGTTGTGGGTTTCGATCGATCAGGCCGAGGGGCTGCGCAAGACGCATGGCGTGGGGGCCTGCGAGGCGATGCTCGGCAAGATGCAGCAAGCGTTGGGCCAGGGACTTCGGCTGTCCGAAGAGATGGGACGTTGGGGCACAGCCGAATTTTTAGTGATCGCGCATGAGAGATCTTTGGATCTGTTGGCGGCACATGCGCAGATTTTGGCTGGGTTGGCGCGCACGGCGGATTTTCGTTGGTGGGGGGACCGTGTATCGCTGACCGTCAGCATTGGAGCCGCGCAGGCAGAGAAGGGAGAGTCGGAGACGCTCGCGCAACTGTTACAACGTGCACAGAAAGCGATGGAAGCCAGTGTTCATGCGGGAGGCAACCGTATTACGCCGGCATCAGGGGGTAAAACATGTTTGCCATTATAGGCATTGTTGTCGTACTAGGAGCGGTCATTGGCGGCTTCCTGATGGAAAAGGGGCAAATTGCCGTGCTGGTTCAGCCGGCCGAGTTGCTGACGATCGGCGGTGCGGCTCTTGGCACGCTTCTGGTGGCCAACCCCTTGTCCATGCTCAAGAAGATCGTCGCCGGCCTGTTGGGCGTTCTGAAGGGATCACCGTTCACCAAACAACGCTATCTAAACACACTGAAGATGATGTATCAGTTTTTGAACAAGGTGCGTAAAGAGGGGCTTCTCAGCGTGGAAAACGACGTGGAGAAACCGAAGGAGAGCGAACTGTTCAAGGCCTATCCGGATATTATGGCCGACCACCACTCGATGGACTTTTTATGCGATACGCTGCGCACCGCCATTACCGGCGGCGT
This sequence comes from Acidobacteriaceae bacterium UBA1307, assembly GCA_002307235.1. Taxonomy (GTDB): domain Bacteria; phylum Acidobacteriota; class Terriglobia; order Terriglobales; family Acidobacteriaceae; genus Telmatobacter. Next base: position 8,619 of record DBTV01000048.1, read on the forward strand.
GGAGCCCTTCGACATGGACCAGATGATGGAGTTGGACATGGAAGTAAGCCATCATGCCGAAACGCAACCGATTGATGCGCTGACGACGGTGGCCGATGCACTGCCGGGCCTGGGCATTGTGGCTGCCGTGTTGGGCATCGTGGTGACCATGGGCGCGCTGGGCGGCCCCCCGGAGGAGATTGGCCACAAGGTCGCTGCCGCACTGGTGGGAACCTTTTTGGGCATTCTTCTCTGCTATGGCGTGGTGGGTCCGTTGTCGTCAAACATGCGCAAGACGGCCGATGCGCATAACGAATATCTGCACGTGCTGCGGGTGATGCTGTTGTCGTTTCTGAAGGGTTCGGCGCCGATGATTGCCATCGAGATGGGGCGGCGTGCGATTCCTGCCGAGGTGCGGCCGAGCTTTGACGAGATGGAGAAGGGCTGCAAGGGCGGCGGCGCAAGCGGCGGCGATGCGGCGGCGGCGGCCTAAAGCATTTTTCCCATGGCTGTAGAGCAGAAGCCCAGGGTCTTTTTCCTCAAGAAAAAGACCCCTTGCCAGCAACGGCAACACGACACACGCATTGGAGAAATGCTCTGAAGAGCCGCGGACGGAGAAAAGCGAGACACGATGGCAAATAAGAGTCAACCCATCATTGTGATCAAGAAGGTGAGCGGCCACGGCGGCCACCACGGCGGCGCATGGAAGGTGGCGTATGCCGACTTCGTGACGGCCATGATGTCGCTGTTCATCGTGTTGTGGCTGATGGGTTCCAGCGAAAAGGTGAAGAAGGCGGTCTCCGGTTACTTCAACGATCCGAAAGGAACCGCGCAATTGCTGGGCACGACGATGACCGGCACGGGCGAGGTGATTCCGGTCTCGAATGAAAAGGCGATGGAGCAACTCAAGGAGAAGCTCGAAAAGGAGATTCAGGAAAAGGTAGAGCTGAAAAAGCTGTCGAAGCAGATCGAGATTACGATTACCCCCGAAGGCTTGCGCATTGAACTGATCGAGGACAAAAACGGCACCTTTTACCAGAGCGGCAGCGCCAAGCTGAGCGGCAATGGACAGGAACTGCTGGCATTGCTGGGCGGCGAATTGAAGACGCTGCCGAATGCCCTGCTGATTGAAGGGCACACGGACGCAACACCATATTCTGCCGATACGAACTATGGCAACTGGGAGCTGTCGGCCGACCGTGCCAACTCGGCGCGGCGCCTGATGCAACAGGATGGCGTGCGCAAGGATCAGGTGACGCAGGTGCGCGGCTATGCCGATCAGATGCTGCGCGTGAAGAACAATCCGAGCGATCCGTCGAACCGTCGCATCTCGATTCTGGTGAAGAATGCCGATGCGGCGATGATGGCGAAGATGAAGAACGCGCAACAGGCGAATCCAGAGACACCGCCCCCAGCGCCCCCGGCCACGGCCAAGCCGCCGGAACATGGCGGGGCAAAGCCCGACGAGCACGGCAAGGCTCCCGAGGCCAAACCGGCCGAGCATGGCGGGCACTAACAACAAGAACAGCGCGGGGAAAACTCCCCGCGCTGTTCTTTGACGTGGAAGCCGAGACGGATGCGGGTTTGCAACATGCGTTTTGGCAGAGAAACTGTGATGGAGGCCGGAGACGCATGCGGAGTGGATGGTGTAGTCTGGTGAGCGAACCAGAAAGCGTTTACTGAAGGAGCGTTTTTCCATGAGTCTTGTTGCCGGTGTTGACTTTGGCACATTGAGTGTTCGCGTTACCCTGGTCGACAGCCAGAAGGGACCGATTGGAACGGCTTCGGCCAGCTATCCACTGCATCGCAAGCATGAGGAACCCGACTATGCGACGCAGGCGCACGCCGACCAGATGAGTGCGTTGGTCGAGGCCACGCGCGCGGTGCTGGTGAAGACCGGCGTGAAGGGCGAGGCGATTGAAGCCATTGCACTCGACACCACCGGATCGAGCGTGATTGTGGTGGGCGAAAATCTGGAGCCGCTCGACGAATACTATCTGTGGTGCGATCATCGCGCCTACGCCGAGGCGCAGGAGATCACGGCCAAGGCACACGCACTGGGCTTTGAGGGCATCGAGTGGTGCGGCGGCGTCTATTCGCATGAGTGGGGCTTTTCGAAGTTGCTGCACTGGCTGCGGCACAACCCGGAAAAGCGCGACAAGTTTGTGACCGCGCTCGAGCACTGCGACATGGTGGCGGCGACCTTGTGCGGCGTGACGGATGCGACGAAGCTCAAGCGCTCGATCTGCGCGATGGGCCACAAGTGGATGTGGAATCCGAAGTGGGGCGGGTTGCCGCCGGAGGAGTTTCTGGTCGCGGTCGATCCGCTACTGAAGGGCGTGCGCGAGAAGATCGCGGGCGAATATCTGACCAGCGATCACCTGGCCGGGCACCTGAGCGAAAAGTGGGCCGCGGAGACGGGCCTGAAGGCCGGAATTCCGATTCCGGTGGGCGCCTTCGACGCGCACTGGGACGCAATTGGCTCGAACTGCAAAGATGGCGATGTGGTGAACGTGGTCGGCACCTCGACCTGCATCATCGCCATGGCCAAGCAGGCCGGGCTGGTTCCGGGCGTTTGCGGCGTGGTGCCGGGCAGCGTGCATCCGCAGTACACGGGCATTGAGGCGGGTCTGTCGGCGGTGGGCGACATCTTCGAGGCGATCGCACGGCGCGCGGGCAAGTCGGTCGGCGAGCTGAGCCAGGGCCTTGAGAACTACAAGGCCGGGCAAACAGGCCTGCTGCGTTTGAGCTGGGATAACGGCGACCGCACGGTGCTGGTGAATCCCGAGTTGGGCGGCGTGACGCTCGGCTGGAACATGGTGCACACGGCGCAGGACGAGCTGTTCGCGGCCATCGAGGGCACGGCCTTCCACACGCGCATCATTCTGGAGCGGATGGCCGAGCACGGCGTGCGCATCGACCGGGTGATCAACGCCGGCGGCATTCCGCAAAAGAACGAGGTGCTGAACCGCATCTACGCCAATGTGCTGAACAAGCCGGTGCTGGTGCCGGCCGGGATTCCGACAAGCCTCGGCTCGGGCATCATCGCGCTGCTGGCGGCGGGCGCCTACAGGTCGATTGAAGAGGCGCAGGCGGCGGTCTGTCTGCCGCTGCGCACAGTCGAGCCAGACGCGAAGGAAGCGGCGGTCTACGAGCGGCTCTATCAGCACTATCGCGCGGTCTACTTTGCACTGGGCACGCGGGATGCTGCGCCGGTGGCGCTCGGTGCGGTATTGCCGGAGTTGCGGAAGATCGCGACCGAGGCACGCAGAAGCTAGCAAAAGAAGAAGGCCTTCCTTGCGGGGAAGGCCCTTTCCTTTTCTAAATATGGAGCGAAGCATTTCTAGATAGTGTTATGTGCAGGACTACGCATCTATGCGGGGTGCATAGCCGGAGAGAATCAGGAGCGGTGCCCCCACCGGGCGGATGTGCGCCATCCGCCTACCCCCTTGATCCTCACTGGCTTCCCTATGTGTAGATTTTTAGCACGGTGCATATAAAAGCCGTATGAGGATCGGACATGCGCGCAAAAAAACGACAACAAGCCCTAGTCTTTGGAAGACTCTTCGGCGACCGCGGCGATGCGCGACCACAGATCCTTGATGCCCGCGTCGGTCTTCGAAGAAACGGCAAGAACCTCCTCGACCTCCAGTGCATTTTTCAGCGCCAGAAGCGAGCGTGTGCGTTCGTTGCCGCTGAGCCGATCCGTCTTGGTCGCAACCACGAGGAAACGGCGACCGGAGGCACGCAGCCAGTCGAGCAGTTGGCGATCATTCGGTTGCGGCGGCACCTTGGAGTCAACCAGACAGATGTTGAGCGCCAGCGAGGGCCGCTCGCTCATATAGGGATCGATGAACTTGGGCCACTCGGCAGAGATGGACTTCGAGATCTTCGCGTAGCCGTAGCCGGGCAGATCGGCAAAGATCATGCGCCCGACATGCCGCTCGTCCTCAATCTGAAAAAAGTTGATGGCGCGGGTGCGACCGGGCGTCGAGGACACCTTGGCGGCCTTGGCTCCGATCAGTGCATTCAGCAGACTCGACTTGCCCACATTGGAGCGGCCGAGGAAGGCGATCTCCGGCAGTTTGGGCTCGGGAAACTGGCTCTCGGAAAGAGCCGATAAAAGAAATTGTGCCGTATAACGCATAGCCTCTCACTGCCAGTCCACAGAACCGGCTCTTTCAGGATACAGGAGCGGCCATGGCGAAACGCGAAAACAGGCCCCGGCGGCACCGTCGAGGCCTGTTTTGCACACAGCTAGAGCGGTTTCAGTTCTCCGCCACCGGCCAGAGGGTATCTTTTGCCCGCCAGCCAGCCGTTGCGGCTGTCGTCGGCTTTGTAGCTGACCGTGTGCCCGTTGCCATGAATGCGCTGCAGACCCTTCACGCCATCGGCGAGGGTCAGCCCGGCCAACTGCGAATCGGCAGTCACCGTCCACTGGCTTGCGCCATCGAGGCTGAGCGCAGCGCCCGCAATGCGTCCGGTCAACGTGCTCGCCTGCAACGTGGCCTCAATTGCGCTGACCTCGCCCACCAGCAGATCGCCGGTGAGCGTCTCCTCTGTGGCAAGCAGCGTGGCCGTGCCGCCATTCTGCCCCTTGCGGCCCCAGCGGCCCTGCGGAGCAGCCTTCAGCAGCACGCCCGAGGCGGTCGTGATCTTGACGCCCGTCAGCTTGATGGTGCCATGCGTATTGGTGACGTAGAAGGCCGGCCCCTCAGCGACGGTGAGCGTGCCACCCTTCATCGTGAAGTGGCTCTGCTGGCCATGCGCGTCGCCGGAAAAACTCTGGTAGAGCATCGCGCCGCAGAGCTTGCCAGCCTCCAGCGTGCTGTCTTCGACCTCGACCGAATTCGAGCCTTCGATGACCGCGCCCTCCGAGCCTGTCGAGCGCATCGCAGCCCCACTCACCTTGATGAGGCCGGTCGAGTAAATGGCCGGCGAACCGTCACCCGCGGTCAGAATCGTGCCGCCAACCGCCGTCACCGTGCCGCCGCCACGATCCGTCGCCAGCGCCGCGCCGTGTTCGCGCGCGGTATCAATGTCCACATGGGACAGCGTGATCGTGCCGCCACCCGCCGTCATCACGCCATGGCCACCACCGCCCGTCGCATGAATCTTCACGTCGAAGAGCGCGACCGAGGAGCCATGGCCGCTGGCAAAGGCTCCATTGGCGCCCTCGCCCGTGGTGTCAATCGTGCCGCCCTTGACGACAACCGTGCCGCCCTTGGCCGCGAGCACGGCGGCGTTCAACCCGAAGAAGCTCGAGTTCTCCTGCGACGAGGTATCGCCGCTGGTCTCGATCGTCGGCCGTGTCAGCTCGATCTTGCCGCCATCATGCGCGTACACGGCGGAAAGATCCTTGGTCGCCGCGGTGTATGTTTCGCCGGTCTGCTGCTTGGCCTCGCCACTGCCGGCGGTAAAGGCGCCGCTGAGCGTGTAGGGGCGCTGGTGTGGGCCACCAGGGCCTCCCGGACCGCCGGGGCCACCAGGACCATCAGGAGGAGGCCCGGGCGGCGCGCCTTCGGGCGGCCCCTGCGGAGCCTCCTGCTGCTGTGCGTACACCGGAAGAGCCGAGGTCGCCAACGTCGCGGCCAAAGCAACGGCTATTCCCCATCCTTTTTTCGAAAAAAGAAATTTCATCCGAGAACCTTTCCTGTTTCACATCCTTGGACGAGAAAAATTGCCGATCTGATCCAGTCGCGGCTTCTCGTCTTCGCACGCAGGCGCGGAGCGATCTTCCACCGCGCCGAGGCCGCGCGTCATCTGCTCGGCGGCACGCAGCGTAAAGGCCAGCAACGGCGCATGAGGCAGAGGCAGCGTGCCGCTTGTCGCCAGTTTGGCGATGCCATGCACCAGCGCCCAGGCCGTCATGCCCATCGGCACCGGATCGCCGGCCGGCAACCTGCCTTCAGCCTGCATCTGCTCGATGGCACGAATCAGGACACCGAAACCGTTCATCGTCTTTGGCTCGCAGGGTCTTTGATCGCGCAACGAACTCGGGAGATCGAACATGACCGCGAAGTGGCGTGGAAAGCGCGTGGCGAAATCGACATAGGCGCAGGCGCAAAGGTTCATGCGCTCGGCGGCATCCGCGCCCCGCTCCATGGCCTGTTCCATGGTCTCGGTCAGTTGCGCATACCCCTCTTCGGCAATCGCCATCATCAGGTCATCTTTTGTCGCGAAGTGTTGCTGCAAGCTCTCAAGAGGCAGTTGCGCGCGACGCGCGACCGCAGGCAAGGCAAAACCGAGCGGCCCCTGCTCTTCGATCAAATCGAGTGCGGCAGCAAGCAACGTCGCCCGCGGATGGATCCCCTCGCCCTGCTCTGTTTCAACCATGCAGGGATTGTACTGCCGTGCGAAGGAACCGGAGCAAGAGAAAATCTTCTGCGCACAATTCCGCACAGAAATAAAAAAACGCCGCAGGAGGCCTGCGGCGTTTTTCATCAGAGATAGAGGCTACTGGCGTGCGGTCTTGCGCTCGTCGACCTCGGCCGCAGGCGGCGTGGCAATCTCCACCTCGACATAGGGCTCGGGCAAGGGCGCGGCCAGCGCCAGCGCCAGCACCTCGTCCATCGAATCGACAAAGTGCAGCTTCATCGATTTTTTGAGGTTCTCGGGCAGCTCGGTTACATCCTTCTCGTTGTCATGCGGCAGAATCGCCTCGAAGATGCCGGCACGCAAGGCGGCCAGCAGCTTCTCCTTGAGTCCGCCGATGGGCAGTACCTTGCCGCGCAGCGTGATCTCGC
>DBTV01000048.1:15598-15828 GCA_002307235.1 Acidobacteriaceae bacterium UBA1307
CGCAGCGTGATCTCGCCGGTCATCGCCACATCGCGACGAACGGGGATCTTGGTGAGCGCCGAGGCCAGCGCCGTCGCCATGGTGATGCCGGCCGAGGGGCCGTCCTTGGGAATCGCGCCCTCGGGCACATGCAGATGAATGTCGACGTTGCGATAGAACTCGCGCGAAAGCCCCAGCAGATGCGCCTTGCTGCGCACGTAGCTCATGGCGGCCTGCGCCGACTCCTGCAT
>DBTV01000048.1:16073-20303 GCA_002307235.1 Acidobacteriaceae bacterium UBA1307
GCGCCGACTCCTGCATCACGTCGCCGAGCTGGCCGGTGATGGTGAGCTTGCCCTTGCCGTCGAGCACCTGCACTTCGGTTGAAAGAATGCAGCCGCCCGCCTCGGTCCAGGCGAGGCCGGTGACGAGGCCAATCTCATTCTTCTCGTGCATCTCGGAGTCGCGGAACTTGGCCACGCCGAGAAACTCGTTGACGTTGGCCGCCACAATCTCTTCCTTGTGCTTGCTGCCGTTTTTGACCACGCGGCGCGCCACCTTGCGGCAGACGTTGCCGAGCTCGCGCTCAAGATTGCGCACGCCAGCCTCGCGCGTGTAGTGGCGAATGATTTCGAGAATCGAATCGTCCTTGAAGACAATGTTCTTCTCACTCAGGCCGGTCTGCTCGCGCTGCTTTTTGACCAGATACTGCTTGGCGATTTCGAGCTTTTCCTGCTCGGTGTAGCCCTGCAGTTGCAGAATCTCCATGCGGTCCTGCAAGGGCGCAGGGATGGTATGCAACACGTTGGCCGTGGCCACGAACAGCACCTGCGAAAGATCGTAATCGACGTCGAGATAGTGATCCTGGAAGCTGGTGTTCTGCTCCGGGTCAAGCACCTCAAGCAGGGCCGAGGCCGGGTCGCCACGGAAGTCAGAGGCGATCTTGTCAACCTCGTCGAGCAGGAAGACCGGGTTCTTGGTGCCGGCGCGCTTCATGTGCTGAATGATCTGCCCCGGCAGTGCGCCGATGTAGGTGCGGCGATGGCCGCGAATCTCGGCCTCGTCCCGCACGCCGCCGAGCGACAGGCGCACGAACTTGCGGCCGGTGGCCTTGGCAATCGACATGCCCAGCGAGGTTTTGCCCACGCCCGGAGGTCCGGCGAAGCACAGAATCGAGCCCTTGGGATTCTTGACGAGCTGACGGACGGCCAAAAATTCGAGGATGCGCTGCTTGATCTTTTCAAGGCCGTAGTGATCCTCGTCGAGAACCTTTTCGGCGAACTCGATCGAGCGCGTCTCCTTCGACTTTTTCTTCCACGGCACGGCCAGCAGCCAGTCAATGTAGTTGCGGCTGACGGTCGACTCGGCCGACATGGGCGGCATGGCCTCGAGCTTCTTCAGCTCCTGAATGGCCTTGTCGAGAACCTCCTTGGGCATGCCGGCGGCTTCAATCTTCTTCTTCAGCTCGTCGAACTCGCTCTTTTCGCCGCGGCCCAGTTCCTTCTGAATGGCCTTGATCTTCTCGTTGAGGTAATACTCTTTTTGCGCGCGCTCCATCTGGCGCTTGACGCGCGACTGCACGTTGCGGTCGAGGTCGAGCTTTTCAATTTCGATGTCGAGCACGTCGGCGATGCGCGCCAGCCGCGCCGCCGGGTCGAAGATGGCCAGCAGTTCCTGCTTCTCTTCGATGCCCAGTTGCAGATTGGCGGCGATGGTGTCGGAGAGCTTCGCGGGCTCATCCATGCGCACGGCGGCGATGATCGTCTCGTAGTTGAGCGACTGCTGTAGCTTGACGTACTGCTCGAAGAGCGAGGTGACGCGCTGCATCAGCTGGTCAACGGCCGGAGTGCGTTCGAACTGGCCCTTGGCCACTCGCACAGTGGCAACGAAGAAGCCATCGGCATCGGTGATGTCGACCGACTTGGCGCGCTCGACGCCCTCGACCAGCACCTTGATGTTGCCGTCGGGCATCTTGACACTCTGCACGATGTTGCAGATGGCGCCGACCTGAAAGATGTCCTTCGGATTCGGCTCATCGATCGAGGCGTCATGCTGGGTCGCCAGAAAAATTTTGCGGTCGGCCGCCAAAGCCTCTTCGAGAGCACGGACACTCGACTCGCGCCCCACCACAAACGGGGTCATCATGTAAGGAAAAATCACCATGTCCCGGATAGGCATCATGGGCAGTTTGCGCGTTTCTGTCTTCTCTCGTGTTGAGCTCATGGGGGGAACCTTCCATCCAGGGCGCGAACCCAGGTCGCACTCCAGGTTTATCTGTAGGGATTGTACAGCGCGAGGGCCGAGGAGCCGCCGCGAAGAAACTCACAAGTGTAGCCGCCATTTCGATTGGGCGAATCTAAGGTGCCCAGACCGACTTTGGTCTTTGAAAAGCTAAAGAATAAGTCGAAAGCCGAGACATGAGCCGAGCCACACTCGAAATCTCCATGATCGTGAAGAACGAAGCAGCGACGCTGGCGCGCACCCTGGCCAGCGTTGCCGCCGTGGCTGATCGCGTGCTCGTTGCCGATACCGGCTCTTCGGACAACACCATCGAGATCGCCCGCCAGGCCGGGGCCGACGTGGTGCAAATCCCCTGGGAACAGAACTTTGCCAAGGCACGCAATCGAGCCCTGGCCGAGGCGCGCTGCGACTGGATCTTTTCGATCGATGCCGACGAGATGCTCGACGAGGAGGGGCCGGCGAAGCTGCGCGCCCTGCTTGAGGATTCCGCCGTCGATGCCTACGACGTGGTGCGCTGGAATTATGTGCGCACGGCCTCGGCACGCAGCGGCGAATGCGCCCCGATTCCCAATCCAGGAACGCTGTTGGCGGCACGCATCTTTCCGGCCTATGTCACCAGCGTCAACACCCGGTTGTTTCGTCGGCTTGAGGGCGTTTACTTCGACAGCGCCGTGCATGAGTCCGTCGTGCAGCGGCTTGCAGCGCTCGGCAAAAAACGCGCGCCGGCCAACTTTATTCTTCACCACCTGGGGCAGGCCGAAAACCTCGAAGAGCTTCGCCAGCAGAAGAACGAGTTCTACCACCAGCTTGGGTTAAAAAAACTTCATGAAGAGCCGCACAACGATGCGGCATGGTTTGAGGTCGGACTCAGCGAACTGGAGTTCCACAAATGCCCGACGGAAGCACTCACCTATCTTGAACGCGCCCGCGCATTGAATCCCACCGAGCCGCGCAACAGCCTGTTCTGCGGCATCGCGCTGACGGCGCTGCACAGGCTGCCCGAGGCACTGGCCCGGATGGGCGAGGCCTACGGGCTGGGGCTGCGCACGCCGGTGCTCTACGAGGCCATTGGCGACGTCTACTTCCACGCCGGCAACTACGAACTGGCCCGTCAGGCCTATGAACAGGGTGGCGTCTCTCCGCTGAATGCGGCTAAACTCGGCGCCTGCGAGACGATGCTCGGCCAAAAGGAAGCCGGCCTCGAGCGCATTCAGAGAGCCATTGCCAGCGCGCCCGACCTCACCGAGCTCTACGATATTTTGGCGGCCGCCGCGCTCGTCGCCGATCAGAAAGAGATTGCGCACCTGGCCATCGAGCAGCACAAGGCACTCGGCATCGCGAAGGCCAGCCAACAGGCCCTGGTCGAAGAGTTGCAACAACAGGCCACCAGCCGCGGACTGCATCTGGTCCACAGCGCGCCACGCTCGAAACCCATTTTTTAACAAGCTCCAACCGCCGAATCCGGTAATTCGCTGCACGCCGGACAGGAGAAAAAAGGCTCTTCGATCAACCCATCGAAGAGCCTTTTCTTATGGACGTAGGGACTAGGGACTAGAGAAGAGAGACGAGAGAAGAGGAATGTAAGGGACAGAAAAAGGACCGCCTCCCCTGCGGGAGACGGCCCTTTTTGCGGAATCGTGCCGCCCGATGGCCTAGCCGGCTTTTTCAAGCAGGCACAGCGACAGATCGCGCCGCTCGACCATCTCACGGGTAATCTCGATCTCGCGCACCCGCTTGTTCGTCGGCAGGTTATACATCAGATCGAGCATCAGCTCCTCGAGAATCATGCGCAGACCACGCGCGCCGACCTTGCGGTTGAGCGCCTCGCGCGCCACGGCCGCAGTGGCCTCGGGCGTAAAGTGCAACCGCACATTCTCAAACTCGAACAGCTTCTGATACTGCTTGAGAATGGCGTTCTTCGGCTTGGAGAGAATCTCGATCAGCGCCGCCTCGTCCAGTTCATCGAGAATGCCCATGACGGGCAGCCGACCGATGAACTCGGGGATGAGGCCGTACTTGATCAGATCCTGCGGCTCGGTGCGACGCAGCAGCTCGGTGTCGCGGTGCGTATGCGGCGACGCGGCAGCCTCGGCCTCGGCTTCCATGGTGCGGAAACCCAGTGCCTTTTTGCCGATGCGACGGCCCACCACGCGCTCCAGGCCCACGAAAGCTCCGCCACAGATGAACAGAATGTTCGTCGTGTCGACGGCAGTGAACTCCTGGTGCGGATGCTTGCGGCCACCCTGCGGCGGAACGTTGGCCACCGTGCCTTCGAGGATCTTGAGCAGCGCCTG
>DBTV01000048.1:20620-160978 GCA_002307235.1 Acidobacteriaceae bacterium UBA1307
TCGTCCTTGCGGCCGATCTTGTCGATCTCGTCGATGTAGATGATGCCCTGCTGGGCGCGCGTCACGTCGCCGTCGGCGGCCTGCAGGAGCTTGAGGATAATGTTCTCGACATCCTCGCCCACATAACCGGCCTCGGTCAGCGTCGTCGCGTCCACAATCGCGAAGGGCACATCGAGCATCTTCGCCAGCGTGTGCGCCAGCAAGGTCTTGCCCGAACCGGTCGGTCCGATCAGCAGGATGTTCGACTTCGCCAGCTCGACGTCATTGCCACGCGTCCGGTTCATCTGGATGCGCTTGTAGTGGTTGTAGACGGCCACGGCCAGCTTCTTCTTGGTCTGGTCCTGACCGATGACAAAGTCGTCGAGGAATGCCTTGACCTCATGCGGCTTGGGCAAGTGACCCGCCGCGGTCGCCGGAGCTGCCTCGCTCCGGTCGTCCTCGAGAATCGAATTGCAGACCGCCACGCACTCGTCGCAGATGTAAGCGCGGGGATAATCACTGGGCGAAGAGATCAGCTTGGCCACGGCGTCCTGCGATTTATGGCAGAACGAGCAGCGAAGCGTTTCCTCCGGTCCCGAGCGGGGTTTCATAGTTGAATTCTCCTTGCGCGTGCTAGCCGCGCGGACGATCAATAATCTCGTCCACGATACCGTACTCTTTGGCCTGCTCGGCGTTCATGATGAAGTCGCGTTCCACATCCTTTTCGATGCGGTCGACAGGCTGGCCGGTGTGCTTGGCCATCAGCGTGTTGGTGATCTCGCGAATGCGCAGAATCTCGCGAGCGTGAATATCGATGTCGGTCGCCTGACCGCTGACGCCGCCCATCGAGGGCTGATGGATCAAAACGCGCGAATTCGGCAAAGCGAAACGCTTGCCCTTGGTGCCGGACAAAAGCAGGAAAGCGCCCATCGACGCCGCCTGCCCGATGCAATAGGTCACCACGTCGTTCTTGATGAACTGCATCGTGTCATAAATGGCCAATCCGGCCGAAATCGATCCGCCCGGCGAGTTGATGTAGAGCGAAATGTCCTTGTCGGGATCTTCGCCCTGCAAAAACAGCATCTGGGCCACCACCAGATTGGCGATCTGGTCGTCGATCGGCGTACCGAGGAAGATGATGTTATCGCGCAGCAGACGGGAGTAAATGTCGTAGGCGCGCTCGCCCCGGCTCGTCTGCTCTACCACCATGGGAACCAATGCCATTGTGCGTTTCTCGCTTGTGCGGTGGGGCCCGGTTTCCGCCCTGCCTGTTGTTGGGCAAAGCGCGGCTGGCGCGCCTTGCCCGGTTACGATCCTAGAGCCGCTCGAGCAAAACGTTCGCCGTCTTGTCGCGCAGCAGTTGTTCACGGATTCTACCCAGCGCGCCGTTCTGCGTCAAACGGGCACGCAGCTCTTCGACCGGCTCGCGGGTCTGCAATGAAGCCATCTGCAGTTCCTTTTCGACGGCCTCGTCCTCGACGGTGATGCCTTCTTGCTGCGCAATCTTGTCGAGAATCAGCTGAGCCTTGACCTCAAGCAGCGAGCTGTCGCGCTGGGCCGTACGCAAACGCGCAAAGTCCAACTGACGCATCTGCTCGGGGGTCATGCCCTGCGCTGCCAGCGTGCGCATGCCGCGCTCAAGCCGCGCATCGATCTGCTCCTGCACCAAAGACTCGGGCACCGCAAAGCTGAACTTGTCGGCATAGGCGGCATACAACCGCTCCTTGGTCTCGAACTCGACGCCCTGCTTCTTGCGGCTCTCCAGATACTCGCGCATCTTGGCCTCAAGATCGGCCAGCGAATCATAGGCGCCCAGTTCCTTGGCGAACTCGTCGTTCAGCTCGGGCATGATGCGCTTCTTGATGGCCACAACCTTCAGTTCGTAGGCCACGGTCTTGTTGGCCAGCTTCTGGTCAACATAGTCGGCCGGATAGGTGACCTCGACCTTGAGTTCCTGGCCCGCCTTGGCGCCACGCAGCGCCTCGGTGAAGGCCTCGAGGGTCTCCTTGCCGCCAACCTCAACCAGCGAGTTTTCACCCGCCACCGGCTCGGCCTCGGCATCATCGGCAACCTTGCCGTTGAAGCTGATCTGTGCCCAGTCGCCATCGACCAGCGCGCGGTCCTCTTCGACCGGCTCGATGGTCGCACGCGACTCGAGCAACTGCTGCATCTCGGCCTTGTACTCTTCCTCGGTGACCTCGGCGACAGGCTTTTCGACCTTCACCTCCTTGTAGCCATCGATCGAGAACTCGGGAACATACTCAAAGACCGCCTTGACGTGCAACGGCTGACCATCTTCGACGGTCAACTCGGTCACCTGGGGCTGGCCCACCGGACGCACGCCGAGATCGGCCACGCCCTTGTTGAAGCGCTCGGGCAGCAGCGCGTCGATCACATCCTTGCGGATCTCTTCGACAAAGCGCCGACGAACGACCGACTCGGGAACCTTGCCGGGACGGAAGCCGGGGATGCGGGCGTACTTCTTGTAGTTCGCCGTGATGCTCTTGTAGGTTTTCGCAACCTCATCGGCCGGAACATCCAGCAGCAGCTCGCGCGTGCACTCCGGGTTCAGAACCGGCCCGTGCGTGTGCGCGTGGCCTGCATGGTCGTGATCGTGACCTTCGTGGTCATGATCGTGATTGTGACCTTCGTGATCGTGGGCAGACTCGGCCGTGGCCGGCTGAAGGTTGTCTTCGAGGGTATCGTTCGGACTCAACGTTTTGCCTTCCCGGCGCTAAGGTGCGCCGTTGCATCAGTTTCCTTGGTATTTTCGCGCGGTGGTCATGGGGGGCGGCCCGTGGGGGCCGTCGCCGGTCAGCCTGAGACAAAAAGAGCGGCAACGAAGCCGCATGCTCAAGCTCTCTGGGCCGGGAGAATACCTCATCTCATGGTAAGAGGGATTGCGGGCAGGGTCAAACCTCGAAAGCAGGCTTTTCCGTACATGTGCACCGTTTCCGACACGTTACTGCTCGGAGTCCTGCGGTGGGCGCACATAGGGAACAAAGCGCGGATCGGAGGCGCCACAGGCGACATAATGATGGCGCGCCTCAGCTAAACTCAATTCTCCGTTGACACTAAGCCGAACCTGCGCGGCATCGTCCTCTTGCTGACCATCATCTTCCCACCAGCAAACCGGGCACAACCCCATGGCCGCCGGCCTTTCGAGCGTCCGGTAACCACAGCAGGGGCAACGATAACGGAGAGCGGTTGGCACATTGGAATGGACGTTGTCCGCTCTCCGAAAGATTACAAGAAAGAATCCGGAAGAAATATTTGCGACATTCCCCTTAGAATCTGACGACTACGCCTATGCTGCTGCGCCGGTGCGTGGCATTGGTTGGGACGCTGGTCGGCGCCGCCAGCCAATCCGCGGCCAAACGCAAGGAAAGAAAGGGCAAAACACGAACGTCGCCGCCCGCGCCGAAGGCAACGGTCATCGTGCCTCCCGATATTTTGTTGTCGTCGCTGTGCGAGTGCTCGCCGCCGACCAGCCCGTGCACGTATAAGTGCAATCCTGACAATCCGATAGGGCTCACCGTCAGGCGCGGGCCCACCATCAGCATGGTCGTCTTCGGCGTCGAGGCATTCGCGCCCATGCCGTAGTGCGATAGGTCGCCCTCAATGCCCAGAAAGTGGCCACGTTGCACATTCATCGAGGCTTGCCAGCCATTGAGGCTCGGTGCCTGTGCATAAAAAACACGCGGTCCGAGCCGGCTGAAGTTCAGCGCAACGTCGATTTTGGGTGCCTGCGCCGACAAAATCGAGCTCAATCCGAGGAAAAATACTGCAAAAACGCCGCAACGCATTCTGTGTATCGTCATAAATTCTCCAGCAACGGCCTTGTTTTCCGGTAGTTCAGGGGGATAGCCGTCCACCTTTTAGGATGTCAGTTTTGCTGCTCGAGAGGTCCAGCCCCCGGCGCAAAGGAATCAGGATAGGCACACTGCGCCGTCATAAACCGCAACCTTCGGTTCGAACAGGAACTCCGCGCGGGCTCATGATCTTTTTTTAAGAATTCTTCCACGCAATGCCGCAACCGATACATTTCCCGCACGCAGAAAAAGATTGCGGGAACCGGAACATCTCGTTTTACGTTCTTCTCTGCATGGGGGGGCGGGAGGGGATTTTTGCGTCCGCAGGGCGCATTGGCATACAGCGTGGCGCAGATTGCAAGAAACAAATTCATCCTGCATTCAGATACAATATGTCTTTGAGATGAAATTGCGCGCAGGTTCACCTGCGGCATTGCCAAGGAGCCCGCTGCGTGCCGAAGACCACGCCCCACCCGAGCAAGGCCAAGCGTCTGACGCGCGAACAGAGTCAGGCACAGACGCGCGCGCGCCTGATCGAGGTCGGCCGCAGACACTTTCTGCGTTACGGGCTGGGCGGCGCAGTGGCGGAGAAGATCGCGGCCGAGGCGGGCTATACGCGCGGGGCGCTCTATGCCAACTTCGAAGGCAAGGAAGGGCTGTTTTTATCCGTCATTCATGAGCAGAAGATGCACCACTTCGAGGTCTTTCGTGCCATTCTTGGCAAGAAGCATCTGTCAGCAACGGTACGCCTGCAGAAGTTTCGCAGTGCCTACGTCGACATCCTCACGGATCGCGACTGGATTGTTCTCTACACGGAATTCGAAGCAGAGGCATTGCGCAATGAGCGGGTGCGCAGTTGCATCCAGGGCCTGCATCGCGGTGCCATCTGCGATGGCATTGCGTTGATTGAAGAGTTGCTTGCCTCCTCCGAGATCAAGCTCAAGATGACGCCAAAGGAGTTTCTGATTGTGATGCACAATTTTTCAACTGGCATGGCGATCAATCAGAAGATCATGGGCACGACCATCCCGAAGAAGTGCGCGCGCCAGTTGATTCTCTCTCTTTTCGACAGCCTGATCTCATCGACGAAGTAGACCGTTTCGCCATCGTACGCCCAAGTGATTTTTCAGGAAGGAAGGCAAGAGTTTGAGCGATTCCGTATTGCCAGAAACCAGCCGTTACCGAACGCTGATTAATGTATCGGCGGCGCTGGCCTCGCAGCCTGACGTGCGCGCGGTGCTGCACAGCATCTCGGCTCTGCTTTCAAAGACCGTTCCCTTCGACTCGATCACGCTGCTGCTGCTGAACCCCGATAACGATACTGTGCAACTGTATGCGCTCGAGGCCGGGCACATGGAGCCGCTGCTGCCGCTCGGCACGTTGCTTCCCTTCAAAGGCACGGCCGTTGGCCAGGTACTCGAAGAACAACAATCTCTCTTTGTTCCAAACGTGCGCGAAGAGATGAAAAAGATTCCGCTCATCGCCGAACGCATGGCGGATATTCCACTGCGTACCTCGTATCTTTTTCCAGTCACGAGCCCGCGCGGCAAGATGGGGGTTCTGATCTTTGGCTCGATCGATCATCAAAGATACAGCCCGGAAGATATCGAGATGATGGAGTTGGTGGCCTCGCATCTTTCGATCACACTCGAGAATGCCTTTTCTCTGGAAGCGAAAGAAATGCTGCGCGGCAAACTGGAGCACGAACGCGACCGGCTGCGTCTGCTGCTGGAGATCAACAACCATACGGTCCGCAATCTTGAGATCAACGATCTGTTTCAGGCCGCATCGGGATCGATCCGCGAATTTTTTCACAACGCCTTCACCGGCTTCTGGCTCTTTGACGACACGGTCAGCCAGCTACGCTGCATCCTGCTTGACTTTCCCGAAGGGCGCGGCATGATCGGCGATTTGCCCATTCCCAAGCTGAAGCCCGTCGATCTTGAACAACTGCGCCAGCGTGGATCCCATGCACACAATCTCGAAGACATGCATGAGCTTCCGGAGATCGTAGAACAGGCTCTGCGCGCCGAGTCGATTGCCTGCCTTGCCAGCGTGCCGCTGATCGGCACCACGCACACGCTGGGCATCATCTCGCTCGGCAGCCGCTCGCGCGATGCCTTTAGCGCGCCCGACCTCGAACTGCTTTCGCAGGTTGCCACACAGATCTCGCTGGCTCTTGAAAACGCGCTGGCCTACGGGCGAATCTGTCTTTCGCGAGAGCGACTCGAAGAGGAGCGCGAATATCTGGTCTCGGAGATCCAGGCGCAGGATTACTTCGAGGACATCGTCGGCAAGAGCGAGGCGCTCAAGAAGGTTCTTGAACAGGTATCGATCGTTGCCCCCACCGATTCGACGGTACTGCTGGTCGGCGAAACCGGCACAGGCAAAGAACTGATCGCGCGCGCCATTCACAATTTGAGCACGCGCAGCAAGCGCACCTTTGTCCGGCTGAACTGCGCCGCGATTCCGCAGGGACTGATGGAAAGCGAACTCTTCGGCCACGAGAAGGGCGCCTTTACGGGCGCGCTGGCACAAAAGCGTGGACGCGTCGAGTTGGCACACGAGGGCTCGCTGTTTCTCGATGAGATCGGTGATGTTGATCTTGAACTGCAACCAAAGCTGCTGCGCGTGCTGCAGGAGCGCGAGTTCGAGCGGCTGGGCAGCAACCAGACGATCAAGGTGGATCTGCGCCTGATCGCGGCCAGCCATCGAGACCTTCCGGCCATGGTGCAGGAGGGAAAGTTTCGCGAGGATCTCTTCTATCGCCTCAACGTTTTTCCGATCTACATTCCGCCGCTGCGTGAACGGAAAGAGGACATTCCGCTGCTGGTGCACTACTTCGTGGCACAGCACGCGCACCGCATGAACAAAGTGATTCGCGTGATTCCGCCAGCAGTTCTTGAGGCGATGACGCGCTGGCCCTGGCCGGGCAATGTGCGCGAGTTGCAGAACTTCATCGAACGCTCGGTGATTTTGTCGCGCGGCGAAACGCTGAGCGCCCCCATCTCGGAGTTGCGCGATCATGCACCGACGGCCAATGCCGTAGCCACTACGCTGCACGATGTTGAACGCGAGACGATTCTGAACGCCTTGCGCTCGGCGCACGGCAAGATCTCTGGCACGGGCGGCGCGGCCGAACAACTTGGCCTGAAACGCACCACGTTACAACGCAAGATGGAGCGGCTCGGCATTGCGCGCACGGAATACGCATAAAGCATGATGCACTTTGCCCGCCGCTATTGCGGCACATTGCCGCCATTGCGGCGGGCAAAGCCTGTGAGCAGAAACGCGACATAGCCCCTATCTCCTTCCAGCAGAAGCACTCTCGCCACCCGCGCGGGATGGCACGCCACGTGCATCTGTAGAGTGCATGTTACGTATTACCCAGTCAGCCGATGCCTGCGGCACGCGCATCTTGGTTCTCGAAGGCAAGCTCGCCGGCGAGTGGGTGCAGGAGCTGATCCACGCCACAGACACGTTGGCCTCGGGGTACACGATCAACCTCGAAGCCGTTTCTTACGTCGATGCACTCGGCGAAGAGGCGCTACGCGCGCTGAGCCAACGGGGAGCATCTTTTGTTGCCGAAAACGCCTATGGCAAGGATCTTTGCCGGCGGTTGCATCTGCACCGTCTTTGCTCCGCGAGGCTGCGGAAGATCGCCACTGCGCACCACTGCTGATCAGAAACACCGCATCAGCCACAACAGTTTTTCTATGGAGAGGCAGCAATGAGAACAACACTCCACGTGCTTTCCCTCGGTTCGCCAGAAGAAAGCAGATGTGTGCGCGATGCCCTGCTTGAGCGGCAAAGGTGTCATCTAATTGCCGCCAATGGCACACAGGAGTTGTCCGCAATCTCATCGCAGGAAACGATCGACGTTGCCATTTTGCATGCCTCGCTGAACAAAACCGCGCTGCGCAATGGTGCTCGCACAATCCGCCACCAATGGCCGCACGCACGCATTCTTCTGGTCAACCCGCAGGCTGAGATCATCGACGACGCACTGTATGAAGAACGCATCGCCTCATTCTCTTCTTCGGATGCACTGCTGGCCACGATTGAACTTCTGGCCGCTGCCAGTCGAAGACGCAGGCTTGGCCCGCCCACCTGGATTTCGACAGAGGCTTGCCACCCGCTCTCTAACACATTCTGTCCCGGCATCAAGGAGGTCCGGACACAACCATGAACACAAAGACCGCACAAAACGAATCTGTCGCACTTCCCTCCTCGCAGCCATGCACTGCCGGGGACTACTCCGACGATGAACTGGTTGCGGCCGCGCAGGACGGCAAATCCTGCGCCATGGAGGAGTTGCTCCAGCGCCATCGCCCCACCGTATACCGAGCGGTTCGTCGCTTCGCCAACACGCCCGAAGAGGCTGACGATCTGGCGCAGGAAACCATGATGCGCGCTTTTTTGAATATTGGCCGCTTTCGCCGCGAGGCACGCTTTTCCTCCTGGCTGGTCGCCATTGCCATCAACGCCAGTCTCTCTTTAAAGCGCAAGACGAGCTCGATCCACTGGCTCTATCTGGATGAGCCGAAGGCCTACGAGGATGGCGAGATGAGCTTCGTGCTGCCCGACCATCGCCCGACCCCGGAGCAGGAATACATACGCCGGGAGTTGCGCTCGCTGCTGCGGCACGAGGTCTCCAAACAGCATCCGAAGTACCGCACGATTCTGCGCACCTGCGACTTGAACGACCGGTCCATCGACGAGGCAGCGCACGAACTCGGCATCTCGCGCACGGCGGCGAAATCGCGCCTGCATCGCGCACGCAAGATGCTGACAAGTACCTTTCGAAAGCACGTTCATTCTCCGTTGAATGAAAACACTCTTTCGCTTTCTTCTGTCCTTGACTAAAGAGCAATGCATGCCGTCTGGGAGCTATCTCGCTTGAGGTAGCTCCCTTGCTTTTTCCACTTTTTTATTTCTCTCCGTTCTTTCGTGAGCAATCTGCGCAAGAATGGAAGGCATGATCGCTTCGTCATGGCACGCGGCCGCACGGCACCGAACCTCGCTCCTCGCACTTCTTCTCGCCGTGCTGCCCTCGTTCGTAGCAGCGCAAACATTACGCGATCTCGATCAGGTGCGCGCACGATGGGAACGGTGGACCATCGCCCCCGTCAACGCCGCCACGACGGTTACGCAGGCACGGCGCTTGATCAGCAGCCAGGGGGAAGACGGTTGCTGGACGAAGATCAACTACGACGATCAGCAGCGCTCAATCTGGCTTGCCGCAAAGCATCTCGACAATCTTTCCGCGCTGGCAACGGCATCGTACCTGCAACGCCAGCACGGTTCGGCCGATGCAGCGATGGACCGCGCGAGCCTGCTCGCCCTGCGCTGCTGGCTGCGGCGCGACCCAAAAAATCCGAACTGGTGGTGGAACCAGATCGGTGCGCCGCGTCTGCTGGCACGCTCGGCGCTGCTGCTCGATCCGCTGCTTTCTGCCGCGGATCGCAAGAGCATTGACGTGATTCTGCGGCGCGCGGATTGGAGCCACTGGACCGGGCAGAATCTGGCTTGGGGCGTCGATATTCAGATGGAGCGTGGCCTGCTTGCGCTGGACGTCGCGGCGGTCCGCCAGGCGTTTGAACGGCTCTATCAGGAGATTAGTATTGCTCCCATGAAGGAGGCCAACGGGCAGCCCGGCGAGGGAATTCAGAGCGATAGCTCCTTTCATCAGCATGGCGCGCAGCTTTATTCGGGCGGTTATGGATTCGATTTCGGAGAAGATGCCGGACGAGAGATTGCGCTCGGTTGGGGCACTGCCTTTACCGTTCCGCGCGCGACGATGGAGATTTTTTCTTCCTTCCTGCTCGATGGGCAACAGTGGATGATTCGCGCGGGCCTGTTTGACGATGCCGCGCGCGGCCGCGAGATTACACGCGCCGAACATGCCAGCACGCCGCGGATGAACGCCGAGTTCGTGCGCGTGGTCGAAGCGTTGGCAGAGCTCGACACACCGCGCCAGAAGGAACTTCGCCACTTTGCCGCAACGCTCAAGCAGCCCCGCGTCGCCGATGAGGTCACCGGCAATCGCTTCTTCTGGAACTCTGACCTGATGGAGCACAAGCGGGCGGGCTACGCGCTGTCGATCCGCATGCTGTCTGCGCGCACGCGCAACGAGGAGACCGTCAATGGCGAAGGACTGCGCTCTGCGCATCTGGCCGACGGCGCAACGCTGCTCTACAAAAATGGCGAGGAATATCGGCTCGTCTTTCCGGCGTGGAACTGGAATTTAATCCCCGGCACGACAGCGCTGCAATGGCGTTCCCCTGCGGGGCTTCCGCTGACAGGCGAGGCGCAGCCCATCGGCCAGTACGGCAGCAATGATTTCGCGGGCGGCGTCTCCAATGGCCAGATTGGCGCAGCAGCGATGGATCTCAAACGAGGCCCACTCTCGGCCAGGAAGGCGTGGTTTCTCTTCGATCATTTCTTCGTCGCGCTCGGCGCAGAGATCACGCTGGCACACAATCCGGCGACGCCCGCAGCGACTGTGGCAACCTCCATCGAACAGTGCAACCGGCAGGGCGCCGTCGACGAACAACGCCTTGCCGACGGCCGCCGCGTGATTGCGCACAACGACGTGGGCTATCTGCTGGAAGCAGGCACAAAAAGCGTGCTCACTTCAGGCATGCAGTCAGGACGCTGGTCCGAGATCGGCACCGGCCCGAGCGACCTTGTCGAGCGACCCGTCTTCAATCTTTGGATCGATCACGGCACGCAGCCTGTGCATGCAAGTTATCAATACGAAGTGTTTCCCGAGGGTGGTCTTGCGGCCGCGCAACAAGAGGCCGCATCGCCCACGGTGCGCGTGCTCGCCAATCGCGAGGATCTGCAGGCGGTCGTTGCCGCGAAGGATCTGATGGCCGTCTTCTATCGCGCGGGTTCGCTTGCCAGCGTCTGGGGAAAGATTTCCGTCAACGCGCCGAGCCTGATTCTTGTGGAAGACGATGGCGCGGAAGTTCGCATTACAGCCGCGAACCCACGCGCCACGGCACTGCATCTGATTGTCACGCTCGGACGCCGCGCCATCTCCTTCGATCTACCCGGTGGCACGCTCGGCGGCAAAAGCCAGACGAAGAGCATGGCCCGATAAACCGCGCTTTCTTTCCTATGCGGCTACGCCCGGCCAATCACCTGCGCCAGAGTTTTGCCGATATCGGCAGGGCTCACCACGACGTGAATGCCCGCCTCTTGCATGGCCTTCATCTTGCCTTGCGCAGTGCCTTCGCCTCCACTGATGATGGCGCCTGCGTGGCCCATGCGACGGCCCGTCGGCGCTGTCTGGCCTGCAATAAAACCAACAACCGGCTTGCGCACATGCTCGCGAACATAGGCCGCCGCCTGCTCCTCATTGGTTCCGCCGATCTCGCCGATCAGAATAATCGCCTCGGTCTCCGGATCTTCTTTGAGCAGTTGCAGCGCGTCGATATGCGTCGTACCGACGATAGGATCGCCACCAATGCCTATCGCCGTCGACTGCCCAATGCCGCGCTGCGTCAGTTGATAGACCGCCTCGTAGGTCAGCGTGCCCGAACGTGAAATGATGCCGACCGAGCCTTCCTTGTGAATGCGGCCGGGAAGAATGCCGACCTTCGCTTTTCCTGGCGAGATGACGCCGGGACAGTTTGGTCCGATCAGGCGCGATGTCTTCGAGTCCCTGATTTTTGCCCAGACCTTCACCATATCGAGCGTGGGAATGCCCTCGGTGATGCAGACAATCAGCGCGATTCCCGCGGCTTCTGCTTCAAGAATGGCATCAGCGGCAAAGGGGGGCGGCACAAAGATCATCGTCGTATTCGCGCCGGTTTGCCGTGCGGCATCGGCCACGGTGTTGAAGACCGGAAAGCCTTCGTGCATCGAACCGCCCTTGCCCGGCGTAACGCCACCGACGACCTGCGTACCATATTCGGCGCAGCCTTTGGCGTGGAAGGTTCCTTCCTTGCCGGTGATGCCCTGCACAATGAGTCGCGTATTTTTATCGACGAGAACCGCCATCTATGCCTCCACTCCCTGCGCAGCCTTGACGGCCAGTCTTGCAGCCTCTTCCATCGTGGCCCCGACGAGAAAATTGAGCCCCGACTCCTTGAGGATCTTGCGACCCTCTTCGACGTTGGTCCCCTCCAGGCGAAGCACGATGGGCAGCGTCACCTGCAGCGTGCGCGCAGCGTGCACCACACCGGCCGCCAGGCGATCGACGCGCAGAATGCCCCCGAAAATATTGAGGAAGATCGCCTTCACCTTTGCATCCGACAACAGGATGGAGAAGGCGTGCTCAATCTGCTCCTGACTGGCACCACCGCCAACGTCGAGAAAGTTTGCCGGCGCTCCGCCCGCATATTGAATGATGTCCATCGTGGCCATCGCCAGCCCTGCGCCGTTGACCATGCAGGCGATGGAGCCATCGAGCTTGATGTAGTTGAGCGCAGAACGCGAGGCCTCAACCTCGAGCGGATTTTCTTCCGTCACATCGCGCAAGGCCTTGATCGCCGGTTGCCGAAAGAGCGCGTTGTCATCAAAGTTCATCTTCGCATCGAGCGCAATGATGCGATCATCCACCGTCGTCACCAATGGATTGATCTCCGCCAGCGTGGCATCCGTTGCGACAAAAGCCTTGTAGAGCGCCTGCAAAACCGCTGCCGCGCGATGAATCTGCGTGCTCTTCAGGCCAAGCGCAAAGGCCAGTGAACGCGCCTGCCATGCCGTAAAACCGACGACAGGATCGACGACGGCCTTGTGAATGCGCTCGGGCGTTTCGGCAGCGACCTCTTCAATCTCCATACCGCCATCCGGCGAGGCCATGACGACATAGCGACCCGTAGCGCGATCGAGCACAATGCCGACATAAAGCTCACGCTCGATGGCCGCCGTTTCTTCAATGAGAAGCCGGCACACCGTTTGGCCAAGAGGCCCGGTCTGGTGCGTCACCAACTGCATGCCAAGCATGGTTTGCGCGCGCTGCCGCGCCTCTTCCGCAGACTTAGCCACCTTGACGCCGCCGCCTTTGCCGCGGCCTCCGGCATGAATCTGCGCCTTGACGACAACGCCCGCAGCGCCTTCGGCCAGCAGGCTATCGATGACGGCAGCAGCTTCTTCCAATGTTGCCGCATCTTTTCCCTTGGGTACAGGAACGCCGAAGCCAGACAAAATTTTCTTGGCCTGATACTCGTGAATTTTCATTTCTCTATGTCCTATCGATAGGAGGGCGGCAAGAGCAGGCCTGCGCATGCTCCTGCCTTGCACGCGTCTAGAAACCGAGCACGGGATGAGGGTGATACGCCGCCTCAAGCAGGGCGATTTCCTCCTCTTGTAACTTGAGCGAAACCGCGGCCACCGCATCGGCAAGATGCTGCGGCCTGGTAGCACCAACGATCGGCGCCGTCACGGCCTTTCTGCTAAGCAACCAGGCCAGCGCAACCTGCGCATAGCCGACGCCGCGCTGCCCGGCGACCTTGCCAAGATTGCCGACCACGGCCTCATCCGATTCCTCGGTGCGCGTGTACATGCTTCTGGCAAAATAATCCGTCTCGGAGCGCTCGGTCTTTTGCGAGTTCCAGGGCCGCGTCAGGCGACCGCGCGCGAGCGGGCTCC
The DNA here is from genome assembly GCA_002307235.1 of Acidobacteriaceae bacterium UBA1307. Taxonomy (GTDB): domain Bacteria; phylum Acidobacteriota; class Terriglobia; order Terriglobales; family Acidobacteriaceae; genus Telmatobacter. The sequence goes on from DBTV01000048.1 coordinate 34,015, forward strand.
AGGGAATCACGCCGATCCCCTCCTCTTCGCACAGGCCGATCATCTCGCGCTCTTCTTCGCGATAAAGAAGGTTGTAGTGGTTCTGCATGCTGATGAAACGCGTCCATCCCTTGCGGTCGGCAAGATACAGTGATTTTGCAAATTGCCAGGAGAACATGGACGAAGCGCCCAGATAGCGAACCTTTCCGGCGCGCACCAGATCGTTGAGCGCCTCGAGCGTCTCTTCGATGGGCGTTTCATGATCCCAGCGATGAATCTGCAAAAGGTCAATGTAATCGGTGTTCAGACGGCGCAGGCACTGCTCGGCCTCGAAGAGGATGGCTTTGCGCGATAGCCCGCCACCATTGGGTTCATCGCGCATCTTGCCGTGGATCTTGGTGGCGATAACAACGGATTCGCGACGCACGTTGGCCTTGATGAAGCGGCCAAGCACCTCTTCGCTGGCGCCATTCGAGTAGACATTGGCGGTATCAAAAAAGTTGATCCCGGCATCCAGAGCCTGCCTGAAAAACGGTTGGCTTTCGTCCTCATCAAGCACCCAGGCGTGACGACCAAAGCCGAGCGTCTCACCCTTTGGTTTTTCGCCATACGTCATACACCCGAGACACAACCTTGAAACCTTGAGCCCCGACCTTCCCAGCCGTACATATTCCATGATGGTCTTCTCCGCTTCTACAAAACATTGCGATGGCTACAGAGATTCATCTCCACGCACAGGAACAATACGCACGTTCCATGCTCAAACAAAGGCGACAGACCACTCACATCGTGAGCTTATCCAAGAGAACACCCGTTTTCTGCTGCGTGGAGTATATCACTCAATCTACGATAAACAAGTAAGTACAGGGTTGGTCTGAAATTTTATTGCACCGCTGCAACGCACGCCTAAAAAAACACAGGGCGAAGACTCGCGCCTTCGCCCCTGCATCCTCTCTCGATTAACACTCTAACGCACAAGAGCAAGCCGCTCGGCCGTATTCACCCAGAGAACCACGGCTTCACTCTTTCCGGGATTATGCCAGTGGTGACGCGTATTGCTGGCGAAGTAGAAGCTGTCGCCCTGCGCCAGCTTGTACTCCTTCATGTCAAGCGTGATCGCGAGCGCGCCCTTCAGCATATAGATGAACTCCTGCCCCTGGTGCGTATAAAACTCCTGGCTACCCTTGCCCGGCGCAATGTGCATGATGTGCGGTTCCATGACGATGTTGCCCCAGGCAAGCTCTTCCATGCGCACGCCATCGCTGTGCGAAAGCAGGCGCCGCTTGGTTTTGGTCACCAGGGGGCCGGGCGATTCAGCCTGATAGTAAAAGGCGGAAAGAGAGGTGCCAAAGTGGTGAGCCAGCTTGTGCATGATGCCCACGGAGACGCCGGTCTGCGATCGCTCCAGATTGGAAAGAAAGCCGGTAGAGATGCCCACGGCCGCCGCCACCTGCGCCAGAGACTGCTTTTTTGTAAGACGCAACGAGCGCAAATAGCTGCCGAGCGCCAGAGTATGCGCAACGGCCTGCTGCTCGCCCACGCCCGGCAAAAGCCCTTCGCGACGCAGTTGCTCGATAATCGCCGGCGCGTTGAGCCCCTGCACCTTGCGCAGATACACCGCACGGCAAAGCAAATCGATATCGCTCTGCTCATACAGGCGGTGCTCACCCTGCGCGGTGGCTTCGCGGCGCAAGCCCATCTGTTCCCAGGAGCGAATCATCGAGGCAGAAACGCCAAGCTGCCGGGCCACGGCGCCAATGCGCAAGGGGCGCACGCCGTCCGGGCTCTTCGACGCCTCACTGCCGCCGCGCGCTATGGCTGGCTTGCGAGGCAATTTTTTTTGAATTTTCTTTTGGCTCATAGACAGGAAGTAAAAAAGCGAAGCAGCAATCCCATCCCAGCATGGCCGCCCCTATTGCCAGCCTACTACATGGCCCGCGCGATGCAAAGCAGGAATCTTTATGGAAATCCTACGAGAAACAAGTAATTTTTATAAATAATATCAATTTTTATTCTATCTTCAGGGCATTTCGGCGAGGCTCAGTTATCACCCCAGGGCTGTCGAGGTTACCGATGACGGAGACAGAAGCACCCGTAGCTGCCGAACTTGGAACAGAGCAACTGAAAAAGGTTTTAGGCCGCCGCGATCTGATTCTGCTGTTTGTGGCTGCGGTCGCGAACCTGAATATCGTTCCGGCCATTGCGGCGGCGGGCCCGCTCACGCTCTGGATCTGGCTCATTGCGCTGTGGACCTACTTCTGGCCGCAGGGGGTTGCCGTCACGGAGCTGAGCGCGGTTTGGCCTGGCGAGGGCGGCATCTATTTGTGGACCAAAAACTCCTTCGGCGAGATGCATGGCTTCCTCGCCGCCTGGTGCTACTGGCTGGCCAATGTTGTTTATCTGCCCACCGTTCTTCTCTCCTGCATTGGCGCCGCTGTTTACGTCTTTGGCCCCGCGGTGCAGGCGCAGGCCAACAACCCGTGGTTCGCAGGTAGCGGAGCCATTCTTCTTCTAATTCTGCTGCTGGTTCTGAATGTGCGCGGAGAATCCTCTGGAAAGTGGATCACCAACCTGGGCGGCCTGGGAACGCTGGTGGGCGCACTGGTCATCTGCGCGCTTGCGGCGATCATGCTCGGCAAGCATCAAAGCGCACTGCATTCAGCCTCGTTCGTGCCAAAATTCAGCAACTGGCGGCTGTTGGCGATCTTTGGAACCATCTGTTACAGCCTGCAGGGGCTCGATCTGGCTTCGATTAAAGGCGATGAAATTCGCGAACCGCGCAAGGTGCTTCCCGGCGCGATCCTCTGGGGTGGACTGATCTCCGGGCTGGCATACATGGGCGCAACCGTCGCCATGCTGGTCGCCCTTCCGCATGAACAGATCGGCGTCATGACCGGCATTCTGCAATCGATCAGTTCCATGGCGGACCGCGCCTCGCTGCACATTCTTGTCGCTCCGGTCGCGCTGTTTGAAACGCTCGCCATTCTGGGAACCGCAGCCGCATGGTACAGCGGCGCGGCGCGGTTGCCCTTCGTTGCCGGCATCGATCACTACCTGCCCAAGGCTCTCGGGCGCGTGCATCCACGCTACAAAACACCCTACGTTGCGCTGCTCGTCTTCGCCGTGCTTGCCGCGCTGCTGGTCGTCGTCAGCTATCTGGGCGCCAGCGTCAGCGAATCCTATCTCACGCTGGTCTCCATCTCGGTGGTGCTGCAACTGATTCCGAACGTATACATGTTTGCCTGCCTGATCAAGCTCTCGCGCCATCGCCGCTATCCACGCTACGAACGCAAGCGCATGGTGGCCAACGGCGCCTATGGAATCTCCGCCAGCCTGCTTGGCATTGCGCTGGCTTTTGTTCCGAGCGAAGAGACGCACGTCCTGATGTACGAGCTGAAGACCATTGGCGCAATCAGCTTCGTGATCCTTCTTGCCTTCGCTTTTTACCTGCGCGCCAAGCTCAGAATTAACGCGGGGCACAAAGTCGATGTCGCCCTCATTGCCAGCATGCCAAAAAGTAAATTTACTGAATTATCGTAAGTTTTATGATACACTCACCCACAAATAAAGACGCCCTGTGAGCGGCCTTTCTGGAGAGTCATCAATAATTCCAGCTCCAAGACCGGTCGCGACGCCGCCAGACAAGAAAGGATTGTATGAAGTCTATCTCTCTCGTGACTGCATTGCCCGGACCGAAGTCCATCGAACTGGCCACGCGCAAGCAAAAGGCCGTGCCGCGCGGTGTCCCACAAGGCCATCCCATCTTTGCCGAGAGTGCGCACGGGGCTACGATCACCGACGTCGATGGCAATGTGTTTCTGGATTTTTATGGCGGCATCGGCTGCATCAATGCGGGCCACACGCAACCAGAGGTGGTTCACGCGATTCAAAAGCAGGCTGAAAAATTCCTGCACACCTGCGCGATGGTCGCGCCCTATGAGGGATACATTGCACTGGCCGAGCGCATCAACGCGCTGGCCCCGGGTAAAAGCGAAAAGCGCACCTTCTTTGTGAACTCCGGCGCCGAGGCGGTGGAGAACGGTGTGAAGATTGCGCGCTCGTACACGGGCCGCCCGGCGATCATCGTCTTCAGCGACGCCTTCCATGGCCGCACCAACATGACCATGTCGCTCAGCGCGAAGGAAAAGCCCTACAAGGTGGGCTTCGGTCCTTTCTCGCCCGACGTGTATCGCGTTCCTTACGCCAATCCCTATCGCACGCCCGACGCGGCCAAGGTTGCGCTCGCGGCACTGGAAGAGACCTTCCGCACAACCATTGCCGCCGACAAGGTCGCCGCCATTCTCTTCGAGCCGGTGCAGGGCGAGGCCGGATTCATCGTTCCGCCACAGGAGTTCGTCGACGGCCTGCGCGCCATTGCGGACCGCTACGGCATCGTACTGATCGCCGACGAGGTGCAAGCTGGTTTCGGCCGCACGGGCCGCATGTTTGCCTGCGAGCACTTTGGTCTGGAGCCCGATATTTTGCTGACCGCCAAGAGCATCGCCAGTGGTCTTCCTCTTGCGGCCATCACCGGCAAGGCCTCGATCATGGATCAACCGGGACCGGGCGCGATTGGCGGCACCTTTGGCGGCAACCCGGTTTCCTGCGCAGCGGCGCTGGCCACGCTTGCCGTCTTTGAAAACTACGACCTCTGTCAACGCTCACTGCAGATCGGCGCATTGTTTACCAAGCGCGCGCTCGGCTGGAAGGATCGTTTCTCCGTGGTAGGCGACGTGCGCGGGCTGGGCGGCATGTGCGCGGTTGAGCTCGTCGAGGACCGCGCATCGAAAAAGCCCGCCGGCGCGCTGACCAAGAAGATTGCTCAATACGCCTTCGAACACGGGCTGCTGCTGGTGACCGCAGGCCCCTATGGCAATGTGATCCGCATCCTTGTTCCTCTGGTTGCAACCTCGGAACAGATCGAGGAAGGCCTCACCATTCTTGAAGACGCACTTGCATCCTTTGCCGGATAAGGAGGACCGATGGCATATTTCAGAAAATTGAAGAACGGTTTAACGCTGATGCACACGCAGGCGGACCACTGCGCGCAGCTTGAGTTGCTGCAATTTGCCTGCTTCCCAACGCTCGATGACGACCAGCGTTTCAAGGCAAAGCACTGCCGCAAGCATATCGAGATTTTTCCCGAAGGCCAGTTCGTCGTCCTCGATGGAGATCGCGTCATTGGCTCCACCTCGACCATCCGGCTCGACTTTGACTTTGAGCACGTCAACCACACCTTCGACGAGGTGATTCAGGGCGGCTATCTGACCTCGCATCAGCCGCAAGGCGCGTGGCTCTACGGCGCCGACATCGGCACGCATCCTGACTATCGCGGCAGGGGCATTGCGGGCGCGCTCTATGAGGCGCGGCAAGAGGCGGTCTGGCGACTCGGCCTCAAAGGCCAGGTCACGGCGGGCATGCTGCCCGGCTACGACAAATATCGCAAGCAGTACACCGTGCCGGAATATTACGAGCGCGTTGTGAGCGGCGCAATCTTCGATCCGACCGTAGGCATGCAGATCAAGGCGGGCTTTGAGCCGCGCGGGCTGCTGGCCAACTACCTCAACGATCCGGTCTGCGACAACTACAGCGTTCTGCTGGTTCTGCCAGCGGAAAAACAGGTGCGCAACGCATCAAGGGAGGCTGCGATGAGCTATATCCATCTGGAAACTGAAGTGCCGGGACCGAAGGCTAAGGAGGTTCTCGCGCGCCGCGCAAGCGCGTTCCCCTCGGGCTGGGCCAAGGCCACCGACGTGGTCGTTGAGCGCGCGCAGGGCTCGTTGATCTTTGACGTCGACGGCAACACGCTGATCGACATGGCGGGCGGCATCGGCATGTTGGCCGTTGGCCATTCACCGGCCTCGGTCGTTAAAGCCATCACGCAACAGGCCGCAAAATACATCCATCCCTGCGCTCTGGTCACGACCTATGAGCCGATGGTGCGCGTCGCAGAAATTCTCAACGAGGTTACGCCCGGCAAACACGCAAAAAAAACGTTGCTGGCCAATAGCGGCGCAGAGGGCGTTGAAAACGCCGTCAAGCTCTCGCGCAAATTCACCGGACGACAGACCGTGATCTGCTTTGAAGGCGCCTATCACGGCCGCACGCTGCTCACGCTGAGCCTGACCAGCAAATATGGCCTCTTCAAAAAAGGCTACGGCCCCTTCGCGCCTGAAATCGTGCGGCTGCCCTTCCCGAACCTTTATCGTACCCCGGAGGGCATGACGCAGGAGGAGTATCTTGCGTACTCGATCAAGCAGCTTGATCACGCTCTGATTGCGCAGGTCGATCCGAGCGCGGTGGCCGCGATTCTGATCGAGCCGGTGCAGGGCGAGGCCGGATTCATCCCAGTGCCGGCGCCCTTCTTGCGCCGTCTGCGCGAACTCTGCGACCAGCACGGCATTGTGCTGATTGCCGACGAGGTGCAGTGCGGCATGGGACGCACCGGAAGGCTCTTTGCCTGCGAGCATTACGACGTGGTGCCCGACATCATCGTCACCGCCAAGGCTCTCGGCGCGGGCATGCCTATCGCCGCCATCACCGGCCGCGCGGAGATTATGGATTGCGCGCATCCTGGCGGCATCGGTGGCACCTACGGCGGCAGCCCGGTCGCCTGCGCCGCCGCCATTGCCGCGCTCGACATTCTGCGCGATGAAAACTTCCAAGCACACTCGAACGAGCTCGCCGCCGTGATGCGCGACGAGATGGAAAGCTGGAAAAAGCAATATCCGATTGTGGGCGATGTGCGCGGGCTCGGGCCCATGCTGCTGGTCGAGTTCGTGGCGGATCGCGAGACCCGAACGCCGCTCGATGCACCCGAGGTGCTTGCCATTGTGCGCAATGCCGCCGCGCGTGGCGTCATTCTGATGCGCGCCGGTCTCTACAGCAACTGCATTCGTTTTCTGCCGCCGCTCAACATGCCACTCGACATGGCGCGGGAGGCGCTGGCCATCGTCGGCAAATCAATTGAAGCCGTCTGTGAAACGCATCTGGCCACCGCATCCGCCGGAGCACGCTAATGCCGATTGCGGATGCATTGTTTGTCCATGGCAATATTCTGACCATGCATGGCAGCCGCCCGGTGGAGGCGGTTGCTGTGCATGCGGGCAAGGTCATTGCTGCCGGAGACGAAGGCTCCCTGCGCGGCCTTTGTTCCGCCGCAACCAGGATCATCGACCTCGAGGGCAGAACCATGCTGCCTGGCTTTGAAGACGCGCATGCGCACATCTGGAAGCTGGGCCAGTTGCTGACGACCTCGCTCGATCTGCGCGGCTGCACCTCCATCGCCACGATGGGAGCACAGTTGCAGGAGCGCCATCGCATTCTTCCGCAAGGTTCATGGCTGCAGGGGCGCGGCTTCAATGAAGTCGAACTGGCCGAGCATCGGCTTCCCACGCGCGCCGATCTTGATCGCGATATCGCCGATCGCCCCATTCTGCTGACGCGCACCTGCGGACATATTTTTATCGTCAACAGTTGTGCGCTGCGCATGGCGGGCATCACGCGCCACACGATTGCGCCCGAGGGAGGACGCATCGAGCACGATGCCTCCGGCGAGCCCAACGGCATTCTGCACGAAACCGCCGTCGGACTGATCCAGCGCATTCTGCCGCCACCGACCAAGGATCTTTATCGAACGATGATCCGCGCCGCGCTGCATCGCCAGTTGTCCTTCGGCATCACCTCCTCCTCTGATTGCGGCGTCGTGCCGGAGCTGTTGCAGACCTATCGTGAGATGGCTCTGGCCGACACGCTGCCCGCGCGCATGAACGTGATGCCGCTCGGCAAGCCGGATGATCGCTCCGCCGCGCACATCCATCCCGAGCGATGCGACTCGCCGATGCTCTCGGTCAACACGATCAAGTTTCTGGCCGACGGCGGCCTGAGCGGAGGCACGGCCGCGCTCTCCGTGCCGTATCCCAACAGCACCTCGCATGGCGTCATGCGCTTTCAGCAGGAGGAACTCTTCGAGTTCTACACGCGCTATCAGAACGAAGGATGGCGCCTGTGTACCCATGCCATCGGCGATGCGGCCATCGAACTGGTTCTCTCGCTCTACGAAAAACTGCACGCCAGCAAGCCCTCTGCCGCGCATCGCATCGAGCATCTCGGGCTGGTGCATCCACATCAGCTGCAACGCATGGCGCGCATCGCATCGGTCATCGTCACGCAGCCAATTTTTCTCGATGAACTCGGCGCAAACTTCGACGGTTTCGTCCCGGAATCGCTCGCCAATCTTGTCTATCCCTTCCGCAGCATGCTCAATGCCGGGCTCACCGTGGCCTTTTCCTCGGATGCCCCGGTCGTGCGCAATGACGCGCCTTTGAAGGGTATCGAGGCCGCTCTCACCCGCCGCACGCACGCGGGCCAATGCATTCTTCCCGCGGAAAAAATCTCGATTGACGAAGCGCTTCACGCCTACACCGTGGCCGGAGCCGAGGCCAGTGGCAACGCTGCTTCGCGCGGCAGCATGCAAGAGGGACGATGGGCAGACTTCGTCGTGCTTGATGAAGATCCGCGCGCCGTGGAACCCGAAGCCATCGGAAAGATTCATGTCGCGCAAACCTATCTGGCGGGAAAGCTCGTCTACGAAAACAGCGGCGTCCCCGCATAGCCAACACGCAGAAAAGATCGAGGCACGCATGACATATACCTATCAACTGCGCATCGGCGCGGAGTGGACCAACGCCCTTGGCGGACAAACAAAGTCCATTCTCAATCCCGCAACGGAAGAGGTTCTGCGCACTCTTCCCTATGGCAACGGCGAGGACTGCAAGCTCGCTCTTGAGGCCGCGGGCAGCGCGTTTCCGCTCTGGTCCAAGAAGACCGCCTACGAGCGCGGCGCAATTCTAAAAAGAGCGGCCGACCTGATCCGCGAACGGCTCGACGCGCTGGCGCGCACCACGACGCTCGAAAGCGGCAAGCCCTTCATCCAGTCGCGCTTTGAATGGATCGCTGGCGCAGACCTGTTTGAGTGGTATGCCGAAGAGGGCAAGCGTGCCTATGGCCGCGTAATTCCCTCGCGCGTGCCGCAGAAACAACTGATTGTTCTGCGTCAGCCTCTCGGCGCGGTGGGCATCATCACCGCCTGGAACTTCCCCATCTATAACGTTGCCCGCGCCAGTGCCGCCGCGCTTGCTGCCGGTTGCACCATCGTGATCCGCCCTTCAGAAAACACGCCGCTCACAGCCATGGAGATGGTCAACATTCTTGTTGAAGCGGGTGCGCCTGCAGGCGTCGTCAATCTGGTCAACGGACAGTCTGCCAGCATTGGCCAGCAGATGATCGACAGCCCCGTCTGCCGCAAGATTCACTTCACCGGCTCACCGCGCGTGGGGCGCATTCTGCTGGATGGCGCATCGAAAACCATCAAGCGGCTCTCGCTTGAGCTCGGCGGCAACGCACCCGTGCTGATCTTCGACGATGTTGATCTGGACGCGGTCGTGGCCAGCGCCGTGACCGCCAAATTCCGCAACGCCGGTCAGGTCTGCATCGCGCCGCAACGCTTTATCGTGCATGAGTCCATCGCCGCGGAATTCGCCCGCAAGGCCGCCGAACACGCCCGGCGCATTGTCGTCGGCGACGGCATAGCTCCCGAAACCAACATGGGTCCCTTGATCAGCGCCCGGCAGCGTGACTCCGTCGAGAAGATTGTCGCAGAGAGTTTAAGCAAGGGTGCCAAACTTCTGGCGGGCGGCAGACGACCGGCCGACTTCGCCAAAGGCTACTTCTATGAGCCCACCGTGCTCAGTGAGGTTTCCACCGAGGCTCCAGCCTTTGCGCAGGAGATCTTCGGCCCCATTCTGCCCATCACCACGTTTCATGACTTCGACGAGGCCATCACCCTGGCCAACCAGACCGAGCATGGGCTCGCCTCCTATCTGTGGACCAACCGGCTGCAAACCGCGCACGCCGCCATGGAAGCGCTCGAATTCGGCATGGTCGGCGTCAACAACTGGGCGCCTTATGCCACCGAAGGGCCATTCACGGGATGGAAGGAAAGTGGCATCGGCAGCGAATCGGGCGCCGAAGGTCTCCAGGAATATTTAGAGACGAAACTTGTCGCCATAGGATAAAAACAAGCCCGCGCGTCGCGATGCAATTCCGCGTAATTCCATTGCGACGCGCGGGCCCATCGTCCTCTATCTACGTTTCCATTGAAACAAACACAACCATCAATAAACACCGCATATTTGGCCTATATCTATGACAACAATCGCTCGCTTTCGTCCCTGCCTCTATGTACAAAATGCATCCGCATAAAGAACGCATAAAGCATCTTGACATCCAATCTCCCGTACGACAGTATCTATAAAACTATCTTTTTCTCGCAAGTTTACGAAAGACAAAAGTAGACCGCTTGCGACGGAAAACCGTGATCTATCTGTAGTCGAACGGCTCATCAAACCTGCTTCGCATGACCTGGTTTTTCTCGGAAAATCAGGCCCAGGGAAGTCTGTACTTCGAGGCTGAGGAAAGGTGGTTTCATGCCATATTTAAAACACTCTCTGCGACGCTGCTTTGCACGCATGGCCTTCTGTAGCATTTTTCTGCTGGGGGTTGCCGCGCATCCTCTCGCCGCGCAGTCAACCTATGGCGCCATTCTCGGCACCGTCAAGGATCGCAGCGGCGCCGTGCTGTCCGGCGCGGAAGTCACTCTGCTGAACGAGGGCACAAACGGCAAGCGTGTAACCAAAAGCGATGCCCAGGGCGACTACGCATTCCAGAACATCGACCCCGGCAAATATACCGTGATTACCGCCTTTCCCGGCTTCCAAAAAGAACAGCAATCGAATCTGGTTCTGCTCGCGCGGCAAACGCTTCGCGTCGATCCAGCTCTCAGTCCCGGCGCAAACTCTGAAACCGTCGAGGTGATTGCCGATGCGCAGGCCACCATCACCACCGACGTTTCGAATCTGGCGGTCACGCAGCAGGGCGAAGAGCTCGTTCAGTTGCCCGTTGCTGTCTACTCACGTTCGACCGGCTCGACGAGCCCCATCGACACGCTCACCACGCAGGCGGGCGTTCAAACCGATGCGACGGGCAATCTGATGGTGATGGGCGCCACGCCCGAGCTGCTCAGCGTCACCATTGACGGCATCTCCTCGGTCGGCGTCGAATACTCCGGCCCCATCAGCGAGATGTTTCCCTCCTTCAATTCGATTGAAGAGATTCGCGTCTCCGAGTCAAACAACAACGCCGAGTTTTCCGGCGTGGCCGACATCACCACCGTCTCCAAGGCCGGCACCGCGCACTTTCACGGCGGCGTCTTCGAGAACCACGAAAACACCACGCTGAACGCTGGCCAGCCCACGGCCTTCGCCAGTTCCAAGCCCAAGCTCATCATGAACGACTTCGGCGGCACGCTCGGCGGTCCGTTGACGATTCCCCACCTGCTCGGCGAGAAAAACTCCACCTTCTTCTTCATCAGTTATGAAGGCATGCGCCTGCCGCGCGAATCGCCCTACGTTCTGAACGTTCCTTCAGCGGCGATGCGAACGGGCGATCTCACGGACTATCTCGACCAGACCTATTGCCAGGGCTCCGACGCCGCCACCGTGTGCCCGAATGGCCACTACGTCGCCTACAGTGCGGCGGGCACTGCGCTGCAAGCCAGCGACGGCACCACAACCATCCCCGTCAACGCAATTGCCGCCAACGTGCTCAAGTACCTTTTGCCCGCGCCCAACTACGGCAGCAGCGATTCCTTTGCGAGCAATTACCAGATCAATTACAAGACGCCGATCTCGGCCAATCAGGGCGATGTCCGCATCGACCACACGCTGACGGGCAAGCAGAATATCTTCGCGCGCTTTTCCTACAAAAATCGCCAGGTCATCTCGGCCCCCGCTCTCGGCTGCGGCACCAGCTTTTGCCAAACCGGCGGTGGCTCCATGCAGGGCACCTACAACACGCCAGAGATTGACGAGGGGCTGACCTTCGCGCATAACTACATCTTCAGCAACACGCTCATGAATGAGTTGCGCGGCGGCTTCAACGCGCAGCACACCTCAGCCACGCAACACTTCGACACCAACACCCTGCTCAATCAACTGGGCATGAGCGCGCTGCAACCCGACACAGCATGGTCCGAGGCGCCCCTGGTGCTCATCAACGGCTTCATCGGCACCGGCGGCGGAAACCCCACCATGCAGCGCAGCCAGATCATCCAGGTCCTCGACAACCTGAGCAAGACCACCGGCAAGCACAGCTTCAAGTTCGGCGTCGACTTCAAGCGCATGTCCGACCACGATGACAACGTCAACGGCAACTATCGCTCGGGCTGGTATGTCTTCAACGGCACCTCGACGGTCGGCTCCACCATCGCCGACCCCTACGCGCAGTTCCTGCAGGGTTACCCCGACTACACCGAATTCAGCTCCGTCAACAAGGCCATGATGGATGGCGTCGGTTACGGCTACGCCTTCTACGCGCAGGACAACTGGAAGCTCAGCAGTCGGCTCACGCTCAACGTCGGCATGCGCTACGAGTTGCATCCTCCCATGCGCGATACCGGCTACAACACTGGCTACTTCCTGCCCGACTACTCCACCACCGTCAACGGCGAAACCGTGAAGGGTGCCATCGTCGTTCCCAACGAAAAGGCTTTGGCCTTTGAAAACCAGCAATTCATCGACTCCATTGCACCAACCCCGACGTTGACCGCGGCCCAGGCGCATCTGCCCAAGAGCCTGCGCTTCACGGGCAAAACCGACTTTGGTCCGCGTCTCGGCTTCGCCTGGCGCGTCTTCGGCAATGACTCCTATGTGCTGCGCGGCGGCTGGGGCCGCTTCATCGAAACACCGACCGGCTTCTCGCTGACCTCCGGCTTCGGCACCGCTTCCACCTACCTGGGCGTCTTCAATCAGGACTATGCCTCTGACGGCGTCACGCCGCAGATCTCCTTCGCCAACCCCATGAACAGCGGTGCCAGCAGCGGCTCCGGCAGCGACATCTTCTACTGGGCCTTCCCGATTCACTACACCGACCCCAGCGTGCAGCAGTGGAACCTGACGGCCGAGCACGATCTCGGCAAGGGCGTCGGACTGCGGCTGTCCTACACCGGCAGCCACGGCAGCGATCTCGAAGCCATGGTCGATCTCAATCAGGTCAAGCCGAACTCCGTTGGCTATAACGCGACCTCACCCGATGCGGCCGCAACAGGAGCCTGCGTCGCCAACGGCGGCACGCTCGTCTCCGACCATCGTCCCTATCCCTGCTGGGCCATTGTGGAAAGCGTCGCCAACATCGCCGAGAGCAACTACAACAGCGCCACCGTTGAGTTGTCGCGCCGCTCGGGCAAAAGCCTGACCTTCGACGCCAGCTACTCCTACACGCGCGACCTGTCCAACGCCGCGGGCGGCACTCCGAGCGGGCTGACCGGCGTTACCGGCGGCGCCTCCGGCGGTGGCTGGCTCACGGATCGTTTTCATCCCGGGCTCGACTACGGCAATGTCGCCTTCGATCGCCGTCATCGCCTGATGGTGACCTACCTCTACCAGCTCCCCTTCGGTCGCGGAAAAAAGTGGCTGAGCGCGGCGAGCCTGCCGGAAAAACTTCTCGGCGACTGGCAGTTCGGCGGTGTCGCCATCGCACAGAGCGGCCCCTTCATGACGCCCTATGAGGAGACCAACGACCCGGCCGGCACCAACATCCTCACCACCGTCGGGCTCACCCGCGCCGACCGTGTGGCCGGCGTCAGCCCCTACCCGCAGCACAGAACCGCCGGTGCCTGGCTGAACGCGGCGGCCTTCTCCATTCCCGAGGCCAATCGCGGTTCCTTCGGCACGGCGGGTGTCGGCAGCATCATTGGCCCGGGCTCCATGAACCTGTCCACCTCGCTGGCCAAAACCTTCTCGCTGCCCGGCAAGACAAAGTTCGAGTTCATGATCGAGTCGGCCAATACCCTGAACCATCGCAACTACGCCACGCCGAATATGCAGGTAGATTCCAGCAGTTTCGGCCAGATCACGGCGCTGCAATCGGCAGAAGGCACAGGCCCACGCAGCATCGAAATCTCGGGGCGCATCAACTTCTAACCGATGACGCCATGCACCTCAAAAAAACAGCCACTCCGCATGGAGTGGCTGTTTTTGCTTGCTGAACTTTTGGTGCCGGGAGGGGGGGTCGAACCCCCATGACCGCAAGGATCGACGGATTTTGAGTCCGTTGCGTCTGCCAATTCCGCCATCCCGGCACGGTGCGCGACCTGCACCCAGGGGGTGCGATCACGTTGGCGTCAAAGTCAGAAGAGATTCCGACTTCAAGGCTTTTTCAGTATCGCATAGATTTCCAGCCGTTGCCACCCACCAGATTCGAGACAGCTTTGCCCACCCGGCGGCGGCTTTCACACACCGCAGTACCGGCTCTGCCCAGCCCGCCCCGACCGCTCCGGCGACGGCTTTTCGTGTGATTCCGGCAGGGCAAACAGCGTAAACCACAGAAACCGCAAAAGATTGCCCTTTCTCCCCCTGATGGCAGCATTTTGCTCCCTCCGCCCTCGCCCGCCACGGCCCCCGGACAGGTGCATTTTTCACCCCTCCGGGGTCGCTTCTCTCTCCACGCAGACGCTACCCTCGTGCGACAATATAGGCAATCGTGATGACAACCGCATCGAATGGAGTCGTACCCGAGCCTGTCGCCGTAACGCCGGAATTGCTGGCCAAGCATGGCATTACCGCGGATGAGTATCAACGCATCCTTACAGCCCTCGGACGTGTTCCCTCTCTCACCGAGCTCGGCATCTACAGTGTCATGTGGTCCGAGCATTGCTCTTACAAGTCCAGCAAGGTGCATCTCAAGCGCCTGCCGACCGAAAGCAAGCTCGTCGTGCAGGGTCCTGGAGAGAACGCCGGCATCATCGACGTCGGGGACGGCTGGGCCTGCGCCTTCAAGATCGAGTCGCACAACCACCCCAGCTACATCGAGCCCTATCAGGGCGCAGCCACCGGCGTGGGCGGCATTCTGCGCGACATCTTTACGATGGGCGCGCGGCCCTTTGCCGTCATGGATTCGCTCCGCTTCGGCCCCATCGCCGATGAGGGCGGGCTGGCCGACGACGACAAGCAGCTCATCCAGAAGAACCACACCGTTGTTGAAGGCGTCGTCAGCGGCGTGGCCGGCTACGGCAACTGCTTCGGCGTGCCGAATCTGGGCGGCGAAACCAAGTTTGAGGCCTGCTATGCGGGCAATCCTTTGGTGAACGCCTTCGCGCTCGGTCTGGTCCGCAAGGACGAGATCTTCTACGGCAAGGCCAGCGGCACCGGCAACCCCGTCATTTATGTCGGTGCCAAGACCGGCCGCGACGGCATCCACGGCGCGACCATGGCCAGCGAAGAGTTCCACGAGGGCTCGGAAGAAAAGCGGCCCAATGTGCAGTGCGGCGATCCGTTCATGGAAAAGCTGCTGCTCGAGGCCTGCCTTGAGGCGATGAAGACCGGCGCGATCGTCGGCATTCAGGACATGGGCGCCGCCGGGCTCACCTGTTCGACCTGCGAGATGGGCGGCCGTGGCGGCGTCGGACTCGACGTCGAACTCGACCTGGTTCCACAGCGCGAAACCGGCATGAGCTCCTACGAAATCATGCTCTCCGAAAGCCAGGAGCGCATGCTGCTGGTCGCCGAAAAGGGCCGCGAGAACGAGGTCCTCGACGTCTTCAAGAAGTGGGGACTCGACGGCGTGATCGTCGGCGTGGTCACCAATGAATCGCGGCTGCGCATCCGTCATCACGGCGCACTGGTCGCCGATATTCCCAATGAATCGCTGACCGACGACGCGCCGCTCTACAACCGCCCCGTCGGCACCTGGAAGGCTCCCGTCGAGCCGCTCCCCTCCGAGCGCATTCAGGACGAACTGGCTCAGGATCGCGACTTCACCGCCGACCTCAAGAAGCTGCTCGCGAGCGCCAACGTCTGCTCGAAGCGGTGGGTCTACGAACAATACGATTCGATGGTCCAGACCAACACCGTCATCGGCCCCGGCGGCGAGGGCGGCATCATGCGCATCAAGGGCACAGGCAACCAGGGCGACGCCAGCGAGAAGAATCCGACGGCGGCCAAGGGCGAGCGCGGTCTTTCGATGGCGCTCGATGGCAACGGCCGCTGGGCCTATCTCGACCCGAAGCTCGGCGCGCAACATGCCGTGGCCGAGGCCAGCCGCAAGGTTGCCATGAGCGGCGCACAGCCGGTGGCGGCCACCAACTGCCTCAACTTCGGCAACCCGGAGAAGCCCGAGATCATGGCCCAGCTTTCGGCGGCCATTGACGGCATCGCCGAGGCCTGCACCGCGCTCGGCACGCCGATCACCGGCGGCAACGTCTCGCTCTACAACGAGACCAAGGGCGAGGGCATCTATCCGACGCCGGTCCTCGGCATCGTCGGCCTGCTCGAGGACGTGCGCAAGGCCGTGCCGGACCACTTCCAGCACGCTGGCGACGCCATTCTGCAACTGTTCCCGATTCCTGCCGGCAACGAGCCCGATCCGAACCTCAAGGTGCCCGTGCACGGCGCAGCGACCGACACCACCAGCGCCACCGCCCCCGGCATCATGGGCGATGAAGCGGCCGTCATCGCCGACGAGACCGAGACCATCGCTACCGAAGAGTTGTCCATCTTCGGCTCCTCCGAGTACGCGCACGTGGTTCTCGGCGGACTCTGGGGCGTGCCGCCCACGCTCGACCTCGAGGCCGAGACCGATCTGCAAACGCTGCTTCAGGTGCTTGCCGCCCAACAGCTCGTACACTCGGCGCGCGACATCTCTGACGGCGGCATCGCCGTTGCTCTCGCGCAGTCCGGCTTCCCGCTCGGCATCGGCGCGACCGTCGAACAGGATCAGGCCATGCTTGCCCATCCGCTCTTCGGCCTCTTCGCCGAACCGGCCTCGAACGTGCTCGTCAGCGCCAGCCCCAGCAATGTGGCGGCCATTGAAGAGCTCGCCGCAACGTACGGCTACTATGCCGCGCGCATCGGCTCGACCGGCGGCGACCGGCTCGAGATCGGCGTCTATCGCGAAAAGATGATCGCCGCACCTCTCGCAGAGTTGCGCGAAGGCTGGGCCACGGCGCTCGAATCCAACATCCATGGCGAGGTGCACGCATGAGCCGCCTGCTCTTTCAGGGCGTCCCCGGCGTAGAAGACTGCTCGAACGAACTCCACGCGCAGTCCCTGGTCCCTGCAGTCCCTGTTGTCACCGCCGCGCAAAGCGACGGTGACACGCTGCACGAAGAATGCGGCGTCGTTGCCATCCACAACCATCCCGATGCGGCCCGGCAGGTCTATCTCGGCCTCTACTCGCTGCAGCATCGCGGGCAGGAGTCGGCGGGCATCGCCTCGGCCGACGGCGAGCACCTGTCGAACATCAAGGGCATGGGTCTGGTCAGCGAAATCTTCACCGAAGACGTGCTCCAGAAGCTGCCCGGCGCCATGGCCATCGGCCACACGCGCTACTCGACCACCGGCGACTCGGCACTGCTCAACGCCCAGCCGATCCGCGTCGAATCGACGCGCGGCATGATCGCCATCGCCCACAACGGCAACCTCGTTGGCCTCGGCAACATTCGCACCGCGCTTGAACGCGATGGTGCGCAGTTCCAGACCACCTCCGACTCCGAGATCATCATTCAGCTCATCGCGCACTCCCCGGCCGTGACGCTGGTCGACGCCATCGCCGACTCACTCGCCAAGGTCGACGGCGCGTTTTCCATCGTGATGATGACCCGCGACCGGATCTTTGCCGCCCGCGATCCGCACGGCTTCCGCCCGCTGTCGATCGGCCGCATTCCGGCCACCGAACCGGGTCAGGCCGACACCATCGTCTTCGCCAGCGAAACCTGCGCCTTCGACCTGCTCCACGCCAAGTACATTCGCGACGTTGAGCCGGGCGAGCTGGTCATGGTCACCGCCGACGGGCTCACCAGCCGCAAGTTTTCGACCGGCGTCGCCGAAGCCAGTTGCGTCTTCGAGCATGTCTACTTCGCCCGCCCCGACTCGCGCATCTTTGGCCGTTGGGTGCAGGAGTCGCGCGACGAGATGGGCCGCCAGCTCGCCCGCGAGTCGCACGTGGAGGCCGATGTCGTGGTGCCCGTGCCCGACTCCGGCGTTACCGCCGCGCTCGGCTACGCGGAAGAGGCCGGCATCCAGTTCCGCCTGGGGCTGATCCGCAACCACTACGTGGGCCGCACCTTCATTCAGCCCGAGCAACGCGTCCGCGACTTTGGCGTGCGCCTCAAGTTGAACCCGGTGCGCAACCTGCTCGAGGGCAAGCGCGTCATCCTCATCGACGACTCGATCATTCGCGGCACCACCTCACGCAAGATCGTCCGCATGGTGCGCGGCGCCGGTGCCAAGGAAGTTCATCTCCGCATCAGTTGCCCGCCGACCATCTCGCCCTGCTTCTACGGCATCGACACGCCGCACAAAAGCGAGTTAATCGCCGCCAACCAGTCCATCGAAGAGATCTGCCGCTACATTGAGGCCGACTCGCTGGCCTATCTCTCCTTGGATGGTCTTCTAAAAGCCGCCCAGGGCGAGAGAAAAATCGGCTACTGCACGGCCTGCTTCACCGGCCAGTATCCGACCGAGTGGGTCGACGTGAACGAGGTGCTTCCCGCCTCGGCCATCGTCTAACTCCAGAGTAAGAAAAAAGGCCCGCGCATACCCTGCGCGGGCCTTTTTTCTTTGCCGCCAGAATTGTCCCACGCCACCGCTTTTTTGCGCCTATTCATGCGCATTTCTCTCGAAAAAGCGCCATTTTATGCTCATTTTTGCTACAACTTAGGTAACCTCATTTATGCTTACTCGTACTGTTATCAAATAGAAGGTTGCGACATAGAATGGAGCTACGGCTGCACTTAGAATTTCTCTCTCTGATTCTCTCTCGGAAGAAGGGGAATCCAGTGAAGCCTTCCATCATTCGCACTTCTTTTTTATTTTCCGCAAATTGCCGCCATTTCCGGGGTCTTTTCGGCTCTTTCTCCACTCTGTGTTTCAACACACTGCGCTCAAGGGTCCGGCCACTGGCACGTTATCGGTGGTCTGATCCTCGACGCCGGTTGACCTGTCAGGCAATGCCCGCCCACCTCTGAAGAGGCAAATATCTTATTTGAAGTGTTTTATTTGAAATACGATCAACGCCCCCTCCCTGTGCGATCCCCCCTTCGCCCCTGTGCCCGCAGTCACAAGACAGTCACAATTCGACTGTGGTAGCATCCCGGTTTCAGTCAAGACGCCGCCAGGCGGCGCGGTCCAGAGAGCGACTCGATGGACAAGGAAGACGCAAAACCGGGCGCACATGCCCGCCAATCCGGCCACTGCGACGCTCTCCCCGGCGTCTTCGCCTCTTCCTTGCGCTCCGCCCCCTCCTTCCTCATCCAGAAAGACCCACGATTCATCCCGGAGAAAACCCTATGAAGACTTATCAAGGAAGTGAGATCCGCAACGTCGCTGTCGTCGGGCATGCGCACAGTGGAAAAACCACGCTGATTGCCGCTCTGCTGCATGCCGCCAAAATGACCGCAGCGCAGGGCCGTGTCAGCGACGGCACGGCTGTGACTGCCTACGACGAGGAAGAGCGCGCTCGGGCGATGACGATGCAAAACGCCGTGGCCTTTGCCGAGTGGAGCGGCACAAAGATCAATCTGATCGACACGCCGGGCTTTCACATGTTCACGCACGAGGCGCGCGCGGCGCTGCTTCCGGCGGAGTCGACGCTGGTCGTGGTGAATGCCGTCACCGGCGCGGGCCCGGTCACCGACCGCGTCTGGAAGTTTGCCGAAGAGGCGGGCGTGCCGCGCATCGTGCTCATCAACCAGATGGACAACCCGAAGGCGGGCGGCGCGGGCGGGCTGAACACGCTGCTCGACGAACTCGGCGAGCGCTGGGGGCGCAACTGCATTCCCGTGCAAATGCCCATCGTCGACGTGCAGGGCTTTCGCGGCGTGGTCGATCTGGTCTCGATGAAGGCCTACTACTACACGCCGAAAGGCGATGGGCAGGGCAAGCCAACCTCCGAGATTCCTGCCTCGCTCGCGCACGATGCCAAGACGCGCCACGAGGCGCTGATCGAGTTGGTGGCCGAGGGAAAGGACGAGCTGATGGAGGAGTTCTTCGACAAGGGCACGATCCCCGAAGAGCATCTGATCGCCGCCCTGCACGAGGCGATTCGCGAGGACCGCATCTTCCCGATTCTCTTCGCCAGCGGCGAGGCCAACATCGCACTCGATCATCAGCTGGACTTCTTCAAAACCTACGCACCAGCGCCGGTCGAGCGTGCGCCGGTCAACGTGAAAACGCTGCCTGCAAGCGGCGAATCGACAGAAACGACGCGTGCCATCGATGATGCGCAGCCATTGGCTCTGGCCGTCTTCAAAACAATGACCGACCCCTTCGCCGGGCGCATCAGCTTCTTCAAAGTGTTGAGCGGCGTGCTCAAAACCGATGCGACGGTGGAGAACTACACGCGGAGCGTGCAGGAGCGATTCGCTCACCTCAGCGTGGCGCAGGGCCGCAAACTGAGCGAGGTTTCTGAGTTGCACGCGGGCGACATCGGCGCCATTGCCAAGCTGCGCGAAACACTGAGCGGCGACACGCTCGGCGCCAAGGGCGGCGAGATCCAGATTGCATTGACGCCCATGCCCGAGCCCGCAATGACCTACGCCATCGAGCCGAAGACGCGTGCCGACGAGGACAAACTCGGCCCCGCGATTCACAAGCTGATGGAGGAGGATCTGCTGGTGCGCTTCTATCGCGACCCGCAGACGAACGAGTTTTTGATTGCCGGAGCCGGCCAGCCGCACATTGAAACCATCGTGAGCCGGCTCAAAAAACGCTACCATGTCGAGGTCACGCTGAAGTCGCCGAAGGTGCCCTACCGCGAGACGATTCGCGCCAAGGCCGACGCGCAGGGTCGCCACAAAAAACAGTCGGGCGGCCACGGCCAGTACGGCGATTGCAAGATCAAGATGGAGCCTTTGCCGCGCGGCGCAGGCTTCAGTTTCGAGAATGACATCTTCGGCGGCTCGATTCCGCGCCAGTTCGTGCCGGCCGTCGAGAAGGGCATTGTCGAGTCCGCCTCGCGCGGTTATCTGGCGGGCTACCCGGTGGTCGACTTCAAGGTGACGGTCTACGACGGCAGTTATCACGAGGTGGACTCGAACGAGATGTCATTCAAGACGGCCGGGCGCATCGCCTTCCGCAAGGCGATGGAACAGGCCAAGCCATGCCTGCTGGAGCCGGTGATGCGTGTGGTGGTCGAGGCCCCCGAGGAGTTTGCCGGCGCACTGATGAGCGACCTGAACGGGCGGCGCGGACGCGTGCAGGGCATGGACAGCCAGGGCCGCGCAACCGTGATCAACGCCGAGGTGCCGATGGCCGAGATGCTCAGTTATGGCACGCAACTGACCTCGCTGACGCAGGGCAAGGGCAGCTACCGGATGGAGATTGCCCACTACGAGATCGTGCCACAGCCAGTGGCGGAAAAGATTCTGGCCACCGCGAAGCGACCGGTGGAGGAAGAGGAAGAGTAGGCGGCGGCGGTGGAGCGAGGTGCGCAATACAGCTTCACCGCAGACCTATCTGGACTCGAGCAAAGCAAGATACTCGCTCGGAGCCAGCACGGTGACGCCGTCGCGTGAAGGCTGCGGAAAGTGACGCAGGTTGCCGGTGACGAGAGCCGCGCCCGCAAGCTGCGCCAGAGCGAGAAATGGCGCATCCTTGGCGTCGGGAATCTTGTACGGCCACGGCGCTGGATCGGCCAGCCGCAGGCTCTCTTCAAGCACGAACTCCAGCCACTGCGGCGGAAATCCATAGCGGCGAAACTTGGCGCGGCGAAAGACCTCACGCACCTCGCCCACGATCCAAGGGCAGGTCACAAGTTTCACCTGATCCTCAAGCACCCAGTCCATCAGCAGCCGCGCCGGAGCGCCTTCGGGATTGATGCCCGCCGAGACCAGCACGTTGGTATCGAAGACCGCAAGCCTCACTTGCGCTTCCGGCTCTGCCGCGCGCGGCGTACCGTGGCGATCTCTTCTTCGACCACGGCGAGAGCGGGCACGCCGAGCGCTTCCGCGCGACGCCAGCCTTCGCGCAAACTGGCCTTGGCCATGGCGCGGCGCAATTCGCGATCCTGCAAGGCAGCATCGCCCTGCACGGGAACGAGAAAATAGGCCGGCCCCTGCTGGCCAGCAAGCAGCACGGTCTCGCCAGCGGGCACCTGATCAAGCGCCTTCGCACCCCGCGTCCGAAACTCTCGCAACGAAACCTCGCGCATCAAATTCTCCCTGGAATCAGTGTAGCCATTTTGGCTACAAGGAACAAGATCGTGAGCGCTCGCAGCGGAGTTTACAGAAAATAAGCATGGGAACCGCTATGCTGGAAGTTGAATTGAATCTGTGGGCGAGAGGACATGCGATGCGCCGCTGGGTTGAGCCGGAAGAGACGAAAAAAGTTTTGCGGCTGGCCTTTCCGCTGATTCTGTCGAATCTGACGCAGCCGGTGCTGATTGCGACCGACACGATTCTGGCCGGGCATCAGCACTCGGCCGCGGTAATGGGCGGCATGAGCGTCGGCGGCATCTTCTTCAGCACCATCTTCTGGAGCTTTGGCTTTTTGCGCATGGCGACGACGGGGCTGGTGGCGCAGGCCTATGGCGCGCGCGACGGACGGGCGCAGAGCCTACATGCGGCGCGCGCACTGCTGCTGGCGCTCGGCTTCGGCACGGCGATTCTGCTGATGCAACAGCCGCTGATCACGCTGGCACTGCACTTTTTGGGCGGCAGCGCGGAGGTCGAGGCGCAGGCGCTGGTCTACTGCCACGTGCTGATCTGGTCGGCTCCGGCAGTGCTGGCCAATTACGCAGTGCTGGGCGTTTTGCTGGGGCGACAACGGGCGCGCAGCGCGCTGGTGTTGCAGGCAGCCATGCAGGTGGTCAACCTGAGCGTGGCGATCTGGCTGGTGGTGGCGCGGCATGGGGGCATCGCCGGAATCGCAACGGGCACGCTCGCGGCCGAGTGGGCCGGTACCGTGGTGGGGCTGGCGCTGATTGCACACACGCTCGCCGAGCACTCTCTGCCGTGGCGCGCGATTCTGCACGGACCCGACCTGCTGCACCTGTTCACACTGAATCGCGATATTTTTCTGCGCACGCTGTGCCTGGTGGCGGCCTTTGCGTGGTTCACGCGGCGGGGCGCGGCCTCGGGCGACGCGGTGCTGGCGGCCAACGCCATTCTGCTGAGTTTTCAGACCATTGCCGCCTACGGGCTCGACGGCTTTGCGAATGCCACCGAGGCGCTCACGGGTGCGGCCATTGGCGCGGGCGACCGCGCGCGCTTTGTCGCCGTGCTGCGTGCATCGACCATCTGCGCGGGGCTTACGGCGATTGCGTTCACGCTATTTTTTGCCGGAGCGGGGGGATGGATGATCGCGCTCTACAGCGATCAGGCGGCGGTGCGCGCCGAGGCTCTGCGTTACCTGCCGTGGCTGGCGATGCTGCCGATCATCGCGGTCTGGGGCTACCAGTGCGACGGCGTTTTTATTGGCGCGACACGGGCACGCGATCTGCGCGACAGCATGATGATTTCGCTCACGGGATTTTTGGCGGGCTCCATTGTGCTGAGCCGCTGGTGGGGCAATGACGGATTATGGTTTTCGTTTCTGTGTTTTATGGCGCTGCGCGGGCTGACGCTGGCGGTGCGGCTGCCGCGACTGGTGCGCTCGCTCCACGACGCGCCGCAGCAGAGTTAGTAAAATAAAAAGCATAGTGAGTACGCTGGTAGAGAGTCTTCCCCTAGAAGCCACAGAAGAATTTGTCTATTCCGCCGATGGCACCAAGATCGGCTATCACAGGCTGGGCACAGGCCCGGCGGTGGTGATGGTGCATGGCAGCGTTTCGACGCACACCGACTGGATGCCGGTGGCGCGGCTACTGGCCGACCGCTTCACCTGCTACGCCGTGGATCGCCGCTGGCGACGCGCGAGCGGCAAGGGCCACGCGCCCTATTCGATTGAGCGCGAGAGCGAGGACATCCACGCGGTGCTTGATGCAGCGGGCCCGGGAGCGATGCTGGCCGGTCACTCCTATGGCGCAATCTGTGCGCTGGCCGCTGCGGTGCGCCGTCCGGTGCCGAAGCTGGCGCTCTACGAGCCGGTGATTCCGGTCGGCGGCCTGGTCGCCGGGCCGCCGCTCAAGGAGTACGCGCACGCGATCGAGAACAATGATCTCGATCTGGCGATGGAGATCGGGCTGCGCTCGTTCATTCGCCTGAGCCCGGAGGTGGTGCTGGCGATGCGCTCCTCACGCGCGTGGCCGAAGCTGCGCGGCATGGCGCGAAGCTGGACGCGCGAGTTGGAGGTCATGGACTCACTGCCGCAGAGCGCCGAGGAGTATCGTGCAATCACCTGCCCGACGCTGCTGCTGGTCGGCACCGAGAGCCGCGAGCATCCGATGAAGGACGCTTCGCGCGCACTGGCGGCGACGATTCCCCATGCCCGCGTGGCGCCGCTCGCCGGCCAGGACCACATGGGACTGCGCAATGCGCCGGAGATGATCGCGGAGATTCTTGGCGGCTTTCTCTCGGAAAAATAAGCGGCGACAGCAAAAGAAAACCCCGGCCACGTGCGCCGGGGTTTTCTCGTCTGGGGGAGAACTTTTTTGATCCGCAATGCTAGGCCGCAACCTGCGCAATGCTGTCGATGTGAACGAGGTTGGTCTTCTCTTCAAACAGGCCGGTGATGCGTACGGATTTTCCGGAGAGCGGTTTGGCACGCACGGCATCGTCGAGCCGGTAATCCTTGTCGGAGTCGTCGCGCAGCAGATACTGCCCGTTTTCCTGCACGATAGTGCCGGTGAGCGTGACCAGCGGAGAAGCGCTGATAGACGCGGACTGATTCCGCGCGGCCGAGCTTTCCGCAGCCGCCAGAAACGGACTGCCCCAGGCCAGCATGCAGGCAGCAGCAAGGGCCGTGCTCGCCAGGAAAAGAGGAATTTCGCGCTTCAAAAATTGCATGGGGGCATCTCTCCGGATGATTTTTACGTACGCATTCCATAGAGCATCCGGCGTGCCAAAGTGGCAGCAATGAAAACAAAAGAGTTGTACGAAGATAAGGCAGGAAGGTAGGAAAAATTTTCCCCTCGAGGCGGGTAAAAATTACCCGCCGGGGAAAAACTACATAGCCAATTACTCTTCTTTTTTGCCAAAGAGCTGGCGGGCGAGCGCCCACTTCAACTCATCGATTCCCTGGCCGGTGACGGCCGAGATCTCGTGAAACTCGAGCTTGCGGCGCTTGGCGTGGGCGCGCAGCTTTTTGAGCTTGTCCGGATTGGCAGAGTCGATCTTGGTGGCGGCGACGATCATCGGCTTCTTGTCGAGGCCGTTGCCGAAGTTGGCCAGCTCGCCGTTGATAACCTTGAAGTCCTCGACAGCGTCGGTGCGACCCGAGGCATCGCTCACGTCGACCAGATGGAGCAGGACGCGGGTGCGCTCAATGTGGCGCAGGAACTGTGTGCCAAGGCCCTGGCCCTGATGCGCGCCCTCGATGAGTCCGGGGACGTCGGCCACGACAAAGGATTGCAGATCGGGCTCTTCGCCAACCGAGACCACACCGAGATTCGGCTCGAGGGTGGTGAACGGATAATCGGCAATCTTGGGCTTGGCGGCCGAGATGCGCGAGATCAGCGTGGATTTGCCGGCATTCGGATAGCCGACGAGGCCGATGTCGGCGAGCAGCTTGAGTTCGAGGCGCAGGAAGAATTCCTCGCCGGGACGGCCCAGCTCATGCTCGCGCGGCGCCTGATGGGTGGGCGTGGCGAAGTGCTGGTTGCCACGGCCGCCGCGACCGCCCTTGGCGATGACAAGCCGCTCATCGGGCTTCTCGAAGTCGTGAATCAGCTCACCGGTCTCAAAGTTGTAGACACTGGTGCCGACGGGGACCTGCAGCACGACGGAGTCGCCGTCCTGGCCGGTGCAGTTGGAACCCAGACCATGCTCGCCGCGCTGGCCCTTGTGCTCGGGGTTGTAGCGGAAGTGGATGAGCGTGTTATGCCGCTGGCTGGATTCCATGATCACGTCGCCGCCATGGCCGCCATCACCGCCCGAAGGGCCGCCCTTGGGTACGAACTTTTCGCGCCGGAAGGCCATGCAGCCGTTGCCGCCGTCGCCGGCCTTGACGTGAATCTTCACTTGATCGATAAACATACGCACTCATTCCAAAAGACATGCCCGGGAACGGGCAGATCGACTTTGCGCTATTTTCAGGCGCATATAGTCTAGTGTACCGAAGTTTGGGCCGGTCCTCCGAAGGGTTTTCGCGAAGAGATTGAGTATAAAAGCGTTGGCGACGATAAAAATAGCTGCAATGAACCCGGAAACGAACTATCCAGCAGGCCGGGAGGCGGCATAGAATCGCACACAACTCCATTGCAGAGGCAAAGGTTGGCCGTTCCCGCGCACACAGTTGCTTGACCTCTCGGCTCCGGGCACAATGCGGAGCTCCATAGGATGCGAAGTTGTGCGTATTCCCTCGATCTGCCCGAGACGGGGTTTCGATGGCAGGGGCGAAGCTCAACCGGGCACGAATGGCCGCCGTACGCATGGCGGGCGTGGGGCTGCTTGCCTGCGCGCAACTGCTCGCAGCACAAAACGGCGCACTCTGCGGCCGACTCACCGACCTGCATTCAACACCGATGACAGACGTCACGCTGACCGCGCGCAACGAGGCGACCGGCGAAGAGGCGCACACGACCACGGCGAAGAACGGCACCTATTGCTTTGCGACGCTTGCGCCCGGCAGTTACACACTGACCGCCGACAGCACGCGCCTTGGCCAGGGCCAGCTCCGTGAGATTGTGGTCGAGCCCGGCTGCACGGCGCGCGTGCAGGCAGCGATGACCTTTACGCCCGCACCGGTCGAGCCGCTGCGGCTGGTGCGGCGCACGCTTTCCACCGAGGCGCAAGCAACGCCGCTGCTGGCCACTGTGCCCACGCCGATGATGCCTCTCTTTGCGCAGACACCGCAGACGCAAAGCACGCCGCCGCCCGAGGTCTTTCTGGCAACGCTGCCCGCACGGATTTCTGCGCGCGCGCAGCGCTACGCTCAGCTTGAGACTCTGCCCACGCAAACAATCGAACCCACGATGGAGACGGCTTCCCCGCCGATGGCCGACCCGTCGGTGACGCGCTCCGTGCCTGCCACACAGAGCGCGTCTCGGACGGAGCAGGCAGGCGCGAAGGCGGCCGACACGGCAACAACGTTAGCCCTTTCCTCCGACGAGATTCATGCGCTGCCCACGAGCGGGCGGCACTGGGAGGAGTTTGCGCAGGTGGCCGCGGCCACCACGCCCGAGCCCCCCAGCGACGCATCAGAGGATGGCGGCACGGAACCGGCCGAAACCACCATCGATGGCGTGAGCACGCGGCTGGCCTATGGGCGAGCAAACCCTCGCAACCGGATTGACGAAGCGACAGGAGAAGAGGCCGCCTCTGTGCCCACGGCCACCGTGAGCGCGGCGGCGGTGGGCGCGTTGCGCACCAGCGCAAGCAACGCCGCGCCCGAAGACCGTCGCGCCGCCGGAGGAGGCATCCACCT
Source organism: Acidobacteriaceae bacterium UBA1307 (assembly GCA_002307235.1). Lineage (GTDB taxonomy): Bacteria > Acidobacteriota > Terriglobia > Terriglobales > Acidobacteriaceae > Telmatobacter. The sequence goes on from DBTV01000048.1 coordinate 61,569, forward strand.
GCGCACCGCCCGTGGCGGCGACAAATTGCATGGGCAGGCGTTTTATTATGACCGGCAGAACAACTGGGGGGCGCGCAATCCTTTTACGCAGTGGATCGAGGAGAGCATGGCGGGAACGGCGACGACGCTTCCCACCTTTACCGCCACGCCCTACACACCGCCCAGCCACGAGATGAGCGGTGGCCTGGGCGTCGGAGGTCCGCTGCGCCGCAACCGCATGAGCTGGTTTGCCGCGCTCGACGGGCTGCACAACAGCGACCCCGGCGTTTCGACGGTGAAGCACCCGGCGCTGTTCTTTGCGCGGCCGACCAACGACCGTATGCAGTTGCTCGGCGCGCAGATTGGCTCGGAGAATGCGGCCATTGCCAAATACTCGCAGATGCTCGAACAGCTGGACGGGCTGCTGGGCGAGGCCACGCGCACGCGCACGCAGTGGAGCGGCTTCGGGCGCTTCGACTGGAGGTTGAACGAGCGGCAGACGCTGACGGCCACGCTGAGCGCCTCCGCCGTGAACGCGCCGGGGGGCGGGCTGACGCGCACCTCCGAGGCCTATGGCACGCACAGCTACGGCAATGCCAGCGCGAACCGCCAGCGCCTGCTGGGGCGCTGGGAATATTTTTTGACGCCGAATCTGCTTTCGATGAGCGAGGGCGCGCTGAGCCACACGGTCTATCGTCCGCACCCCGGCACGCCATCGAGCTATGAACAGTCGCTCGACATCAACGTGTGGGAGCAGTTGCCGCAGATCGTCATCGACTCCAGTGACGGATTCACCATCGGCAATCCGGCGCGCTTCGGGCAGGGCGATTCCCCGAATGAACGCCAGCTGCATGTGCAGCAATCGCTGAGCTGGGTGCATGGTTCGATGCTCGTCAACGCGGGCATGCAGGTGGAACACGCCGAGGACCGGACGACGATTCTGCGCAATTTGACCGGCACGTATCACTACGCGAATGTGGCCAACTTCATCACCGACGCGCTGGCCTTTGCCAGCTACGGCATCGGCGGCGCGCTCGACGCGAACAATCCACACACCTGCGATGAGAGGGGCAAGGTCTGGCGCGATTCGTCGGGCGGCGTGCGCGGACTCGGCTCGTACCCCTGCTACTCCTATTACACGCAGACGATGGGGCCAACCAACCGCAGTGTGAGCACGAATGAATGGGCCGGTTACGCGACGGCGCAATGGCAACCGAAGAAGTTTGTCGTGCTGTCCGCCGGGCTGCGCTGGGAGCGGACGCAACTGCCCCCGGCGATGGCGAACCTCCTCAACAGCGAGCTGCCGCTGGCCGCGGTCACGCCCTCGCTCGGCAACAACTGGGGGCCGCGCGTCAGCATTGCGATCGGCGGGGCAAAGCGCACGATGCCCACGCTGCGGCTGGGCTACGGCATGTATTATGCGCAACTGGCCAACCGCACGCTGATGACGGCGATGAGCACCACCGGCTCGGCCAACGGCGATCTGAATTTTTATCTGCGGCCCACCGATAACCGCACGACCGGCGGCGCTCCACCGTTTCCTTACGTCTTCGCGGGCGAGCCGTTGAGCATCGTCAAGCCCGGCGTCATCGAGTTCGCGCAACGGTTTCGCAGCACGGAGGTGCATCAGGCGATGGCAGCTCTCGAGCAGGAGATGCCGGGAAAGCTGCGCGTGACGGCAGCGGCCATGCTCAGTCTTGGACGCCGGTTGCCGGTCACCACCGACACCAATCTCGACACGAGCGTGAACCCCGGCACGATCACCTATGCCGTCGTCGACAGCACGGGCAAGGGGCCGATCAAGGCATCGGAGTTGACGGTGCCGCTCTATGCGAGCTGGCCTTCGACAACAACGGGCACGGCGGGACGCGCCAACGCAAACTATCAGCAGATTGTGCAACTGGCCAGCCGCGCCAACTCCACCTATGAAGCGGCAATGGTCAAGCTCGACCGCTACGGGCAGCACGGACTGAGCCTGCACGCGAGTTATACCTACGCACATGCGATGGACTGGAATCCGAACGAGGGATCGATTCTGGGCACGAGCGTACTTGACCCGAACAACTTCGCGCTGGAGTACGGCACGAGCAATCTGGATACGCGGCACACGATCACGACGATGATGATCTACAACACGCCGTGGAAGTTTCATCATCGCGCGGGCAAGCTCGCCAACGGCTGGATGCTGTCGGGGATCGGGCGCTATCACAGCGGGCTGCCGTACACGATGCGCACTGCGGGCTCGCTGCCAAAGGAGTTCACCCTGTCGAAAAGCGCGATTGTAGGACTGGGCTCGAGCCTGAACGGACTGGGCGGCGACAACCGCATCTATGGCACGGGCAGCAACAACGTCAGCTACAATCTGGGCCGCAACACCTATCGCTATCCGTACACGTGGAAGGCCGACCTGCGCCTTGCGAAAAACTTTCATCTGGATCGCGAACGCGAACTGCAACTGCTGGCCGAGAGCTTCAACCTCTTCAACCATCAGAACGTGACCGAGATCTCAACCACCGGCTACCGGATCGAGGCAGGCAGCTCGGTGAACGATCCGCCCACGCTTACCTTCATGAACGGTGCGACGAGCGGCAGCACGGCCTTCGGCGCGCCGCTCAACGTCAACTCGACCAACTTTTATCGCGAACGGCAGATCGAGTTCGGCCTGCGGTTGCGGTTTTAGAACAGCTCGATGGCCGGTCGGCCACTGCCCGCATACGACGCGCCGGTCGTCTCCAGATGCGTGGCCGTCTGGCTCTCCATGCGGTAGCGCTGCAGATGATCGGCCAGCATGGCGTCAAAGGTCTTCGTCAGCGCGCCGGTCCAGGCCGGGTTCGCGGATAGAACGGCGAGCCCGTCGAGATGATCGCGCATCTCTTCAAGGGCATTCTGCACATGCTCCATGCGCTGCCGCATCACGTCCTGCGATTGAATATAGCCGAGGGCCTGCGAGAGCCGCTTCACCGCTTCCTCGTAACTTTTATCGAGCTCGTCGATCACGTCAAGCAGCAGGTGACTGTTCTTGCTGAAGTGCATCTGCATCTCGCTGAGGCCTTCGACCATGTGGTTCATCTCTTCGGAGGAGGTGTGCTGCGCAAGATCGTTCTTGGCCTCGCTCATCTCCTTTTCGACGCGCATGGTGGTTTCGCCGATCTTGACGGAGATGTCGGCAGCGGCCTTGGTCGTCGCCTCGGAGAGCTTGCGCACCTCGCCGGCCACGACGGAGAAGCCTCGGCCCGCCTCGCCAGCCCGCGCCGCCTCGATTTCGGCATTGAGCGCCAGCAGGTTGGTCTGCTGCGCAATCGAGGTAATGACGTTGATCAGCGGTTTGAGCGCGGTGACGGCCTCGGCCATGTATTGAATGCGTTCAAGACCGGCGCGCAGTTCCTGGCTCTGCAGTTCGAAGTGTGCCTCGAGCGCGGCGATCATCTCCTTGTTGCTGGCAACGCGCTGCTCGGTAATCTCGGTCAGGTCGCGCCCGCTCTTGACCGACTCGGCGATGCGCTGGCGCTGCACTTCAGCGTTCTGGTTCAGCAGGCTGATCTCTTCAATCGCCTTGACCATGCTGCGTTCGGAGTCGGAGATTGCACCCCCGATCTGCTCGTGCATCACGTTGATGTAGGGCTCCGAGGCGCGCATCTCATCGGCAAGAATTTTGTTCCTGCTCCGATCTGCCGTCTGACGCAAGGGCCGCCCCTCACCAGCAGCATCCCAGTCGCCAATGCCGCGGCTGAAGCCCGTCCATGCCGCGATCAACACCATGCACAGCGTCACGACGCCCAAGAAGAAGATGCCAGCGTGGGCCACGCCCGACACGGTCCAAACGATGCAAAGACTTGCCAGGCTGGCCAGGCCCAGCGTCAGACTCCATGCGCGCGCACGGCGCAAACGGGCTTGCGCCTCCGTGGCCCGCAGCGACACGTTCCCGAATTCCTCATCCCCGACGATGCTGCTCATGGCTCTACGCTCCCGGCAAAACTTTTTTGAGTACCCGCAACAGGTCGTCGCCAGAAACTGGCTTGACCAGCCACCCGGTGGCCCCCAGGCGCTTGCCTTCCTCGCGCTTCGTCGCGTCACCTTCCGTGGTCAGAATCAGAATGGGGACAAAGCGAAGGGCCGCCATCGCGCGCACCTCGCGGATCAGATCCATGCCGCCCATCACCGGCATGTTGACATCGGTGATGATCAGGTCCGGCCTGGTGCCGGCCTTCAGCTTGTCGATCGCCTCTTTGCCGTTGCCGGCGGTTTCCACCTGATAGTGGTTCATACCCAGCGATGTCTTCAGACTAAGAACCATGGTTGGCGAATCATCAACAACCATCACCGTTTGCGCCATCCCTTACTCCCTCGCGCCGATTGGCCGCATTCAGCTCACCGGCGATCCCATGTCATTGCCGCCATGCAGGCCACCGCGCAACACGCACGGTCTCCGCGTGGACTTTATCTATTGCTTCTAGCTTCATCGTCCGCAGACCGACACCCGTTAGAGAGTGCCTCAAGATCGGTCTGCCCGGCACAATGCGATCCGTGCAATAATGCACAAAAATCCCCGGCAGAGTTTCCGCTCTCTGCCGGGGATTCTTCTCCTTCGATACGAGGATCGAATCTTTACCTGACGGCCTTCTCCATCGCCTTGAGCGACTCCGGGTAAGGCCCGCGCAGCACACCGCGCTCGGTGATGATCGCCGTTACGTACTTGGCCGGAGTCACGTCAAAGGCCGGGTTCCAGATGCCGACGTTGTGCGGCGTGAGCTGCTTGCCGCCGTGGTGGGTCACCTCGACATGCGGGCGCTCCTCAATAGGAATGCCGTCGCCGGTGGCGCAGGCCATATCGACCGTCGACCAGGGCGCGGCCACATAGAACGGAATACCGTGTTCCTTGGCCAGAATCGCGACATTGTAGGTGCCGATCTTGTTGGCCACGTCGCCATTGGCGGCGATGCGATCCGAACCGACGACAACGGCCTGCACGCGACCGGCACGCATCAGGCTGGCGGCCATGTTGTCGCAGATCACCGTGGTCGGAATGTTGTCGGCCATCAGCTCCCAGGCCGTCAGACGCGCGCCCTGCAAAAAGGGCCGGGTCTCGTCGGCATAGACGTTGATTTTTTTACCCTGTTCAATGGCGCCACGAATGACGCCGAGCGCCGTGCCGTAGCCGCAGGTAGCCAACGCGCCCGCGTTGCAGTGCGTCAGCACGCCACCCTCGGCCGGCAACAACGTGCCGCCGTAGGCCCCCATCTGCTTGCAGGCCGCGATGTCCTCTTCATACATCGCATGGGCCTCGGTCAGAACCTTTTCCTTGATCTGGTCCAGGGGAGTGCCCGCCGCCAGCAGTTGCGCGAAGAGGTTCTTCATGCGGTCGATGGCCCAGAAGAGGTTGACGGCCGTAGGCCGGGTGCCCGCGAGCTTGTTGCAGATCTGCTCGAACTCGGGCGCAAACTCGGTGGCCGTGCGGGCCTGCGTGTTGCGCACGCCCAGCACGACGCCATAGGCGGCGGAAACGCCGATGGCCGGAGCTCCGCGCACCACCATCGTCACAATGACGTCAGCCACTTCGTCCACGGTCTTGGCCAACACATAGCTCTCCTCGAGGGGGAGCTTGGTCTGATCGATAAAGCGGACGCCTTCGGGCGTCCAGGTCAGGGTAGGAATCATCTCTTCTTCAGTGTAAAGGACGGGCGGAAGCGGGGTTGGCTGAGCTTCGGATGAAAACATTTCCAACGCCCTCTGGACGAACTATGCCCTCGGTGCGTACAGTTGTTCCGACATAGTACTGCTCCGGATTGCACCTACCCCGATGCAATCCAGGCTACTTGCGCTCAAGCCCCGCCGCCGATGGCGCAATACGACGACAGCGAACGACCGAACCCATCTTTCGAAGAACGACTCGCGGAGGAAGACCCGTCATGGCCACTCGAACCACCTCTCCGGCGCAAACCAGCGCCCCAAATTATTTCATCCCCTTCGTCATTGTCACCGCACTCTTCGGCATCTTTGGCTTCCTGACCAACCTGAACAGCAACCTCGCGCCCAAGCTCGAAGAGATCTTCAAGCTGAACCACGCCTGGTCCAATCTGGTCACCTCGGCCTGGTTCATCGCCTACCTGATCTTCTCGGTGCCCTCGGCCAAGCTGATTGAGAAGATCGGCTACAAGCGCACCATGGTGACCTCACTGTTCATCATGGTCATCGGCGCGCTGCTGTTCATTCCCGCCGCCGGCTTCGTCAGCTTTCCCTTCTTCCTGGCAGCGAGCTTTGTGCTGGCAACCGGCGTCTGCGCCTTGCAGACCTCGGCCAACCCCTACATTTCGATCCTCGGCCCCGAATCGAGCGCCCCAGCGCGGCTGACGCTGGCTCAGGCATTCAACTCGCTCGGCTCGGCACTGGCTCCGATCATCGTCGGCGCCTTCATTCTGACCGACGCGAGCATCACCGACGAGCGCGCCATTGCGCACACCGTGCAAGGGCCTTACATCGCCATCGCCATCGCCCTGTTCGTGCTTGGCTTCGCGGTCATGTTCCTGCACCTGCCCGCGGTCACCAACACGCGCGAGTTCCGCCCGGCCGACATGAACGCCCTTGCGCCGCGCAGCATCTGGAGCTTCCGCCACACGGTGCTCGGCATGTTCGGCATCTTCTTTTACGTCGGCGTTGAGATCGCGCTGGCCGCCAACGCCATCCAGTTCTTCAAGGCGCAGGGCATCGACAGCCGGGAAACGGCTGCGCTGCTGGCCTCCTTCTACATGTTCGCCATCATGATCGGCCGCTTTGCCGGCACGGTGGTCATGAAGTGGGTGAAGGCGAGCAAGCTGCTGGCCGGGCTCGGCATCTTCGGCGTCGCGCTGCTGCTGATCGCCATGTCCACCTCGGGCACGGTCGCCATCTGGAGCCTGATTCTCTGCGGTCTGGCCAACTCCATCATGTATCCGACCATCTTCGCGCTGGGCATTGCCGAACTTGGCCCGCTCACCAGCAAGGGCTCGGGCGTCATCACCATCGGCAACTTCGGCGGCGCGGTGATTCCCCCTCTGTTCGGCTATCTGGCGGTGGCCTTCGGCGGCTATCGGCTGGCCTTCGTGCTGCCGATCGTCTGCTACCTGTTCATCACCTACTACGGTCTGTCCGGCTACAAGCCCTCGCGCGACGCTGCATAGCCGCTGTCCTACGCCTCCGACGGGACGCTCCTCCATGGGCGTCCCGTTTTCTTGTGCGGCGAAAGAAATCTTGCCCCGCCCGGCACCGGTGCATAGTCTAAGAGGAAGGGCCTCCCGCGCCCCCAAGGAGTTTGCGTGTCGACTGTCGCCACATCCGGCTGGTTTCTGCTTGTTCTCTTTTTCTTCTTCACCATCGCGCTCGGTGCCATTCTGCGCGAGCGAGTGAAGACCAGCCTGGATTTTCAGTTGGCGGGCCGCTCCATGCCTGCCTGGGTCGCGGTCGTCTCCTTCGCGCTCTCGGGGCTGAGCATGCTCGAGTTTCTGGCGATGGGCGCAGCGGGCGCTGCCTACGGCTTTGCCGCCGCGGGCTTCTTCGCCGCAGGCAGCGCCATCGCCATGCTCGCGACCGGCGCATTCATCGCGCCAAGACTGCGCACGACGGGCCTTCGCACGCTGTCGGCCTACATCGGCCAGCAACAGGGCGAGCCCACGCGGCGGCTGCATACGGGCCTCTTTCTTCTCTCCACGATCATCGCCACCAGCCTTTCGCTGGCCGTCTTCGCGCGACTGGTGCAGACTCTGCATCTGCTCGATGTCTACTTCCTCTCGAACCATTGGCCGGTGAAAAACATCTTTCCGGCCACGGTGCTTTTTGTCGCCGTGCTGGCCGCGCTGTACGTTCTGCTCGCGGGTCTGGCCGGAACCATGGCCAACCATGTGCTGCAAACGCTCGTGCTGCTGGCAGGCACGCTGACGGCACTGTGGTTCGGTCTGCATCACGTCAGCGGCTACAGCAAATTCGGCACCGTACTGTCGGACGCACTGGCCGGCTCCGGCGCGGCCAACCCGCAGAACAGCCTTCTTTTGCTGCTCGCTGGCATCGTGCTCGGCGCGGCCTTCTGGTGCGCCGACCCGCGCGCACTGCAGATTACGCTGGCCGCAAAAAACAGCGCTCAGGCCCGTCGCACGCCGCTGCTTGCCGCGCCGCTGCGTCTGGTGCTGGCACTGCTGTTTGTCTCGGGTGGCATCGTCGCGCTGGTGCAGCCCACGCCGCAGATCATCTCGACCAGCAAGGTTGTCGATGGCGCCATCTATCGCCAGACCATCGTCGTGCCGCCGGACGCCGCAGCGGGCCAGGGACTGGTTCCCGCGCAACTCGACGCCAATGGCGCTCCGCGCCACGACGCGGCAGGCCGGACGCTGCTGGATGGCGGCCGCGCCACGCCAACACTGCTGCTGCGCCGGATTCCGGTCAAGTTGCAAGGCCTCGCCCTGGGCGCGCTGTTCGCCGCACTGCTCTGCGGACTCGCTACGAGCCTTTCGGCCATCGGCAGCGCCTTTGTTCAGGATCTTTCCATACCGCGCGCCCCGGCCATCGATGAGGTCGCCGCCGAGATCAAAAAGCTCGCGCTCTGCCGCCGTGTCACCGCGGGCGCGGCCGTCGCGATCGCGGCGCTGGCGCTCGCATGGGGCTTTGCGCCCGCCGTCGGCACGCAGAATGTCTTCGCTCTTGTTGTGCTGCTGGCCGCCGTCTTCGGCGTGCCCGCGCTGGCCACCCTGCTGCTGGCGCTTTTTGCACCGCGCCTCCGTGGCTGCGCCTCCTTCGCCGGGCTCTTCGCCGCGCAACTGGCCGCGCTGCTGGTCTACGGCATCACTCTGCCCGAGGGTGCCACGCGCGGACTGCTCGGCGGATTTCTCTATGCCGGATGCCGCACGAATAGCGTGCTTGAGCAGAGCCTGTGCATCGCCGCCGCCGCGCTCCTCGCGCATGGCGCGGTCTCGTTGCTTCTGAGCTTGCTCGCACCCGCGCGCACCTCAATAGAAAGCTAGAGCAAAATCCGAGTCACCGTGCCCTCGTCGAGATACGTGCCTCTGGGAACAGCAACTCGGATTTTTCTCTAGCGCGGCTTGGCGGCGAACTGCATGGTGCGATAGTCGAAGGTGTACGAGCCAAGCTGATCGAGCACGTCGATGCCAAGCACGCCGTACACATCGTCAAAGGCCGCCGCGCCGAGCGGCTGCGTGATCACCTGAATGTAGTGGACCGCGACCGTCGCATCGCCCACCGCCAGATGCGCCGTCTCGGCCATGAAGGCCGGCTGCGGAGGAAAGCTCTCCGCGCCCGGAATCGCCAGCAACTCCATCTTCTGCCCGGCAAATTCGTCGCTGTGTTCGTTGTAGTAGCGCGAGGTCAGATAGCTCTGCTGGCTCCCGGCATCGACCACGTACATCGACGCATCGGCCTGCGCACCGGTCTTTTTGCCGAGCGCCACAATCAACCGGTCGCCGTCCAGAAAAAACGGCACGCCCGTCGTCAACCGGTCGTCCTTGCCCGTTGTCGCACGCGAGGGCCGCACCTCGATGGTGTCGTCGCCGGTGATCGTGACGCTGCCAAGCGCCTGCAAACCCGCATAGCCAAGCACGCCTTCCACCTGATAGCGCGACTCGGCAAAGGCGTAATCGGCGTCATCGTAGACGAAGGCCGTCACATTGCGCAGCGTCAGTCGGCCGGCCAGCGTCAGCCGCGGAATCACCGTCATGCGCACGACGATGGGCCTGCCGGTCAGCGTGCGGATCGTCGCCGTCTCCGCGCTCAACTTCAGCCCGACCTCCTTCGCCGTCGAGCGCGCAATCAGATTGAAGGGCGCGGTCGGGTCCAGCATCCACGCACGCGGTCGCGCGTCCACAAAAACCGGCACGTCGATCATGCCCAGCGGATTCTTTTCCACCTGCATCGTGAAGGGCTCGCAGGGCTCGACGGTCGTCGCCGGATTGCCCCTGGCCAGTGGCAGCAGCTTCAGCGGCAGTTCTATCTCGTCCTGCTCGTCGGCACTCAACCTGGCGCCGAGCCGCGCGGCAAGCGCGTCGTAGGCAGCGGCGGCCTTGGCCCACGCACCCGCGCGCAGATAGTCTTCGGCCAGAGCCTTGCGCAACAGTTTTTCCTGCGCCAGGTCACCCCGCGCGGCCACCCGCTCCACCAGCGGCTCCAGCAACGCGATGGATTGTTCCGCATCATTGCGACGGTTCGCCAGCACGCCGCGATACAGTTGCGCATCCTCGGGCGGCAACGACGACAGCGCCTGTTCCACGCGGAAAAACTGGTGATCGGCCAGCAGGCTCTGCACGCGCGCCTCGGCCTCGACGCCGCTCGCCGAGCCCGTACGCACCTGTGCCTCCGGCTGCTGCGCCGCCAACACGCCTGCCATGGACAAACCGCCCGCAACCATTGCCAGAAAAACTTTTCTCATGATGCCGCCACGCACGCCTGTCTGTTTTCGGTGCATTGTCCCATTTTCCAACGACGTGAAACAGGGTTTCTTCTGCCAATACAATTTTAGACATTCTTGAGGGCAATACCAGTACACTACCAGCGTGGCCACGAAACGAAAAACCATTGGGCATTATGAGATCATTCGCAAACTCGGCGCCGGCGGCAGCGGCGTTGTGTATTTAGCCAACGACACCCTGCTCGAACGGCCTGCAGTCCTGAAGATTTTGCGCTCCGGCATGTTGAGCGCCGAACAGATGCGCACCACGGTCCTGCGCGAAGCACGCCTCGCCTCGGCCATCGAACACCCCAACGTCTGCGCCATTTACGAGGTCGGCGAAAACGGCGGCGAAGCCTATATCGCCATGCAGTACGTCCCCGGCCAGTCGCTCGATCAACTGATCGCGCGTGGACCGGCGGCACTGCAACTGATTCTTTCAGTCGGCATCCAGATCGCCGACGGCCTGCACGCCGCGCACTCGCTCGGCATCTTCCATCGTGATCTGAAGCCGCAGAACGTCATGCTGACCGACGGCGGCCTGGTGAAGATTCTTGACTTCGGACTGGCACGGCGATTGCACACCGAAGATCGTCCGGACGACGCGGCCAACGCCGAGCCCGGCGCGGTTCCTGCCACCTACACGGCACGCGGCGGCACCATCCGCTACATGGCGCCCGAGCAGTTCGTCACCGGACAATCGAGCGTGCAAACCGATCTGTGGGCCGTCGGCGTGCTGCTCTATGAGCTGGCCTCCGGCCGCCATCCCTTTGCTCGTCCCAACGACGAGGATTTTCAGGCCATCCGCGCCATCCAGTTCCAGGATCCGCCCGACCTGAGCGAGATCGTGCCGACCATCGCGCCCGAGTTGAAGAGCGTCATCAGCACCTGCCTTGAGAAGAACCCGGCCACGCGCTATGCCTCGGCCGCCGAGATTCGCGAGGCGCTCAAAACGATCATGCGCACCCTCGAGATCGACACCGGCCTTCTGCCCAGTGAAACGGTCGGACTGCCCGCCGCCAGCCCCGAGGCGGAAAAGCGCGCCACCGGCTTTCTCTCGATGCTCGCCGAGCGATTCCGCGAATCAAGCGCCGTGCGCACGCCGCAAAATTCACTGGTCGTGCTGCCCTTCACCAACATGGGCGCCGCAGCCGTTTCCCCGCTCTACGGCTACGCGCTGGCCGATGCGATTTCGGCGCGACTGGCGCGGATTCCGGCGCTGGTCGTCCGCCCCACCAGCACGTTGATGAATGTGCCCATCGCGCAGATGGACCCGCTCGCCATCGGACAAAAGCTGATGGTCTCGTTCGTACTCGCCGGCAACTTCGTGCGCTCGGAGACGGGCTTTGATCTGAACTGGCAACTGCTCGACATCGCCAAGCAGAGCCTGCGTTCGGGCGGCGCCATCCGCGTTGCCTCGCTTGATCTGATCGCCGTGCAGACGGAGATTTCAAACGAGGTCTTCGCCGCACTGCACGGCATCGCGGCCGGCGAATCAATGGATGCACCGCGCAGCGGACCACGCACGGCCGAGGCCGACTCCACTCTGACCGGCGCGGTCAGCGAAGAGTATCTGCAGGGCCGCGCGCTGCTCAGCTCCTTCATGATCCGCACCGGCGCGCGCAGTGATCTGGACCGCGCGCACGCCATGCTGCAGCACGTCACCAGCACCAATCCCGGCTTTGCCGCCGGCTGGTCGGGGCTGGGCATCGCCGAGCTCCAATATGCCCGTCACGGCTTCGGCGGACAGATTCATCTGATCCACGCCCGCCGCACCTTTGACGAGGCGCTCAAGCTCGATCCCGGCTCGGTCGAGCCGAATCTCTATCGCATCTACATGCTGCTGGCGCGCGGCGAAAAGGAGTCGGCCCGTCACGGCGCGGCCAACCTGCTGGCCACCGCCGCCAATGACTGGAACGTGCACATGGTCGCCGGCATCGCGCTGCGCTGCGACGGCATGTACGACGAGGCGCTTGAGCAGTTCAGCCGCGCCTTCAAGCTGGCGCCGGCCAACGCGCCGATCCTCTACAACCATCGCGCCCGCGTCTACCACTATCAGAACCAACTGGAACTGGCCGGCGACGAACTGGAAAAAGGACTCGCGCTCGAGCCCAAGCATCCGCTGCTCCGCACCTCGGCCGGTTACCAGCAGATGCGCCTCGGCAAGCTCGACAAAGCCATCGAGATTCTCGAAGGCGTCACCAAGGACGACGCCCTGATGCGCATCGCCGTGCCCACGCTGGCGCTCTGTTACATTCAGGCCGGCATGCGCGAAAAGGCCGCGTCGCTGCTCAACGACGACACGCTGGCCGGTGCCGAGGCCGATGGCGAAATGGCCTACCGGCTGGCCACCTACTTCGCCATCGAGGGCGACGCCAGCGAGGCGTTGCACTGGCTGCGCCGCACCATCTACCTCGGCAACGAAAACTATCCCTGGTTCCAGAAGAACCCGGCATGGAACCGGCTGCGCACCAACGCCGACTTCGAGCAGATCCTCGCCGATCTGAAAAAGTCCTTCCGCAAAAACCAGCGCACCTGGAACCGGCTGCTCGAGCAGGTTCCCAAGGAAAACGAATAGCGCGCACGTAACGCACAGCGGCCTCGCTCCCATCGGGAACGAGGCCGTTGTTTTTGCCGCGCAATGGTGCGTGAGCCTTTATTCGTCGACGCGCTCATACGGCAGATAGACCGGGCTCCACATGGCATGGACAATCTTGTCCTTGATCGCGGCCTCGTCCACCGGATCGGCCACGCCATCGGATACGGCCTGTCGGGCCACGGCCTCGCCAATATGCCGGCTGATCGCACGCGCCTCGGCAATCGGCGGCAGCAACGCTGCATGCGGGTCCGTGCGGGCGGGCGACAGCTCGGCCAACGCACGCGCCGAGGCCATAATCATCGCATCGGTCACCCGTCGCGCCGCCACCGCCAGAATGCCCAGCGCCAGCCCGGGAAAAATGTACGAGTTGTTCACCTGCGCGGTATGCAGCGTCTTGCCCTCGAAGGCAATCGGCGCGAAGGGACTGCCGGTGCCCACAATCGCCCGGCCCTCGGTCCAGCGATACAGATCGGCGGGCGTGGCCTCGGCCTTCGCCGTCGGATTCGAGAGCGGGAAGATCACCGGCCGCGCACAGTTGGCGGCCATCTGCCGCACCACATCCTCGGTAAAGGCTCCCGGCTGCGCCGAAACACCGATCAGCACCGTGGCCCGCGCATTGCGCACCACGTCGTAGAACGAGACCGTGCTCTCGCTGGCCAACGACCAGTCGGCAATCTCGGCGCGGCTGCGCACCAGCTTCTGCTGGTCAGCCCGCATCTCCGGGCAACCTTCCACCAGCAGACCATGGCGATCAATCGCATAGATGCGTGCCCGCGCCTCGGCCTCGCTCAGCCCCTCGGCCTTCATCGCATCCACCAGCAGGTCAGAGATGCCGATGCCCGCCGAGCCTGCGCCGAAAAAGACAATCGTCTGTTCCTTGAGCGGCACGCCGGTCGCATGCACCGCCGCCAACAGCGTGCCGGTGGCCACCGCCGCCGTGCCCTGAATGTCGTCGTTGAAACTGCAAAGCTGGTCGCGATAGCGCACGAGCAGCCGCTGCGCATTGATGCCCGCAAAGTCCTCCCACTGCAGAAGGATCTTCGGCCAGCGCCGTTCCACCGCGCGCACAAACTGTTCGATGAACGCATCGTAGTCGGCCCCGCGCACGCGCTTGTGCTGCCAGCCAATGTAGATCGGATCGTTCAGCAACCGTTCGTTGTCGGTGCCCACGTCGAGCAGAATCGGCAGACAATGCTCCGGCGGAATACCGCCGAGCGCCGTATACAGCGCCATCTTGCCGATAGGAATCCCCATGCCGCCCGCGCCCTGATCGCCAAGGCCCAGAATCCGTTCGCCGTCGCTGACCACGATGCAACGCACCTCGTCAAAGCGCGGATTGGCCAGGATCTGCTCCATCTTGTCGCGCTCCGGATAGCTCAGAAACAGGCCACGCGGCCGACGCCAGATCTCGCTGAAGCGCTGGCAGCCCTCACCCACCGCCGGCGTGTAGACGACCGGCAGAAGCTCTTCCACGTTGTGCTCAATGAACGAGTAGAACAGCGTCTCGTTGCTGTCCTGCAGGTCGCGCATGAAGATGTATTTTGAAAACTGCGTCGCACGGCCGCCCAGCGCAATCTTGCGCCGCTCACGCTGCTCCTCGAGCGAGCCGATGGTCGGCGGCAGCATGCCGTGCAACTCAAAGGCATCCCGTTCCTCCGCGGTAAAGGCCGTGCCCTTGTTCAATCGCGGATTCAGCAAGAGGTCGATGCCGGAAAGGCTGGTACGCAGAACGGCGTTTCCGTCCGACGTGTGCATGGGAAACAGGGTGCTCACTCGAAATCTTCTCCTTGGGGCCAGTCTGGTGGCGCCGCACACGCGGCTTTGCACCTTCCATGATAGCCGTCGGCCTTTGCGGCTGGCGCGCGCTCCCATGACAAAGAAAATCTTTCGAGACCTACTCCGGCTCTTCCGGCTCGAAGCGCAACATCACAATCTCCGAGGCGCTGCCGACGCGCATCGGCGGACCCCACACGCCCACCCCCGTCGAGGTGCACACCGTCATCGTACCGAACCGCTGCAACCCGCTCGTGAACCGCCCAAAGACCCGCCGCGTCAGCCAGGTAAACGGCGCAATCTGCCCGCCGTGCGTGTGTCCGCTCAGTTGCAGATGAATACCCGATCCTGCCACCACCGGCAGCCGGTGCGGCACATGGTTCAGCAAAATCGCCGCCTGATCCGCGCGCGGCCTCATCCGTTCGAGCGCGTGTTGCAGATGCAGCGGTGAGGTCGAATCCGCATAGGCCACGCCCAGCACCGCAACCCCGTCCACCTCGACCGACTCATTGTGCAGCACGCGAATTCCCGCGCTCTCGATTGCGCGCCGATACGCGCTCAGTTCGCCAAACTCATCGTGATTTCCCGTGGAAAAATAGATGCCAAGCGGCACGCGCAGCGCGCGCCACGGCGCCAGCAGACGCTCGCCATCCACCGCGCCGCCGTCGAACAGATCTCCCGGAAGAAAGACAATCTCCGGCTCAAGCGCGGCAATCTTCCGCGCCAGACGACGGCTGAAGCCGAGCCCGTTGATCGGCCCCAGATGCACATCGCTCAGCAGCACCGCGCGACGCCCGCGCCAGCTCTCCGGCAAATGCGGCAGCCGCACCAGGTAGGCGCGCTGCCGAATCCAGCGCGCGTTCACCAGCCCGTACACGCCCACCAGAAAGGCCGCCGCGGTAAGCCCGCCGCAAATCCGGGCCGCCGCCTCCGGCCCCACGAAGGCGGAAAAGATCCAGGCCACGCACACCGCCCAGAAGAAGAAGTTGAAGAAGCCGAGCCAGCTTGCCGCCACAACATAGAACGCGCGCACCACGCCGTTGTCCATGCGAAAGGCCAACAGCGTTGCCGGAATAAAGCTCAGCGCCAGCACGATCATTGCCGTGTGCAGCGCCCAGGCGCTCACCGGCAAGTGCGACCCCAGCAGCACAATCCAGCTATGGCAAACAAAGCCATGCGCCAACAGCAGAAAGATCTGCATCAAAACGATTCCCAGCAACGGCCAGAGTTTCACGCGCACTCCCCTGCTCTCATCATGGCATGCCACGCGCGCACATTCGTGAAAGAATCATCCTATGGAACGTTTGGACCGACCGGCACTCGGGCTCTACTTTTCGATTCCCTTCTGCCGCTCGAAGTGCACCTACTGCAATTTCGCCTCGGGCGTGTATCCGGCCAGCATGCATGCGCGCTACGTCGAGCGCATCGTCGAAGACCTGGCCACGGCCGAAGTCTGGGCCACGCGCATGGGCGTCGCGCTGCCCCACCGCGTCGACTCGATCTACCTCGGTGGCGGCACGCCCTCGCTGCTCGCGCCCAAGCTCATCGCGCAGCTTTTCGCCGCCATTCACCGGCACTTCAGCGTCGATGCCGACGCCGAGATCACCGTCGAATGCGCCCCCGGACAGCTCTCCGACCGCACCCTCGCGGCACTCGTTCAGGCCGGCATGAATCGCGCCAGTCTCGGCGTGCAGTCGTTCGTCGACGCCGAGGCCCAGTCGAGCGGACGCCATCACACGCGCGCCATCGTTCTCGACGACATCGCCCGTCTGCGCGCGGCCGGCGTCACCAACTTCAATCTCGACCTGATCGCCGGCCTCGCCGGGCAAACCAGCGCCAGTTGGCGCGAATCGCTCGAGATCCTCCTCGAAACCGGCACACCCCACGCCAGCCTCTACATGCTCGAGGTCGACGAGGAATCGCGCCTTGGCCGCGAGCTGATCGCCGGCGGCAAGCGCTACCACGCCGCCCTCGTGCCCACCGACGAGGCCATCGCCGACATGTATGAGACCGGCTGCACCGCGCTCAACGCCGCCGGCATCGAGCAGTACGAAATCTCGAACTTTGCCCGCACCGGCGCGGCCGCGCGCCACAACCTCCGCTACTGGCAGCGCAAGCCCTATCTGGGCCTCGGCCTTGACGCCTCCTCGATGCTCGTCGCCATTCCCAAGGACGAGGATCAGGGCGAGCAGCCCTACGTGCTGCGCTCGACCACCACCGACGACCTCAACGACTATCTCGATCAAGCTCCGGCCGCCGAAACCGGCTGGCTCTCGCCCGACCGCCAGCTCGAAGAGGCATGGTTCCTCGGCCTGCGTCTCAATCGCGGCGTCCGCTTCGCCGAACTTGCCGCCGAATTTGGCGAAGAAAAAATCGCGCCCGCCCGCCCCGTCCTCGCCCGCCTCGTCGAAGAGGGTCTGGTGGCCGCCGACGCGCTTTCCGCGCGCCTCACCCCGCAGGGCCGCCTGCTCTCGAACGACGTCTTCGCCCGCTTCCTCGGCCTCGGCGAAGAAGACTAGGCCACAACAACAAAGAAATTAAGTGATTGATAAATAAGAAAATGTCATCCCGAGCGTCACCCCGAATGCGTAGTCATTCTGAGCGAACGGGGCCCCAGGCGTTTTCTTCAGTCTGGGGGTGGTGAGTCGAAGGATCTGCGGTTGCTTTTCGAAGGGAACCTGCGGCCGCAATCCTCGACTCCCATCACACGCACGCGGGCCGCCCCAGTTGCAGGGCGGCCCGCGCCGATCCATCCCTCACGATGGCTCAGTTTTAAAAAATCACCAGGCCAGCAGTTCATCGCCCGAGGTCGGCGACAGGTAGGTCAACGGCGCATGCGCCGGCCGCTTCGCCTCGCCAAAAAACTCGATCGACTCCGGCCCCGAACTCTTGGCCCACTGCAAGGCCTGCTCGGCCTCGCGCAGCACCACCACCGGCGAACGGCCCAGGCTAGCGGCCACGCCGAAACAGGCCGACAGCCGGATCGATTCGCCGCTGACGCGGAACGGCTCGCTGAAGACCTCCTGCCGCAGCCGTTCGGCCAGCATCATCGCATTTTCCGTCGTGCAGCCCGGCAGCAGAATCAGGAACTCGTCCTTGCCCGGCCGCCCCAGCACGTCATAGCTGCGCAGCGTGCGCGTCGTCCGCTCGCAGACCTTGCACAGCAGCTCGTCGCAGACGTCCGCACCCAGCCGCTCGTTCCAGTGGCCAAAGTCGTCGATGTCCAGCAGGAGAAGGCTCAACGACGACTTCATCCGCTGCACCCGGTCGGTCTCCCGAAACATCATCGTCAACATCGCCTTGCGGTTGTAGGTGCCCGTCAGCCGATCCAATTGCGAGTGCAGCGTCGAGACCTCGCGCAACGAATCCAGTTCGCGGCCCATCCGGTGCGTTCTCAACGCCAGGTCGATCCGCAACCGCCAGTATTCTGGCCGCGCGTCCCGCAGAATCACGTCATCGATCACGCCCTCGACCAGCCGGTCAGACCACTCTTGTATGACGTCATCTGCAATCAGAACAATGGGATAGCTTCTTCGCGCCGCTTTGGCCTGCGCCGCCGACAACAACGGGCCGATCTCCATGCCCGGCAAGGTCGTATCCAGAATCACCAATGCTGGAGGAAAATCGCTCGTCAGAATTTCGAGAGCCCCCTGAGCATTCACAGCGATGCTTGCCCGCGCGCCGAAGTTCTGCACAATCGGTTCAACCGTCTGCAGAATCGTCGGATCCGGGGAAGCCAGCAAGTACGATATGGGCTGATGAGCGAACATCCAAATCTCTCCGTACAGGATGCATCGGCTTAAATTAGAGAATATTTAGAAACTTAACAGGCACTTTCGTGGGATTGTTGAGGTTTTTCTCATACTCCTACGCTGTTTGGCCGCCGAAAACGCCGCTCTTTCCTTCCACTCACATTCCAAAACTCTCCGTGAACACCGCGCACCTCGGTGGCCGCAGGAAAGAACTGGAACTTTTGCGAGGCCGGGACGTATCGTTCAAAGTATGCAGAGCGCATGGGGCAGAGTGCGATGTGCGGCCTGCAAAAGGAGTTTTTCGTGAGATTCGCGTGGCGCGGAGTGCTTTTCCTCGTTTTTCTGGTGATGGCCTGCGCCCCGATGCGTCTGTTCGCGCAGTCCACCCCCGCGCCGCAGACACAGGCCGCCCCCTCGGCGCAGCCCGTCGCGGCCTACCACCTGCCCGCCGACAAGCTCCGGCAGGCCGTCGTGCTTGGCCGCATTCGCACCACGCTCGGCATCACGGGCGGGCTCTGGAGCATCGGCTTTCTCTGGCTGTTTCTGGCACGGGGCTGGGCCGCCGGGCTGGCGCGTTGGGCCGAAGCGCGCACCCAACGGCGCTGGCTCAGCGGTGTACTCTTCTTCGCGATTTTTCTTCTTTTTTCAACCTTCGCCGAGCTGCCGCTGGGCCTGCTTGGCCACGCCGTCGGACTTCACTACAAAATCAGTGTGCAGGGTTGGGGCGGCTGGTGGGCCGATCAGGCCAAGAGCCTCGCCCTTTCGCTGCTGCTCATTGCGCCCCTGTTGCTGCTTTTTCACTGGCTGGTGCGCCGTGCTCCGCGCCGTTACTGGCTCTGGCTCTGGGCGGTCTCGGTGCCGCTTTCCTTGGCCAGCGTCTTTGTTTCGCCACTAATCATTGATCCGATCTTCAACAAATATGAGCCGCTGACGGCGCATCACGCGGAACTGGTTCCCAAGCTCGAACAGGTGGTGGCCCGCACCGGAACGCAGATTCCGCCCGAGCGCATGTTTTTGATGAAGGCCAGCGCCAAGTCCAACGGCATCAACGCCTACGTAACCGGCATCGGCGCCAGCAAGCGCTTTGTCCTGTGGGACACGACCACCGACCGCATGCCCGACGACGAGATTCTGTTCATCTTCGGCCACGAGAGCGGCCACTACGTGCTGCACCATATCCCCAAGCTCATTGCCGGCTCGCTGTTGGGGCTTTTGGTCGCCTTCGGTCTGAGCGCCCACTTTGCCGGTCGATGGGCGTCGAAAAAGGCTTCCCGCTGGCATCTGGCCGAAGACCCAGAGAAAAACCCTCTGGCGAGCCGACAGGGTTTTCTGTTGATTCTGCTGGCCTTGTCCGTGGTGAGCCTGGTCGGAGCCCCCATCAGCAACGCCTTCAGCCGCCACTACGAGCACGAGGCCGATGTCTACGGGCAGGAGGCGATCCACGGCATCGTCGCCGACCCGCAACGGGCGACGGTTTCGAGCTTTAACCACATGGGCGCGGCCTGGCTCGAGGACCCGAATCCCAGCCCCCTCGTCGAGTTCTGGCTCTACAACCACCCCAGCGTGCAGCACCGCGCCGCCTTCGCCGCGCAGTACGATCCCTGGGCTGCGGGGGGCCACGGCCGCTTCTTTGCCCACTAAAATCCTGTTTGCAGGGAACAAAATCCGGCGGAGCCGCCGCCGCCGCACTTCGGCAGATTACACTGGAATTTCGTTGTATTTTTTGCGATTTTTGAAGCCTTTTACTACGCAAAGGAGCAATCTCCCATGGCCTATCCGGCAAACTTCCGCTATACCCGCGAGCACGAATGGATCTCCGTCGAGGGTGGCGTTGGCACCATCGGCATCACTGACTACGCGCAGGGCTCGCTCGGCGACATCGTTTACGTCGATGTCCCCAAGGTGGGCGACACTGTGGCGGCCAACGCGGTCTTCGGCTCGGTCGAGAGCGTCAAGGCGGTCAGCGACCTCTACAGCCCGGTCACAGGCACGGTGACGGCCGTCAATACCGAGCTTGAGAAGGCTCCCGACCAGATCAACGAGAAGCCGCACGAGGCCTGGATCATCAAGGTTCAGCTGGGCAACGCGGCCGAGGTCGATGGCCTGCTCGACGCAGCAGCCTACGAGGCCTTCATCGCCGAAGAGACCGGCAACTAAAGCCGTCTCCGAAGTACCTTCGCGCTTCCGCTTCCCCGGCGTCCTTTTTCCGCGAAGGATCATCTTTTGACTACGCGTGCGGGCCACTCCCGGCCCGCGCCGTGCTGTCTTTCCATTCGAAGCCGCCTGCTTCGAAGCGAGGAGTTCAACTACCGCTATGCGTTATCTCCCCAAATCTCCGGCGGAGCGCGAATCGATGCTGGCTGCCATTGGCGCCGCCTCGATCGACTCCCTGTTTGAGATCATTCCCGCCGAACACCGACTCCAGGGTAACCTGCAAGTGCCCCGCGCCCACGCCGAGAGCGAGATTCTCGACTACTTCCGCAGCGAAGGCCAGAAGAACGCGACCGACTTTGCCAGCTTCCTCGGCGCCGGTGCCTATCGCCACTACCGGCCCGTGGTCATCGATGCCATGGTGCAGCGCGGCGAGTTCCTCACCAGCTACACCCCCTATCAGGCCGAGATCACCCAGGGCACGCTCCAGGCGATCTTCGAGTTCCAGACCATGATCGCCGAGCTGACCGGTATGGACGTGGCCAACGCCAGCATGTACGACGGCTCGACCGGCGCGGCCGAGGCCATTCTGATGGCCATGCGCATCACCGGCCGCTCGAAGGCCGTGGTGGCCGCCACCGTGCACCCCGAGTATCGCGAGGTGGTCGGCACCTATCTGCACTTCCGCGGACTGCCCGTTGCCACCGTCGGCTATGAGGCCAAGACCGGCCGCGTTGATCTGGAAGCGCTGGCCGAGTCGATCACCGAGGAAACGGCCGCCGTTCTGGTGCAGAGCCCGAACTTCTTTGGCACCATTGAAGACATCGCCGCCATCGCCGAGATTGCGCATGCCAAGGGCGCTCTGCTCATCGTTTCGATCGCCGAGGCCATCTCGCTCGGCGTGGTTCGTCCGCCGGTCGAGGCCGATATTGTCTCGCTCGAAGCGCAGTCGTTCGGCGTCGCGCTCAGCTACGGCGGCCCCTACTGCGGCGTGCTGGCGACCAAGGACAAGTACGTGCGGCAGATTCCGGGCCGTCTCGTCGGCCAGACCGTGGACCATGACGGCAACCGCGGCTTCGTGTTGACGCTGGCCACCCGCGAGCAGCATATTCGCCGCGAAAAGGCCACCTCGAACATCTGTTCGAATCAGGCTCTGGTGGCGCTGATGGCGACCATCTTCCTCGCCATTTACGGCAAGGAGGGCCTGCGCGAGCTGGCCGAGCAGAATCTGGCCAAGGCGCACTATGCCGCGCAGACGCTGGGCGCGATTCCCGGCGTGACGCCGCTGTTCGCCCGCGCACCGCACTTCCACGAGTTCGTGATCGGCACCAACGAGAAGCCAGAGCAGTGGAGCAAACGACTCGAAGAAGCAAAGATCATCGGCGGCATCGATCTGGGCCGCTGGTATCCAGAGCTGAAGGGCGCAACGCTGTGGTGCGCCACCGAGGTCACTACCCGCGCGCAGATTGACGCGGCCGCCAAGGTGCTGGCCGGAAAGGGGGTTGCATAATGGCGACCGAAATCACTACGCCGCGCGTGCGCGCGCATCAGACGCAGAATGAAGCGCTGCTCTTTGAGATCTCATCGCCGGGCAAAAAGGCCTATCAACTGCCCGCGCTGGATGTACCCGCCATTGATGCTTCCGCTCTTCTTGGAGCAGCGTATCGGGAGATCCCAGCTGAGCTTCCCGAGTTGAGCGAGATCGAGATCGTGCGCCACTTCACGCGGCTTTCGACATGGAACTACGCCATCGATCTGGGCATGTATCCGCTCGGCTCCTGCACCATGAAGTACAACCCGCGCGTCAACGAGGCGGTGGCACGGACCGAGGGCTTTGCCGAGGCACACCCTTACCGCTCCGATGCACTGGCCCAGGGCGCGCTCGAGGTGCTCGACCTGTTGCAGCAATCGCTGATCGAGATCACCGGCATGGACGCCATCACCCTGCAGCCGGCCGCCGGCGCGCACGGCGAGATGACCGGCATCATGATGATCCGCGCCTGGCACGAGTCGAAGGGCAACGCCCGCAAAAAGATCATCATCCCCGACTCGGCGCACGGCACCAACCCGGCAACGGCGGCCATCTGCGGCTATGCGGTCGAGAACCTGAAGTCGAATGCCGAGGGTGGCATCGACCTTGAAGCTCTCGCGCGGCAGGTCGACGAGGACACGGCGGGCCTGATGATTACCAACCCGTCGACGATCGGCGTCTTCGAGAGCCAGATCGCCAAGATCGCCGAGATTCTCCATGCCAAGGGCGCGCTGCTCTACATGGACGGCGCAAACATGAACGCGCTGGTGGGCAAGGCGCGGCCGGGCGAGTTCGGCGTGGACGTGATGCACCTGAACCTGCACAAAACCTTCTCGACGCCCCACGGCGGCGGTGGTCCGGGCTCGGGTCCGGTGGCGTGCAAGGCGTTTCTTGAGCCGTTCCTTCCTACGCCAGTGCTAGCCCGAAAAGAAGACGGTACGAAGTACTGGGAATATGATCGGCCGCAGTCGTTGGGTCGCGTGCGTGCCTTCTACGGCAACGTGGGCGTCTGCCTGCGCGCGCTGGCCTACATCTTGGCCAACGGTCCCGAGGGTCTGCGCCAGACCACCGAAGACGCGGTGCTCAACGCCAACTACCTGCGCTCGAAGCTCGAAGACCTCTACGAGTTGCCGTACAAGACGGCCTCGCTGCACGAGGTGGTCTTCAGCGACAAGAATCAGGCGGCCAAGGGCGTCAAGACCGGCGACATCGCCAAGCGGCTGATCGATTACGGCTTCCATCCGTACACCGTCAGCTTCCCGATGATCGTCCACGGCGCGCTGATGATTGAGCCGACCGAGAGCGAATCGCTGGCCGAACTCGATCAGTTGGTCGCGGCCTTGCGCTCCATTGCCCGCGAAGTGGAAGAGACGCCGGAGCTGGTGAAGACCGCGCCGCACTCCACGCGCGTTTCTCGCATGGACGAGGTGCTGGCCGCGCGCAAGCCGGTGCTACGCTGGAAGCCGGAAGCAAAGTAAACACGCTCCGTAGAAGCAAAAAACAGCCCCGGAGGAATCCTGCGCGCAAGCGAAGGATTCCCCCGGGGTTTTCTGTTGTGCGCGGCGATCTTCAGGCCAGAGGCTTATCTTCGACAGGCCGTTTTTCCGCAGCCACCTCCGGCGCTGTTTTGTGCACGAGGTATTCATCGACCAGCACGGAGACCAGCACGGCAGTAGGCACCGAGACCATCGCTCCCACAATGCCGGCAAGGCTTGAGCCCACCAGCAGCGCAATCAGAATCGAGAGGCTGGGCAGGCCGACCGTGTTCTTCATGATGCGCGGCGTCAGCACGGAATTTTCAAGCTGCTGATAGATGAGATAAAAAATGGCGACGCCCATCACGCGGCCCCAGGAATCAATGGAGGCGACCAGAAGGGCGAGCGCGATGCAAAGCGCCGCACCCAGCACCGGGACAATGTTCAGCGCACCGGTGAGCACGCCAAGCGCATAGGCGTAGCGCAGGCCGAGCGTGGCAAAAACCAGCGTGCTGAGCACGCCGAGAATCACCATCAGCGCCAGTTGGCCGATCAGCCATTTGCCCATGCGCACCTCGGCGCGGCGCAACGTGCGATCGAGCCGGTCGCGGCCCGCCACCGGGCACAGCGACAGAAACCAGCGGTAAGCCGTGTCACCCTCAATCAGAAAATAGATGGTGAGAATCACGCCCATGGCAATGTCGAACAGGCCGCTGGCCCAGTTGGAGAGCGAGGCGAGCAGAAGCCCTGCTGTCTTGCCGCCAAACTCCTGCACGCGAGCGCTGAGGTCGGCGCTGTCGATCTGGCTGGCGTAGGGCAGCCCCTTGAGGCGGTTGAGCAGAGCGGGCACGCGCGTGGGCGCTGTGGCCGCGAACTCTTGCAGGTCGCGAATGACCGGCGGCAGCGCCAGCGCCAGAAAGAGCCCGACCGCGCCCAGCAGCAGCACCAACAAGAGATAAATGGCCCATCCCTTGAAGGGCTGCCAGCCACGAACGGAAAAGCGGGCGAGCGCGGCAACCACCGGCGCAAGCACCACCGCGAACAACGCCGTCACGTACAGCTCAACCAGCACCGAGCGCAGCAACCAGCCGAGCGCGCAGGCCAGCGCCAGAGCGAAGCCGAAGACAATCTCGCTGCGAACCGATCGCGCGGGCGCGGATGTGAGCATCAGAGAATCCTCTGTACGGAGAGTACTGTGCGATGGCGGGAAGTGCAACCGTGGCGTGAGGTCGCGGAGCTTTCCGCGATCTCGCACCCCATCAACGCAACGCGCTGCCAAAGACGACATCCGTCGCGCGGCTGGCCGGGGTCACCCGCAGATCGACGAGTTTGCCCGCTTCCACGCGGCCCTCGACCACGGTCCTGTACGGCGCGTGCAGACGAAACTCGGCCGACCAGTTGTCGGGCCAGGCCGGCAGCAGAATCAGTTTGCGGCCGTCGCTTTGCAGCAGCATCTCTTCGAGCGTGATCATGCCCCCGCCGCCGTTGTCGAGGTCGGGAATCCAGTCGTGTGCCGGTGCCCAGAACCACGAAAACCGCTGGTCGCCGTAGTTGGAAAACGCGGCAATGACGGCCTTCTGCGCGGTTTCGGTCATGCCGAGCACGGCGGATTCGGTGCCGTCCTGCCCCCAGCAGGTGTTCTGCGGCGAACGGCGCGCGGCAAAGCTGTTCTGCGCCAGTTGCAGATCGGGCTTGCCAAGGCCATCGATGCGATAGGGAAATGCAACGTACAGCTCCGGGTTTTCCGCGTTGCTCGTCTTGCCGTAGCTCTCAGCGGGCAACAGCACCGGCCAGCCGTTGGGATCGCCCTTGCCGAGCGGCGGCGTCTTGCCCTCGGCAGTGGTTGTGCCCTTGGGCAGCGCGGGCAAATCGCGCAGCGTGTTCTTCCACAGCGTGCGTTGCGCTGCGGTCGAATCCACTTCGGGCAACGCCAGCAGGCGCGGCAGCACCGACATCAGCCCCGCGATATCCGGCGCCGGATTGAGAATGTCGAGCTGGTAGGTTTCGAGAGACTGCGTCGGATACATGCGAATCTTGCCCAGCGCATCGTGCGTCCAGTGCAGACCGTAGTAGGTCACGATGGCATCGGCAAAGGGAACAAGTTTGGTGCGCGCAAACTCCTCATCGCCGCTCTGGTCCACATAGTCGAGCATCTGCACGATCACTTCAAGCGCGCCCTGCGTGTGATAGCGCTGCCAGCGGCTTTGCATCTCGTTGGTGGGGTTGTTCCAGCCGAAGTCGTGCAGACTCGGCAGCCCGAAAAAGTACATCGTCTCCGGGAAGGATGCGCCGTCGTGATGATAGTAAAGACGCGTGCGATCCTTCGCCAGCGGCAGCGCATTCAGATACATGTTGAACCACGGTTGCAGCAGATCGTAATCGCCCGTCGCCAGCAGCGGCCAGTAGAGCAGCCGGTTGTTCTGGTTCCAGTAGCAGTTGCCCCAGGCGCGATAATCAGGGCTGCGCTCGACGACACTCGTTGCCCCCGGACTGTTATGCGAAGCGGGGAAAAGCCCACCCACGGTAAACAGACCACCGTTGAATTTTGTCGGCAGCTCGCCGCGCGAACTGGCCGCCATCATGTAACGCTGCATCGCATAGCCCTGCGTAACCCGGCGTGCATTCTCGTCGCCCGTGACGCGAATCCAGCTCCGCTGCCAGAAGCTGCTCCACCACTGCACGTGCTCGTCCCAGGCCGCGCGCAGATGGGCCGGGTTCTCCGTTTGTGCCGCCGCGTCCACGCCCGCAAGCCAGCTGGCGGGCGTGGCGTTCTTCTGTGAAAACGCCACCAGATCGACGCGAAGATCACGTGCGGGTGCGATGGAAGCCAGCGCCTGCGCGCCGTCCTGCTTGAGGTTTGTGCCCGTCAGCAGCGCGCCAAAACAGCGATGCAGCAGAGGGTCGGCATACTTGTCGAGCAGACTCTCAAGATGTTCCTGCTTGAGCACGGTCGGATACAGGCTCTGCTCGTTGAAGTGATACCAGCGCAGTGACGTTGGACCGGGGACAACCGTATCGGCCGCAAAGCGAACCGGAAGCCCGTCGCCACCTAGCTCCGCCATGCCGTCCTTGTCGGGCGAACTCACCTCCATCGCGTGCGTCGTACGCCAACTCTCAAGCGCGACGCGCGCCGTAACAGGCCTGGCGGCGTGCAGTTCCACGTGCAGAGCCCCATGGTTTGCATCGATCCAGATACGCGCCGCGTTCTGCCCCTCATGCAATTCCATCGCACCCGACTCCAGATGCAGCGTCTGCGTAAATCCCGCGCCGGTAAAGATCGCCGGCGTGGTCTCGATGCGAATGCGGCCCAGCTTGACCAGCTTGCCGGTCTCGGTCCACGCGTCGGACTTGGCGATCAGCAGCACAATCGCGCCGTTCTGCTCGGTCCACGCATTGGCCGCCAGATCGCCGTTGCCGATCGGCATGGAGTCATGCGCGTTTGTGCCGAGCGTTGTCCACGTGACATTGTTAGAGGCCACCGTTTGCGTCCACGCAGGCACACCCGCTGCCGCGACCAGAATCACTCCACACAGCGCGCCGAGCGCCTGGCGCATCTTCGAGAAACAAGGCATCGTGTCATCCCCTTCACCGGGTAAAAATATTTTTTGAACGAATGTGCAGTTCATCTTATTAAAATCGCTTTACTGCGCGGCAGGAGCTCTCTGAAGAAACTTTACGTCACGAGGGCTTTGTCGGATCGCCCCCGCGCGGCCTCCGCCATTTACAATCGACTCATTCCAGGAAAATTTATGCCGATGCGTTCCAAGCCTCTGACCGATCTTCTTCGCACCCTGCCGCCCGACGAGGGCTTCGCGCTGATTTCTAACCGCAAGCTCTTTGAGATTTTCGCGACCATGTTGCACTGCCGTCTCCTGGTCGAGCAGCTACCCGCGCTGGTACACGAAGGCGGTTTTGCGCCCACCGGCGATGCGCCGGGCTTTGAGGCGGAGCGCATCGCCTGCACCATCGATCTGCTCGGTGCCGACACGCTCGCGCCCGGCGCGCAGGCGCTCGCCCCCTGCATCGTCAAAGGCCTGCCCATGGCCAGCCTGCATGCCCTGGCCCGCTCAGCCGCGACGCGCACACCCTGGTCGCGCTACCGGCTCATCGCGCCCGCGCTTCCGCTTGAAGAGCAACTGGAGCGCGCACTGAATGCCGCCGCGGTCAACAAGGCAGAGAAGAAGAAGAAAATCGCAGTCGCGCTCTGCGGCGATTACGCCACGGCGAAACCCGCGCTGCGCAAGGCGATGGCCCGCGCAGGCAAGCAGAAGCTGCCGGTTCTCTTCGTCTGTCGCAACACCGTTGACGGAGAAGATGCCGCCGCCAGCGCCACGCGTTACGGCCTGCCCGGCATTGCCGCCGATCTCAACGATGCCGTCGCCCTCTACCGCGTCGCCACCGAGTCCATCGCGCACGCCCGGCGCGGCAACGGAGCCACGCTCATCGAGTGCCGTCCCTGGCCTCTTGCCGACACTCCGGCCGACCCGATTGCGCTCATCGAGCAGGCGCTGATCCGTCGCCGCATTTTTTCCGCCCGGCTCAAGGCGCAAACCGCCGCGCTGTTCAAACGCCAGTTTGCCGTGCGCTGATTTTCAGCGTTACTTCGCGCGCGGATGCGTGCGGTCGTAGACCTGCGTCAGGTGCGCCGAGGTCAGTTGCGTATAGCGCTGCGTGGTGGAAAGCCGCTCGTGGCCGAGCAGTTCCTGAATCGAACGCAGGTCCGCGCCCTCTTCCAGCAGATGCGTGCCAAAGGCGTGGCGCAGCGTGTGCGGATGCACGTCGGCCGAAAGCCCGCGCCGCACCGCGATCCGCTTCACAATGCGGCCCACGCTGCGTGTCGTCAGCCGCGCCTCGCCGCCCGGCTTCGCCAGCCCGCGCAGTTGCAGATTCAAAAACAGCGCCGGCGTCGGATGCCCGTTGGCCGCGGCCAGCAAGGCCGCCCGCTCTGCCATGTACTCGCGCAAAGCCACCGCCGCCGCGTCGCCCAGCGGCACATAGCGCTGCTTCTGGCCCTTGCCGCGCACCAGCACCGCGTCGTTGGCCCAGTGAATGTCTTCAAGGTTCAGCCCGGTCAGCTCGGCATTGCGAATACCGCACCCGTACAGCATCTCGAGAATCGCGCGGTCGCGCGCCGGCCAGCTCGCCGCATCCTCATCAACGGCATCCACCACCCGGTTCATCTGTTCAATCGAGGGCACACGCGGCAGATGCTTCGGCAACTTCGGCGTCGCCACCAGCGCCGCGACATTCTGCTCGACACGGCCCACCCGCGCCAGCCACTTGAACCAACTACGAATCGCCGCCAGCGCGCGCGCCGCCGAGGCCTTCGAGAGCCCACGATCGTAGAGCGAGCCCAGATAAGCGCGAATCTCCGTGTGGTCGATTCTGGCTACGTTGTCCGCGATGGCAAGATGTTCGTCGACCCAACCGGTAAAGTTGCGCAGTTCGCGCTCGTAGGCGCGCAGCGTGTGTTCGGAGGCGCCGCGTTCGCTCGAAAGCATGCGCAGATATTCGTCGACCAGCGCGCCCAGCGGCATTGCCACAATGGGCTCGACCGTCGCGCTCATGCCGACTCCTTCAAGGCGTCGTCCTCGTTCTTCGGCTCCGGCGCTTCATGCTGCACCGCGCGCGGATGAAACTTGCGATGCACTTCCTTCAGGTGGCCGAGCGCCAGGTGCGTGTAGACCTGCGTCGTCGCAATGTCCGCATGGCCCAGCAGCGTCTGCACACTGCGCAGATCGGCACCGTGCTCCACCATGTGCGTTGCGCAACTGTGCCGCAACATGTGCGGCGTCGCCGCGCTGTCGGCGGCCTTCACCAGATGCCAGATCCATTGCCGGGTCAGCGGCATACCACGCAACGACAAAAACAGCCACGCGCGTTCGGGATTCGTCGTCTTGCGGTGCGTCGCAATCCGCTCCAGATGCGGCCGCCCCTCGCGCAGATACGCTTCAAGCGCCTGGCAGGCCGTGTGCCCAATCGGCACCAGCCGCTCCTTGTCGCCTTTGCCGCGCACCAGCACGCGACCCGAGTCCAGATCGAGGTCACTCGTTGCCAGCGTCGTCAGCTCCGAAACGCGCAGTCCGCCCGCATACAGCAGTTCCAGAATCGCGCTGTCGCGCAAGGCCGTGGCCTTGGCCTGCGGATGCGATGCGGCCATCGCCGCCCGCTCCAGCATCTCGTTGACCTCGGGCTCGGCCAGAGACTTCGGCAACACCTTCCAGGCCTTCGGCGAATCGATGTTCACCGTCGGATCGTGATCAATGCGCCGGTCCAGCAGCAGCCACTTATAAAAGCCGCGCAGGCAGCTCAGCTTGCGCGC
Source organism: Acidobacteriaceae bacterium UBA1307 (assembly GCA_002307235.1). Lineage (GTDB taxonomy): Bacteria > Acidobacteriota > Terriglobia > Terriglobales > Acidobacteriaceae > Telmatobacter. Next base: position 91,571 of record DBTV01000048.1, read on the forward strand.
CGCCGAACGCGCGTCAATCTGGTGCGCGCGCAGGTGTTCCAGAAACCCCGTCACGTTTTCATGCACAGCCGACAACAGAACGCCATCATGGCCTTCCAGAAACTCGGCAAAGGTACGCAGATCACTCAGGTAGGCCTCGCAGGTTAGCGGGCGTAGTCCCTTTTCAACGCGCAGATAGGCCTGATACTCACTTAACAGCGTCTGATTGCCAGCAGTTTCCACACTCTTGATTATCGGCGTCGGCGGCCCTCACGGCGCATCCCCGGCGCGACATCGAACCACGCTCATTACGGAATCAACCTCGGCAATACTATTTTCGCCACGCCTGTAGTCAACGCGCATGGCACCCATCGACGACAAAAAGATCTTTCTTCCGCACGAACCTCCTTCCACAACCGCGCCAAAGGCTTTTGATCTAGAATTAGGATGGAAAAATATACCATCATGGGTGAACATCGTTTGGCTACTGTCGAATCTGAAGCCCTGCTGTGGACTGCCGCCGAGTTCGAAAAAGCGGTACTAGAAAACCAACCAAAGATCGCCGTCTTTGATTGCGACGGCACCCTGTGGAGCGGAGACTCGGGCTCTGGCTTCATGAACTGGTCGCTCGATCAGGGACTGGTCTCGCGCTCGACCAATGACTGGATCGACGAGCGTTATCGCGCTTACCAGATCGGTCAGGTCAGTGAAGAGGCCATCTGCGGCGAGATGGTGCAAATCTACGCCGGGCTGCGCGATCAGGAACTGCGCGCCGCCGCCGAAACCTACGTGCGCACCTTTGTCCACGGCCGCATCTTCGCGGAGCTGGCTGCGCTCGTCGCCGCGCTGCAAAAGTCCGGCACCGAACTCTGGGCCGTCAGCTCCACCAATCGCTGGGTCGTCGCTGCCGGCCTTCGCGCCTTTGGCATTGCCGAAGAGCACGTGCTGGCCGCCGAGGTCCGCGTCCGCGAGGGCCTCATCACCAGCGAACTGGTCGATGTGCCCACCGGCGAAGCCAAGGCCACCGCGCTTCAACGCGCCGGCGTCCCGGCCCCCGACGCGGTTTTTGGCAACTCCCTGCACGATCTGGCGATGATGAAACTCGGCCGCCGCGCCTATCCGGTCAACCCCTCGCCCGCCCTGCTCAAGACCGCCACGCAGCTTGGCTGGCCCAGCTTCTATCCGGCAAAAGCCTTCGACCTGGCGACCGAGGTCAAGGGCGAATAGTTTGCCGCGATTGTTCTAATGAAGGTGCGCTCTGTGGGACGCCGCGCACCTTCCTGCACCAGCATCTCTTTTGAGGCGTTTACACTAGATGCGTGGAAGATGAATCGTCCAATTTGGGCCCACGTCCTGCCGGGCCCGCGCTTCGCTTCGTCGTCGCCGCGCTGATCGTTCGCGGAGACGAGGTGTTGATTGGCCAGCGCAAGGCCGATCAGCCCATGGCCCTGCTCTGGGAGTTCCCCGGCGGCAAGATCGAAGCCGGCGAGACCCCCGAACAGGCTCTAGCCCGCGAACTCTCTGAAGAACTGGGCATTCAGGCCGTCATCGGCAAGCACGTCACGCGCATCCGCCACAACTACCGCCATGGCGGCGCCGTCGATCTGCGCTTTTATACCGTCCCGGAGTTTACCGGCGAAATCCAGACCCGCGTCCACGAACAACTGCGCTGGGTCCGGCTCGAAGACCTGCCCAACTACGACTTCCTGGCCGCCGACCGTGGCCTGATCCGCGATCTTGCCGCCGGAAAACTGCTGTAAAGCAGGGACTAAGGGACTAGGGACATAGGGACTAAAGAGCAGTGGACAGTCAATAGACTGTCCACTGGCCCCTGTCATCCTGGAGGTGGTGAGTCGAAGGATCTGTGGTTGCCTTTCCAAAGCAAATCCACAATAACCCCTCAGTCCCTGGTCCCTGGTCCTTCAGCCCCTCGTCAGTTGTGCTTCACCAGTCCCCACAGCATCACCATCGTCATGCCAATAACGATGATGCTGGTGGACCATGCGACCAGATTCCAGAACCGCGAGTTCTTGTACTCGCCCATCAGGTCGCTGCGGTTGATCAGCAGCAGCATCAGGATGATGACCACCGGCAGCAGAACGCCGTTGAGCACCTGCGACAGAATTGCCATGTTGACCAGTTGCGAGTCCGGCAGCAGCAGCACGGCCAGCGCGCCGCCCGCGATCAGAATCGTGTAAAGCCAATAAAAGAAAGGCGCTTCCTTGAAGCTCTTGTCCACGCCCGACTCAAGCCCCAGCCCCTCGCAAACCGTGTAGGCCGTCGAGAGCGGCAGAATCGAGGCTGCGAACAGCGAGGCGTTGAACAACCCGAAGGCGAACAAAAGAAAGGCGTAATCGCCAGCCAGCGGGCGCATCGCCTCGGCCGCGTCCGAGGCCACCTGGATCGTGCCCAACCCATGCACAAACAGCGTCGCCGCGCAGGCCACCACGATAAACCAGGCCACGATGTCGGTGAAAAAGCTGCCCACCACCACGTCCAGTCGCGAGGCCGCGTAGTCCTTCACGCGAATGCCCTTTTCGACAATCGACGATTGCAGATAGAACTGCATCCAGGGCGCAATGGTCGTGCCGACAATGCCGATGGCCATGTAAATGTAAGATTTGTCGTGCCATACGGTCCGGGGGGGGAGTTTCACCGTGGCCAGCAGCGCATCGTGCCAGTCGGGCTGCGAGAGCACGCCGGCAAAAATATAGGCGATGTAGACCAGCGAGGCCACCAGAAAGATCTTTTCCGTGCTCTTGTAGTCGCCGCGAAAGACCAGCACCGAGACCAGCAGGGCGCAGAGCGGGACCGATACAAACTTTGATATATGAAACAGATGGAGCGATCCGGCGATGCCGATGAACTCCGTCACCACGTTGGTAAAGTTGACCAGAACCAGCAGAACCATCAGCACAAAGGTCAGCCGCAGGCCGAACTCCTCGCGAATCAGGTCGCTCAAGCCCTTGCCGGTGACCACGCCCATGCGGGCGCACATCTCCTGGACGACGATCAGCGCCAGCGTAATCGGCAGCATGGTCCACAAAAGCGTGTACCCGTACTGCGCGCCGGCCTGCGAATAGGTGAAGATTCCACCCGAGTCATTGTCGACGTTGGCGGTAATAAAACCGGGACCGAGTACGGCCATAAACAGCAAGATCCGGGTTCGCCAGCGCTTCCACATGCTCGAGTTCGTCCTATGGAGGGTTCATTGTCTTTGCGGAAAAACTTCCTCCCTGACCATACCAGAGAGGCCGGAATTCTACGAGCCTGACGGACGTAATGGGTCGTAAAATCCCGGCTTTGCGCGGCAGAAGTGGGTGCGGCTACAGAGCAAAGGCCTCCGGTTTGATATGCTTGGAAAGTTCGTACTGATGCGTAGGGTTCATGATTGGCCTTCTGGTTTCGCTCGGAATGCTGCGGGGTGCCGCAGCCGGGCTGGAGCACCACTCTTGAGAAGCAGCGCCGGAAGAGGCCGGGCTGGATAAGCCGGGCAGAATGAACCGAAAGCCGGAGAGCAGAGCTGCACGCCCGGCAAGAAAAACTTCAAAATCGACTGTCCACCGTTCGGCACGGCGCAATTGTGTTGCGGCCTGAAGCTGTCGGAAGGCATCTAAAAGACTAGACAGTGTTTGTTCTTGGAAAGGATGTCAAAGACCTGTGAGCAATCCGCACACAAATCCAGACGACGTCGTTGAGATCTCCATCGCTCATAGCCCGGACTCCGATGACGCATTCATGTTTTACGGGCTGGCCACCAACAAGGTGCGCGTGCCCGGCTATCGGTTTACCCATACGCTGTGCGATATCGAATCGCTGAATCTGCGCGCGCAGAAAGAGGCATTTTTCGACATTACCGCCATCAGCTTCCATGCCTATCCGTATCTGCAGGACAACTATACGTTGATGGGATGCGGCGGCAGCGTCGGCGAGGGCTACGGCCCGATGATCATCGCCAAGAACAAGTACAGCCTCGACGATCTCGAAAAGCTGAACATCGCCGTGCCGGGCACCATGACCACGGCCTATCTGGCGCTGAAGATCTTCAACCCCAAGCTGAAGACCACCGTGGTTCCCTTCGACAAAATCATTCCGGCGGTGCTCGACGGCACCTTTGACGCTGGCCTGATCATCCACGAGGGCCAGTTGACCTATGCCTCGAGCGGTCTGAACAAGATCATCGATCTGGGCGTGTGGTGGCGTGAGACGACCGGCCTGATGCTGCCCTTGGGCGGCAACGCGATTCGCCGCTCGCTGGGCGCGGACAAGCACAAGATTCTGTCGAAGGCGCTGCGCGACTCGATTCAGCACGCGCTCGACCACCGCGAGCAGGGCCTGGAGTACGCAATGCAGTTTGCGCGCGATCTGGACACGAATCTCGCCAGCCGCTTCGTGAGCATGTACGTGAACGAGCGGACGATCGATTACGGTCAGGACGGTCGCAAGGCCATCCATACGCTGCTCGATCTGGGCTACGAGAAGGGCATCATCCCCATCGCCCCGAAGGTCGACTTCGTCGATTAGTTTCTCATTGCCGTAGAACGACAACAGGCGTGCCGGGAGTGTTTCCATGCGGAAAGCACTCACGGCACGCCTTTGTGCATCATGAAAGGCTCTGAACGCGAACAAACCCCGTTGATTCCCGCATCGGTTCTGCCCCTCGCGGTTTTCCACGACCGAGACGAAGCGAGCAGCTCCCGCGCCCATCAAAATGCGTTAGCCTTAGGCAGAAGCTTCATTGCAAAGCTCTCCTATTCGCGAGGCTGATTCTTGTCTTCCCAACCCCCTTATTTTTCCGGGTCCGATGACGATTTCGCGGACGCGCCGGCCTATGGCTTCGGCCGTAACCGCCGCTTTGGCGCGGCCGCAGAGCCCGCCACGCCGCCAGAAAAGCCGCTGCCGCCGCATCGCCGCCGCAAGCTGGCCGGCCGCTCGGCCGTGCTGCTGCTGTTTGTGCTGGCGCTCGTCACCGGCTCGCTCGCCGGCCTGATGCTGGTCTACTCGGTCGATCTGCCGCAGATCACAGACCTTGAGCGTTACCGGCCCTCGACGACCACTGACCTCTACGACCGCAAGGGTCGGCCCATTGGTTCCTTCGCCCTTGAGCGGCGCGAGGTGGTCGGCTACAACGACTTTGCGCCGATTCTGCGCGAGGCCGTCATCTCCATTGAAGACAAGGACTTTGAATCACACTGGGGCATCAACGTGCTGCGCATCGGCGGCGCGCTCATGCACGATCTGCGCTCGCACGGCCGCGCCCAGGGCGCCTCGACGCTGACCATGCAGTTGGCCCGCAACCTGTTTCTCTCCTCCGAGCGCACCGCAGGCCGCAAGCTGCAAGAGGCCTATCTCGCCATCCAGATTGAGCGCACCTTCACCAAGCAGCAGATCTTTACCCTCTACGGCAATCAGATTTATCTGGGCAGCGGCATGTACGGCTTTGAGGCCGCCAGCCAGTTTTATTTCGGCAAGCACGCGCGCGATCTGAACCTGCAAGAGGCGGCTCTTTTGGCCGGACTGCCGAAGGGGCCGGTCGGCTACTCGCCGATTCTGAACCCGGAAAAATCGCTGCGCCGCCGCAACCTTGTTCTCTCCGAGATGGAATCGGATCACATGGTCAGCCATGAGCAGGCCGAACAGGCCCGCAACGCGCCGCTCGGATTGCACATCACGCAGCCCAAGGGCGACGTGGCGCCGTGGTTCCAGGAGGAGATTCGCAAGGAGCTCGACGAGCGCTTCGGCTCCGAACAGGTGCACGAATCGGGCATGCGCATCGACACCACGCTCGACCTCGATCTGCAGAAGGTCGCCAACCAGTCGGTGCTCGACGGGCTGGCCGCCTACGAGCGCCGCCACGGCTGGAAGGGACGGCTCGAAAATGTGCTCAACGAGGGGCTGACGCTCGACAACTTCCGCCACCCGGATTGGGCCGTCGAGCACCAGCCGGGCGACTACGTGCATGCCATGGTGACCGGCGTCGAAGGCCTCTCCATCAAGGCGCGCATCGGCATTCCCGGCCGCGAGCACTCCGAGGCGGTGCTGACCCCCGAGGACTGGCAATGGACGGGCTGGCAGAGGCCCGACGCCGTCGTTCGCCCCGGCGACCTGATCTATGTGCGACTCACGGCAGCCATGGCCGGCGGCGCGCGGCGCGTTGAGCTGGAGCAGGACTCCGGCACGCAGGGCGCTCTGATGGCCATCGACAACACCAGTGGCGACGTGCTGGCCATGGTCGGCGGCCGTGACTTTGCCGTTTCACAGTTCAACCGCGCCACGCAGGCCGCGCGTCAGACCGGTTCGAGCTTCAAGCCCTACGTCTACACGGCGGCGATGGAAAACGGCGCCAAGCCCACCGACATGGTGGTCGATTCGCCGGTGAGCTACGGCGGCTGGACCCCGCACAACTACGAGAACGACTACAAGGGCGCGATGACCCTGGCCGCGGCCTTTGCCGAATCGCGCAACATTCCGGCCGTCCGGCTGGCCGCGCAGGTCGGCATCCACAAGGTCATCGATCTGGTACACCGGTTCGGCGTCACCAGCGAGATTCAGCCCTATCTGCCGGTGGCCCTTGGCGCGGCCGAGATCTCGCTGGCCCAGCAGGTCGCCTCGTACTCGGTCTTCCCGAACGACGGCGTGCGGGTGACGCCACGGCTGATCCGCAAGGTCTCGAATGCCGACGGCATCGTACTGTGGGAGAACCGGCCTGAGATTCACGAGGTCATCAGCCAGCAGACGGCGCGCTCGATGATGGTGCTGCTTGAAGGCGTGATGCACTTCGGCACCGGCGCGGCCGCCGCGCAGCTCAATCACCCTCTCGGCGGCAAAACCGGCACCACCAGCAACTACACCGACGCCTGGTTCATGGGCTTTTCTCCCTCGATCACCTGCGGCGTCTGGGTGGGTTACGACAGCCGCGAGTCACTGGGCGAAAAGGAGACCGGCGCGCGCGCCGCACTGCCCATCTGGATGAACTGGATGCGGGCCGCCATCGCCGCGACGCCGCATGAGGCCTTCCCCGGAGAAAATCTGCCGCCCGCGACAGTCACGCCGGTAGAAAACTCCGCGCCGAACACCGAGGCCACGCTGCCCAAGCCGGGCCCGGTGCCCGCTGCGCCCAAGAATCCACCGGCTCCGGGCGCAAAGACGCCGGGAACCAGGCCCGCCGCAACGCCATCGGCCCCAAAGCCCGCAACACAGGCAGCGACGAAACCGGCCACGACACCCGCAAAAGCGCCGACCAAGCCGACGCAAACAGCGCAGCCTGCTGCGAAACCTGCCAGGGCACCTGTCAAAACCGCCACGCCATAGACGATTCCCGGGGGCAGAGCCGGACGGGAACACTGCAATGAGTACGCGTGTATATGTTTTCATATATACACGCGTACTTGTTGAGACCAGAATTCGGCTATGATGGACTCCACGGCAAAGCACTGCCCGCCCGAGGAGGCCTTCCATGCCGACCGCGACACCCGCCAAGAAAAAAGCGCAGCGCCCGGGCAAGGAACGGGTTCTTGTTGAATTTTCCGAGAGCCTGTTGAAGCGCACCGATGAGGCGGCCCGCCAGCTGGAAAAGAACCGCAGCGAGCTGATTCGGACCGCGGTGGAGCGCCTGCTGGACGGTCTGGAAAAACAGAAGTTTGATGCCGAGCTGGCGGTGGCCTATACCGCAAACGCCAGCATGAATCTGGCCATCGCCGAGGAGTTTGCCCCCGTGGATCGCGAGGGGCTCTGATGGTCGGCAAGCCGTTTCGCGGCATGGTCGTCGAGGTTGCACTCGATCCGGTCGTCGGGCACGAACAGGGCCGGTCGCGGCCATGCGTCGTGGTCCAGAACGATGTGGGCAATCGCTTTTCTTCGACCACGATCGTGGTTCCGCTCACCGATGCGGCACACATTCAAAGCCCTTCCCCGATCTACGTGCTTGTTAACAAGGGGGAGGGGGGTGCGACCAAGGACAGCTACATTCTCTGCGACCAGATTCGCACCGTCGATCAGCGCCGCTTTCGCGCCATCTACGGCACGCTCTCTGCGCCGACCATGGCTCAGGTGGATCGCGCCCTGCGCATCAGCCTCGGGCTGGCGATCCGCTGACGCCTACGCGAGCAGCCGGAAATACCGCTCGGCGCGGGCGACGTCCTTCATAATCTGCGCCTTGAGCGCCTCGGGCGAGGGCCAGGTCTGCTCGCCGCGCAGACGGTACAAAAACTCGAGCGCGACCGGCGTTGTCTCGTTCATCTCCACCGGCTCAAAGTCGAGGATGTAGCTTTCCACGCTGAAGCCCGCACCGGCAAAGGTGGGCCGGTTGCCCACGTTGGTCACCGCCTGAAAGCATCGCTCGCCGATGCGGATGCGCGTCCCATAGACGCCGAAGCTCGGCAGCAGGCCGCGATAGTCGGCCAGATTCACCGTGGGCACCACCAGCCGGTGGCCCACGCCGCGCCCATGCGCCTGGGTAGAGAGCACTGCGAAGGGGCGGCCCAGCATCCAGCGCGCGCGGCGCAGATCGCCCTCCGCCACACAGGCGCGGATGGCCGTGCTTGAAACCTCGAGCCCGCGTACCTTGACGGCCTCATGCACGTGTACCACGAAGCCAAGCTCTTTGCCCCAGCGGGTCAGCTCCGCCACGCCCGCCTCGGCGCGACGGCCAAAGCAGAAGTTCGCGCCCTCGTGCAGCGCGCAGAGCCCGAGCCGCGCCACCAGCACCTCTTCGACAAAAGTACGCGCCGGCATCGCGGCCAGCTCCGCATCGAAGGGCAGCACCAGCACGGCGTCGAGGCCGGTGGCGGCCAGCAGGCGCAGCCGCTCGCCCGGCGGCGTCAGCAGCTTGGGCGCACGGTCTGCAAAAAGAAACTGCTCGGGGTGGGGATCGAAGGTGATGGCGATGGCACGGGCGTTTCTGGCGCGCGCCTCGGCGACGACGGCGGCGAGAATCTCGCGATGGCCGCAATGCACGCCGTCAAAGTTGCCAATGGCGGCCACGCAGGCCCCCACTCCGGCAGGAATCCCCTCCAGCGAACGATAGACAGAAAAATCACTCATGCTCAGTCGATCCCCAGTTGCACGGGAACGGTCAGCCCGTCGTGGGCCAGCCGGATCCCCTCGGGCAGGCCGCGATTGGTCTCCTCGTGCCCCAGGTCGTGCGCGATGTGCGTGAACCATGTGTGCCGCGCGCCGATGCGTTGCGCCCAGGCCACGGCCTGCTCAATCGAGGCATGGGTGGCGTGCGGCTTGTGGCGCAGGGCCGACAGCACCAGCGTCTCCACGCCTTCAAGCAGCGCAAAGCTCGACTCGGGAATATTGCTGACGTCGGTCAGATACGCTGCGCGGCCAAAGCGCAGGCCGCTGATGACCTGATGGCCATGCTGCACGGGCACACGGGTGAATCCGACACCGGCCACCGTCGCTCCGCCCTCGAGCGGCTTCAGCTCAACGCGCGCGCGGTTCGGATAGGTGGAGTCGGGCGAAAAGGTGTAGTCGTAGATGCGGCGCAGAATCTTCTGCGTCGACTCGGCCGCATACAGCGGAATCGGCCCATGCTCTTTGTAAGCCAGAAAGCTCAGCGGCCGCAGATCGTCGAGGCCCATGATGTGGTCAGCGTGCGCATGCGTGTAAAAGACCGCGTCGAGCGCCCTGATGCCGGCGTTGATGGCCTGCGTGCGGAAGTCCGGGCCGGTGTCGATGACCACCGTGTGCGCACCATTGGCATCCTGCCAGCGCAACGCCGCCGAAGGCCGCAATCGGCTGTCGTGCGGGTCGCGCGAGGTGCAGACGGCGCAGGTACAGCCGAGCGTCGGAACCCCCATCGAGGTCCCCGTCCCCAGAAATGTCAGCGTTGCGTCCATCGTCTCCCGTATGCGCGCGAGCGAACGACCGAAGTCGTTCGCTCGCGCCAGTGCTTCGCCAGCTTTTAGCCACCAGCTCCTAGCTTCCAGCTTTTTCTAGTCCCTGGTCCCTTGGTCCCTCGCTCCCCGCCTACTTGATCTCCGGCGGCGGAGGAGGAGCCTGCATCTGGACCATGTTGCTCAGCTCGAGGAAGGCCTGACGCACGTCAAAGAGCACGGTGTCGAGCATGCGGGCTTCGGTTTCGTTGGCGCTTTCGCGGGTCTTTTCCGCCAAAATGCCGAGAAGGTCGATGGTGTTGCGCGCGCCGAGAATGTCGATGCGCGGGCGCTGGCCCTCGGGGGTTCCGGCACCCATCTGGATCATGGCCGAAACGTAGAACTGCTGGACCAGGCTCTCGAAGGTGATCGGCGGGGGCGGTTCCGCGCCGGGGTTCTGCGCACGAACCAGATCCTCGAGCCGCTGCGAGGCGGCGGCATAGGCGGTCTTTTGCTGCGCAACCTCATCGGCCGAGGGGGCGGGGGGCATCGGCGGCACCTGCTCCGCTGCTTCCTCTTCCACCGCGTGGCCTTCGCTGACCACCAGCCGTGGGCCGGGCTTCGGCTCGCCGCTGGTTTCCGGCTCAACAGCGGGGGCAGCCGGGCTCTCCTGCTCGTGTTCTGCTTCCTCGGCCGCCTTCATCTTGCGGCGGTCAATCACTTCGAATTTGGGACGTTCGCTGTCGCTCATGTTTTCCGTCTGTCCTGTCGGCAGGACTCAACCGTTCTTGTTTATAGTGTTGGCGGTGTAGCCAGAATACGCGCCGTGCCCGTAGCTTCGCCCACCGTATACGAAAATTCCTGTTCGCCGATCTCGGCCTCGGCCCGCATCATGGCGAGGCCAAAGCTGCGCGCACCACCGGCCAAAGACAACGTGGCCGCGCTGGTGATGGCACCGGCCGCTCCACCGGCCGCCAGGGTCAGCCCAGTACCCGCCGTCGGCAGTGGTCCGGTCAGCTCGATCGGCCGCAGATGGCGACGCACGTTGCCGCGCGCATGAATCCGCTCGACGATCTCCTGGCCCTGATAGCAGCCCTTGTTGAAGTGCAGGGCCCGCATCTGCGAGGTCTCCTGCGGCAGATCGCGCTCGGCAATGTCGATGCCATAGGCGGGAATCCCCTCGGCAATGCGATAGGCGTCGAGCACCTCGGCCCCCACCGCGACGGCTCCGGCCGCGCGCAGATATTTGATGAACTTTTCCGCGCCCGCAATCGAAACCCAGAACTCGTAGCGCGGCGCCAGCACGCCGTGATTGCGCACCACGCGCAGATTCAGCCCGTTCCACTCAACATTCGCGCCCATCATCGGCAACGAGAAGGTGGGCAGCCCGACGCGCTCAAGCACGTCGTTGGCCTGCGGCCCGGTCAGTCCAAAAACCGCTTCGGGCGCGGGCTGGCCGGCAACCTCCTGGTTCAGAACCACCAGTTCCACATCGTCCATGATGATGAACCGGTCAAGGTGCGTCAGCAGTTTTTCAAGCTGGCAGGCGTTGATCTCCAGCTCCAACCCCGAAGCTCCGGCAAAGGGCGTGCCGCGCAACGGATCGGCCGCGCTGGCCGCCAGACCGCGCTGCACCGGTGCCATCTCCTCGGCGCCGCGCCAAACCGTCACATCGCCCAGAATGTGCCCCTGCGCATTCAGCACAAAGTTCCACGCGCCGGTGTTCGGGAACAAATCGTTGACCGTATTGGTCACCATGCCGCTCAGCCAGCGGAAGCGGTCTTCACCGCGCACCGCCACCCGGCGCTTCCAGCCCAGGTCATAGAGCGCCGCGCCGTGGGCCAGTGCCTCGGTTTCCTGCTCGGCTGCGTCCAATCGTGCAGGGGTCAAAACACCCCGGTACTCGATCAGTTCCGGTTGCGTGCGCGCCGTCAGCATCTTGACCAGCGGAGTCGCCTGTATCGTCGGGGAGAGGTGGGTTTCTGTCATGGGAAATCTTTTTTTGAACCTTGCTTCTCCGGAGCCTTCGCCCCGGGCTGCATCCCTGATTATAGCCTTGGAGATGTGGAGACGATAGGTCAACAAGCAGCAGCGCAACTCCACCGGGAATCGTAGAAAAGAGGAAGAGCTTCGATGATCGAATTTTGGCATTCATACGAACCTGGCACCACTGTCCGGCGTTGTTCGCTGCGGCCGCTCATGGCCGCCGTGCTGGCTCTGGCGCTGGCCACGGGGCTGGCGGCGCAGGCTCCGGCGGCAGCAACAGGCGAACAAAAGGCTTCCAGCCGCATCAGCCCGGAACAGGCCAAAAAGCTCTTCGCTCTGGTCGATCCGCTGCTCAAATTCTCCTCCGAAGAGACCGGGCTGCCCATCAAAAGCTCCGTCCATCGCCGCCTGACCACCCGCGACGAGGTCGAGCGCTATCTGAACCAGAAGATGAACGAGGACGAGAGCGCCAAGCGCCTGCAACGGGACGAGATCGTGCTGAAAAAGTTCGGTCTGCTCGACCGCGACTTCGCGCTGAAGCCCTTTCTGCTGGCGCTGCTCAAAGAGCAGGTCGAGGCTTACTATGACCCCAAGACCAAGACCGTCAACCTGCTCGACTGGGTCGACGTCGAGGAGCAGAAGCCCGTGCTGGCCCACGAGTTAACCCACGCCCTGCAGGACCAGCACTGCAACCTTGAGCGCTGGGGCAACCAGACGCCGGACGAGGTTTCGAGCAGCGCCACGGCGGACCGCGACCACCTCGCCAAAGATGAGATCGACACCGCGCGCGATGCCGTCGTCGAAGGCCAGGCCACGGCCGTCATGATGGACTACGTGCTCAGGCCGCTCGGCAAAAGCCTCGTCAAAGATCCTGAAGTCATAGAGGTGATGCGCCAGCAAATGACCGGTGGAACCGACTCGCCGGTCATGGCCCGCGCCCCCCTGCTGCTCTCTGAATCGATGCTCTTCCCTTATCGCGAAGGCCTTGGCTTTGAGCAGGACATCTGGATGGAGAAGGGCCGCACCGCCGCCTTTGCCGGGATGCTCGACCGGCCACCGAGCTCAAGCTGGGAGATTCTCAATCCCCGCGAGTACGAGCAGCAACACGCGCCCGCCGTGCCGCTGATGCCCGACATCCACCCGCTCGTCGACACGCTCTATCGGCCCTATGACATTGGCCAGATCGGCCAGCTCGACCTGCGCACCATGCTCAAGCTCTTCGGCGGCGACGAGGCCGCGCGCAACCTGACTTCGGCCTGGAATGGCGGGTTTTATTGGGCCGGGCAACAGCGCAACGGCGCGCAGACCGGCACCGCATCGCTGGCCCTGCTCTATCTTTCAAGCTGGCGCAACCCGGCCTCGGCGCGGGCCTTCGCCAAGCTCTACGGGGACAATCTGGCCCACAAGTACAACAGCGTCAAGCTCGAAACCACTGAAGCCACGCCGGGAAACGGCATCGGCGCCACGCAGATCTATACCACCAGCGAGGGGCCGGTGCTCGTCGCCGTCCGCGGCAAAAACGTCGTTGTCACCGAAAGTTTTCCGCTCCCGCTGGCCCACACCCTGGTCTCGAGCGTGCTCGACGCGCAGGGCTCGGGCGTGTTGCTCAGGGCCGCCCTTCCTGCCACGCTGCTACCGCCCTCGGCGGCCAGCCAGTTGGCGCGCACCCTGCACAGTTACGGAACACTCAAGACCGCCACGCGGGCCGCGCTTCGCGTGCAAACGCAACGCGATTAAGCCACTTCCACCAGAGCCGCAGGCACCGGATTCCGCCTGTGGCCCTGCCTCCGGCTTTAAAAAAGTCCAAGAATGGAATTAAAACTCACTTACTTCTCCGAATTACCCCCTCGCAATCCATAAAGATTGTTCCCGTTTCTCCGATGAATCCTTGGAGCGCTCTTAGGGCATTTTCGGAATACACGTAGACTTTTTCAGCGACGTGCACCCCTTCCGAAACTGCTCGAGCGATTGACCTCGCATCGAAAGCCCTGCCAGGACTTTTGGGACGCCGTTTCCGTTCGCACCCACAATTCCGTCGCCTGTATTCTTCCCGATGCGATGCCCGAAGAGGACACGAACGGAATGTGCTGCCCCGCCGAAGCCAATCTCGCCGCCCTGTTTGAAAGCACCACCGACATGATCTGGTCGGTGGACCAGCAAGGACGCCTGCAGGCTTTCAATCAGGCCTTCCGCAAGGCGTGCCTGCTGACCTTTCATCTGGAACCCACGCTGAGCCAGGCCTTCCACACGCAGTTTCCGCCCGAACGCGCCGCGCGTTGGCAGGCCTTCTATGAACGCGCCCTGCACGAAGGCCCTTTCCACATCGAATACACGATGCTGGCCGGCACTATCGTCGAGTTCTTCTTTCATCCCATCATCTCCGAGGGCGAGGTCACCGGCGTTTCGATCTTCGGCAAGGACATCACCCAGCGCAAGATCGCCGAGGAGGTGCAGCGGCACCTCTCCGAGGTCATCGAAAGCTCGGAGGACGCGATCTTTACCTGCACGACGGGAAGATCAATCTTCACCTGGAATCGGGGCGCGGCCGAGATCTTTGGCTACACGCGCGAAGAGGCCATCGGCATGCCGATGGAGAACCTTCTTGTGGCGGCCCGTCCGCGCCACTGGGTCAAGGACCTGCTCGGAGGGCAGGCGATTCCGCTGCTGCAACTCATCGGCCTGCACAAGAACGGGCAACGGCTGCGGCTGTCGGCAACGGGCTGGCCGACGCGCAACCCGGCGGGCGAAATCACCGGCATCTCGCTAGTGGCGCGCGATGAGAGCAGCCGCATCGAGGCCGAAAACGCCAAGGCATTGCTGGCCTCGATCGTCGAGTCCAGTGACGACGCCATTTATTCCGTTTCTCTCGACGGCGCCATCGTCAGTTGGAACGCCGGAGCCGAGCGGCTCTGCGGCTACAAGTCCGAAGAGATTCTCCACAAGCCTGTAAAAGCCCTGGCAGGAGATCACCTCTCTGCGGAAAAGGAGCAGGAAATCGTTGCGGCAATCACCTCGGGCCGTGGTCTTTCCCCCTTCGATACCGTATTTGTGCACAAGGACGGCACGTCGGTCGACGTATCGGTCAGCATCTCGCCCGTGCGCGATGCGCAGGGCAAGGTCATCGGGGCCTCGGGCATTGCGCGCAACATCACGCAGAAAAAACAACTGCTGCAAGCGCTCACCGAAGCCGAAAAAAAATACCGCACCATCTTCGACGATTCGCTGGAGGGCATCTTCCAGAGCGTGCTGACCGGCCAGGTCATCACCGCCAACCGCGCCGCCGCGCGCATGCTCGGTTACAGCTCCCCGCAAGAACTGATCAGCATGGTGCAGGACGTCAAGACCGACATCTGGTTCGATCAGGAAGAGCGTCTGGGCTATCTGCGCAATGTGCGTGCGCCGGAACATGGCGTCGTGCGCGGCTACGAATGCCGCTTCAAGCGCAAGGACGGCAGCGTGATCTGGGTCGCGCTGCACGGCCGCCTGGTGCGCGATGACAGGGGGCGACCGCTCTATCACGAAGGCCTGATTCAGGACATCACCGAGCGCATCATGGCCACGCAAGCCATGAAGGAAAGCGAGGCACGCTTCCGCAGCCTGTTTGAAAACAGCACCATGACACTGCTGCTCATCGAGCCCGACAACGGCACCATCGTCGATGCCAACCGCGCAGCGGCAAACTACTACGGCTACCCGCTGAAGAATCTGATCGGCGCGCCCATCACGCTGCTCAACACCTTGACCCCGGAACAGGTGTATGAAGAGCGGCGTCGCGCCGTGCTCGAAGAGCGCACCTACTTCAACTTCCGCCATCGCCTTGCCGCGGGCGAGTTGCGCGATGTGCGCGTCTACTCTTCTCCCGTGCACATCGGCGGCAAGATCCTGCTTTACTCGATCGTCTTCGACGTCACCGAGCAGGTGCGCGCCGAACGCGCGTTGCGCGAAAATGCCGAGTTGCTCGAAGAGTCCCAACGGATCGGCGGCATCGGCAGCTATGTCTTTGACGTTGCCGCCAACCACTGGTCCAGTTCCACCATGCTGGATGAGATCTTCGGCATCGATGCCAGCTATCCGCGTACCGGGCAAAGCTGGCTCGAACTTGTCCATCCCGATGACCGGGAGCGGATGAAAGACTACCTGTCGCCCAAGACGCTGGTCTGCGATCTCTCTTTCGATAAAGAGTTCCGCATCGTGCGCAAAAATGACGGCACCGAACGCTGGGTGTTGAGCCGTGGCAAGATCGCATGCGATGCGCAGGGAAAACCGGAACGACTCTGCGAAACCATCAAGGATATTACCGAACGCAAGATCTCTGAACTGGCCCTGCGCGCCAGCGAGGCACGCTACCGCACGGTCTTTCAGGCCAGTCTCGATTGCATCGCCATCGGGCGGATGTCAGATGGCGTTCTGATCGACGTCAACCACGCCTATCTGGAGTTGCTCGGCTTCACCGCGGATGAAGTGCTCGGCAAAACCGACGAGGGACTGAACGTCTGGCTCGACCCCACAGAGCGCGAAAAAATGACCACGGCATTCAGCGAGGATCATTTCTTCCGTGACACCCGCGCACGCCTTCGCCGAAAAGACGGCACACTGATCTGGGTGCTCATCTCTGCCTCTCTGATCGAGGTCGAAGGCACACCCTGCGTGCTCACGATTCTGCGCGACGTCTCCGACGCCAAGGCTGCCGAAGACAAGATCTGGAATCTCGCCTTTTACGATTCACTCACGCAGTTGCCCAACCGCCGTCTGCTGCTCGACCGGCTGCGCCAGATGCTGGCCAGCGGCATGCGCTCCAACCACATGCATGCCCTGCTGTTCATTGACCTCGACAACTTCAAGTCCCTCAACGACACGCATGGCCACCAGAATGGCGACAGCCTGCTGAGCGAGGTTGCGCGGCGGCTGACCAACTGCGTGCGCGCCTCTGACACCGTCGCGCGGCTCGGCGGCGACGAGTTCATCGTCCTGCTCGACTATCTGGACCAGGATCATGAAGTCGCCGCGCGGCAGACCGAAACCATCGCGCACAAGATTCTCACGGCCATCGAAAAGCCCTTCGACATCAACGGGCGCGAATACTTTCCCTCTTCGAGCATCGGCATCGCTCTTTTTGATGGCGTGCGCGAAAACGCCAGCGAATTGCTTCAGCAGGCCGACATTGCCATGTATCAGGCCAAGGCCGCAGGCCGCAACACGCTCCGTTTTTTTGCGCCCGCCCTGCAGGCCGCCGTGCAGGCCCGCGCCGCCATGGAAGAGGAGATTCGCGCCGCCATCCGCACGCACCAGTTCTATTTTGAATTTCAGCCGCAGGTCGATGGCAACGGACTGATCGGCGCCGAAGCGCTCATCCGCTGGTGCCACCCTGAGCGCGGCCTGATGCTGCCCGGCACATTCATTCCCATCGCCGAAGAAAGTGGCCTGATCGTCCCGCTCGGTACGTGGATTCTCGAAGCCGCCTGCCAACAGATTCGCACATGGTCAACGACCCAGCCAGCCTTCCATTTCCCCATGGCCGTCAACATCAGCGCCCGGCAGTTCCGCCAGCCCAACTTTGTCGAACGGCTTTTCGAGATCCTCGACCGCACCGAGGCCGACCCCACGCTGCTCAAGCTTGAACTCACCGAAAGCATGCTGATCGACAGCATCGGCGAGACGGCCGACAGAATGCATGAGATCAAGAAACGTGGCGTGCAGTTTTCCCTCGACGACTTTGGCACCGGATACTCGTCGCTCTCCTACCTCAAGCGCCTGCCCTTCGACCAGCTCAAGATCGACCGCGCCTTCGTGCATGACCTGCTCGACGACCTCGGCAGCCGCGCCATCGCGCAGGCCATCATCTCGCTCGGCCATGCGCTCGGCCTCAACGTCGTTGCCGAGGGCGTGGAAAATTGCGATCAGCGCGACCTGCTCCTGGAGTTGGGATGCAGCACCTTTCAGGGACACTTCTTCGGCCGCCCGCAACCGCTCGAAGAGTTTGAACGGCGGTGGCGCAACCCCGCGCATCCACAAAAAACACGAGCTGCGAGGCTGCACCACGGCTAAGCATTTTTCCAATTGCTGTAGAGCAACAGCAGGATGCCGAGGGTCTTTTCCCTCCAGAAAAAAGAGCCCTTGCACGCAATCGAACGCTGCACGTGTATTGGAAAAATGCTTTAAGCGTTCATCGCAGTGCAACAGTGATTCGTTACTTTGGCCAGGGACCGCGCTACTTCAAATACGCGTGAACAAGATTGATCAGGTCTTCAGCCAGATCGGGCGCAATTTTTTCCTTGGCACCATCGGCTAAATGAAATCGGATATGCCTTTCCATGATCTCCGCCATCAGCCCATTGACGCCGCCACGCACCGCCGCCAGCAGCATCAACTGCCCGTCGCACTCCTCATCGGCCTCAAGCGAACGCTCCACCGCGTCCATCTGCCCGCGCACGCGACGCAGTCGTTGCAACAACTTCAGCTTCTCCCGGTCCTGCACCTTCACATCTTTTCCCATACTTCCCTTTATACCACTCCGGGGTATGGTATAAACCCAGTGGGGGTATATTTTTGATGCGTCACTTTTTCTTTCGTTCACTCACCATTTCGCTCGCCAGCCTGAGCTGCCTTTGCGCCGCGAGCATCGCCATGGCTCAATCGAGCGCCCCCGCGCCTGTTCTCACCATGGCTCCGCACCCGGAGGCCGCGCGTTACTGGCTCACCGGTCAGGCCAACATTATTTTTCAGGGGCGGCTCCCTTTTCATGCCGACTATGAAGGCGCGAACAGCTTTCAGTCTGGCGCGGAATACAAAACGTCGCTGATCGGCACGCTCTATACCGGCGTGCGCGCGATGCATTCGGTGCGCTACAACACCGATCTCATCGTCGACTTCGAGAGCGCCGGCGGACGCGGTCTGAGTCAGGCGCTCGGCATTGCCGGCTTTACCAACATTGACGTCGTGCGCAATCCGAACCTCGGCTCAAAGCCCTACGTGGCGCGCTATCAGGTGCACCAGACCATCGGGCTGAGCAGCGAAACCACGGCGCAGACGCCGAACAGTTTCGCCTTCGCGCCCGAGGTTCCCGTGCGCCGCATCGAACTGCACGCCGGCAAGATGACCTTGCCCGATTTCTTCGATGCGAACCCGGTCGGCTCCGACAGCCACTTGCAGTTCATGAACTGGACCGCCGACAACAACGGCGCATGGGATTACGCGGCCGACACGCGCGGCTACACGGTCGGCGGCATGGTCGAGTACGATGACCGCCAGTGGAGCCTGCGCTATGGTCTGTTCGCCATGCCCACCGTGGCCAATGGCATCGACATGGATTGGGCCTTCAGCCGCGCGCATGCGCAGAACGCAGAGTTCGAGCTTCGGCACTCCTTCGTACCAAAACGCCAGGGAACCCAGCGGCTTCTGTTCTTCGCCAACCGCGCCCACATGGGCAGCTATCGCGAGGCCGTGCAGGCCTATCTCAACGGCACCGATGCAACGCCCGAGATCACGCGCCATGAGCACTTCAGCGCGCTCAAGTACGGCTTTGGCCTGAACGCCGACCAGCAGTTGAGCGAAAATCTGCGCGGCTTTGCGCGCTTCGGGTGGAATGAGGGCCAGCACGAGTCCTACGCCTACACCGAGGTCGATCAGACCGTTTCCATCGGCACCGATTACGCGATGGCACGCTGGCACCGGCCCAATGACAAGTTCGGCGCGGTCTTCATTTCAAATGCCATCAAACGTGACCATCAGGATTATCTGCGCTACGGCGGCAAGGGATTCATCCTCGGCGACGGCGCTCTGCGCTACGGCCGCGAAACGACCGAGGAAGCCTACTACACGCTGCACGCCTGGCGCGGGCTGTTTTACGCGGTGGACGTGCAACACGTCGCCAATCCCGGCTACAACCGTGATCGCGGCCCGGCCTGGGTTGGCTCGGTCCGCGCGCACGTGGATTTTTAAATTTTTTCTGGCTCTTTCGATTTATAGCCACGCATCCAGAGCGACGAAACGCCGCGTGGATTTGTAGTGCGCCACCAGCCTGTCGGCGGCGGCCACCGAGGGTCCGCGATCGATGCGTGGATCCAGGTGGCCGCCATCATGCAGCACGACGTTGGCCGCCCAGCCCTGCCGCGCGAGCCGGTCAATCTTCGCGCACTGCCGCGCGACAATCTTGTCCACCGAACGCTCGCTCCAGTCGCTGGTCATCGCATTCCACAATACCGTCGTCAACCCCAGCGAACGCGCAACGGAAAAAACAGCAGGGCGTCGCGCGCCGAAGGGTGGACGCAGAAAGCGCACCGGCTGCCCCGTGATCTGCTCAATGGCGTCCTTGCTGCGCGTCAGCTCTTCGCGAATACGCGCGGCAGAGCAGCGCGCCAGGCTTGGATGCGTCCACGAGTGCAGGCCGATCAGGTGACCTTCGGCCACGACGCGACGCACCAGATCCTTTTGCTCAACGGCACGCTGGCCCACCATGAAAAAACTCGCCGGCACACCGTGCGCGGCCAGCGCGTCAAGCAGGCGCGGCGTCCAGATTGGGTTCGGACCATCGTCGAAGGTGAGGGCGAACTCGTCGGGGTTGCGCGGCGCAATCAACGCACGGCCAAAGAGCCGCGAACCGGGCCAGAGCGAGGCGTAGCAAAAACCGCCATAGGCAAGCCCGGCGGCCACGGCCACGCCGCCCGCATTCAGACAAAGCTCGGTGATACTCGAAGAAATCATGCTGTCTTGAGTGTGCGGCGCGGGGCCGTCGCGGCGCAAATCCGCTCAGCCCCGGCGCATCGATTTAGGCGATCTCGTCGCGACGCACGGCCTGCTCGGCCTGCACCAGATCCAGTTTCGCCGCGGCCTGCGAACGCCGCTGCGCCCGCTTTTCAAGCGAGGTACGCGTCTGCCGCCACAAGGTCATCGAGGTGATGCCATAGTTCCAGACAGCGGAAAACAGCAGGCCGATCATTGAAGCCAGCGCCCACGGCACACCGCGCCCAAAGGCCTCGCGCGCCACGGCCACATTAGCGATCACGCCCAGTCCGCAGGCACAGCAAAAGCCCAGCAGACCGCCCCAGAAGGCCAGCCCCTTGCGCCGCCGGTCGCGATAGGTGACCGAGTTGTTCAGCACGTAATTCAGCACCATCACGATGAAGGCCGCCAGCGTCTGCCCTTCGGCAAAGCTCAGCAGATTCCAGTGAAGAATCTGGCGCAGAATCTCCAGATGAATGCCCACGCCGAGCGCGCCGATCATGCAAAACGAGACGAAGCGCACGTTGACCAGATTGCCGATCTGCTTGTCGACCAGCAGCTCGAAATATTCAAGGCCAACCATGAAGTCCAGCTTGCTTTCGCCGCGCTCACGCAGACGGAAGCAGTAGGGAACCTCGCCGATGCGCAGCCCCGGTCCAGCCGAAAGCACCATGTCGAGCAGAATCTTGAAGCCGATGGCCGAAAGCCGATGCGCGTAGCCCTCGAAGCTCTCAAAACGCACCAGGAAGAAGCCGCTCATCGGGTCGCTCAGCTCGTACTCGCAGCCCATGTGGCTCAACCGCTTGCCGAGTTGGCTCAGCTTGACGCGCCAGCGGGCGAACTCGCCCATGCTGCCACCGGCAATGTTGCGCGAGCCAACCACCAGATCGAGATTTTCTTCGCGCGCGCGCCGCAACATCTCCGGCAAAATGCGCTCGTCGTGCTGCATGTCGGCGTCCATCACCGCCACATAGGGCGCGTTGGCCGCCATAATGCCTTCCACGCAGGCCGAAGAAAGCCCGCGCCGCCCAATGCGATGAATCACGCGAATGTTGCCGTGGCTCTTCGCCTGGTTGCGCACCACCGCCGCCGTGCCGTCCGGCGAATCATCATCCACGAAGATCACCTCGTAGTGGACTCCAGCCAGCGCCTTCTCCAGGCACTCCAACAGCGGTCGAACATTCTTGCTTTCATTAAAGGTGGGCAGCACGACGGCTAATTCATAACTCATCCAACATTCCTGCTTTCACGCGAAGCGCTCAATACATCCTCTTTTTTTAAAGAGCGCCCTCATCGATTGTATCTTTTTGTATAGACGTAGTCCGGGGTTCTTCCTGCTACGTTCTTCTGCAAATTGGGCCGTCTCCCCCTCTTCTTTGCCATCTCTTCTCCCTAGCCCACGCATTCCACATCGCGCTGCACGGCCGACGGCGCGCGCCGTATACTCTTCAATGGTTCCCCTGGTTCCCCCACGCCACCGGACCACGGGCCGCATCCTGCATCTTCGGAGCGGCACTGGAGACGATGATGAGTCTTACCAATTTTCCCGGCAACGCGGACTCCGCGCCCTCTGCCTGTACCCCGCCCAAAGTCACCATGCCCGCGCTCGGCGAGATGAAGCGCCAGGCCAAGCCCATCTCGGCGCTGACCGCCTACGACTACGCCACTGCGCGTCTGGTCGACGAGGCGGGCATCGACATGGTGCTGGTCGGCGACTCCCTCGCCATGGTCGTGCTCGGCCATGAAAACACGCTCTCCGTCACCGTCGACGAGATGCTGCACCACACCCGCGCCGTGCGCCGTGGTCTGCGTCGCGCCCTGCTGGTCGCCGACATGCCCTTCGGCAGCTATCACACCTCGATCGACGAAGGCGTACGCAACGCTATCCGCTTCGTGAAAGAGGCTGGTGCTGAGGCCGTCAAGATTGAAGGCGCGCGCGCCGAACTGGTGCGCGCCCTCACCGACGCTGAAATTCCCGTCGTCGGCCACCTCGGACTCACGCCGCAAAGCGTGCACCGCATGGGCGGCTTCCGCGTGCAGGCCCGCACGGCCTCGGCCGTCGACCAACTGCGTCGCGACGCCGCCGCCATTGCCGAAGCCGGCGCAGGAGCCATCGTGCTCGAAGGCGTGCCGCGCGAGGCCGCCGAGCTGATCACCGCCGAACTCGACGTGCCCACCATCGGCATCGGTGCCGGTCCCGGCTGCGACGGCCAGATTCTGGTCTTCCATGATCTGTTCGGCATGACCTTCGCCCCCGCCGCCAAATTCGTGCGCCGCTACGCCGATGTCGCCACGCTCATGCGCACCGCCCTCGAGCAGTATCGCGAAGATGTCGAACAACGCGCCTTCCCCTCCGACGCCGAGAGCTATCACCTCTCCGCCGCCGAACGAAAAGCCGCACAGATCATCATGCCGACCGCGGCCGGCCTTCGGAGAAACGCCTGATGCAGATCTTTCGTACCGTTGAAGAACTTCGCCGCTGGTCGCGCGCACAGCACGCCCTCGACCTTACCGTCGGCCTGGTGCCCACCATGGGCGCATTGCACGCCGGCCACGCCTCGCTGATCCGCGCCGCCGCCGAGCGCTGCCACCGGGTCGCCGTCAGCATCTTCGTTAACCCCACGCAGTTCGGCCCCAACGAGGATTACGACAAGTATCCGCGCAGCTTCGAGGCCGACTGCGCCCTGGCCGAGCAGGCCGGTGCCAGCGCCGTCTTCGCGCCCGCGGTCGAGGAGCTTTACCCCTCCGGCGCGGCCACCTTTGTCGAAGTGGAGGGCCTTTCCAGCCGCCTCGACGGCAGCTCACGGCCCGGCCACTTCCGCGGCGTCACCACCGTCGTCACCAAGCTGCTGCTGGCCGCCGAGCCCGACCGCGCCTTCTTCGGCCAAAAGGACGCCGCGCAGGTTGCCGTGCTGCGCCGCATGGTCGAGGATCTGCGCCTCGCTATCGAGCTCGTCGTCTGCCCCATCGTTCGCGAAAAGGACGGCCTCGCCCTCAGCTCGCGCAACAGCTACCTGAACGAGTCCCAGCGCAAGCAGGCTCTCGTGCTCAGCCGCGCCGTCCGCGCCGTCGAGCAGAGTTTTGCCGCGGGCGAACGCAGCCGTGGCGCACTGCTCAACAAGGCGCAAAAGGCCATCGCCGCCGAGCCCGAGGTCAAGCTCGACTACCTCGAACTGGTCGACTGGGCCACACTGCTGCCAGCGGAAACCGCCGCAGCCGGCACCCTCTTCGCCCTCGCCGCCTACGTCGGCCCCACCCGGCTGATCGATAACACCGTGCTCGGAGAGTAAAAAGCAGGGAGATAGGGACCAAAAAATAGTGGGCAGTGGATAGACAAAAGAGTCTGTTCACTGCCCACTGTCTTCTGTGCCCTGTTTTTATGCCTTCAGCGCGGCAGCGACCGAGGCAGCCAGCGTCGTTGTCGGGTGGCCGATCAGCTTTGCGAGCTGTCCATTGTTCTCGTAGAGCGCGTTCTGGGCCGCACCGGTGTCAAAGCTGGCGTAGGCGGCGGCAACCGGGGCCGGAAGGCCAAAGCCGGTCAGGATCTTCGCATACTCTTCTTCCGCCAAATTTTTGTAGGGAATCGACTTGCCGGTCTGCTTCGAGATCTCGGCGGCCAGATCGGTGAGGGTATAGGCCTGATCACCGGCCAGCTCGTAGACCTTTCCTTCGTGACCCGAAGTGGTCAGAACGACGGCGGCGGCTTCGGCGTAGTCGGCCCGTGCAGCGGAGCTGATCTTGCCTTCGCCCGCGGCTCCCAGAAAGGCTCCGCCCTGCACCGCGCCCGGAATCGAGGCGGCGTAGTTTTCCGTGTACCAGCCGTTGCGCAGAATCGTGTAGGCGAGGCCGGATTCCTTGAGCGCCAGCTCGGTGTCGATGTGCTCGCTCGCGAGGCTGGTGATGGCCGAGGTGGGCGCGTGCAGCAGGCTGGTGTAGACGATGTGCTTGACGCCGGCCTTTTTGGCTGCGGAGATCACATTGCGGTGCTGCACGCTGCGCTGGCCAAGCTCGTTGGACGAGACCAATAGCAGGGTGTCGATGCCGGCAAGAGCCGCTTCGAGCGTGGCGGGCTTGGTGTAGTCGGCCTCGCGGGCCTCAATGCCCAAGGCCGCGGCTTTGGCAGGGGTGCGTACCAGCGCCACCAGATTTTTGGCGTCGGTTTTGGTCTTGAGGACTTGCACGGTTAGGGTGCCGAGCTGTCCGGTGGCTCCGGTAATGGCGATCGTCATGGTGATTCTCCTTCGGGGAACACAAAATTCGTTTCGTTTCGCTTCGTTGGATGAATCGTATCTGTAAAAGTTACAAATAAATCATTTTTTATTTGTGCGCCGACACGGTAGCGAGCAGTGAGCCTACCGTGGTCTGGTCGAGATCGGCTTCCATGGCGCGTTCGGCGTGGGCGTAGATCGGCAGCAAAGCCGCCTGAATGCCACGACCTACGGTACAAGCCGGGTTGGGGCGTTGCGGATGCATGGAAAAGGGCGAGCCCTCGTGGAGGGCTCGGCGGACCTCCGCCAGGGTCAGCGTGGCGGGGTCAGCCATAAGCCGCCAGCCGCCTCCGGTGCCCGGTTGCGAGGCGACGAGGCCTGCTTTGCGCAGCGCGGCCATCTGGCGGCGGATGAAGGCGGGGTTGGTGTTGACGCTGCCGGCGATGAACTCCGAGGTCAGCGCTTCCTCCGGCTGCGAGGCGAGCAGCGTGAGAATGTGGAGGGAAACCGTGAATCGGGCGCTGACATTCATACGTATCCAGTCTTGTTACGGATGCGGCGAAAGTCAAGCAGGGTGCATTTTCTGCCTTGCAGCGGAAAAAACCACGAAGATCCGGGTTGTGCGGCCGGATCTTCGTGGCAAAAGCGCATGCCTCGAGCAGAGGTATGGGGCGTGCGCTGGAAAATTATTGCAAGGTCAGGGCAATCGGGGTGGTTTTGGTCATGCCACCGCCGGTGCCAGAGAGGTTGAGGGTAAAAGTGCCAAGGGGAGAGATCTTCGAAGTGGAGATCTTGACCGTGGTGGAACCGCTGCCGGGCGCGGCAAAGGCCGCGGCGCCGAAGGTTGCCGTGACGCCGGAGATGTAGTTGGCCGTTGCCAGCGTGACCCGCGCACTGAAGCTGCCGGTCAGCGTGGAGGAGAGGGTGATGGTGGCGGCGTTGCCACGGGTGATCGTCAGCGCCGTCTGCGAGGGGGTGAGCGTGAAGCCGGTTCCCGCCGTCACCGTGAGCGTCATCGGAATCGACCGCGTGACACCGCCGCCCGCGCCGGTGACGGTGAAGGCATAGGTTCCGATAGCGAGGTTGTTTGACACCGCCAGCGTCATCTGCGCGGTGCCCGCACCGGGCGAGGCAATGATTGCCGGACCAAACAGAGAGGTGACGCCCGTGGGCAGTCCGGTGGCCGATAGAGCCACCGAGGCGCTGAAGCCGGAAACACACGCCGTGGTGAAGGTGAGGCTTGCCTTGCTGCCCTGCGCAATCGACAGGGTGTTGGCCGAGGCGGTCAGCGTAAAGCTCGGCGCGGGCACGACGATCAGCGCCAGTTGCGCGGTCTGCGTGATGCCTCCCCCCACGGCCGTAAAGGTGATGGGATAGCTTCCGGCGGCGACGGTGGCAGCGACCAGAAAGTTGACGGTGGTGCTGCCGGTGCCGGGGGCGGCGATGGTGCTGGTGCCGAAGGTCGCGGTAATTCCGGTGGGCAAGGTGCTGCTGATGGAGAGCGCCACCGCTGAGTTGAAGCCATTGATGGCGGCGGTGGCCAGCGTGACCGGCGTCTTGACTCCCTGAATCGCCGAGATGGCGGTGGTGGAGACGCCGAAGGCGAAGGTGGGCGTGGCGGTAACAGCCAGCGCCACCGCGGCGGTCTTGGTGGTGCCGCCGCCGGTGGCGGTCAGGGTGAGCGGGTAGGTGCCAACGGCGACCGCGTTGGTGGAACTGAAGGTCAGCGCAGCGGAGCCCGAGCCGGGCGCGGCAACCGAGGCCGCAGCGACGGAGACGCCCGCAGGCAGCCCTGAGGCCGTCAGCGTGACGGCGGAACTGAATCCGTTGAGCGCCGTGGTGGCCACCGCCAGCGCGCTCTTGGTGCCACGGTTGAGCGGCAGCGAGTTGGTGGCGGGCGTCAGCGTGAAGGTGGGGCTGACCACCGTCGCCGCCAGCGCACTCAGCAGATTGGTGCCATTCGGACTGCCCCAGCCGGTGACCAGATCGTAGCCGGTGGCGGCCGAGCCGCTGCCCGCCGTGCCGCTCGTGATGTCGTGATAGACGGTCTTGGACGTCGCGCCGACGCCGAGGTTGTAGAGTGCCGGGTTGAGAAAGCCGATGGGGGAGTTGCCCGCCGCGGCCAGTTGCTGGTTAAGCAGCGCAACGTAGCCGGCCCACATGGGCGCGGCAAAACTGGTGCCGCCGTACTGGTTCGCCGTGCAGCCGCTCTGGTCGGCGCAGACGTAAAAGGTGTAGTTGGCGTTGGCGGCCACGTCAGGGCCATTGCGATAGACCTTCGAGCCCTTGTTGGCGGTGGTGATGACACCCGAAAGCTGCTGCCAGGCGGGGATGGCGATCTTCGCCGGCGCGATGCCGCCGCCACTGTTGGCCCAGGCCGTTTCAGACTGCCATGCGCCGGCGGCCGAGGCCGTTACCAGATCGGTGCCGCCGACCGAGGTCACATAGGCGTCATCGGCCGGCCAGGCGGCATTCGAGGCCGACCAGGTAGCGCTGTTGCCCGAGGCGGCGAAGAAGCTCTGGCCCTGCGCGGCCATCTTTTTGAAATAGGGGTCGAGCACGGTCGGGTTGGCCGGCGTCCAGCCCCAGGAGCAGCCAATGGTCGTCGGCAGCGGCGTGTGCGAGGTCATCGCCGCCAGAATCGCCGTGTCGGAGCTGCCGGTGTAGACGATCAGGCTGGCCAGCTTCGGCGCCATGCCGAGGATCTGCGTGATGTCGAGAATCTGCTCGGTATCGTCGCAACCCGAGGCGTAGTTGCAACTGGTGCTGGTGCCGTCGACCGAAAGCAGGGTGATGGGCACGGTGTTGCTCTGGCCGGTGTTCTTGAGGTAGGTGGCGAGGTCGGCGAGGTTGGTGCCGCCAAACTCAAGCAGGCCGGCATTCTGGCCGGAGCCGGTCAGCGCGGAGCCGCCGTAGTAGGCCGCGCGCATGTCGCTGCCCAGATAGGAGGCCGAGGGGCCGGAGCCGGTCGTGGCCAGCGTCGTGGCCTGCGTCGCCATGGCAGTGAGGCCGGTGCTAGCCTCGCTGCGCTTCACATAACGGGGCTTGGGAGTGGCGTAGTTGTCGAGACCCGAAATATGCCACAGCGCAACGCCCATGTTGGCCACCGGCTCGCTGTCAGGCGCATAGAAGCTGCGGCTCTCGGTGGGGTGCTGGTAGGTGCGCATGTTGACGTGGAAGGCCGACTCGATGGCCGCCACCGAGCCCTGGAGCTGCACATTCAGCCCATCGCGCGAGCCGCCGGTGACGGTGAGGCCGTTTTTCTGCGCGAACTGGAGAACGGCGTTGTAGTCGGCCTGCGTGGGGCCAAACTGCGCGGTAAACTCCGCGACGGAAAGAAAATGGCGGTAGGAGGGACTGGAGGGATCGTAGAGATCGGCCAGATAGGCGTCGAGGGCAGCCTCATCGCGCAGCGGAAGAACCAGATTCAGGCTCAGGGTCTTGGTGGAGGCGAGCTGGCCGAGGGGCTTGGCCGCGCCACTGGCTACCGCCTCGCGCACATGCGCGGTGAGCGCTGTCTGGGCAAAGAGACTCGTGGTCGATAGAAGAAAAACAAGGAACAAAACGGTCTGGATGCGGCCGGGGGTGAGCTTCACTGCGCGTCCTCCTCAGGATTGGAAGCGGAAAGGCCGGAAAAATGCCGGAACTGTCGTGTTCCGTGTATCGACACCGCAGGTGTGCGGAATGAGGTCACGGCAGTACCGGAGAAGGCACGGAGTGAGGAGATGATTCCAAAATGGTTATGGGTGTCCCGATTTTTTCTCATGAAGATTGTCCTGAAGCAGGACAGCCCGCCCTGAATCGCGACTGTTTTTAAGAAAATGCACAGAAAATGGTGCATGCCAGGGGACGGAAAACGCCGTGCCGGATGGGCCGTGCTGGGGGCCCTCTTGGCGAGCGGGCCTGTTCGCGGTATACTTGTAATTCGGTACGTGCGCGAGGATGTGCGTCATTCGTGCTCCATGCGCTCCGGGCGGATTTGGAATCCGTAAAGCAGTCAAGAATTTGGAGTTAAACGATGGCACAGGTATGCGATCTCTGCGGCAAGGGCCCGCAGTACGGTAACAACGTTTCTCACGCGCACAACATCACCCGGCGGCGCTGGAACGTCAATCTGCAGTCGGTGAAAGCCCTGATCAACGGCGCGACCAAGCGCGTCCGTGTTTGCACTGGTTGCATCAAGACCGGCAAGGTCACCAAGGGGTAGTTTTCCCGCCGTCCCCTGCGGACGGTGGCACAGCTCAGGCTCAACACAAAACCCCGTCCACGGACGGGGTTTTGTTGTGCCTTTTTCTCTTCACGGGATTATTTTCCCTGGACTTCCGCGTGCTCAAAGGTGAGCGCGGCGGAGTTGATGCAGTAGCGCAGGCCGGTCGGAGCCGGTCCATCGGGGAAGAGGTGGCCGAGGTGGCCGCCGCAGTGGGCGCAGGTGACCTCGATGCGGCGCATGCCGTGGCTGAGGTCCTCGTGCTGGGCGATGGATTCGAGATTGGCGGGCAGAAAGAAGCTGGGCCAGCCACAGCCGGAGTCGAATTTCGCCTGGCTGGTGAACAGAGCCGAGCCGCAGCCAGCGCAATGATAGATGCCGGTTTCATGATGAAGCGTGAGAGGGCCGGTGAAGGGCAGCTCGGTGCCTTTTTCGCGCAGCACGCGATACTGCTCAGGGGTGAGCCGCGCGCGCCACTCCTCTTCACTCAGGCGGATGACGGAATTGCCCAAAAGAATGAACCTCCTGCGGATTGGATGAATCCGGAATCCGGCAGGAGGTTTTTTCTTTCGTCCCTGCTTCTTACACTTCCGCGACAAGTTCGATTTCGACCAGGGCCTGCTTGGGCAGGGCGGCAACCTGGACGGTGGTGCGGCCGGGGGCCGGGCCGTTGACGCCGAGATAGGTCGCGTAGACCTCGTTCATCGCGGCGAAGTCGTCGAGGCTCTGCAGGAAGACGGTGCTCTTGACGACGCGGTCCAGGCTGGAGCCCGCGGCCTCGAGGATGGCCTTGAGGTTTTCCAGAGCCTGTTTGGTCTGCGCCTGAATGCCGCCGGAGACGATCTGCATGGTGGCCGGGTCCAGAGGAATCTGGCCGGCGGTGAAGACGAGATTGCCCACGCGCACGCCCTGCGAGTACGGGCCGATGGCGGCGGGTGCCTTTTCGGTTGCGATGACTGTGCTCATGGCTCGATTGTAAGGCAGGGGCGACGAGGGCAGGGACCAGGGACGTAGGGACTGAGGGACTATTGCGGATTTGCTTTGGAAAGGCGCAACCACAGATTCTTCGACTCACCGCCCCCAGGCTGAAGGAAACGCCTGTGGCCCCGTTCGCTCGGGATGACAGGGGCCCGTAGACAGTGAACAGACTGACCGTTCCCTGCCTACGGATCACTGTCCCTGGCCCCTGCTACAAAAGCTCCAGCCCGCGCAGAGCCAGGCCGTAGGCCACTGAGGTGAACTCGTTGCCACTGCGCAACTTATCCTTGCCAAAGCGCGAGGTGAAGATGCGGCGCACGGCGGGGACAAACGAGGTGCCACCGGTCAAAAAGACGCGGTCGACCTCGCTTGCGGCAACACCGGCCTTGGTTAAAAGCCCGTCGACGCACTGCTCGACCGAGTGGATATCTTCCTGGATCCAGGACTCGAACTCCTTGCGTGTGACCGGGATGCGCAGGTCGAGCGTGCCCTCGTTGAAGCGAAACTCCGAGGACAAGTGCTGGGAAAGATCGCATTTGACCTTTTGCACGGCGCGATGCAGTTGGTAGCCCAAGTCTTCTTCGATCAAGGCGATAAGGGCCTCGATCTTCTCCGGCTCGAGCGCCCGGATCTGGGCTCCGCGCAGAATCTCGCGCACATTGCTGGTACGCAAAAACGAAAGATAGTGCCAGCGTTCGAGATTGGCGTAGATCCATGCAGGCACGGCGGGCAGCAGCTTGCCGAAGGAGCGCGCCTCCGACTCCGAGCCGAGCGCGGGCGAAACCAGCTTGCGCACCAGCCGCGCATCGAAGGCATCACCGGCCAGACCGATGCCTCCATTGGCCAGCAGATCCGCCGGTGTGCGGCCGCGTCTGCGCACACTGGGGCCAACGCGCACCAGCGAAAAATCGCTGGTGCCGCCACCAAAATCGCCGATCAGAATCAGTTCATCGTGGTCGAGCGTGGACTCGTAGGCGTAGGCCGCGGCGATCGGTTCAAGCTCGAACTCGACCCGCTCAAAACCCGCTTCAAGAAAAGCCTCGCGCAGGCGACCGACGGCAAACGTATCATCCTCATCGCTTTCCGAGCCGACAAAGCGCACCGGGCGACCAACGACGGCCGAGCGAATGGGCCGCTGCCACTGCTTTTCCGCCGACGCGCGCAGATCCTTGACCATGCGCGCAATCAGCTCCTCCACCCGGTAGTTGCGGCCAAAGATGGCCGTGCCGGTGAGGGTGCGGCTGGGCAGGTGCGACTTGAGCGACTGAATCAGGCGGCCCTTTTCCTCGGCATCGAGATACCCCTCAATGCCGGCGGGGCCGGTATATGCCAGACTTTTGCGCGGTCCAGCCTTGGTTTTGACCTGCTCGAGATAGATCACCGAGCGAAAAGAGGGCGTTGGAGCACCCTGAAAAGGGAAAGTGGCTAGACGAACTTCTTTGTTTTCAGCAGACAAAGCGATACTGCTGTTCGTGGTGCCGAAGTCGATGCCAACCGCACCGGGCAATTTTTCTTGAGTTCCCACAACTGTTTATTGTCCGGGGCAACGGCACATGGAAGCAACCCGCGCAATCCACAGGGCGAAACGCGGGGGCCGGGATGGGACGCGGTTTTCTTCGCGCCCTAAAAATTAGGGGCAAAGAAAGTCGAAAACCTGCACTATTTTTGGTGCAATCGTCCCTCTTGCAGCGCTCAAAAACCTGGTGTGTTTTTTCGTCGCGACCAAAAGGCAATCGCACAACCGCATGTCCCAACGGCAGGATGCTCCACGAAATCCTCGCAATTACTGTCCGCCTGCCGGAGTACGCCAGCGCAGAATCTGCGCGGACTGCACGATGACCGGCGCCAGAATACCCGAGGGCAGAAGCGGCGAATCCTTCGTGTACGCCTGCACATTGGTTTGCGTAAAGGGATGCACCGTCTCGGGCTGCTGATCGCCGATGAGACGGTTCGGCCAGAGATTCGAGACCTGCACTTCGATGCGGTTCTCGCCCGCATGAACGAGACCATCGAGACGAACGGCGTAGGGCGCGCGCCAGGTGGTGCCGGCGGGCTTGCCGTTGACGAGGACCGTGGCAATCTCGCGCACCGCGCCAAGTTCGAGCCAAAGCTGCTGGCCCGGCGCAACCAGCGCGTCGGTCAGTTGCAGCGTTGTGCGATAGGTGGCTGTACCCGAAAAATAGCGAACGCCGGGCTCCGTCCATTCCGTCCAGGACTGGAAGTGCGCGACGGGAACCGATGGGGGCGCGCCCCAACCGCCAGGAAACGAGAGCGTCCAGCGAGAGTTCTGCTCTGTGCTCTTCTCTGTATTGATCCGCTCGGTCTGCACCGCGAAACGATGCTCCGCGCCCTCAGAATCGATCACGCGATAACTTCCCGGCGCGGCAGCGACGAACTCTCCATCGCTGGCATAGGCTTCTTCGCCCGGATGAATCGAGGGAAAAACCTCCACGCCATTGCGCTCGGCGCGCACCAGATGTTTCTCCGGTGCATGTTCAAAGACAACGAAGACCGACCCATGGGCAGGAAAGGTCAGCGGAATTTCGGTGCGTCCATCTGCGGTCGCGCGATAGACGGCCGCAGGAGAGATCGAGCCATCTTCCGGCGACCAGAGTGCGGGAACGCGCTCCGTCACGCGGAAAGAGAGCGTGGCCTTGCTCGCGGTGGCCTGCGTGTTGCGTACAAAATAAATCTCGGCCGTGGCGGTGCGACGATGCACAAAGTCAAAGCTGGGCGCGGTGGCTTCTTCCGCCTTGTCGAGCGTGTAAGCAAAGTCGGGCGCAACGCCGATGCGGGCAAAGGCCTCGCGCGCATGATCGGTGCACTCCACACGCCCCTTGCCGTAGTGAGCTTCGGCCACGCCATGTTCGCAGCCGCTCCACAGCGCCGCCACGGTGCGATGATAGGTCTGCGTCTGTTCGCCGGGAAGCAGCCCGAGGGGCGCTTTCGGCGCGAGGCCAATCACCACGCCTCCCTGCGCAACAAAGTGCTCAACCCACTGCAAGGCATCGTAGGAAAGCAGACGCGAGGCAGGCAACGCCAACGCGCGATAGACAAGGCCTTCGGGCGTTGTCAGCCGCGGCCCATCCATGCGCATCCGGTGCAGCAGCGCATCCTGATTCACCACGTCGTAGTCGTAACCGGGCAGCAAATGCGCGGGGTCTTCGCTCTTGGGGCGAACAAAGTTCGGCACCTGCTCGCCGTAATCGTAAAGAAGATCGGAGACCGGCTCGCCCTGCTGCAAAAGAAACTGCGCGCGATTGAGCGAGAGCAAAAAGGGCGCGGACTGCTCCCACCAGGTCACGTTGGGGTTGAGGTGCGTTCCCGCGAAATACTCCTGCCCGGGCTTGCCGAAGCTGGCGGGCGATGAGGTGAACTCATGCCAGAAGATGCGATTGAGGCCCTCGGTAAACGCGTGGTCAATGGCTGGCTGCACATTGGTGGCCAGCGCCTCGGACCATGCCGAGCGATGCATGCTGGTTGGGCCTTCGGCCGCGACCTCGTTTTTGCCGTAGATGTGCGCCGCGCTGGCCGCCTCTTTCACAAAGTAGCGTTCATGCTCGGCAGTGCGATGCCAGCCGGAGTCAGCCCAAAATTCCGATTGCATGAAGGATGCCCCGCGAAAGGTTTCGAGAGCATCGATGGGCGCGCCGTGCGGACCGCCCGATTCAGGATGCGTGCCCAGCCCCGCCGCCTGCGCATGCGCGGCAAAGCGATCGTAATAATTTTCCGTAATCAGATCAGCGATGGTGCGACGCAGATCATACAAAAAGCGGTCGCTGGTTTCGCGGCTGGAGAGAATGCGGCCCGCGACGATGGGCAGATAGGACAGCGGATCGTAACCGCGACGACGCTGAAACTGTGCACGAAAATCATCGGTCCAGTTCACGCCACCAGCCTCCCAACTGTCGGTAACAAGATACTTCAGGCTGGTACCGATATAGGGTTGGGCCGCGTGCAGCAAGGGTGTCACCGCCTGCTGCCAATAGTGGTCGAAGGCCGCCGCGCTCATTACATCGAGCGGCAGGCCGCGCACCGCGCCGGTGGCATCCCGCAGTTTCTTGTCCGTGTCGCTGTAGCCAATGCGAAGAACCTCCCAGGAGCCCGCAGGAAAATCCCAGTGCAGCGCGCCGTTTTGGTCCACATGAGCGGAAAGGTCGATCACCTCGGCGAGCGCCGCGTCTTGCTCGCCCGCCGTAGAGGGCGCATTGCGCAAAACCTCTTCGGCGCGCGGCGTGGAAAATCCTGTTTCCATCGAAGCGGTTTTGAAGTTGAGATCGAGCAGCGCCGTGCGCTGGCTGCCGCGCGCACCCGGCAGCGGAGCGCCGTGATGCAGCGGATAAGCCAGCACGGCAATGGGCCGGTAGAATCCATTTTCCGCAGAGGGCGCGGGCAAAGAAACAGTGCGCACGCCACCGCCATCGACCGGCGTGCGCGTCCAGGTGAGCATCTTGATGGCATCTTCGGGCGTGACGGTTTGACCGCCAATAATGCCCACATCCCAGCGGCTGGTCACGTTGAGACTGAGCTCGAGGCCGAGCCGTTGCGCCACAGCGAGCGCGTGCACCATCAGCCCCGTCCACTGCGGAGTGCCAATCACCGGCCCCGGAGCGACCTCGCGATTGCCCTGCTCCCCAGAGCCGTCGCCATCCACCAGAATGGCTCCACCAAAGCCCTTGGACTTCATCGCTTCCAGATCGCGCGTGATGGTTTCGGCCGTCGTGTTACCGTTCAGCCACCACCAATAACAGCGCAGCTTTGCCGCATCCGGTGGATGCGCAAAACCGGTGCGCAGATCGCCTGCCTGTGTTGGCTGCGCATACGACGCCACCACGGTGGCCAAAAGAAGAAAGACGATCAAAAGATGCCGGTCGGTGGCGAAGGCTCTGCGTGCTCGCACTCAAATCCCCGTTCTTGTTTATTCAAAAAAAGTCACGATATAAAGCAACCGGAAAGTGAAGCGATTCCGGGCGCGTTGCTCCAGTATGACAGTGCGGAGTTACGAAGATAAACTCCGCAACTCCGCACGCCATGCAACGCAAGGGTTAGAAGTTAATGCGCGCTGTCACCTGGCCCATGCGTGCATCGTTGCTCTGGTTCCAGGTCACGGTGCCAGCGCCACCATTGATGCCGCTGGTAAACAGGTTCGTGTTGGCCGAGTTGTAGTTCGGCGTGTTGGCAATGTTGAAGAACTCACCGCGCAACTCGAAGCTGGTGTTCTTGCGCAGTTCGAACTTCTTGAAGAGCGAGGCGTCGGCAATCGGCAGCACCATCTGACGGATTCCCGGCATGATGGAGTTATAGGTTGCCGTGGTGTAAGTACTGGTCCTCAACCTCCAGGCCGGAGCCGGATCACCGTAACCGCAGCTTCCAGTGGGAAGGCTTGCATTCCAACCGCCCGGATGAATCACGTTGTTGCTATCGATGTAGCAGGTATTGAACTGGTGGTTCATGTCGCGGTTGTTGCCACCGCCGCGCAGACTCACGCCCGCGATGCGATCCACCTGATTGCCGCTCGCCGAAGGATAGCCGAGCAACGATCCGTTGTGGCTGCGAACCACTGTGTTGATGGACCATCCCCCCAGCCAGAGCCGCGCCAGATAATGCGTGCGAAGGGGTGTGGGAATGTCGTAGGAGCCAAGAACATTCCACAGCCGGTTCGGCGACGAGGACTCGCGCCGGAAGATCTGATCCCAGTTGTCGGTGCTGTTGATGTAGGTCGTCGCGTTCATCTGCTTCGACCAGGTGTAGTGCGCCTGGAAGCTGACGCCGTCGGCAAAGCGCTTGCGCACGGTTACCTGCAGCGCGTTGTAGGAGGTGTAGCCGAGCGGGCGGTTGTACATGGTGACGTCGCCGAACTCAGGATAGGGCTTCAGCAGATATTGCTGCTGAACCTGCGCGGCGTTCAGCGTGCTGTTGCCGGAGATCAGCCCCGCCATCGGGTTGCTCACCTTGTTGTTTAGATACGTCGAACCCAGCGTGTAAAAGGCCGCAGGCAATGCGTTGATGTTCTTGCTGACCTGCATGTGGCGGCTGAAGTTGCCCACGTAGGAGGCATCGACCACCGTGCCCTTCGGCAACTGGTACTGCATGCCGATGGCGCCAAAGAACAACCGCGGCTGACGATGATTGCGGTCGGCGGGGCTGAGGCCCTGGCCGAGTTGCGTCGCCAAGCCCAGCGTGGAACCGCTCGGTGCAACAATGCCGTCCGGATAGGGATTGCTGAGCGTGTTCAACGGCTGATAGCCATTGCTCGTGGATGAAAGCGCGGTGGTCGAACTGTAGCCAGAGGTTCCCGGAGGATCGAAGGTCGGCATATAGATCAAGCCGAAGCCGCCACGCACCACGGCGTTGTGATTGAGCTGATAGGCTGCGCCAAAGCGCGGCTGCCAGTTATTCAATTGCTTGTTGAACGGAAGACGATTCTTCGACGAGGTAAACTGCAGGCCGCCATTCAGCGTCAAGCCGCTCACCGAGGACTGCAACGGGTTGGTGCAAGAGGCGCAGAAACCGGCATTCATGCGGTTATACCGCTCGGTCATCGGCGCTTCGTAATCCCAGCGCAGGCCAATGTTCATGGTCAGCTTATTGTTGAAGCGCCAGTCGTCGTGAATGAAGATGCCCCAGTAATCCTGCTGATAGGCGGGAGCAATATTCCATGCCACGGTATTGCTGTTCGCCGCGCCCAACATGAATGAGGCCACCGGATCGCCGGAGTTGCTGTCGCCGGTCTGGTAGTTCTTCTGCGTAAATCCGCGCGTGAAGTTGAAGGTGCCCAGGTTTGAGAGGGGCGTATTCAGGTCGTAGCGCAGTGCATACAACTCGATGCCGCCCTTGAGGGAATGGCGTCCGATCAGCTTGGTCAGCACCTCGGTCCATGCAACCGCCGTCGAATTGCTGAGTTGGCCTCCACCCTGCTGCATGCCGCTGTAGGAGTTTTTGCCATTCGAGAAGGAGACGCCGGGGAAGGTCAGCCGCGGCAGCTCCGAGGCCAGCGTCGCAGGCAAGCCCAGCTTGGTGATGTCGTAGTTGTCGCCGTAATACGTGAGCGAGAAGGGGTGATAGACAAAGCCGATGCGGCTGTCGAGCACCGTGGTGGTATCGATCGTATTGAGCCACTCCAGCGATGCGCCGGTGTTGTTGCGGAA
Source organism: Acidobacteriaceae bacterium UBA1307 (assembly GCA_002307235.1). Lineage (GTDB taxonomy): Bacteria > Acidobacteriota > Terriglobia > Terriglobales > Acidobacteriaceae > Telmatobacter. Next base: position 128,616 of record DBTV01000048.1, read on the forward strand.
GTGGACATAGCCCGGGCTGCCGATGCCAGCCTGCGGGAAGCCCTGCACCGGATATTCCTGCTTGCGCACGCTACGGAAGAACAGACCCGTGAGAGTTTGCGATGGGGTCAGTTTGTGGTCGAGACGGGTGATGAAGGAATAGTAATGATCCTTGGCCGTGTCGTCCGACGAGATGTAGTTATAGTCGGTTCCCCCGGTCGTGACATTCGGTTCCGGGAAGAACTTCACCAGGGCCTTGGCCACCGGGTCGAGCGAGCCGGAGATGTCATTGTTGGCAAAGTAGGCGGTGCGGTTGCTTGTGCCGTCAATGGCCGAGGTCGGCTTGTAGAGCTGAATGCCGGTGGTGCACAGGCCACTCGTGTTGAAGACCGAGCAGAGTTCCGAGAAATCGCCCTTGCGCATGGCATCCGTCGGCATCCACCCGGTGTACGGATTGGGTAGATTGTTCTGGATGCGCTCGTAGGCGACGGTGAAAAAGCTCTTGTCGCGCCCGTTGTAGAGCTTCGGAATGTAGATGGGACCATCGAGGACAAAGCCCGGCTGCTGCCAGCGATCCGTCGAAGGAGTTCCCTTGGTTGTGGACGACCGCTTGCGCTGCGAGGTGTTGGCGTCCATATCGGTATTGCGCAACACGTAGTAGGCGGCACCATGCAGATCGTTCTGGCCGGTCTTGATGATAGTGTTGATGACCGCACCATCGGAATGACCATACTGCGCGTCGACCAGAAGGGTTTGCGTGTTGACCTCTTGCACGGACTCGGGCGAAGGCGCGAAGTCCATATAGGTGACGGCGGAAAGCCGCTCCGGCGCGTCGTCCGGCATACCGTTCAGTTCCAGCCGGTGTGCGTTACCGATGCCGCCAATCTGCATCTGCGAGGCGGTACCGCTGTAGGGTTGGTTGTACTGGCTCGAAGAGCCGGTCACGAAGTTGCCCGAATAGGTGCCCGCTGAAAGCGCCGCCTCCACAAAGGGATTGCGACCGATGTTGGGCAGATTGACGATCTCGCTTTTATCCAGCACCTGCCCCAGCGAGGCCGAGCCGGTATCGAGCGCCTGCAGATCGGCCGTGATCTGGATACTCTGGGTTTCTGTTCCCACATCGAGACGCAGATCGACAATAGCCTTATCCGAGGCATGGAGCACGATGTCGGTCTTCTGTGCCGACCGGAAGCCTTTGGCCGTCACCGTCACCGCATAGGTTCCCGGTGTCAAAAACGGAAGGACATACGAGCCCGCCTGGTTGGTGACTGCTGTCGTCTTGAAATGAGTATCGGTGTTTTCCGCCGACACTGCCGCAGAAGGAATCACGGCTCCTGTGCTGTCGGTGGCCGTTCCCGAGATGGAGGCCAAATATTGCTGCGCCAACAAACCGGAGGGCAGCGCCATACAGAGAATCGCCAGCAGGATGCCGGTCCAGAACGCCGGCCGGGGTCTCCCTGCTGTATTGCTACGCACTGTGCCTGTCACAAAATACCTCCCCAAAAAATACGTGATGGCCACCCGCCATGCCGACGGGCAACCGTACAACGCGCATCCCGCAACCAGAGAAAGGCTGAAAACGATTGCACTTTCTGATCCACAAACCCACAATTCCTGCCCTGGATCAGAAACCTGCAAGGCGCACCCATCATTCCCGGCCACGTCTGCGTCTTCTGCTGCGCCAAAATAGGTGCGCAGCATGCTCCCGATTTCGCGCTGGACGAAAGCCACTTCGCCAACACAATGCGCCATTGTTCGTAACGTAGATAAAGGCGGGCAAGTTAATTTACCGGAAGAAGCCGGAAACCTCACCAGAGATTTACCCTTTCTTTAACCGTTAACTTTCGTCAAGTTATTGTCTATGTTTTAGATACAGGCATCTTTACTTTTTTATGCTCTACCTGTTAGAACTAAGTACCGAACTTCGAGCGCAGGCAAATCCGCATCGAAATTGATCCCTTTGAGGCCAGAATAGAAACAACGTCTGAGTGGCACAGCATGAAAGTAGCAGAAGACAGCCCAGAGATAGAGCCGGCATCATCGACAGAACAGTCGGCAAGCGCCGAGCAACGCTGGGCGCTGGTGGAGCGCATCGCCGCGAGTGAGCATTTTGGCCGCTCGGCACGGCTCAGGGACTTTTTGCTTTATGTCGGCAAGCGCTCTCTCAAGCCCAACAGTCCCGAGATTCACGAGCAGGAGATCGGCGCCAAGGTCTTTGGGCGATCAGAGAATTATGATCGCAGCCAGGACAACATTGTCCGCGTCAACGCCTCCGAATTGCGCAAACGGATCGAGGCCTACTTTGCCTCGGAGGGCCGCGACGAGCCCCTGCGGTGCGAGATTCCGCGCGGCAGCTACAAGCCGGTTTTTCGTCGTAACACTCCGCAGACGGTCCTCTCCTCTGCAGACCTGCTCCCCTCCCCCCTCTCTCCAGAGACGGAGAAAATCAATCCTCAACCAAAAAGGACATTCTCTGCACGTCCGTGGTTATTGCCTGCTTTCAGTCTGCTTTTGGCGCTCTGCTGCGTTTTCCTTCTGGTGGAAAACCAGCGGCTGAAGACGCTGCTGTACCCCTGGAAGGACAAGCCGACGGTGGCGGCCTTCTGGACGGGCTTTCTCAACTCTCACCAACAGGCCGATCTGGTCTTTCCGGACGACTCGGCGAGCGTGATCGAAGACATTACGGGCAGCCCGGTCAGCCTGGGAGACTACGTGAGTCGCAACTTTGTTCGCCGTGTGCAGTCGCTGCCCCTGAGCGCCGACCGGCAAGGGGACGCGCTCCAGGTGTACAACCACAATCTGGTCACCTTCGGCGCGATCCGTGCCGCGCAGATGATCCAGAAGCAGATTCCGGCCGACTACCCGCGCGAGCTGGTCTGGACGCGCTTCTACACGGCCGATGAGCTCAAGCGGAACAACGTGGTGCTGATCGGTGGCCGCAAGGCGATTCCCTGGGACCATCTCTTCGACGATCAGGTGAACTTCATTACCGATTATGATGATGAACATTCCCGTGGCTTCATTCGCAACCGCAATCCACGGCCGAGCGAGCAGGCTATTTATGTGCCTTCTTCCGGCACCGTCAACGACTTTTTCGCCTATAGCGTGATCGCGTATCTGCCCAACCCCAGCCACACCGGGCATGTGCTGATTCTGGCCGGCACCGACTCCGATGCGACCGCTGCCGCAGCCGAATTCCTCACCACGGAAGAACCGATGAAGAAACTGGGAAGCCTGCTCCACGCCAAGGATGCGTTCCCCTGTTTCGAGGCTCTGCTGAAGGTCTCGCGCGTCAGCGGAACCTCCTTCCAGGCAGAGACGGTCGCAGTGCGCACGTATCCCAACCTCTAGCCCCGCTGTTTGCGCAGGCACACTCGACCGTCAAAACGCGGGATTAAACCGCGCATGCGGACTGCATTCGAGAAAGCAAACAGGCCGTCCAGGTTCCCAAGACAATGCAAGCTCCCCTGTCCCCCTCAGGAGCTGTGTTTCAGAACAGGACGAGAGTCCCCGCGTTTTTTGTAGATGGCCACAGAGACCTGCACGCCTCTTTCCTGCCGTCTTCACGGCTGAAGTGGCACTGCATCACCACTTTCAGACCAGTGATCCCGAATCTCTTTCAAAATTGGACGTCAACCCCTACGGAGCTCTACTACACCTCGCGCCCCGTCGATCTCCAAGGGCAAAGCGCCCTGCGCTAGACAAGCGGCAAGTTCGTCTCAATTGGAAAAGTGAACTCGCCCCTCGTCGAAGGCTCAACGAGTGTTGCCGTTTCTCTGGATGGCCACCATGTGATTGTTGCAGTGGTCACACAGGCAACCAGCAACATCAAGCTGCGCACATGCTGTAGACGAAAAAAACATCTGTTTTTTGTGCGCTGCATTCACGACCGCAGAATATTTATAAGACAACGAACAGGGGTCTATCTGGCAATCACACGACAGAGCTAAGAGAGCGCACTAGTTGCAGGTTGCTCGAATGCCTCTCACTCTGAGACATTCGAGCAACGACGTTCAGCAGCTTTACTGCACGACAACGGTAAGTACGACGTTGTGTTTTTGCCCGTTGTAGCCTATAGCAGTGACGACGACAGAATAGGACTCCGCCAATGCTTTGGTGGTTGTTGTCGTTGGGGTAGTCTTGCTTTTCGTGCTGCCACCGCATCCTGTGGCAAAGACTCCCATCGCAACAAGCAGGGCAACGGAGGCAAGATACACACGGTAGCGCTTGCGTGTGAAAAAGAAGCAAAAGGCAAAAGTGGCAATGCCCCCGCCGAGGTACCAGGAACTGCCCGATTTTGCAGATGCTGTCGTGGTTGTTGTTGTGTAAGCGTTCAACGTAACGGTTGCCGTGGCATTGCCGCTGAGCGTAAGAGAGGTGGGATTGATCGCGCAGGTCATATTGGCAGAGGAGGGCACCGCGCAGGACAAGCTGACCAGTCCGCTGAAGCTGCCAATCGATTGCAGATTGAGTGTTCCGGTTCCAGTACTTCCAGATGCCACCACCAGCGTCTGCGATTGCAGCGTCATGCTGTAACCGTCCCCGGTGCCGTTGTACAGAGCGATCGGCGTACTTGTTGAAGCGTTATAGTTTGCGTCGCCACTGTAGGCCGCTGCCAGTTCGTTGGTCGAGTAGGAGGCAAGGTCTGCTGGCGTCAGCATAAAGGTGGCCGTCGCGATGGCACCGCTTCCCGCAACAAGAGTGGCGGCTGTCGAGCTTACATAGTAGGCATCCCACATCCTCACAGTTCCGGTCGGCGCTACGGTTGATCCGGATGGCCCTTTGACCGTTGCCGTCAGAGTCACCGGAGTGCTGTCCGTAATCTTCGAGGTATCCGTCGGAGAGGTGATGGCAAAGGTCGTAGTGGAGTTGATCAGGCTGGTGCTAACAACGTTGAACGATCCCGTGTAGTCCGAGCTGTTGAAGTTGGAATCTCCGGAATAGGTTGCCGTGAACGAGTAGGTTCCAAGGGGAAGATTGCTGCCGAGGTCACAACTTGAGATCGCCCATTGTGACCATGCGGAGAGTGCGCATACCTTCGTCGTTCCATTGCTCAAAGTAATCGTCATGGTGCCTGTCGGGGAGACGGAACCGGAGGTGTAAGGGTCGGTCGCCGAAACCAGAACAATATCTTGGCCAAGATAGTAATTTCCAGAGAAAGAACCTGTGGCCTCCGCGAACGAAAAGGTGTCACCTTTTACGACGGTGAAGGAGATGGTCGCGGATTTTGATGCTCTGTAGCTGGAATCTCCCGAATAGGAAGCGGTAAACGTGTGAGCACCAAGGGAAAGGTTCGAGGCAATGTATTCCGCAGTGCCACTGGCGCTGAGCGCGACGCTTCCGAGGGCTTTGTTGCCGTCCAGATAGGTTACCGTGCCGGTGGCAACACCGGACGATCCAGAGGCTCCGGCAGGGATGACGTCTGCATAGACGGCCGAACCAAACGGCACTGAATCACCAGAGCTGAAGGAAGTCCCTGAACCATACATCAAATATTGAAGACTCAGAGGCGTGCTGCTGGCTTCTGTTGCAACTGTTACTGTGGTCGCAGCAGACTCACTTGCCGCAAAGATTCCATCGCCACTGTATTTTGCTGTGATCGTGTAGGTGCCACCGGGCAAGCTGTTGATGCTCGCACTGGCTTTGCCGTTTTGGTCGAGAGTCAGCGCGGTGAAGCCCTGATAGGCCGACAAGGTGGAGTTGGTAACGAGGGATACGCTTCCCGAGGGCGTACCCGTGGCCGACGAGGTAACGGCTACCGAGACGGTGACATTGTCGCCATGCGTGGAGGTCGTCGGCGTGATAGTAAGCGCAGTGGAACTGGAATTGAAGGTGATCTTGCCCCAGTACTTCATCAGTGCACCCACGTCGATACTGCCAAGCCCGGCGGCCAGATTATATCCCGAACCCGCCGAATAACCCTGCAGGGAGTAGTAGCCGTCACCGTTGCTATCAAGCGAGCAGCCTGTGATATAGCTGTCGCAGGGGACATTGTTGGAGCCTTCGGTGATCGGGTTGAAGACGGAAGGATATTGCTTTGCGAGAGGATACAGTACGAAATTGGCCTGACCGAGGCGTCCGTATTTTTGGTTGACGAGTGCCAGAATGCCTGCCATCGAGGGCGTCGATGCGGAGGTTCCTCCAACCAGACTGATTCCCACACTGCCGGAGCTGCTGGCAACGCATTCTCCGCTGGCTTCACAGACGGGCCAACTTGACCCATTGGAGCCATCGGAGGCGAACAACGAGACATCTGGAATATCACGGACGCCATCCGCTGGTACATTGGTTCCGGCCTGCCAGGCGGGCTTCGAATATCCGGCCAGGCAGGTCACATTGTAATTTGCATCGGTACTCGAACTGATGCAACTGCTTTTGCCACCACCTCCACCGGCAATGGTGCTCGTCTGGTTCGATAGCGGGGCATACGCAGTCAGGTTCTTGCCGAAAACGCTGTCGTTCCAGGGTTGCTCCGGGATCTGCTTTTGGAGCGACACGTAGTTCGCATTGGAGACGTTCCAGTAATTGGCTATGCTGGCACCGCCCGAGGCATAGTCACTGTAGTAGAAATCGGTGCCACCGACAGCAACATTCCACGGTGTCGATGCCAATCCATTCACAGACAATCCACTCTCGGCCTGGGTTTCATAGCTTCGATCACAGCCCGCTGATCCTGAGTCTCCGGTAGAAACCAGGACGGTTTGCCCTTGGGCAGCGGCCTGTGCCATCAGTTGATTGACATATGCATTGGTCGAATCGCCCATGGATTGCTCGCAGGCACCAAAGCTCACACTCAGGATCGAGGCCTCGTTGTCATCAATGGCGCGATTGAGCGCAAACAACAGACCTCCAACCCCGTCGAGACCGTAAGATCCTGCCACATAAAGACGAATCGTGGCGTCTGGCGCTGCAGCGCCGGCATTTTCCAGATCCAAATAGGCTTCTCCGGCGTCCGTCGTAATGCCTGGATCATCGCCGTCGACTACTACCTGAGGGGTATTGGTGGAAAGTCCGAAGAGGGCACGATAGGCATCGACGAGGCTCGTGTCGACATTCGAATCGTTGATGATGCCAATGATCTGGCCCTTGCCTGTAATCCCGCTGCTGTAAGTGGAATTGAGATTGTACTGATTGGCAAAATCGCCTGGTGAGAGCACGTAAATGGACTGGCTACCGTTACTGGTTGTCCACTCGGCCTTGGCCTGATGCGTCATTCGCTCCAGGGACGCCTTGCCCAATGTTCGGTAGTTGGAATGCAGGCGAAAGTCATTCAACGACGAAACGCCGCGTACGGCGCGGGCGAAGGCGGCAGGAACCTTGGGATTGGAGATGTTGGCGCGGTGAGTTTCTCCATTCACTTGAAAGGTATGAATGCTAGTTTGGAAGGCTGCGCCCACCTGTCCGATGGTTCCGGTAAACTCAATGCCTAGCCTGCCCGGCAGGGTACGCGTCACGGTCAGCCCCTGGGATTCGAGCCAGGTACGGACCTGTTCGATGTCCGACGTTGCCGCGCCAAAGCGTTCGCCAAATTCAGTCGGGCTTAACCACTTGTGGTATGAAGAACTCCCCGTGGAGTGGGCTTGGAGAAGGTACTGCTGCAATGCTGCCTTGCTCTCCTCCGACGGTTTGAGAACCAAGACCATGCGACCTGCCGTCGTGGATGTATCCGGGATTCCCATGTCCTGGGCATGTTTCAGCAGAGGATGGACATTGCCTGGCAGCGCTATGCGGTCTTCATTCTTGACCGCGGAAGTGATTTGGGGCTTCGCCTGGGCAATCAACGAGGGAAGTGCGAGTCCGGCAAGGAGTGAAAAGAGAAGTACACTTCGAGGTAAAGGAGATGGCATTATGGCTCCTGACTAGCGTGATATAGGGGTAGAGGTATGCGCACCCGCGAGGGACGGGTCACGCTGCTACAAAGAGTGCGTCGTGTGTCTGTATGATGAATCAATGGAATGAGATGTTGAACACACTTCTTCCTTGCTTATATCTTGCTCGGCAAGATGTTTATATTCTTAGCTATACGAGAAAGTCGCGCTCCACGCTGGCGGCAGAAAATCACATTTGAAACAGAGGGCCCAAGAGTTCACGGATGACATGGATGGCATTAGAGGCATTCGGAATGGGGGAAAGAGGTGAATGTGCGCAACATAAATAAGCCGAACTATTCTTTCCCTCCCTTCCGGCTGGATACTTCTTCGAGGATGCTCTTCCTCCACGAGCACAGGATCAACCTGCCCGGGAAGGCATTCCAGTTGCTGGTACTGCTGGTGGAACGAGCGGGCATGGTTGTGCTTCGCGAAGAAATTCAGTCAGAACTGTGGCCAGAGGGCACCTGGGTAGATTTCGAGCGCTCCATCAACAAGCTGATCTATCAGATTCGGACCACTCTGCGGGACGATCCACGCAAGCCGAGCATGATCGAGACCATACCGCAGCATGGTTACCGATTTATCGCTCCTGTCACAGTGGACACCCCCGCGGCGACACCGGGCATTCCAGATTCCCATGAGCCAACGATCGATCCAGAAACCCCCTCCAGTGTGGCTGCTCTGCCTGCCACTCTACCGGATGCAACTTTGCCCGAGGAGCGGGCCACGGGACTGCGCTTGCGCATCTGGCTGCTCGGGTTGGCTATACTGCTCTGCGCGGTCGCTGCTTTATGGATGACCAAATACCATTTTGATGCAAAAAACAATCAGGGCGATATCAGGATTGGAATCGTTCCCTTTCAGACCGATGGCGAGGGTGCGGAACAGCTGGGCAGCAGTGTGCGCATGGAGCTGGCGGATGCGCTTTCCCAATTGCCCCGTGTCCAGGTCAGGGCCATGCATTCGGTCATTGATACGACGAACTCCGCTGACAACATTCGCCGTCTTTCCGATTCTCTCAATCTGGATGTGTTGATCTTCGCCATTTTCCATGTAAAAGACGGCCAGTTCAACCTGGCATTGGAACTGGTTCGAGGAAAGGATGCCACTCATTTGGCCTCGCTGCAATATTCCGGCAGCCTGTCGGAGCTTGCCGTCACGCGGGATCGCATGCAACGCGACATCTTTTCCTTGCTTGAAACCGCTCGTACACCGTGGAAAGCGAAGCAAGGCAGTACGGCCAATCCTGAAGCATATTCCGCTTATTTGCACGGACGCTACTATCTGGCACAACGCACCGAAGACTCCCTTCTGAAGGCGCTGGACGCCTTTCAATCCGCGATCAAACTCGACCCTCAATTTGCCCGCGCTTATGCTGGAAAAGCCAGCACCCAACTGTTGATTGCCGAGCATTCGAATGCAAGGCATATAGAAGATTTCCATGGTGCCGCGCAAAACGCCAAGCGCGCTCTGGAGCTTTATCCGGATCTTGCCGAGGCTCATGCCGTGGTTGGCTATGTCCTTTTTCGGGCAGACTGGAACTTCCGATCCTCCGAACTGGAATTAAGCCGCGCAATTGCTCTGGATCGGAACCAACCGGTTTATCACATCTGGATGGCCTCGCTGAAGACGACACTCGGTGAATTCCCTGCGGCGTTGCATGAAGCCGATGAGGCAAAAGCCGATGATCCGAACTGGCCACCGGTCCTTTTGTCGGATGCTTTTGTATCCGCTTATGCAAAAAACTGGCCTCGGGCCAAAAAAGATGCCAACCTGCTGGTACAACTGATGCCGGACTGGCCGCTGGCCCACGTGCAAGCGGGCTGGGTTTACTGGTATACAGGCAATCACGAGCAAGCCATCTCCGAATGGCGGCGAATGGCGGTTCTGGACAAAGACAAGGCGCGCGTGGCGCTGGAAGACCAAGGTTTGACAGTGCTGCGCTCAAGTGGCGTTGTTGCTTATGCGCGCCTGCGCCTCAATGCCGCCAGAAACAGTCAACATTGGGCCCATGCCGATGACGAATTCCAAACCGCCGAGTGGAGCATGTTGGCTGGAGATCGCGAAGGAGCCATCACTGCTCTTCAAGCACAGGTCGACCGGCACGATCCGAAGGCAGTGGAAATCGCGGTAGACCCTGCATTTGCCCCCTTACATAAAGATCCACGATTCCAGCGGCTCGTTGCGAGGGTGGGACTCACGAATCCATAACTCGTTTCCACCACTTGCACCGAATCAGTGGGCTTCTGGATTTCAGGCTATTGTCGCCGATGCGTAGTCGAAGCCATCGCTTTACAGGGAAGAAACGGGACAGACCGGCACACCGTTTTCATATAGATCAATAACTTAGCTTAATGACTGGACAGAACAGGAGGGGGTGAAAATTTCCTCTGGCCGGCCTGTAGCCACGATGAGAGATCCATGAAAATCAACGGAGATAGCTCGGAATATCCGCCCCACGAGTGAGCGTCTGGTGCATTCAACCTGCCTCGGATGGTTTCGATCATCGGCTTCAAGTTGACCGCCTACACCGGCGGCGCGACCAGTACCCCGAGTGTCGTCGATTGGCTGCGAAACGGTTTGCCCGCCCAGCTTGAACCGCGCATGAGGACTGCATTCGATATCGCCAATCCGATTGCCGAAGCTGAATCTCAGCTCATCACTCAAGCATTTTTGATCAGCCCATGGAAGGAGATGGGCTCGTATCGTACGCCAGCGCAAATGCTGTAAGAGGCTGATATCGAGGACATCGCCGCTCGCCTACAGGGGTGGATGAACTATGCGGAACTTCTGGCATGTGGAGGCTACACGTGCCACCTTTGGCAGGGCAAGCGATGGTCACTGCCCCTTGTCCATTTCAACTTTTCTAAAGACGAACCGGGCAAGTTGGACGATGCCAAAATCTCGGCAATAACTGACAGGTGTCAGCGTCGGTTATTGCCAGTAATCGGTGTCAGACGTGGACGACCGATCTCAAATCATTTTTTAGCTCCTTGGCAACGGAGTGAGCGCCACTAACAAACATTCCTGCAGGGCACAAAGCGACTTCGGACAAGAAGCGTCTTTTATGCGGTTTAGGTTTTACTCTTCAGGGCCGGATCAATAAGAAATGCGCTCGAATCATTGAACTGTGTGTAGGATATTTTCGATATTCGCATATTTCTCTTGACAAAAAATTGCGGACAAGAATAGATTTGGTTCGCTTTATGGAAGGCAGCGAGGAAACGTTTTCAGTGAAAACGGTTTCTCTAGGTGATATGGGCTAGAAATAAGAAAAACGCACCAAGAGCCAGTACCGTTTACTCCCCCATGAATACGCTTTCTACATACTTGTGAGGCAAAAGGAGAAAGGTGGATTCAATGCACAATAAGCCAATCGTCAGATGGGTAATGTGTTTGGTGTTTCTAGTCACCGGGGCCTTATGCGCTTTGGGACAGGAGACACGTGCAACTTTGGGGGGAAAGGTCATCGATCCCAAAGGCGCTGTCATACGCAAAGCAAACGTGACCATTACTCGCGTAGAAACAGGCGTGATAAACACCACGGAAACCAATAGTTCCGGTGCGTGGATCGTGACTGGCTTGTTGCCAGGCCATTATCTGTTTCAAATTAGTGCTCCAGGTTTTAAGGTAGCTGAGCATACTGCGATAGAACTTGCGATTGGCGATCAAAAGTTTATCGATGCGCAGCTTGAGGTTGGAGAGATCACTGAGTCGATTGTTGTCCAGTCGACGACACCGTTGATCGACACGACGGCTGCTGTTTCAGGCGTCATCATGACCACGAAAGAGATTGAGGAACTGCCCCAGTACGGCGACAGCGTTACCTTTATGGCGAGCATGGCTCCTGGCATGAAAAACGGCAATACCGTTGCCGCGAGCACGGGGCGCCTTTGGGGCAATATTGGCGCGTCCAACTTGGAAATGAATGCAGGTGGCTCAGGCACCGCTGCAATCAACTACACCATCAATGGCGCTAGCGATAACAAACAGGATGGACAGATCGCATTTATTCCTCCGATGGATTCTGTTGAGGAGATGCGCGTTTCATCCAACGCTTACGATGCGTCTATTGGGCGCTCTTCAAGCGCAACGATCAACATTCAAACCAAAGCCGGGACCAAGGATTTTCACGGAACTTTGTACGAACTGAACGAAAATAACTTTTTGAATGCAAATTACTCCCAGAACAAGAGCACTAAGACTCGTGTCCCAGTAATTCGCATGAACGAATATGGCGCGGCAGTGGGCGGTCCTGTCTGGATTCCGAAAATCTACGATGGCCGCGCAAAGAAAACCTTCTTCTTCTTTGATTACAACGGCATCAAGAACAAGACCCCTGGATCAACCGGGACGATGTCTCTTCCGACAGCACTTGAAAAGAAGGGCGATTTTAGCCAATCATTCACGACATCCACCGTCGGTGGCGTCAAGACGACCTATCCTATTACGATCTATGATCCGCTTTCGATTGCACAAAGCACGAAGGGTGTAAAAAGCAGGTCACTCATCAATGGAGATGGTACCGTGCTTCCTTCGACGCGAATCAATGCTGCCGCAAAGGCATACTTGGCTCTATTGCCTGATCCAGAAAATTCTGGTGATGGCGCCAACTCTGACAGCAACAACTATGTCAAGAACGAAACCTACGATGACCAGTTCAACAGCCAGGATCTACGTGTTGATCAAACTTGGAATAACTCTAACCATAGCTACGCAAACTTGCGCCGTAACCACTGGACTGAAATCGGTTGGGATCCTTTCGGACCTTCAAATATTTTAAACGGGATCAAACAGAAGCGCGTCAATATGGGCATTACATTGAACCACACGATGGTTCTTCGCAGTAACCTTCTTCTGGATCTTCGCTATAACATCACTGCATGGGATGGAAGTTCCTCCTCAACAAGCGCGGGAGTAAGTCCCACAACTTTGGGAATTTCGGCCACCAATCCCTATGTACTTATGCAACAGCTGCCTTCTATACCGCTCGTAACCGGCATTGTTTCTGGTGCTGAAAATGGGGGCCTTGGAACCAGCAATGCGGGCAGCTACACAAACGACACTAACCACGAATTCAACGTCGCAATGACGCATACACTGAGCAATCACATTCTCCACTATGGCATGCAATACCTTCTTCAGCAGGAGGGATCGGGAGGATTAGGACAGCAGGGCGGATCATTTGCATTTAGCAATACGTGGACCTCGCAAAATCCTGACGCGACAGCATGTACTGGCTGCGGATCGTCGATAGCTTCAATGTTGCTGGGCTTGCCGAATTCAGGATCCATCCCGAACACTGTTACTGCCTTTTGGTCGTCACCTTACTACGGGTATTATTTTCAGGATACCTGGAGAAAGACGAGTCGACTAACTTTGAATATTGGAATCCGCTGGGACTACCAGCGTCCTGCGTACGAACGATTTAATCGGACGTGGACCCGCTGGGACCCCACGGCAGTGCAAACCGAAGTCAATGCAGTGGCCCAACCGGCTTATGCGTCGTTGCTAGGAGGAAGTTCTGCGAGCAACACAGGATTGGCTTACCTTCAGAAATACCGCGGAGACTCAACAACATTTATAAGCACTGGTGGTATCACCTACGCAGGTGTGAACGGAGTACCTCGCAGTTATTTGAACACTCTGTATAAGTACGTTCAGCCACGGATTGGATTTGCATATCAAATCCGTCCTGATCTCGTAATTCGAGGTGGTTTCGGACGCTTTGTTCAGGCTTCATTTAACACGGGTAGCCAAAGTGGATACAGTGCCACCACACCATTTACGGCAACCACGGACGACTATATGACCGTGAACGCCACCTTCGATAATCCTTATCCGAACGGAAGGACGGTTCTTCCCACAGGAAATTCACTTGGCACTCGCACAAACGTGGGCTCCTACAGCGGCTATACGGATCCTAACTTTGGACGTGCATATGTCGATGAGGCCAGCTTCTACGTTCAGAAGCAAGTGAAGGATTACCTCTTCGAGGTTGGAGGTACGTTCAATCTTACGCATGGACTCGGTATGAACTTCAACACCAACAGGCCAAGCACACAGGCATGGTATGCGGCTTGGACACCAACCTTTGACTCCACGGGGATGCCGTCTGCAACTCTTCCCGGCAACGTACAAGTAACCAATCCATTTTACGGTGCACCCTATATCACCAATGGAATGCAGAGCAACAAAACAATCTCCGCCTTCCAACTGTCTCGCCCAAATCCGATGGTTGGAGACTTCAATGTGTATCGCGCCAAAGGGAAAACGCGGTACTATGCGTTGAATACCAAAGTGGAAAAAAGATTTCACGACGGATTCAGTTTGCATCAAGCCTTTACATTTTCCAAACGCATTGAAGAGAACACCTTCATCGGCAGCCAATTTGTCGCTACGATCATTGACCGCGCTCTCGACACTGCGGACCAACGGTTCAATTACAACGTATCACCTGTTTATGAATTACCTTTTGGAAGAAACAAACGATTTGGAGGGGGTTCCGGAAAGCTGACCGATGAGGTGATTGGAGGCTGGGAGATTACAGCGATTTACCAATTCCTTTCGGGAACGCCTCTCTCGCTACCAACGAATAGTAGTTTCTTTCAAGGTGGCGATCCGTCTCTGGGTTCAAAGAAAAGCAAAAAGCAGTGGTTTGATACCAGCAAGTTTGCGCCATTCCCGGGATCGAGCATCACGAAGGCTCAATTGGCCACGCAATGGCCCTCGTGGACTGGCGTCACAAACTTGCCAGGTGCTTCCTACACGCCGACAAGCACCACAGGTGTGCAAAACGGCATTTACCAAGACTTTGCAACCTGGAACACTTACAACAAACGCACCTTTGGCAATATCCGCAATCCTTACCAAACGATTTTGACACTTGGTGTGCGCAAGGTCTTCCCGATTCGCGACCAGATGCGCATGCAATTGCGCATGGACGCATTCAATGCACTCAACCATCCACAATTTGGCAATATCAACACGACGCCGGGCAGCACTTACTTTGGCTGGGTTAATGGATCAACCACGCCAACGCAAGTCAATGCTCCTCGCTCAATTCAACTGGAAGGAAAGTTGTACTTCTAAAAACTCAGCACAGATGCCCCGCCAAAATACCGGCGGGGCATCTGTGCTTTGCGCATGTTTTCATGTGTGATCGGTACAGATAATTTTGGGATGCAGATCGTGTTGAAGAAGAAGCCGAGTTTGAGCAGATTGTGGAATGAATCGCATTGAACCAATGAGCGGCTTCGGGTTGGAACCGCGTTTGAAACAGCCCGCGCATATGTGTAAATGTTTTTTTGCGCGGATCTTTCCATTGTCAATTCATCAAGCCAATGCGCAAGCCTTCAGGCTGATACGATTCCAGCGTATACTGGCGCAAACTTACCTGCAAACAGATAAAACAGGAGGAATTGCACATGTCCTCGTCCACGTGGAATCATCGGCGCGAAGGAAGTGCAGCGGTGCGACTGATGTTGCACTGCTGTCTACTGGCTGGCTTCGCGCTATGCATCGTTGGGCTCAACGCGCAAAGCGTTACGATCACCAACGTCTTTCAGAACCACTACCACTACGGCTACCCAATTGGAAATCAGGATTGCCCTTCTGGGTATACATTTCCGAGTGGGCAATACCCGAGCACCTATCACCTTGAACGCGGCCACGCGATTCATCACGTCGATCCGAAGAATGCCGCCAACGATTATTGGGTCTATTGGGCGCACTTCGATAATTCGAGTTATGGCATTGCCGAGGTTGCTGTTTTTAAATCGACCAGCGAATGTGGCCCCTACATTCTGCAAACCTATCTGGACACCACGCATAATACCGACGGCGCCGGCTATGGATTCCGTCCAGGCGGATGGCAGTCGCGTGACGATAATATCTTTCGCGATACCGACCAGACCTATAACTCCGATGGCACCGTTGCAGGATATGCATCGGCCTATCTGATTACTGCATCCGACAGCCTTGGCACAGTCACAAGCTCAAGTAGTTCGACTTGTAGCTATGCCAACGATTCGATGGCAATTTTTAAGATGACCTCCGACTATATGGGCATTGACACCAGCACCAACACTTCGACCAATGGTGCCAACTGGGTCTTTGTCTGCGATCAGCGCGAAGCTCCAGTCATGTTTCGCAAGGATAACAAATATTTTTTGATTACCTCGCAGGCGGCCGGATGGTATCCAAGCCAGGGAGGCTATGGCGTCAGCAGTAATCCTTTGACTGGATGGACCGCGGACCCGCTCAAGCTAGGCAATAGTTCGACCTTTGGCGGGCAGACCTCCGACGGATTCATGATTGCCGGGACTACGAGCAACGCCTATGTGCTCACCTTCGATCACCTGGGCGGAGCTGACAGTAAGAATCCATCGTCTGGAGAAAAGACAGACACTGGAGAAATATGGCTGCCTGTGATTCTCGACAGTACGGCAGCAACAGCCACTCTGAACTGGTACTCCTCGTGGAGCGTTGATAACACCACGGGCGTGCTCACCCTTCCGACACTGACGAATGTGGCCAAGGGCGCGACGGTCTCCTCTACCGTAGCAACGTCGAGTTCTTACCCGCTGAGTAATGCTATCGATGGAGATTACGCAACGCGCTGGTCCTCGTCGATCTCCAGTTCCGGTGCTTTCAGCGCTGCGAAATCCAGCACTTCGGCGCTATGTCCAGTGACTGGAGCAACCACGTCGACCACCTGCAATCCCAGTCTGATCGTAGATCTAGGAACAACGATTCCCGTGCAGGAAATCGATCTTTCACAATACATGTTGAAGGGATCTGAGCCCTTCTACAAATACAAAATCGCCTATAGTGTTGATAAGTCAACCTGGACCACGCTTGATTATACGACGGTAGCTGCTGCCAACGACGCGACGGCGAAAAATATCAGTGTAGTTCCGTTCAGCAATAACATCACCTACGGCTTTAATGCGCTCCCCGTCGACTTTAGCGCACGCTATGTGGCGCTGATCCAAACCGGAGCGGTCACACAGAACAACAGCAGTTCACCGTACAACAGCTTCTATGTGCCGAACCTTTACGAGATGGGCATCCTTCAATCGACAGCACCGGCTGTGCCGCAGCAGGCTACTGTCACGGTGGCCCCCTCAACCACGACGCCCGCAACGGATAGCTCGTTTACCGTCAAAGTTACTGTCTCGGGTCCTAGCGGTCAGCCAACGCCAACGGGCTACGTACAGTTATCCACGCCGGAGTATATTTCGGAGACTTATGGTCTGGTGAGCGGCGTCAACAGCTTTACGATTCCAGCGGGGGCGCTGAATGGCGGCGATGAGACGATAACAGTGAGTTATCGCGCCGATCCGACCAGCGTCCCTGTTTACGGCACTGCCACGACCACAGGCACGGGCGCAGTCAGCGTCAGTACGCCCGATGCGCCAGCGAATCTTACCGTCACACAATCAATGCCCGGCACGCTCACGCTTGGTTGGAGCACTTCGATCGGCGCGGCAAGTTATGTTGTGCAGCGCTCAGTCGATGGCGGAAGCTATGCGCAACTGGCTACGCCCAGTACCAATGCCTACGTGGATACCGGCCTGAACAACGACAGCACACAATACTGCTATCGCGTAGCATCGGTGAACAGTGCCGGTCCTGGAAGTTATAGCTCACCGGTATGCAGCACGGCCACGGCCAGCTTCCTTGTCAGCAATCTTGCCGTAACAAAGACCGCGCCCGGTGCGTTGACCATTAGTTTTACAGCGATTTCTTCCGCATCGAGTTATATCGTCAACCGCTCGGTTGCGGGTGGTGCGTATGCTCAATTGGCGACGATGAGCACAAACACCTATATCGACAATGGCCTTACGCCCGACAGTGTGAGTTATTGTTACACCATTGCCGCCGTGTTCAGCACTGGAACGGCCAGCGCAAGTGCGCCGGTCTGCAGTACCGCTTCGGCCAACTTCATTCCCACCAATTTTGCTGTTACCAAGTGGGCCTCGGGTGCGCTCTATCTCAGTTGGCTGGCCAATGGCAGCGGCACCGACACATATACGATTTCCCGAACCAAAAACGGCGGCAGCGCCACGACGCTGACGAGCACGGCTACCATTCCGCAGTATGTCGATAGCAGCTTGACCAATGATTCTGACGTGTATTGCTATACCGTCGCTGAGACGCAGAATAGCGTAAGCAGTCCGGCCTCGGCGCGGGTTTGCAATACCCCTACTGCCAACTTCATTACCATTCCAAATTACAGCTTCGAGTCGCCGACGATTCCGCTTTGGAGCACTGGCCCCTCATATCTGACTACAGCGCTTGCATCGTGGACCTTTGTTGGCTCTTCGGGTAGCTCTAGCGGCAATAACTCTGGCATCAGCAATCAGGTTTCTGGAACCTGGGCCAAGGCAAATGGCGCTGGTGCTGCACCGCTGGGCGTGCAATTGGCTTACCTCGAAGAGGCAGGATCGATCTCGCAGACCATCTCAGGTTTCACCTCGGGTCAGCAGTACACCATGCTCGCCTCGGCCTCGCAGCGACAGGTTGTTTCGCAAACCTCAAACCCGCTGGCTTTCTCTGTCGCGGGCACGGTCATCGGAACAGCGGCACCTGCACAGTCCAACGCTTACTACGCCGATTATGGCTTTAGCTTTGTTGCCAGTGGCAGTACGCAGGCGATTGCTCTCATCGGTACCTCGAGTTCGAGCACCAGTGCCGTGCTCGTCGATAATGTCCGCATCTTTCCGAGTAGTGGATCGGCCGTGACAGCCACGGCGGCAAACTCATCGCTTTCGCTGACGCAAGGACAGAGCTCTGTCAATCTGACGCCCGTAACCGGCAGCGGGGGAGCCACCACACTCTTCTATCAGATCTATCCGAACCTGCCGTCCGGGTTGAGTTTTTCCACGACCACCGGTGCCATCACTGGATCGCCGACAGCGGCGAGCAGCTCAATGACCTATACCGTGACTGTTGGCGACAATGAAGGTGGTACGGCTTCGGCGACCTTCACGTTAACAGTCAGCAGCACAGTCAACGCGACAATCAGCACGGCCACCTCCGCGCTAACCGTCGAGTCAACGATCACTCCTTTTGTGCCAGTGAGCGGCTCGGGGGGCACTGAGCCGCTCACTTACACGATTGCACCTGTGCTGCCATCCGGGGTGATGTACGACGCGAGCACAGGCGCGGTTGAAGGCATTCCGCTAGCCGTTGTAGCACCGGCTCCATACACCGTCACCATCACGGACAAAAACAGCGTGCAGGCGCAAGCGAGCTTTCAACTCAGCGTGCAACCGATCACGCCCATTCTTTCTATAAGCTGCGCTGAAGTGACTTACGACGGCAAGGCGCACAGTTGCACGGGCACTGCGACAAACGCCAGTGGCACAGCGATCAACGGTAGCTGGAGCTTCAATCCCGCCAGCGTGACGGAGGCGGGAAGCACAACTGTCACGGGTACCTTTGCCAGTACGAACAGCAATTATGCGAGTGGCGAAACCATCACCGGAACGCTCGTGATCGATAAGGCTCCCAGCTCCGTTTCGTTGAGAACAACGCCCGTGAATGCGGCGACCGGGCAACTGGAAACGATGACGGCAATTGTGACCGGAACGGGCGTTGCCACGGGCAGCGTGGTGCTGTCATCACCGAGCGGGCAGTTATGCACAGCAACGCTGAATGCGAGCGGCGTGGGCATCTGCACATTTACGCCGACGGTGCCAGGCAACCTGACGATTACGGCGCAGTATGCGGGTGATAGCAATCATGCATCCGGCACGGCTGCGCAGACGCTGTTTATCTATGATTCCGCCGTGAAGCTGCAACTGGCCAACACTCAGTTGACCTATCCCGGCGCCACCAACGTGACGACTTGCATCAGCCCTGCAACGGCGACGGGCACGGTGCGGATTCTTGACGGCACAACGCAGATTGCGACCCTCGCCATGCAGGGGGGCGGTTGTAGCTACTGGTACATTGCTCCGGGGCTGGACGCAGGTTCGCATCTGCTCACGGCGGTTTACTCGGGTGATAACAGCAATGCGGCAGGCAGTTCGCTGCCCGCGCAGGTGACGGTTTCGCCGGTCAGTGTGCGTCTGGCCCCAGCCTGCTGGAACGCGAGTTTTGCCTACGGGCAGAATTACCAATGCACCGTCAACCTCAGTTCGAACGGTGGCACGCCCACGGGAGCCATCACCTATAGTCTCGATGGAATTTCTGCAGCTTCACTCGCACTTAGTGCGGGCAATACGCAGTTCACCTTGTCCACCCCCGCTGTTGGAAGCCACAGCGTAGCGATTGGCTATGCGCAACAGGGTAACTACGCGGCGGCGACAACGGCCACGGAAAACTTCACGGTCACGGCCGCGCCGGTCGTGGTCGCATTAACGCCGTCGAGTTGGCACACAAAAGCCTCTTCGGGTGTGACCTTGCAGGCCGAGGTGAGTTCGTGGAGTGCCGGGGCACCAAACAGCAATGGAACCATCTCGTTTTATGACGGCTCCACCCTGCTTGCCTCGGTGCCGGTCGACGCCGGAGGCAAAGCCACGTTCAGTTCCACAGATCTTTCGGTAGGCAGTCACATCATCACGGCCACCTACGCAGGTGGCACCAACTACGCAACCGGCACGGCCAGCGTTACGATCACACTCACGTTGTAGCTTGATTGCTCAGACGGGGCACTGCGCACATTTGAAAGCGTGTGCCCCGCTACAAGAAGATTTGAATCCACTTTTCGTTTTTCCAAAGCTATTTCTTCACAGCTTTCGTATGGTGCACTCACAGGTTGTTCAGAATCAGGAAAAAGCTCTTCTGTTGTCCATGCACAAGCCGCTTCATGAAGCCAATCATGATCTTGGTGTTTCGTGCGTTGCTGAAGACCCTCCAGAGCATCTGGCCCTTGTTGGTCACCGTCGAAATCTCGCTTTGCTTTGATCGATTGGCATTGGCCAGCATCACGGAAGTTGTCTCTTCGGAGCATCGTTGCGGCCGCGCACATCATTTGGGAGCAGCCCTGTTTCGTCGCTCCACTCAATCTCCGTACCTTCTTGCTTGCCTGCCTTCATGGCGGAGCTGGTGCAGAACTGATCGGCGATCTACTTCCAAATACAGCCCCTTCACGTTGGCCAGCTTCTACGGTTTTTCGGTCGATACGTGCTTTGGGGAGCCCGACGCACGATCCTCTCCCTTATTCCTCCTTACCGGTCTCAAGCTGGGCTTGGCATTTCGGATTTCGATGTCCGTCAACGGCATATGAAAGCAACTTTTCTTAATACGAGCGAGTTGCCCCCAGGTACTGTGGGGTGTCAAGGGAAGAACCGGGACAGACCGGCATGCCGTTTTCATATAAATCAACAACTTAGCTTAATAACTGGACAGAACAGGAGGGGGTGAAACGGAGCAGTGGTGGCCAAAGACGGGATTGAACCGCCGACGGCTGGGCCTTTGCAGTGCCGCGGGCAATACCACTGCGCTGGCGCGCGCACTGCGCGGCCGAAGATTCGGCTGCGGACTGCATAAATTTCAGGGAAGAACAAAAAAGAAGTGGTGGCCAGAGACGGGATTGAACCGCCGACGCCGGCCTTTTCAGGGCCGCGCTCTACCACTGAGCTATCTGGCCTCAGTGCAAACTTCATTGCATTTCCTGCGCGGATTCCGGGCTGAGCCGGCAAAGGAGTGAACTTCCTCGAGCAGTGTGTTGCAACGACTGACTCAGTATAACAACACCTTGGCCCAGAAGCCAAACCGGAGACAAATCTCAGCAAATTTTCTTTCTTTTGATGAGCTTCGCCCTACACTGGAAGCGACCATGAAACCGATTGTTTGGATCTTGCCCACATTCCTTGTCAGCCTGACCGCATCGACCGTTGCGGCCCAGACGCCCGCCATCGCTGCTGCCGAAGCGCGGGTAGCCCATGCCTATGACGCCGCCCGCGTGCAGGGCCCTGAGGCGTTGCGCGCCTTTCTGGCCGAGTTTCCCAAGGGCGCGGACCTGCACGTGCATCTGTCGGGCGCGGTCTACGCGGAAACTTTTCTCCGCGAGGCTGGCGAAGACGGGCTCTGCGTGGATCCCGAGGCGCTGGCGTTGGTGAAGCCGCCCTGCAACGGCAAATTTTTCCCGGCCAGCGAGCTCGGGGGCAACATCACGCCGGCGCGGCAGGTGATCTACGACAAGATGATCGATTCCCTGTCGATGCGTGGCTTTGTACCAAGCGCGGGCTGGACCGGCCACGATCAGTTTTTTGCGACCTTTGGCCGCTTCGGCGGACTGAAGAAGGAGCACGCGCCAGAGTGGGTCGACGAGGTGGCGGCGCGCGCGGCGGCGCAAAACCAGCAGTATCTTGAGATTATGCAGACGCCGCCCTTCAGTCATGCGGCGCGGATCGGCTACCAGATTGGCTGGCCCACGGGTGAGCCTGATTTTGCGGCCCTGCGCCAGAAGCTGCTCGACGCCGGATTGCGCGACGAGGTGGCCACCAACCGCCAGGAGATGCTGGCCGCCGAAACGGGCCGGAAAGCGCTGGAGCATTGCGGCACCCCGCAGGCCGCGCCCGCCTGCCAGGTCGAAATCCGCTACCTTTACCAGATTTTGCGCGGCAACCCGCCCGAGCAGGTCTTTGCGCAGACGCTTCTGGGCTTCGAGACGGTTTCGGCCGCGCTCAAGGACCAGGAAAAAACCTTTGTCGGCATCAACTTCGTGCAGCCGGAGGACGGGTTGATCTCCATGCGCGACTACACATTGCAGATGCACATGCTTGCGTATCTGCACTCGGTCTACCCGCAGGTGCATCTCTCGCTGCACGCCGGGGAGCTGGTCGAGGGCATGGTTCCGCCCGAAGGAATGCGCTTCCACATCCGGCAGGCGGTGGAACTGGCGCATGCCGAACGCATTGGCCACGGCGTCGATGTCATGCATGAGGACAAAGCCCCCGTCTTACTCAACGAGATGGCGGAAAAGCACGTGATGGTCGAGATCAATCTGAGTTCGAACGAAGGGATTCTGGGCGTAAAGGGCACGGCACACCCGTTTCCGCTGTACCGCGCGGCGCATGTGCCCGTGGCGCTTTCCACCGATGATGAGGGCGTGAGCCGCATCGACCTGACGCGCGAATATGTGCGCGCAGCATTCGATTACGGCTTGTCCTATAACGAGTTGAAGACTCTGGCACGGACCGGCATCGCGCACAGCTTTTTACCTGGAGCCGATCTGTGGGCCACGCCCGACAATTTTTCGGCTCTTGGAGCCGCCTGCAAGGCCGATCCAACGGGGAGTGAGCACCCGTCGGCCGCCTGCGCACAGCTTCTGCAAACGAGCGAAAAAGCCGCCGCCGAGTGGGAGCTCGAACACCGATTCAGAAACTTTGAGGCCCAATGGTAGTCCACGACGCACTCCTGCGCCCCGCATACATTGTGTTCCTGCTCATCACCATTCTGGGCGGAGAAGCACTCGCGCAGACGCCACCCCCTGCCGCCGCGACAGGCACCGCACTGCACGGCGAGATCGTCGACCATGATGGCTCGGTCTGCGAGGGCGCGACAGTGCGGCTGCAGATGCCGAAGGCGCCCGAACGCACGGCCGTCTCCGACAACGAAGGAAAGTTCCGCTTTCCTGAGGCAACGCCGGGAGCCTTTGTGCTGACAGTTTCGGCACAGGGCTTTACGACGGAGACGATCACCGGCATGATCGCCGCCGGGCAGGACAAGGCGCTGCCCGCAATTGTGCTGACGCCGGGTTCCGTGACCGATGTGCACGTTTCAGCGGCCTCGAACTCGGAGATCGCCACGCAGGAGCTTTACCTCGAAGAGAAGCAGCGCGTCATCGGCATTGTTCCCAACTTTTACGTGGTCTACGACCGGAACGCGCCGGCGCTGAGCACGGCGCAGAAGTTCCACTTGGCAAGCCGCGCGCTCATCGATCCGTTCAACCTCACGATCACCGGCGTGGTGGCCGGCTATAACCAGAGCCAGAACGAGCTGAAAGGCTACGGACAGGGCACCAAGGGCTACGCACTGCGCTATGGCGCGCTGTACGGCAATGGTTTTACCGACACGATTTTGGGCGGCGCGGTTTTTCCGTCGCTCTTCCACCAGGACCCGCGCTACTTTTACAAGGGCATGGGCTCAACGCGCTCACGATTTTTGTATGCGATTGCCAACGCCGTCATCTGCAAGGGCGACAACGGGCACTGGCAGATGAACTATTCCAGCCTGCTGGGCGACGCTGCCTCGGCGGGAATCACGAACCTGTACTACCCGGCGGGCGATCGCAACAGCGGGAGCGAGTTTATTGAAATGATCGCGGTGGACAAGGCGGTTTACGCCGTCCAGAACGTCTTTCAGGAGTTCGTGGTGCGACACTTTATGCGCAAGCAGCCGGGCTACGGGCAGGCGCGATAAACGTAGCACCCGCGCCACTGCACGACGTCTATCTGTAGAAAGAGAACACGCTGGCCGTGTTCTGCTGTGGAGTAACGATGCGACGATTTTTTCTGGCTCTACTGATCGGCATAATGGGGATCACCGCGACGGCCGAGGATGCCGCGACGGATGCCAATGCGCGCGAGGCGCGTGCGGTGCTCGACGCGATGGTTGAGGCGCTCGGCGGCAAGGCCTGGCTCACGATGCAGAACCAGATGCGGCAGGGACATATCGCCGCCTTTTATCACGGGCAGCCGGACCTGGGCACGACGCTCTACTGGGAGTTTCACCAGTGGCCGGGCAAGGACCGCATTGAGCTGACCAAGCATCGCGACGTGCTGCAGATGTACTTGGACCGCACCGGATGGGAGATCACCTATCGCGGCAAAAAGGAGCTGCCTAAGGACATCGTCGAGGATTTTTTGCGGCGGCGCGATCACTCGATTGAGACGGTCGTGAAGCTCTGGCTGAAGGACCCGCGCACGATTCTGCTCTACGAGGGCAAGCACATTGTCGAGCGGCGGCTCTGCGAACAGGTGACGCTGATCTCGCCGGAGAATGAATCGGTGACGATTCTGACCGATGCGGAATCGCATCTGCCGCGGCGGCGCGTCTTCGAGTGGCGCAATGCGACCTACAAGGACCACGACTCCGACGCCGAGGAGTACGACGATTACCACACCTTCCAGGGCTTTCCGACGGCGATGCGCATCACGCGCTTCCACAACGACGAGCTCACCCGGCAGTACTACATTGACCGCGTGGACTATAACCAGACGCTGGCCCCAGACTTCTGGAACGTGGACGCGGCAGCCGGAAAAGTGAAGAAGACAGGGAAGTAGGGGACGTAGGGACTGAGGGACTAGGGACGTAGGGACTAGTAGCAGGGAGCCGGGAATAAGCTGTCCACTCTCCACGCCTGTCATCCCGAGCGAACGGGGCCCCAGGCGTTTTCTTCAGCCTGGGGGTGGTGAGCCGAGGAATCTGCGCCCGCCTTTCAAAAAGCACCCTACCCCCAAAAACTAAATTCCTCACCCCTACCCCTCGTTCCCTAACTAGTCCCTCAGTCCCCTGGTTCCCTGCCCTCCGCTGCCTGCCTTTCGTCACCCACACTGGCGGGCGGGCTTATTTATAATCCAGACGTACGCGTCCTCCCATCGGGAGCGCGCTTTGGAGCTTGCGTTATGACCTTTACCATCCAGGAGATCCTGGACTTTTTGCCGCACCGCTATCCGTTCCTTCTCATCGACCGCGTGGTCGAGTTTGAACCGCGGGAGCGGCTGGTGGCCCTCAAGAACGTGACCATCAACGAGCCTTTCTTTCAGGGGCATTTCCCTGGCGCGCCCATCATGCCCGGCGTGCTGGTGATTGAGGCCATGGCCCAGGCCGGCGCGGTGCTAATGATGCACGAGTTTGAAGACCGCACCTCGAAGCTGGCCGTGTTTACCGGCATCGACAAGGCCAAGTTCCGCCGTCAGGTGGTTCCCGGCGACCAGTTGCGGATCGAAGTAAAGGTGCTGAATCTGCGCAGCCGCATGGGCCGCATGGAAGCCCGCGCCTACGTTGAAGACAAGCTGGCCTGCGAGGCCACGCTGACCTGCCAGATCGTGCCCCGGCACCACGAGACGGAAACCGCGACCGTCGCCACTACGGAGAAGGCCCAGTGAGCATCCATCCCAGCAGCATCGTCGCCCCCGGAGCCGTAGTTCCCGAGTCCTGCACCATCGGGCCTTTCTGCACCATTGGGCCCGATGTCGTGCTCGGCGAAGAAAATCACCTGATCTCGCATGTGGTGCTCGACGGCCACACCAGGATCGGCGCACGCAACACGATTTATCCGTTTACCTCGATCGGCATTCCGCCGCAGGACCTGAAGTACAAGGGCGAGCCGACGCGGGTAGAGATCGGCGACGAGAACACGATCCGCGAGTCGGTGACGATCAGCCGCGGCACGGTGGGCGGCGGCGGGCTGACGACGCTCGGCTCCGGCTGCCTGCTGATGACCTGTGCGCACATCGGCCACGACTGCCACGTGGGCAGTGGCGTCATCATGGCCAACAACGCTACGCTGGCCGGCCACGTGCACGTCGAGGACTATTCGACGGTCGGTGCCTTCTGCCCGGTGCATCAGGGCTGCACGGTCGGCGCCTACGCCTTTGTGGGCGGCGGCACCATCGTGACGCAGGACGTGCTGCCCTTCTCGCTGACCTCGGCGCGACGCGAAAACAAGGCCTTCGGCATCAACAAGGTCGGATTGCGGCGTCGGGGATTTTCGCAGGAACGGCTGGAGACGCTGCACAAGGCCTTCCGCATGCTGACGAACGCGAAGATGAACACCACGCAGGCGCTCGAAAAACTGCGCGCGCTCGAAGGCGAGGACGCGGCTCTGCTGGCGGCCTTCGTCGAACGCAGCGAACGCGGCGTCATCAAGTAGTTTCCACTTTCGCTCTGTACGGTTTTGCTGGAAATTTTTCGCTCTCCCGCGAGTGGCCCCGCCTCTCCCGGAGGGAGAAGCCGAGAATAGCCCAGGGGGAAGTCCGCGCATGCGGACGGAACCCTGGGATGCTTTCCGTGCGGATGGCCCGTCCCGGAGGGACGGTCGAAGATCACCCCAGGACATAGCGCGGATCGTACTCGATGCGATGCTTCTTCAGAAACGCCAGGAACTCCTCTTCGAAGCCGCGTTGCCGGTGGTGCTCCGCCTGAGCCGCGATGTAGGCAATGGTTGTCTCCTCCTGCGATTGGCCAATCGAAAACGCACCATACCCCTCCTGCCATTCGAAATTCTCCCGCGCGAGAACCTGATGCATCCACAAGGAAGAAGCGGCCTTGATCTCCCGCATGGCGTCGGCAACGGGAACCGAAGACGCAAGAGAAAGTAGAATGTGGACGTGGTCTTCCGTGCCACCAATGGCAAGGGCCTTCATGCCATGCTCGCGCGCGACTCCGCCCATATAGGCCCAGAGGCGCGCCTGCAGATCGGGTGCGATTGTTTTGCGCCGCTCTTTGGTCGAGAAGACGCAATGAAACAAGGCAAGGCAATAGGTGTGGGACATGATGGAAAACCATTCTAGAGCAAAGAGCCGTGAAGACCATCGCTCGCCCCTCCGGGGCGATTGCATCGATCCGCATTCCCAGGGTTCCGCTCCGCTTCACCCTGGGCTATTCTCGCTCTTCCCTCCGGGAAGGGTTTTTCTGCACTCAGAAGTATCGTTCCATGCACGAAATCCCCTGCACGGAAGCACACAAATCTTTTGGAGACATGCATGAAACTGGGCCTGATCGCCGGCAATGGCCGGTTTCCGTTTTTATTGCTGGATGCGGCGCGCGCAGCGGGTCGACCTGTCGTCGTTGCCGCCATCAAGGAAGAAACCGACGCGGAGATCGAGCAGCGCGCGGCGGCCGATGACGGCATCACCGTCCACTGGCTCTCGCTCGGCGAGCTATCGAAGCTCATCGACACCTTCCACAAGGAGGGCGTCACCGAAGCAGTGATGGCCGGGCAGGTGAAGCACAAGCAGATCTTCTCCGCGATCCGGCCCGACTGGCGGCTCGCAAAGCTGCTCTTCAGCCTGCGCACGCGCTCGACCGACATGCTGCTCGGCGCGGTCGCAAAGGTGCTTGGCGACGAGGGCATTGCACTGATCAGCTCAACGACCTTCCTGGAGCCGCTGCTGGCCGAAGAAGGCGTGCTGACCGAGCGTGCGCCCACCGAGGACGAGCAACGCAACATCGAGTATGGACGCGGCGTGGCAGGCGCCGTCGCTGGCTTCGACATCGGGCAAACCGTCGTCGTCGCCGCGCAGGCCTGCGTCGCCGTTGAAGCGATGGAAGGCACCGACGTCACCATTGCGCGCGCGGGCGCACTGATGGGTTCGCTCGAAGGCGCAGCCTCCACGCTCGAACGAGCACTGACCGTCGTCAAGATCGCCAAGCCCAACCAGGACATGCGCTTCGACGTGCCGGTCATCGGCATGCGCACCATCGAGACGATGATCGCGGCTGGCGCAAGCTGCCTTTCGGTCGAGGCCGGCCGCACGCTGCTCTTTGATCGCGAGGCGATTTTGCTGCGCGCCCGCGAAGCAGGCATTGCCATCGTGGCCACTCCGCGCGGATACTAGGAAAACGGCGAGGGCGCTTCCCCGTTCCGCGCGCTCGCTGATCTCATCCGCGAGGTCTTCCCATGCAACGCATCTCCCGTTGGACATTCGCCGCACTGCTGATGGCAGCGGCCGCGCTTCTTCCGCGCACTCTCTTCGCACAATCCACACTGCCCGCGGCAGGCCAAACCGCGCCCGCCTTCACGCTGCCCTCGCAAGACGGCACGCCGATTAGCCTCGCGAGCTTCCACGGCAAATGGGTCGTCGTCTATTTTTACCCGCGCGACATGACCTCGGGCTGCACCATCGAGGCGCACAACTTTCAGCGCGATCTGAAGCTCTTTGAGGCGCACAACGCGGTGGTGCTCGGCGTCAGCGTCGATTCGGCCGACAGCCACAAGCAGTTCTGCACCAAAGAGAGCCTGGACTTCCGGCTGCTGGCCGACACGAGTCACACCGTCACCGAGGCCTACGGTTCCCTGGCCGAGTACGGCGGCGTGACCATCGCCGCACGCAACACGTTTCTGATCGATCCCAAGGGCAAGATCGCGCAGGTGTGGACGAAGGTGAAGCCCGCCACGGCATCGAGCGATGTGCTGGCGGCGCTGCCCCACTAAGACAGCACCAAAAACAGAAAAAGAACGCAAAAAAGCCCGGCGCAATGCCGGGCTCTTTTGCTTGCCTGGGAACGACTGTTGCCGAACTACTTCTTTGCAGCCTTCTTGACGGTCTTCTTCGCAGGAGCCTTCGTCGCGGGCGCCTTGGTTGCAGCAGGAGCCTTCTTCGCAACGACCTTCTTTGCGACAGCCTTCTTCACAACGGCCTTCTTGGCAACGACCTTCTTCGCGACGGTCTTCTTGGCAACTGCCTTCTTGGCAACGACCTTCTTCGCGACAGCCTTCTTCGCAGGAGCCTTCTTGGCAACTGCCTTCTTCGCCACGACCTTCTTCGCAGGAGCCTTCTTCGCAACTGCCTTCTTGGCCGGAGCCTTCTTTGCTGCTTTCTTCACTGCCAACGGATTACCTCGTTTTGTGGTTTTGCCAACGCTCTTCGCAACCACGGCCTTTTTCGCCTTGGTCTTCCCGCCCTTTGCGCCAGCAGATTGCTTTTTCGGGGGGGATTTCTTTGCGGCCTTTTTCGCCACAACCTTTTTCGCAGCTGCCTTCTTGGCCGGAGCCTTCTTGGCAGCTTTCTTCGCAGGAGCCTTCGTTTTCTTTATCGGCTTTTTCGCGGCCGACTTGACTGCCTTCTCAGGCACGAATTCCGGCTCGACAAGCAACGTAATTTCTTCGTCATCGTCGATGAAGATCTCATCGTCATCCGACGATGTCACGACGTGGGCAATCTCCACCGCTTCGTCTTCGTCAGCGGCAAAGTCCTGAACAGGATTCGTTTCCAATTCCTTGGGCTCCCCCGTTGGGTCACCATCACTCTGGGCATTCACACCGAACACATCTACCATCCGATTGCCTCCAGCGGTTCGCCGCTGTCCTCGCTTCTGCTTCCACAGGATTCAAACATGGCTCACCGAGCGATTGCGGAAACAGTGTAGCTATAGCTTGCCTCCAAAGTAGTGCAAAAGACAAGTATGTAATGCAATCCTGCTCCGCTTTTTTTACTTTCGCCTGGAGTGCTTGCGACCGGAAGAGGACGCGGGTTCACTTTGCGCCTTCTTCACCGGCTCGGCCTTTTCCTTTTTCGAGGAGGTCTTTCTGGTGGACTCGACCTTCGACGCAGAGCGCGCGGCAGATTTTTCCGAACGCGAAGCCGACTTTGCCGAGCGCGCCGTCGACTTCGTTTCGGCGGTCTTCGCATCCTCCTGCGCCGCGGCTCCGTGCTTCGAACGCCTGGATTCACGCGGGGTTTCGCGATCATCGCTGCTTGCTGCGCTGGTTGCTACGCACGGTGCGGCATGCCGCCCCTTGCGCTTTTTGCCCTTGGCGGGCGCGCAGTTTTTCGTCGTGGCCTCCGGCGCCGCCTCGTCACTTGCACCACGCTTGCTGGTCCGCGCACCGCGACGCACCGGAGCGGTTGCCGCATCGCTGACCTGCAGACGACGACCGGCGGCAATCTTCGTGCTCGCACCCTTCAGGTGATTCCACTGCCGCAACTGGTTGAGCGAAACACCGTAGCGGTCGGCGATGGTCACCAGCGTATCGCCCTTGCGCACCTTGTAGCTCTGCGCATGCTCGGCCACAGACGGCGCGGAAGATGCGGAAGATTTGGATGCGGTCAAAGCAGAAGACGACGGCAGCGCCACTGCGGCTGATGAGGGAATCGCCAGGCCTTCGACATTGGTCAGATCGGAGTCGGCCGTAAGCTGGTTGGCCGCTGCCAGATCTTCGACACCAACATGGCGCTCATGAGCAATCGAGGCCAGCGTTTCGCCGGAGGCCACGCGATGGTAGCGCCAGGCAATGCGGCGCGCCACGGGAACCGCGGCCACGCGGCGCTCGAAGAGTCCGCCGGTACCGGCCGGCAGATGCAGATCGAAGCTGCTGTCGGGCGGCGTGATGCGGCGCAGGAGGCTCGGATTCAGCGCTGCCATCTCCTCGACAGAAGCACCGACAATGTCGCCCACCAGACGCAGATCGATCGCATAATTGATCGTCACCGTATCGGTCAGCACCGGCGGATCGGAGGCAATCTCGTCAAAGCCATACTCGGCCGGATGGTTGGCGATGATGATCGCGGCAAGAATCTCAGGCACGTAGCTTTTGGTATCGACCGGCAGATTGTTGCGCTTGTACAGCTCCCAGAAATCCGCGTAGCCGGTCTTCTGCACCGCGCGCTGCACGTTGCGCGTGCCCCAGTTATAGGAGGCCATCGACAGGTACCAGTCGCCGAGCTGGTTATAGATGAACTTCATGTAGCGGGCGTAGGCGCGCGTCGATTTTTCCGGGTCGAAGCGCTCATCCACATAGGCCGTCCTGGCCAGCCCATAAAACTTGTCGTTGGGCATGAACTGCCACATGCCGCCAGCACCCGAGCTGCGATTGAGCGCGCGCGGATTGAAGCTCGACTCGGCCACCGCCAGATAGATCAGATCCTGCGGCACGCCCTCTTCGGCCATCACCCGCTGAATCATCGCCCGATAACGGCCGGCACGTTGCAGCGAGTGCAACAGCGTATTGTGGCCGCGCTTGGTGTTGGCAAAAAAGTTGATGAACGACGCCACGTAGTCGTTGACCACCAGCGGCAGATCGGACTTGGTCGTAGCCAGGTCCGCCTGCGCCTTGGCCACCAGATTCGGATCGACCTTGAAGGTAACCTCGGCGGCAGCCTCGGCCGGCGTCTCTTCCTGCTGCGGCACAAATCCGTTGCCGCGCTTGAGCGCCTCGGTCTCGAGTGCATTCACCTTGTCGAGAATGTGGTCGAACTCTTCCTGCAGCGACGGGTCGGCCTTGATGTCGATGCCGCTCAACAGCATCAGATCGACGGCGCGATCAAACTCGGCCTTGGCGTCGGCCAGACGCCCCTTGCGGTAGTCGGCTTCGCCAAGCGCATAGGCCTGCTCAACCTGCTGAATCAACTGCCGTACGTGGCGCGACTCGTGCGGATTGGGCGCGGGGGCGCTCTGCTGCGGCGCGACGGCGGGCAGCGCGGGCGCGGTGGCCTCGGGGGCCACGGACGCAGACTTCTGGTCCGTCGGCGTGCAACCGCTCAGGACTAAAGACAAAAGCACACAACCCACCACCGGCAGGTTGAAGGTCTTGCCCGGCCATTGGCCGAGCCGCATCGGATTCTGCATACGAGTAAAAGGCACTATGCCGATGATAAGCTATGCCATAGAGGCAATGCGCGTGCCACGCGCGCAAAAAGGTGCCTCCTACGCCTGCATGGACTCACGATACATTCGCAATTTCGCCATCATCGCCCACATCGACCACGGCAAGTCGACGCTGAGCGACCGCCTTCTCGAGCTGACCGGCTCCGTCACTGGCCGTGAAATGCAGGCGCAAATCCTCGACGATATGGATCTCGAGCGTGAGCGCGGCATCACCATCAAGGC
>DBTV01000028.1:0-61565 GCA_002307235.1 Acidobacteriaceae bacterium UBA1307
ACTTCTTCTCGACGATCGGCGTCAACGGCATCAACGAGATGATCCGCAACTTCACTGACGACAAGGACGACATCACCACCGAGGCCGGTCGCGCGCTGGCTGTCCGCTTCCTCGATCACGTGCGTGCGCGCATCGTGCAGTTCCAGGAAGAGACCGGCCACATGTACAACCTGGAAGCCACGCCGGCCGAGGGCACCACCTATCGCTTTGCCAAGGAAGACAAGAAGCGGTTCCCGGATATTCTGCAGGCGGGCACGCCCGACGAGCCTTACTACACCAACTCGAGCCAGCTCCCGGTCGGCTTCACCGACGACGCCTTCGAGGCTCTCGAGTTGCAGGAAGAGATGCAGAAGAAGTACACCGGCGGCACGGTGCTGCACCTCTACATGGGCGAGCGCGTCTCGAATGCCGAGGCCTGCAAAAAGCTCGTGCGTCGCGCACTGGAAAACTTCCGGCTGCCCTACATCACCATCACGCCGACGTTTTCCATCTGCCCCAAGCACGGCTATCTCACCGGCGATCATCCCTTCTGCCCCAAGTGCGATGAGGATCTGGTGGCCCGCAAGCAGGCGGCCAAGCAGGCTTAATCTTTTGCACGCGCGGCTGGTTCGCGCGTGCGCACCTCCTTCGTACAGATGTACGAAAGAGCTTCGGCAGCGCCAACGCAGTCAGAAAGGAATACACCATGTCCACAGCAAATCTTCAGGAAAGCGAATCGATTACATTGCAGGATGCAGAGCGTCAGCCCTGCGAGGTCTGGACCCGCGTGATGGGCTACTTCCGTCCCGTCTCCAGCTTCAACCGCGGCAAGCAGGGCGAATACCACGAGCGAGTCAGCTTTGTTGAATCCAAGTGCAACTAACCTGCGCGTCGGCGGCGTCACCCGGCTGTCCTCCGTGGACTGGCCGGGCGAGTTAGCCGCCACCGTCTTTTGCCAAGGCTGCGGCTGGGATTGCGCCTACTGTCATAATCCCGGTCTGCGCCCTGCGCAGGGCAAAGAGCAATTAAGCTGGCCAGCGATCTTCGAGTTTCTCGAACACCGTCGCGGCCTGCTCGACGCCGTTGTCTTTTCAGGCGGCGATCCCCTCGTGCAACCCGTGCTCGCCGAAGCGATCGCAAAGGTCAAAGCTCTCGGCTTCAAGATCGGCCTGCACACCGGCGGCATGCTGCCCGCGCGCTTCCGCGAAGTGCTTCCCCTGCTCGACTGGGTGGGCTTCGACGTAAAAGCTCCCTTCGACAAATATGAGGCCACAACCGGAGTGGCGCACAGTGGCGAAGCCGCGCTCGAAAGCCTGCATGCACTGCTGGCCAGCGGCGTCCGCTATGAGATTCGCACCACCGTGCACCCCGCATTGCTGCCGCTCGAAGACCTGCTCACACTGCGTGCAACCTTGCTCGCGCTCGGCGTGACGCACTATGCCGTGCAACGGTTCCGCACCGAAGGCACACGCGCCGAGGCTCTGCCCGCGCCTGCCGCCGCGTACCCACTGCCGGAAGATTTCGCCAACGGATTCGCGCACTTCGAGCTTCGCTGACATGCTTCGCATGTGGATGCGCGCAAAAGAAAAACCACCGCCGAAGCGGTGGTTTTCTTTTTGCTGGAGTCTGCCAGAGTTCCCGCTTGAGCTCCCCCTCGCACGAGAATCATCCCCCTCCAACAAGCTGGAGAACCGTACACAATCCACAGGAAACAGTGCACAGTCAAAATTCTTATCGGTCACGCACCTAGCACCTAGCACCTAGCACCTAGTCCGCCAACTGCACCGGCCGCGCCTCGATCAGCGCCTCGATCTTGCCGAGTGCTTCGAGCGCCGCGCCCGCCACCGGCACATCCACCTGCACCACGGCCAGAGCCTTCACCGGCTTCGGTCCCGAGCGCTCGCGACCAAGCGCGAAATTCGCAATGTTCACGCCGTTCTCGCCGAGCATCGAACCGATCTGTCCAATCACACCCGGCACATCGTTGTTGCGGCAGACCAGCAGATTGCCCGCCAGCGGCGTTTCAATGTCGATGCCGTCGAACTCGAGCAGTCGCGGCTGTTCGCCGTGAATCACCGTGCCCGTCGCGCGGCTCGTGCCCGTCGGCGTGTGCAGCACCATGCTCAACACACTGGCCGCGCCGCCACGATGGCTTTCCTCGCGCTCTTCGTGAACGCGAATGCCGCGCGCCTCGGCCACCGTCGAGGCGTTCACTGGATTCACATTGTCGAGCCCTTCAAGCAGGCCCGCGACGGCCGCGTTGCGCACCATCTCCGTCTTCGCTTCGCCCAGCTTGCCGCTATAAATCAGGTGCACGGCCTCAATGCCGCTCTTGCCCGCCTGCGCCAGAAACGCGCCCATGCGCGCGGCCAGATTGATGTAGGGCGCCAGCGTCTCATACTCTTCGTGCGTCAGCGACGGCATGTTCACCGCATTCTGCACCACGCCCGACTTCAGATAATCGCGCACCTGCCGCGCAATCTGCACCCCCACCGCCTCCTGCGCCTCTTCCGTAAGCCCGGCAATGTGCGGAGTCAGAATTACGTTCTTCATGCCGAAGAAGGCCGAGTCCTCGAGCGGTTCCTTCGCAAAAACATCGAGCCCCGCACCGGCCACCTGTCCTGCTTCGAGCGCCGCGATCAGATCCTTTTCTTCGACCAGTTCGCCGCGCGCGCAGTTGAGAATGCGCACGCCCTTCTTCATCTTCGCCAGCGTCTTCGCGTTGATCGCGCCGCGCGTCTGCGCCGTCAGGCCCACGTGAAGCGTCAAATAATCCGACTGCGCCAGCAACTCTTCAAAGCTCACCAAGGCAATGCCGTTTTCGCGCGCCACCGATGCCGACACAAACGGATCGACGCCGATGATCGTCATGCCAAAGACGCGCGCGCGTTTTGCCACTTCGAGCCCGACACGCCCGAGTCCGAAGATGCCGAGCGTCTTGGCGCGCAACTCGGTTCCCTGCAGATTTTTCTTCTCCCAGCGGCCCTCGTGCAAACCGGCGTTCGCCGCGGGCAGGCTGCGCGCCAGCCCCAGCATCATCGCCAACACCAGCTCGGCCACGGCCACCGCATTCGCACCCGGCGTATTCATCACCACCACACCGCGCCGCGTCGCCGCCTCGGCATCGATGTTGTCCACACCGACCCCGGCCCGGCCAATCACCTTCAGCTTCGGAGCCTTCGCCAGCAACGCATCGGTCACCTTCACCGCCGAGCGCACCACCAGCGCATCGGCGTCGGCCAGCTCTTTTTCAAGCTGATCGGCGGGCTGCTCAAGCGCCACCACACGCCAGTTCGCTTCGGCAGAAAAGACCTCGAGCGCGGCCGGAGAAAGATGCTCGGCTAACACCACCTTCATGCTCGGCTCGCCGCTGTCACCCGCCGTCTCATACGCGTCGAAACGAATGTTTTCCTGCTCGCACAACAACTCAAAGATCCGTACCACCGCCGCATGCGGCTTGCCTTCACTCTTTTCGTACTTGGCCAGCGAGTTCACATGCACGCCCAGCCGCTCGGCCATCTCATACTGATACAGGTCAAGCTGCTTGCGCGCAATCAGGAGCTTCTCGCCAAAACTCAGTTCATTCATCTTTTACTCGCTCCCGCTTCATGCCACAGCCGGGCCGTCGGCATCCATCGATGATTTGTGGAGTCGGCTGGCGCTGTTGCAACGTTTGCGGTCGTCGCAACAACGCCACCACCCTCGGCTCAGCAAAAAAGCCGAAACCTGAAAACCTGTCTACTGGCCAGCCTCGGCGGCAAAAACCTTCTGCGCCGCTGCCACCGCCGTACCGTACTCGACCTTGAGCCCGAGCGTGTCCTTGGCGATGTGCTCCATGGCGCCAAGCAGCGCCACCGTATCCAGATAATCGAAAAATCCCAGATGCGCCACGCGGAAGATCTTGCCCTTCATCGCACCCTGACCACCAGCCGCCACCAGACGAAAGCGCGTCTTGAGCGCCGTGACCACTGCCCCCGCATCGAGTCCCTCGGGCACCGCCACCGCCGTCGCCGCGCCCGAAGGCGCATCCGGCGCAAAGAGCGTAAAGCCCAGCGCCTTCAGCCCGGCGCGCGTCGCCTTGGCATTGGTCTGCGCATTGTGAATGAGCGCAATGCGGCCCTTTTCCAGATCGCCATCGGCCTGCGCCGCAATATAGTCGAGCGCCGCGCCCATCGCCGCCACCAGCGCCACCGCCGGCGTGTAGGCCGTCTCGCCCTTGGCCTGATTCTTGCGCTCCTTGCGCAGATCGAAGTAGAAACGCGGCGTCTTCGCCGTCTCCATCGCCGCCCACGCCCGCTCGCTCACGCTCAGGTACGCCAGCCCCGGCGGAATCATCAGAGACTTCTGCGAGCCACCAATCAGAATGTCGATTCCCCAGCCGTCCACATCAAAGGTCTGCGTGCCCAGGCCCGTGATGCCGTCCACCACCAGTAGCGTCGCGGTGCCCTGGAGCAGCTTCGCCACGCCCTCCACGTTGTGGCTCACCGCCGTCGAGGTCTCCGAGGCCTGCATGTAGACGGCCTTGTGCTCGGGCTTCAACGCCGCCCGCACCTCATCCACGGTAAAGGTCTGCCCATAGGGCTTTTCCAACACATCGACCGTACAACCAAAGGCCTTGGTCAGCTCCACCCAGCGCTCGCCAAACTTGCCCGCCGCCAGCACCAACACGCGGTCGCCCGGCGAGGTCAGGTTCGTCACCGAGGCCTCCATCGCCCCCGTGCCCGAGCTCGTCAGCAGCAACACGTCGTTGCTTGTGCCGACAAAGACCTTCAACTGCGCCAAAACCTTCAGAAACAACGCGCGAAACTCCGGCGTCCGGTGGTGAATGTCGGCCGCGGCCATGGCGAACTGGGCCGCCGGCAACAGCGGCGTCGGTCCCGGGGTATACAAACGCGTCTTCCGGATCATGGTTTCCTCGCTTGGGAAAAAATTCGTAGCGGCATGGACAACGGGGCCCCGCCGCTAAACACAGAATACACAATAATGTGGTTTATGTGTTTTTTTATTTTTATCTCTCGAAAAATATTCCGCCGACCACATTACATCAACTGCTATCGGGAATTCGCCGTTGCAGCCGGGATTCCGTTTGCTCCCGCACTGGTCGCAGACCTACAATCGCAGTGGAGAAAACGGAAAAATGAGCGAAGCTGGCACACTGGAAGCCCTGATTACAAAAGAGATGATTGCGGCCATGAAGGCCCATGACGCCGAGCGCACCCAGACTCTGCGCCTGATCAAGACCGCGCTCAAAAGCAAGGAGATCGACAAGCGCAGCCCCCTGACGCAGGCCGAGGGCGAACAAACGCTGGCCTCGATGATCAAGCAGCGTCGCGACTCCATTGAGCAGTACACCAACGGCAACCGCAAAGATCTGGCCGACAAGGAAGCCGCCGAAATCGTTGTGATTGAAGAGTTTCTGCCGAAGGCACTGGACGAGGCGGCCCTTGCGGCGCTGGTCGGCGCGGCCATCGCCGAGGTCGAGGCCACCGCCGGGCACAAGCCCAGCCCCAAGGAGATGGGCCTGGTCATGAAGGCAGTGCAGGCAAAACTCGCCGCCTCGGGCGCACGCGCCGAAGGCCGCGCCGTCAGCGAGCTGGTCAAAAAGTCGCTGGCGGGCTAGCCATATTCACCATCGAGCAAAAGAAAAGACCGCGCTGGGCGCGGTCTTTTCTTTTGCTCGCTCCGCCTTGCCGTTCTCACCCAAACGACACTCCGCAAAGCATTTCCCAAGCCTCCAGCAGAGGCCGCATAATTGGCCGACCTGCCATTTTCGTTTTTCTGTTCCTTTTCAAAAAGAGCTGCCAAAAAGAAAACGCCCACGATCCAAATATTGGACCGTGGGCGTTCTTTCTGACTCGCTGTTAGAGCAGATGCAGACCTTCGGCCAGCGCCTTGAGCCGCGCGCGCGTGGGCTCGGTCGGCGGCACCAGCGGCAGCCGCAGGGTTTCGCCGCATTTGCCCATCATCGCCAGCAGGGTTTTCACCGGCGCCGGGTTCGACTCCCAAAAGTTGGCCTCAAAAAGCTGTGCGTAACGGCGGTCGAGCGCGCGCGCCTCGGCCCAGTCGTTGGCCAGCGCGGCGCGCACCATGCGCCCCACCTCAGCCGGAGCCTCGTTGGAAGCCACGCTGATCAGGCCGCTGGCACCGACGCCGATGGCGGCCAGAGCCAACCCATCGTCGCCCGAAAAAACTCTGAAGCCTGCTGGCAGCAAGTGAACCAGCTCGGCAATCTGCTCAAGTTTGCCGCTGGCCTCCTTCACCGCAAGGATATTGGGCGCCGCCGCTGCCAGCCGCACCACCGTCGTCGGCGCCAGATTCACGCCCGTCCGCCCGGGCACGTTGTAGACGCAGACCGGCAGCGGGGCGACGGCCTGCGCGAGCGCCAGAAAGTGCTGATACTGCCCCTCTTGCGAGGGCTTGTTGTAGTAGGGATTGGAGCTGAGCACGGCGGCAAGCCCCGGCACCTGTTCGGCCAGCAGCCGCGCCTTGCGCACCAGCTCGCGGGTCGCGTTGTGCGAGCAGCCGCCCCAGACCGGAACCCGGCCCGCAGCCGCCTCGACCACCAGCCGCACCGCGCGCAGCCACTCCTGTTCGTCGAGCGTCGCCGCCTCGCCGGTCGATCCGCAGGCGACAATGAAGTCCACGCCCGACTCAATCTGCCAGTTGACCAGCGCCTTCAGCGCCACCTCGTCGATCGCCCCATCCTCGCGGAAGGGCGTCACCAATGCCGTACCACAACCCGTCGTTTCCATCGCTTAAAAAATTCTATAACGCCGCGCGCCGTCCCTTGACCGATTAATTTTCCGACGGCTTTTCGATGTGATCGACGACCACCACCTCGACCGGCGCTTTGGTCGCCACCAGCTTGAGGCCGAGTTGTTCTTCGAGCGCAGTGTAGATTGACGTGCCGGGGTTCTCCGCGGTCTGACTCTGCTCCGGCGTCCAGGTCAGGACAAAATCGAACTTCTTTGCGCCGAGGCCGGTCTTGTCGATCACTCTGCGGTTGGCGTCTAAGCACAGAATCAGCACAAGGTTTTCAAACCGTAGCGCGCGCGCATCGATCTTCCCTGCATAGATTACGCTTGAGTTTTTTTCATCCGGCGGGGCCTCTTTCACCTTTAAACCACCTCGGGCAATGACCAGATCGAAGGCTGGCGACAGATGCGTCTCTGTATGCGCCCGGAATCCGAAGCGTTCTATCAAAAGACTTTTTTGCAGCCGAGTAGAGAACTTTTCCTGATCTTCCCGAGAAAGCTGTTTATAGAGAGCAAGCGTCTTCTCATCCAGCTTGGCGATAACGTCGTAGGACTCATCGTCGGCCCACTGAGGCAAATGCGTCAGCTCATCTTGCAGAAAAATCTCATAGGCACCCATCACCAGAACTTTTATCGGAAGATTCTTAATTCTGAAGTTATCGGGATTCGTCCGAATACTCGACCGACCTTCGCCCGACCTATTTGGATGGATTGAGATCACTTCGAAATGGAAGTTTTCTTCTTTCAGATCGGCGAGCGTAATCTTCTTCTGCTCGGCAGGAACCGGCGTTATCTGCTGCGCGCAAACCACCATCGACGCACAGAGAATCGCCACGCATATAGCACCGCGCATCTTCATCGAATCACGCTCCTTTCTCTCTCTATAGAGGGTCAGCATCAGTTCTCCGACGGCCGCTCGATGTGATCGACGACCACCACCTCGACCGGCGCTTTGGTCGCCACCAACTTGAGGCCCAGTTGCTCTTCGAGCGCAGTGTAGATCGACGTGCCGGGGTTCTCCGCGGTCTGACTCCGCTCCGGCGTCCAGGTCAGGACAATATCGAATTTCTTTTCGCCGAGGCCGGACTTGTCGATCACCTTGCGGTCAATATTTGAGCTGAGCTTGTCGACGAGACTGCGAAGATCCATCGCATACGCTTCGATTTTTCCCGAGCTAAACGTCATTCTCGTATTCGCATCCGAGCTTTCCTTCATCTTCAGTCCACTTTTGGCAACGACCAGATCGTAGGCTGGAAGCACGCGCATTTCTGTGTGAACCTTCAAGCCAAAGCGTTCGGCCAAAAGGTTCTTTTGGAGCCGCTCAAGGAGCGCTCTTTTGTCCTCTTGCGAAAGCTGCTTCCACAAGAGCGTGGTTTCTTCGTCGACCTTGGCATTCACGTCGTAGCGCTCATCCTCGGCCCACTTGGGAAGATTGATCAATGCATCATCGAGCACGATGCCATAAACTCCACGGACAAGGCCATCCAGAGTCTGATTTGTCATCCGATAACCACCGAGAGAGCTCGACCAGCTTACGCCACGCTCGCCCGACTTATTTGGACGAATCGAGGCCACTTCGAAATGAAAGTTTTCTTCCTTGAGATCGGCGAGCGTAATCTTCTTCTGTTCGGCTGGAACCGGCGTTGTCTGCTGCGCGCAAACCACCATCGACGCGGCACAAAGCACGACGGCCGCACTGCATCTGGAGAGGATTCGATGCATATTGAGACACCTCCTGTGAGCGCCGACATTGAAAATGCCCGCGGATTGTTCAAGACTGTAAGTGAGGCCAGTATAGCTCCGACGTTTGCGTTGCTTTTGCTTGATGGACGAAACGCCGCACACTTTGTTTCGTTTTCAGCGAGGACAACGCAATGTTCTCTCGACCTAAACCCTCTATCCTTGCCGGCGCGCTTCTGGCGACGCTGGCCACAGTGAGTCTGATGGCACAATCGAATTCTTCCTCCGCACAGATCTGGCATTTCAACAGCCTTGAAACCATCGACGGCCACGCCGTCGAAGTTGTCGGCACGCCCAAGCTGATCGACACCCCGGCGGGCAAGGCCGTTCACTTCAACGGCTCGACCGACGTCATCTATCTGCCCGTGCATCCTCTGGCGGGCGCGACGACCTTCACCTGGGAGGTCATCTTTCGGCCCGATGGCGGCCACGAAGAACAGCGCTTCTTCCACCTGCAAGAGAGCGCGAACGGCGTCGATGGCGACAGCCGCATGCTCTTCGAGATTCGCGTCATCGGCGACCAGTGGTGCCTGGATGGCTTCGTCAAGTCGGGCGAAAACGGCCTCACGCTGATCGACCGCGCCAAGCTGTTCCCGGTGGGCCGCTGGTATCGCGCCACGCTCGTCTACGACGGCAAGAATCTGCATGCCTACGTGAACAACGCGCTGCAGGGCGAAGGCCCGCTGCCCTTTGTGCCGCAGACGCCCGGCCGCACCTCGGTCGGTATGCGCATCAATCAGGTTTCGCCCTTCCACGGCGCGGTTCTTGAAGCGCGCATGACGCCGAAGGCACTCGCACCGGCCGAGTTCCTGGCACTACCCGAAAGCCTCAAGTAGCAAGGCTGTAAGCAATGGACAGTGGACAGACTGTTCACTGTCCACTGCTTTTATACTGCTTTTATGGCACTGGTCTGGAAGGAAACACTCGACGGCATCGACTGGGAAGAGTTGTCCGCGCTCTATCGCGCCGCGCCGCTCGGCAGCAAGGATGCGGCCACGCTCAAAACAGCCTTCACCCACAGCCGCTTTACGGTCTTCCTCTTTGAAGACGGCCATATCGTTGGCGTGGGCCGCGCGCTGGCCGACGGCGTCGATTGCTCCTACATTTGCGATGTGGCGCTATTGCCCTCGCATCAGTCGCGCGGACTTGGCAAGCAGATCGTCGCGCGGCTGGTCGAGCTCTCGGCCGGCCATCGCAAGATCATTCTCTACGCGGTTCCCGGCAAAGAGCCCTTCTATGCCAAGTTCGGTTTTCGCCGCATGAAAACAGCCATGGCCATCTTTCAACATCCAGAAGAATCGCAGGCCAAGGGCTTCATCGAATAATTTTCCTGTTCCCTCGTCACTGCACCCTTCGTTGCAGTCCCTAGTCCCCTGGTCTTCAGTCCCTCAGTCCCTCAGTCCCTGGTCCCTGGCCCCTGGCCCCCGCTTCTCCAACTCCGTGCGCACCGCGGCCACAACGGCCGTCCAGTCGCCGAGCTTCGGCTGGCGGAAGAGGCGCATGGTCGGATACCACGGGCAGTTCTCGTCTTCGCGCAGCCAGCGCCAGTCAGGCGCAAAGGGCAGCAGCGTCCAGGTGGGCCGGCCCAACGCGCCCGCCAGGTGCGCCACCATCGTGTCGACCGAGATCACCAGATCAAGCTGTTCAACAAGAGCCGCCGCATCGGCCAGATCGCTCTGATACGCGGCCAGATCGACGACCTCGTTTTTGATCTGGGCCAACTGCTCAACACCACGGCCCATCTGCAGCGAATAAAAGTGTACGCCCGCGAGCGCAAAGAGCGGCGCAAACTCTGCGAAGGGAATGGCGCGCGTCGGGTTGAGCGCATTCTTCGCGCTGCCATTCCAGGCCAGGCCAACACGCAGCCCCTCGGCGGGCCACGCCACGCGCTGCGCGCGCACGCGCGCCTCGGCGGGCGTCGTCAGATAGGGCACGGCGGCGGGCAGGTTTTCGAGCGTCACACCAAGCGCCAGCGGCAGACTCATCAACGGACAATGCACGTCAAAATCCGGCTGCGGCTGCCCTTCGGCCACGACGGCCTCCACGCCAGCAAGCTCCTGCGCGAGCGGAACCACGCGGCGCTGCACGTCGAGAATCACCTTGCCACCGGCGGCAATCACCTGCGGCACAAAGCGCAAAAACTGCAGTGAGTCACCGAGCCCCTGCTCGCTGTGTAACAGGATGCGTTTGCCCGCGAGCGACTCGCCCTGCCAGAGCGGTTGCGGAAAGCGGCGCGGCGCGCTCGCCCGCTGCCAGCGCGCTTCGTAGTTGCGCCAGCCCTCGGCATAATCGCCGTCAATCAACTGCGCCAGCGCCAGATTCCAGCGCGCCTCCATGTAGCTTGGCCGCTCCGCAAGAGATTGTTCGTAGGCCAGACGCGCCTCCGTGAAGCGCCCCTGCGACCAGTAGGTAATGCCCAGATTGTTATAGGCCTCGGGAAAACCGGGCTTGAGCACAATCGCCTTTTCAAGCAGACGCTGCGCCTCACCAAGCTGGCCCTCGCCTTCGGCAATCACGCCCAGCGTGTTGTAGCCCTCGGCGTACTCGCTGTTGATCGCCAAAGCCCGCGCCAACACATCCTTCGCCTCGTCGATCTTGCCTTGCTCGCGCAACAGATTCGCCCACTCGCCATGCGCCGCGACAAAGTTTGCCTGTTCTTCAAGCGCCTCGCGGCACCGCGCAATGGCCTCGTCCTTTTTGCCCGCCGATCCCAGAGCCTTCGCCAGCAGCACCAGCGATTCGGCCTTGTGCGAGGCGGCCTTCACGGCCCTCTCGTGATAGTCCACCGCCGGCAGCGGTTCGCCGTTTTCGCGCAGCATCGCGCCAATCTGA
This sequence comes from Acidobacteriaceae bacterium UBA1307, assembly GCA_002307235.1. Taxonomy (GTDB): domain Bacteria; phylum Acidobacteriota; class Terriglobia; order Terriglobales; family Acidobacteriaceae; genus Telmatobacter. The sequence continues at coordinate 11,307 of DBTV01000028.1, forward strand.
TTCAGCGCCTCCACCGACTGCGGTTGCAGACGAAGCACATTGTGAAAGCAGACAAGCGCATCCTCAAGCGCGCCCAACTGCCGCAGCACGACGCCCAGATTGCAATGGGCCGAGGCATTGGCCGGGTTCGAACGCAGCGCCTGATGAAAATGATTGGCCGCCAGCGTCCACTGTCCCTGCTCGCGATAGGCGCAGCCCAGGCTGTTGTGCCCCGCGCTATAGTCGGGATGAAGCGCCAGCAGTTTTTTGAGAACCTCGATAGCCTCGTCCGTGCGCCCCTCGGCCAACAGCAAATTGCCGAGATTCAGATACGCCTCCGCATAGCCGCTCTGCAACTGGATGGCGCGCAGATACTCGGCGCGAGCCGCCTCGGGCTGGCGCTTGGCCTCGAGCACCAACCCGAGGTTGGCATGATAGCTGGCCACCGTGCCATTGCGCTCAATCGCGCGCCGGATGTGCTGCTCGGCCTCGTCATAGTGGCCGCCCTGATACTGCGCCACCCCGGCCAGATGCAATGCGTCCGCGTGATTGGCATCGAGCGCCAGAATCTTTTCGTACAAGCTCTGCGCCTGCCCGAGCGCGCCCGCCTGATGCAGGCGCAGCGCCTCGGACAACAACTGCGCCGTCTGCTGCGCGACGAACGATGGAGCGTTTTGCATCCTGGAATCGGCCATAGGAAGAAGGATGCTGCAGCTTGCACGCCAACCATCGGAGCCGTTTCTTAGCTTTTCCTCATGGCACGTTTTTGTGCGCAAACAGCAAAAGGCCGACCCCATCGGAGTCGGCCCTTGTGCTCTCGCGAGAAAAAAACTACTTGGCGACGGTAAACGTGAAGGTCGTCGTCGAGTGGCGCGTCACGCCCGGCCGCACCAGCGTGCTCGGGAAATCCGGATGGTTGGGCGAATCCGGAAAGTGCTGCGTCTCCAGGCAGAAGCCGGTGCGCTTGGTGTACTTCACACCGTGCCGGCCGGTAAAGCTGCCGTCGAGAAAGTTGCCCGCATAAAACTGAACGCCGGGCTCGGTCGTTTCCACCGTCAGCACACGGCCGCTCTCGGGCGAGCGCACAATCGCCGCCACGCGCAGCTTGCCCGGCTCGCCGTTGACCACCCAGTTGTGGTCGTAGCCACCGGCCAGCTTCAGCGCCTCAAAGTCATCGTTGATGCGCGCGCCAATCACCGTCGGCTTGCGGAAGTCCATCGGCGTGGCCTCCACCGTGGCCAGTTGCCCGGTCGGAATCAGCCCCGCATCGGTCGGCGTAAACTTGTCGGCATTCAGCTCAAGCACATGGCCCACAATGTCGCCCTGGTCATCGCCATTCAGATTGAAATAGGAATGGTTGGTCAGGTTCGCCACCGTCGCCTTGTCGGCCGAGCTCGCATAGTCGATGCGCAGCGTGTGGCCAGCCAGCGTGTACTTCACCTTGGCCGTCAACGCGCCAGGAAATCCCTGATCGCCGTCCGGGCTTACCAGCGTGAACTCGACGCCGCCAGGAATCTCCTTCGACTCCCAGACGTGCTGATCGAAGCCGATCGGGCCACCATGCAGCGCGTTCTTGCCGTCATTGGCCGGAATCGTATACGGCTTGCCGTCAATCGAAAACTTGCCGAGCGCAATGCGGTTTCCGTAGCGGCCCACAATGCTGCCGAAGAACGTTTTTCTGTCGGCCAGGTAGCCGTCGAGCGTGTCATAGCCGAGTACGACGTCGGCCAGTTTGCCCGCGCGGTCCGGTGTGCGAACGCTCACCAGCTTCGCGCCCCAGGCTGTAACCCGCACTTCGATCTCGCCGCTCTTCAGCGTATAGATCGGTACCGCAACGCCATCCGTGGTGTGTCCCCAAATCGACATTTTCACCTCTCCTTGCGCAATCGCCGTCAGGGCCATTGCCAGAACAAAAAACCTTCCGAAAAATTCCCAAACGCGCGTCATAGACTCTATCCTTCGCCAGAAAAAAATTCCGCAGAAACCGTTTCCAGCCCCTGCGCAACAGGCACCTAGGACAATAGCACGCGCGCCACACCTCATGCCATGCTCTGCGACAGAATACAAAAATGGCAGGAAAATGGATTTTCCTGCCGCTTTCGCACTACTGTACAACGATGGCTTCGCGCTTACAACTGGGGAAAGATTTCGCGGAACTCCCAGCTCCCCTGCTTTTGGGCCACCCACTCGGCCGCGCGCACCGCACCCAGCGCAAAACCGCGCCGGCTGGTGGCATTGTGGCGCACCTCAAGCTCGTCGACCTCGTTCGTCGCCCGCACCACATGCTCGCCCTTGGCGTCGGCGATGCGATGCGAGGTAATCTCAATCTCAGCGCCGGGATGCTTTTCAACAATGATCTGCTTGAGCGTGATCGCCGTGCCCGAAGGCGCATCGCGCTTGGTCACGTGATGCGTCTCCTCGATCGAAAAACTGTAGCCATCGAGCGCCGCCAGTTCCGCCGTCATCTGGAAGAGCTTCTGCACGCCAATCGAAAAGTTCGTGCCATAGAGCAGCGCGCCCTTGTGCTCGGTCGCCAGCGCCTTGAGCGCATCCAGATGCTCGTACCAGCCCGTCGTGCCGACCACGATGCGACCACCGGCCGTAAGCACCGCAGTGATGTTGGCCACCGCCGCCGCCGGAGCCGTGAAGTCGATCACCACATCGACTGCGGCCAGCTTCTCGGCCGTCAGCGCCGCGCCCTGCGCGTTCTCCGTCTCATCGACCGCGCGCACCGTGTGACCGCGCTCGGCGGCAATTTCCGCCACCAGAGTTCCCGTCTTTCCCTTGCCTAAAACCAGAATCAGCATAGAACCTCATAAAAGCAGGGGCTAGAGGCTAGGTTCTAGAGGCTAGGTTCTAGGGGCTAGGTTCTAGGGGCTAGAGATTTGTCACCTAACACCTAGCACCTAAGCACCTAGCACCTAGCACCTAGCACCTAGCGCCTAGCACCTAGCATCACGCTATCGTCTTCCGCGCCTCAACGTCGAAGACATTCGGATCGGGCTCCTGGAAGAAGGCCGCGTGCAGCGAACGCACCGCCTCTTCCGCGTCGCTCTCTTCGATCATGAAGCTCATATTGATTTCGCTCGCGCCCTGCGAGATCATGCGCACATTCACATGCTTGACCGCGTTGAAGACCTGCGCGGCAATGCCGTTCTGTCCGCGAATATCCTCGCCCACCATGCACACCAGCGCCTTCTTGCCCTCGTACTTCACATCGGCCAGGTGGCGCAGGTCGTCGGCAATCGCCGGCAGCTTGTCGGTCGAATCGACGGTGAGCGAAACGCTGACCTCGCTGGTTGAAACCATATCCACCGGACACTGATGCTTGTCGAAGATGGCGAAGATCTGGCTCATGTAGCCGTGCGACATCAGCATGCGGCTCGCCACCACATCGATGATCGTCAGCCGCTTCTTCACCGAAATCGATTTGAACGGGCTCTTGCAGTGCGGCGCCATCGAGATGATCCGCGTGCCCTCGCAGCTTGCATTGCGGCTGTTCAGCACGTAGACCGGAATGTTCTTCTTCACCGCCGGCAGAATCGTCGCCGGGTGCAGCACCTTGGCGCCAAAGTAGGCCAGCTCGGCCGCCTCTTCAAAGCTGATCGTGCGCACGCGCAGCGCATCCGGGCAAACGCGCGGATCGGCCGTCATGATGCCGTCCACATCGGTCCAGATCTCGATGGCCTCGGCCGTCAGCGCGCCGCCAATCAGCGCACCACTGAAGTCCGAACCGCCGCGACCAAGCGTCGTCGTAATGCCGTCCTCATTCGAGGCGATGAATCCGCCCATCACCGGCACCTGCCCCGCGTTGAGCAGCGGCCGCAGCTTCTCCTCGGCCTTCTTCTCGATGATCTCGTCCTGCGGCACGGCCTTCTGAAACTGCGCGTCGGTGATCACCACCTCGCGCGAATCCACGTGCGCCGCGTTGATGCCCTTTTCGCGGAAGGCCGCCGCCACAATGCGGCTCGACAGCCGTTCGCCGAAGCTCACAATCAGATCGCTGATGCGCGGCGTCAGTTCGAGAATCGCCGCCAGCCCGCGCAGCACCTCATCGAGCGCGTCAAACTCCTCGTCGATTTTGGCCAGCAGCGGCGCAATCACCGCCGCCTCGCTCACCAATGCCGTCGCCGTATCGCGATGCCGCGAGCGCAGCCGCGAACTGATCGCCAACGCCCCCGTCCGGTCGCCGGTCGCCGCCGAGGCCCCCGCGCGCAACAGTTGGTCGGTCACCTTGGCCATGGCGCTGACAACCACCACCGGACTCTTGCCCTTGGCCACGCGCCCGGCCACAATCGCCGCCGTTCGCCCAATCGCCGCCGGATCCTCCACCGACGTACCGCCAAACTTCATGACAACAAGACTCATCGGAAACATTCCTTGATACGGCTTCCAGCTATTAGCTTCTAGCTGTTAGCGATGAGCTTCCAACTCGGCGTGCTTATACATCCGGCACGAAAAGCTAGAAGCTAAAAGCTCACTGCTAGAAGCTGTCTTTCTACAGCTTGCCCAGACTCGACAGCAGCTCGGCGTTCAGGATGGTGGCACCGGCAGCGCCGCGCACCGTGTTGTGGCTCAGCAGCACAAACTTCCAGTCCAGCAGATTGCACGGACGCAAGCGGCCCACCGTCACCCCCATGCCCTTGCCGCGATTGCGGTCTAGACGCGGCTGCGGACGGTCCGGCTGCGGAGCCCACTCAATCGGCTGCGCCGGCGCCATCGGCAGATCGCGTCCCTTGAGCGGGTTGAACTCCGCCCAGGCCGCCAGAATCTCCGCCTCGCTGACCTTCTTCGAGAACTTGACCGAGACGCACTCCGTATGGCCATCCACCACCGCCACGCGGTTGCAATGCGCCGACATGCGCGCTGCCAGCGGCGTCACTTCGCCACCCTGCAGGCTGCCGAGCAGCTTCAGCGTCTCGGCCTCCATCTTCTCTTCTTCGCCGCCGATATACGGAACCACGTTGCCGACAATATCCATCGAGGCCACGCCCGGGTAACCCGCACCCGAGATCGCCTGCATCGTCGTCGCAAAAATCTGCTCAATGCCGAAACGCTCCGCCAGAGGCTTCAGCGCAATCACCAGCCCAATCGTCGAACAGTTCGGGTTGGTCACCAGATAGCCGCCCGACTCCTTGCGCCAGGGCTGCTCTTCGATCAAGGGCAGGTGCTCGGCGTTCACCTCGGGAATCACCAGGGGAACGTTCGGCGTCATGCGGAAGGCGCTCGAGTTCGACAGCACCGCGCAGCCCGCCGCGGCAAACTTCGGTTCCAACTCTCGCGCAATCGAGGCGTCAATCGAGGCAAAAATCACCTTCGGCGCGCCTGTTGGGTCGGCCGGAGAGACGACCATTTTGGCAATCCGCTCCGGCAGCGGAGTCTCCAACCGCCACTTTACGGCCTCGCCATACGGCTTACCGCTCGACCGGTCGCTGGCTGCAAGCCAGGCGATCTCGAACCACGGGTGGTCCTCAAGAAGCTGTATATAACGCTGGCCGACCATTCCGGTCGCGCCCAAAATGCCAATGGGTAGTTTGTTTTTCATGGTCGTGAACCTACTAGTGTACAGGAACAGACGGAACGCCTCGGCTCCTTCGACCGCGAACCGCGCCCGTGTTGCCCCCTTCGGGAAACAGCATTCCCCCAAGCGCTCCCATAAGTGGTAGACAAAAAAAGAAATAAAGGAAGATCCCTCTTCTAAAATCACCCATTTCTGTTCTATGCGGAAACAACGCTCCCGCTCTTTTCTTAGAGCCGCGAAAAATATCTAACGAGCCATTTCCCATACCGATGCCCGCGCCCCTCCAGGCTTCATCATTTTCGGAGGTCACGTGTCCAAAATACCGCACCCCATCCCCTCAACACCTCCAGCCCGCTCCCCTGACGCCGATAACCCCGCCAAGGACGGGCCTATGTGCGCTATGCAAAAAACCTCCTGGGGCAATCCCCACGGTGACGGCAAGGGGGGATCACCCATCTATAACCCAGAACTTTGCCTTACACTCCTGGTCGAAGGTGCCTCTCTGGGCGTTCCCGAGGTTGATACCCAGTCCTATCGCCGCTTCCGCAGCAACGTCGAGCACCTGGTCCAGCAGCTCGCCAGCCAACTGCCGGCCGAGGACAAGATCGCACTGATTCACTCCATCATCCACGAGTTCGAAACCTACCGCGCCGAATCCGAAACCGCCATCCGCGACCAGCTCATCGGTTGGCGCAACCTGATCGCCAAGCTCTTCGGCAAGCTGTTGACCTCGCTCGGCATCGAGCAGCAGGCCCCCGACGCCTTCTCTCTGAGCCAACGCATCCGGCATTTGGCAACGGCCGCCGACGTGCAGGACTGGGATGAGCGGCTCGACCGCTATCTGCGTCCGGCCGGCGGCCCCAGCGTGGAAGAAGCCACCGCCGCCCGCCTGAGTGCCGCCGATCACTCCACGGCCAACGACAATGCAGCCGGGTTGCCCGGCGGCGGCAAAGCTCTTGAAAAGGTCGACGAGCTGATCAAGGCCGGTGGCAAGGGCTTCGTCGCGCTCTTCCGCCTTGGCTGCCTTGAGCTGATCAATGATCGCTTTGGAGATGAGGCCGTCGAAGATTGCCTGATGGCCATCGCCAATTACCTGACCCGCAGCCTGCGCCGCGAAGATGCCATCTACCACTGGAGCGACACGACGCTGCTGGCCATCATCCAGGGCAGAACCAACGAGCACATTCTGAACGCCGAACTGAAGCGCATCTCCTCGCAAAATCGGGATGTCAGCATCAACATCGGCGACCGCGTCGTCATGCTGCGCATTCCCCTTGAGTTCGATGTCCTGCCTATCAGCCGCATCAAGGACGCCGACGACATCCGCAAGTTCTCTCTGGAGTCGGCCTCCTCGTAGTGAGTCGAAAAAAACATGACTGAAACCACAGAAAAATCTCCGACGCTCATCGCGATGGACCAGCACATCTCGCTCGAAGAGCTTCCCTCGGCTTATTTTGAATGCGATGTCGATGGAACCATCATGCGATGCAATCAGGCGGCCCGTGAACTGCATGTCACGGGAACGGGCGACATCATCGGCAGCAAGATCTGGACCTGGGTTGCGCACGACCAGCAGGCCGCCAGCCGCAATGCCTTCTATGGTGTGATGGAAACCGGCATCGACCCGCCCGTGGTTCACCGCGCCGTCTTCACGCCCGAGGGCGGTTTCCGCACCTTCCGCTTCGATCGCAACCTGATACGCACACCCGAAGGCAGACCCTCCGGCATGCGCCTGATCCTCACCGACGTGACCGAGCAGCAACTCGAGCTTGAGCGCGAACGCAAGGCGCGCATGTGGCTCGAATCCATCTCCGATTCCATGTATGAATCGGTCATCGTCACCGACGTGCTCGGCTTCGTGCGCTTTGCCAACCTCGCTGCGGAAAAACTCACCGGATGGACAGCAGCGGAGTTGACACGGACAACGCTGCAAAAATGCATTCCGATCCTCTCCTTTTTGCCCACCGACGGCGTAACCTTCAACCCGCGCCGCATCCTCGAACATCGCACCTTCGGCATCGCCACCGTGCTCAACAAAGAGCGCGAGGCCATGAAAATCTTCTTGAACACATCGCCGATCACCGACAAATCCGAGGGCACCACCATCGGCGTCGTTTACGTGATGCGCAAGGCCGAAGGCATCACACAGGAAGATTGATCTCCAGGCGCAACAGCAAAGGCAGTGAGCATTTGAATCGACGCAGCGACTCGACAATCGACACGGAAAGAGATGACTGGAATGATCCTCAAGCAGATTGCATCGCGCATCCAAGAGAAAATCACGACGAACAATAATCCTCCGCTGCCCGCGCCGGACCACGGCCTCCGCATGCTCACCAAAGCCATCAACCCTGGCACGCCTGAAACCAGCCAGGAGCTCAATCGCATCTTTCATGCCGGCATTGACTCACTGGCCAGGCAATTTCCCGTCGGCATCTCGGATGCCGAAAAGATGTCGATGGTTCGCTCGATCCTTCTCGAGTTCGATGCCTATCGCACCAACTCGGAAACGGCCTTTCACGAACAGCTCACCTGCTGGCGCAACGTTGTCACCATGCTCTTCAACGAGCTTTTGCACTGGCACGGCATCTCGCCCGAATCCCCACCGGCAGCCGAAATTCTGGATACCGCCAAGAGCCTCACCTCTGCCAAGGAAATTCAGGACTGGGGCCGCCACCTTTATGAGTTCCTTCATCCCATCGACCGCAACTCTCCGGTGGATACATCCACCGCCCAACTGCGCGCCACCGATCCTTCAAGCACCAACGACAATCCTGTCGGCCTGAACGGCGGAGGTGTGGCACTCGAACAGTTACGCAAAATCAAGCAGGCAAATCGCCACGCCTATGTCGTTTTCTTCCACCTCAACTGCCTTGACGTCATCAGCAAACGATTCGGGCAAGAGGTAATCGAAGATTGCCTCATGGCCATCGCGGCCAATCTTACCGCGCATCTGCCCAGCACGGACCTGGTCTACCACTGGAGCGATGCAACGCTGCTGGCCATTGTTCCAAGAAGAGTCAGCGAAATCATGCTCTCCGCCGAGCTTGAGCGCATCGTGGCGCAAAGCTGCGAAAACACCATTCAAATCGACAATCGGTCCATCATGATTCGCGTGCCCATCAGCTTCGACATCATTTCCACTCATCGCGTGCACAAACCCGAGGACCTGTTGCGCCTTTCGGTGCAATCCTTCAATGCAGGTAGGCTATGAGCACCCCTTCCCATGCACCAATGGCCGCACTCCACCTCTCCGATGAATTCATCGATCAACTGCCCCTGCCCTATATCGAGCTCAACAAAAACGGCATCGTCATCCGCGTCAACACCGCCGCGCTCGATCTCTATCCCGGCGAGCAGTCGAAGATCAATCTGCTCGGCAAAAATGCCTGGGAACTGATGGCCTCGGCAGATACCGACGTGAGCTTTGCCTCCTACTGCACCGCCATGGCCACAGGACAAAAGCCGCACCCGGTCCGCCGCGCCATCTTCGATCACACCCGCCAGTTCCGCACCTATGAGCTGCATCGCTCGCTGATCTATGACGCGGATGGAAACCCCTGCGGCATGCGCATTCTCTCCGTCGACGTCACCGACGACGCGCGCAATCTGGCCGAGACGCGCCGTTCGCTCGGATGGCTGCAAAGCGCGATGGCCGCATTGCCGGAAGCGATTCTGCTCACCGATTCGGTCGGCTTTGTTCTCTATCTCAACCACGCGGCAGAGATACTTCTTGGTTGGCATGCCAGTGAAATCACCGGCCGGCTCATCGAACAGGTTCTTCCGCTCGACACCGCCGCGCCCGACTTCACTCCGCCGCCCTCCTACATCACTGCGCTCGAGGCCCCCAACAGAATCGTGCTTCCGCTGCTCGATGCCAACGGTCATTCCCTGAGCATCGAGTTCTTCTCCTCGCCGGTCGCCGATGTACAAACCGGCCACATCACCGGCGTCGTCAGCGTTCTGCGCAAACGATAAGAGCGCTTTCCCGTTCAGGAAAAGCGCTCTTGGTTTCAGCCGATGCGGCCGCCGGACTCTTAGCTTAGCTCTCTTTGCGATACAGCAACTCGCGAATTGCACGACGCCGCGCCGCATTCAGCTCGCTATCGACGTCATCACCGACCTGTCCTTCGGTTTCTTCACTCTCCTCCGGCTCGCTGCACGAAGGGCACCGATTGGCAAACCCGGGCTTATCTGGTCTCAGCTCAAACTCCTCGCTGCAAATGATACAAGTCTTGATCGGAAATCCCATGTTCATTCATCCTCTTGCGGTCTTTGCCGCGTAAAAATTTTCGGAACGGGTACAGACCGAAAATGCTCTTCAGTATTCTGCCGCAAAACGCAGCGGAAATCACCTCGCCGATTCAAGTTTTTCGGCAGAGTTCTTTTCTTGAATTTTCTCCGCAGGCGGCCACAATGATGGCCCCGCTCTACGCAGATTCCTTTTTCTTCTTCGCCGCCCGGTGGCTGCCGAGCAACTCCTCAAGCTCTTCCTTGAACTCGCGCACATCCTTGAAGTCACGATAGACGGAGGCGAACCGAATGTACGCCACCGTGTCGAGACCCTTCAAGTGCTGCATGATCAGCTCACCGATCTCCGAGACCGTACGTTCCCGGTCCGGCGCGTCGATCAAATAGCTCTCGGCCGCATTGACGATCTCCTCAAGCTGGCCGGAGGAAACCGGCCGCTTTTCGCAGGCTCGCAACAGGCCACTCAGCACCTTCTGCCGGTCGAAGCGCTCCCGCCGCCCGTCTTTTTTCACCACCATGTAAGGAATCTCGTCGATCCGCTCATAGGTTGTGAATCGTCGGTTGCAGCGCTCGCATTCGCGCCGGCGTCGGATCGCGTCGGCCTCTTTGCTCTCGCGCGAGTCCACGACCCGATCCTGCCCGAATCCACAATAAGGACACTTCATGCTGGTCAATTCTATAGCATTTTCGGAATGGGTGTGGGCCGAAAACAAGACGCTAAGTGGCTTTTTCCTCAAGAAAACCGGGCCTCTGGCGACAGGTCTTCGTTGCCAGGGTGGAAGAAAAACACCCCTTGCACGCAACCCGACACTGCACGTGTATTGGAAAAATGCTCCAGCGTATGGCGAAGTCATTTCGTGACAGATTCGGTAAAATCTGCATGCAATTTTCAACCCGGCCCCGGCCTCTTTGCCTCTCTGCGCGCAAAAACAACAACGGCGTGGATTGCTCCACGCCGTTGCCGTTCCTCGATTGCTTGAAATTTACGCCGTTGCCGCCAGCAGGGTTTTCTCTTCGCTGTGCGCCTTTGTGTCCAGCATCCGCCCAACCACATCGGCCGCCGTGTAGCTTGCGCGCCCCGGCTGCAGATACTGCGCCACCGTGTTCAGGTCATCGCCAATGGTCACCAGCGCCGGTTCCACGCTGCCATCCTTGCGAATCTGCGCATGGCCCACATTCGCCAGCAGAGAATTGCACAGGCACTTGCGTCCCTCGGCCTCTGTCGCCGTGCCGCCCTTGGCCATAAAGTTGTTCACCGGCTCTGCCGCGCAACGATAGCCGATCTTGCCCCCGGGTGCCTCGTAGGCCTCACGCAGATAGCCCAGATCGCAAACCCGCTTGCGCTCCTCGTAGATCGGCAGCTCCGAGGTTGTGCCCTCAAGCAGCGCCACCTTGAACGGGAAGCCGGTCGGCGAAGCCAGCCGGTCGGTATACACCCGGCCCGCGCCCGCTCGTGCCTGCCCAAGCAATTCGCTCTTCAAGTCATCACGCAGTCCTGACTCTTCGGTAAAAGCAAAGGCCGTGCCCACCTGCACGCCGACCGCGCCTTCATCGAGCGCCGACTGCAAGGCCTGCGCATTGCCATAACCGCCGGCCAGCCAGAACGGCACGCCCATCGCGCGCATCTCTTCCAGGTTCACCCGGTCGCGGTCACCATAGACCGGCTCGCCCGACTCGCTCAACTGCAGCTTGCCGCGCGGCGGCGCATTGTGCCCGCCCGCCGTTGGCCCTTCAATCACGAAACCATCCACGCGGCCATTGGCCCGGCGCAGCATGGTGGTCGCCAGCGTATTCGACGAAATAATCGCCAAAAACTTCGGCCGGCGCAACACCGGCAGCGGCCCTTCGGCAAACTCTGCCGGATTCAGCCCCATCATCGCCTCGGTCGCCTGCGAAGCGCCCGCGATCGACAGCTTGTACTCGGCCGCGTGCTGCGCCACAAAAGCATCAAGCACGCCCGGAATATGCAGCGGAATCCCCGCGCCCATCAGCACGTAGCCGACCCCGGCCAGCATCGCGCCATAGATCGAGGCCAGATGCGGCATCTGCACCTTTTCAAGAAAGTTGATGCCCACCGGATTTTTGTGGCCTTCCCTCGCCAGAAACACCTCGACGAAGTTCGACGCCATGCACACTTCAATCAGCTTGCGCGGATTCTTCTGCTGGTGCATCGGCAGGGCCGGATACGGCGCGTCTGCCGGCTTGCCGCCCGGCACGAAATACTCGTTCCAGATACGCTTGGCCATCTCGGGGAAGGGGAATGCCTCAAGCCCGCGACGCATGTGGCCGCCCTGGTCACCGTCCGCCAACCGGCGCACGAACAGCGTATCGAGCGCCGTTCCCGACACCACACCCAGTTGGCCCAGCTTGGAGACGGCCTGCGCCAGGCGCCAGTTCGAAACGCCGACCCCCATGCCGCCCTGAATGATCTTTGGCAGTTGCCTCATTGTTGGATTGTTTCATATTTGGCGTATATTGATTGCATTTTTTCTTACGCCACCCCATGCAAAAGGACCATAATTCACAGCACCGCGCCCCGGCGAACTCCGCCGTCCCGCCGCCAGCTAAAGTTTTTCCCGCAGCAGGGCGATCACCTGATCGGCGCCAACGACCCCCACCATCCGGTTTTCGCTATCGACCACCGGCAGCGCATTCAGGTTGTACTTGTCGAAGATTTCAGCTAACTCTTTTTGTTTCAGATCCGCAGGGCAACTCAGCACGCGCGGGTCGGCCAACACCGCCAGCCGCGTCCCGGGCTGCGCCATCACCACACGCACCAAAGGCACCACTCCACGCAGCACCTCGCCGTCCAGCAGGTAGATCTCCGTCACGCTCTCCGGGTCGCCATCGAAGACGCGCAGCGCATCCACCGCGTCAGAGACCGTCGCCTCCACACCCACCGAAACGAAGTCCGTCGTCATGCAGCCGGCCGCCGATTTCTCGTCGAACTCGAGCAGTTCGGAGACCTCCTGCCGTTCCTCCGGCTCCATCTCCTCGAGAATCGCGTCGGATTGCTCCTCGGGCAGCTCGGCCAGCAGATCGGCCGCCGCGCCCGGGTCCATCTCCTCGACAATGTCGGCGATCTTTTCCTCGCCCAGCTTTTCGAGCAGCGCCTTTTGCAGCTTCGGGTCGACCTCTTCGAGCGCGTCGGCGGCCACCTCCTCGTCAAGCGAGGCAAAGACGGCCTCACGCTCGGCCGGAGCCAGATCCTCCAGAATGTCCGCCAGATCGGACGGATGAATCTCCGCCAGCCGCTCGTACTCAATGCGCAGCTTGACGCGCCGCGCCGGGTCCACCTCGATCACGTCGACAAAGTGCCAGGGAATCGCGCTCGGCTTGAACTTGCGCGAGAGCCTTTCGAGGGTCGCCTTCGGCAAAATCCCCTTGAAGACGCGCCGGAACGCGCCGCGCAACCCCACGTCGACCTCGGCGACGCGCAACAGATGCGCCGCGCCGTGCCCGAGCCATTCGAGGTCCACGTCGTTGACGCGCACCACCTTGCGCCCGTGCAGGTCGATGATCTGCCGGTCCACCAGATCCTGTTGCAAATAAAGGTAGTTGTTCTGGCCTTCGAGCGGCGTCAACTCACCCGAGGAACGCAGCTCGAGCGTACCGGCCGGCGTCTCCATCACCTCTTGCGAGGGCACCAGTGCGAGCCCCTCGCGGGTCTTCAGCACCAGTCCGGCCACTCGGCCCGCCTCCGGCCCCGTGGCCACGGCAATATCTTTCAATCGGCCACGCAGGTGTCCCTGTGCGTCGGTCACCGGCGTTCCCAGCAGTGCGGTCAGGCTGACCCGGGCTGTCGTGCGTATCGGCATGGCGCTCCTATCCCCGCAGTGTACTCTCTCCGGCCAACTTTCTGCCGCGGCAAAGGGCTGCCGATAGAACAGCCAAGCCCCTGTCGGCGGCACCGGCCGTGCGCGCCGCCCTTGACACGGCGACCTGCCCGCGAAGAAACTGCCAGCAGAGCGGTTTGCAACGATTGATTCTCCTGTAAAGGCGGATTTTCAAACCACGGTGAGTACGGCCCCCACAGGACGGCAAAGTTTCCGTTTGAGCTCCACGATGGAGAGCGTCAACCAGGTCGAAACCGCGGCCGGTAAGCTCGCCACCGAGGCAGGGCTCGACGACGACACGGTCTTTCACATCACCATGGCCGTGCGCGAAGCCGCCATCAATGCCGTGCTCCACGGCAACGAGTACGACCCCTGTCGTCCCATCTCCGTCAGCCTTGAAAACAGCGGCCGCGATCTGACGATCACCATCGCCGACGAGGGCAAGGGCGTGGACCCTGCAACGCTGCCCGACCCGCTGGCTCCTGAAAATCTGCTGCGCGGCACCGGCCGCGGCATCTTCCTCATCCGCTCCTTCATGGATGAGGTTCGCTTCCGCCAGCTCGACCCCGGCACCGAGTTGACCATGGTCAAGCACTTGGTCGCGGCCAGCTAACTCGCTCTCAACATCGACACCCGGCTGTAAATCCTTGATAGATGATGAAATGGTCATCCCGAGCGAACGGGGCCCCCGGCGCTTTCTTCAGCCCGGGGGGTGGTGAGTCGAAGGATCTGCGGTTGCTTTTTCCAACGCGATCTGCGGTTGTTCTTCGAAGGGTCTCTGCGCAGGGGAACCTTGGACGTGCTATAACCGTACTACGAAACAAGGAGGATCTTCCGTGGCACTTTCGATTGCTTCCCGTGAAGTGGACGGCGTCACCGTTCTCGACCTCAGTGGGCGGATTACCCTGGGCGAGGGCAGCGTGCAGTTGCGCGACGCCATTCGCGATCTGATCAGCAAGGGGCAGAAGAACATTCTGCTCAACCTGGCTGAAGTTAACTACATCGATAGCTCGGGTCTGGGCGAGCTGGTCAGCGCCTACACCACGGCCAAGAACCAGGGCGCCGCTCTCAAGCTGCTCAAGCTTTCGCAGAAGGTCCACGACCTGCTGCAGCTCACCAAGCTCTACACCGTCTTCGAGATTCACGACGACGAAGCCAAGGCGATTGGTTCGTACAAATAGATCGCCGCGAAGGTCCATCCGCCTTCCTTTTCACGCACAAAGGCCATTCCGCACAGGAATGGCCTTTTGTCTTGCGTGCTTGCCTGCAGCGGTTTAGAACTTGACCTGCGGCACCGTGCGCGCCGACTCGCTCGCCTGGAAGTAGGCATTGTTCGGCTGGAATCCGGAGATCGAGGCCCAGATGTTGTTGGGGAACTTCAGCACCGTGGTGTTGTAGTCGCGAATCGCATCGTTGTACCGCTTGCGCGCCACGGTGATGCGATTCTCGGTGCCCGACAGCTCATCCTGCAACCGCATGAACTGCTCGTTCGAGCGCAGTTGCGGATAGTTTTCGGTCAGCAGCAACAGGCGGCCGATGGCCGAATCGAGCTTGCCGTTGGCGGCGATCTTCGCCGCCGGTCCCTGCGCGTTCAGCATGCCGGCGCGGGCGTTGGCAATGTCGCCAAAAACCATCGTCTCCTGCTTGGCAAAGCCCTTCACCGTCTGCACCAGATTCGGAATCAGATCGGCACGGCGTTGCAGTTGCGTGTCCACGTTGGACCACGATTCCTTGACGGTCTGATCCTTCTCGACCATCGAGTTGCGCGCGCCGATGAAGCTGCCAAAGATCAGCACCACCACCAGCAGTACCGCGCCCAAAACACCCAGCGTAATCGCCAGTCCACGACTCATACTTCTTTTTCTCCTTCGGCCCGAAGGCCGCTCTGTTCGCAGTGCAAAATCGTTTCCGGGGTGCAGATCTAGGTGCTAGGTTCTAGGTGCTAGGGGCTAGCACCTGCACCTGCACCTAAAACCTAGAACCTGGCACCTAGCACTTAGCACTTAGCACTTAGCACTTAGCACCTAGCACCTAGTACCTAGAACCTAGAACCTAGTACCTAGCGTCTACCAGTCTCCCCCGGCTCCGCCGCCGCCAAAATCGCCACCGCCGAAGCCACCAAAACCACCGCCGCCGGAGTCGCCTCCACCTCCGAAGCCTCCGCCACCAAACCCACCGCCGCCGAAGCCGCCACCTCCCCAGCCGCCCCAACCACCAAAGCCACTGAAGAGGCTGCTGATCAGCCACAGCACGCCGAAGCCGCCAAAGAAGAGCAGCATCACGATGATCAAAATCAACCGGCCGAGCGGCATCTTGTGGTGCGCGCGCCGCTGCTGCACGAGCCTGCCATCATCGTTCAGCGTGACCTTGGCATCGGTGGCGATCACCTGCGCAATTTCGCCCACCGCGCCCAGCACCGCGCTGTCGTAATCCTTTTGACGCAGGTAGGGGATCATCGTACGGCCGATGTCGCCCACTTTTCCATCGGGCAAAATCCCCTCAAGCCCGTAACCCGGCTCGATGCGATATTTGTGGTCGCCGACAGCCAGCAACACAAGCAGCCCGCGGTCCGAGCCCTTGCGGCCCATCTTCCACTTTTCTTCAAGCCGGTTGGCGTAGTCGGCCGGGTCGTCGCCATCGAGCGAGTTCACCGTGACCACGGCCACCTGCGCATTGGCCTGCGTGTGATCGAGTTGGGCAAGAATCGAGTCGAGCCGCGCAACCGCCTCAGGCGAAAGCACATGTGCGTAATCGCTCACATAGTCGGTCGGCTTCGGGAGCGAGTCGACCGCTTCGGCGCGCGCCCCCGCAACACCCAAAAGCGCGGCGATCACCGCGCAGAGGCAACAGAACCAGAAAAAAACCTTGCGAGAGCCTGTCATCGCACTTCATTCTACGCAAACCGGAGGGAAATAGTTCCTTTTTCGCGCGGCGCGGCCACGCTCTACACTGAAAAAGATATGAGCACACCCCTGATCCCCTCCCCGCCCGTTGCCCGCCGTCAGCGCACCGAGACCGTTCTGCATGGCGTCACGCTGGTCGACGACTATGCCTGGCTGCGCCAGAAAGAGAGTCCCGAGACCATCGCCTACCTCGAGGCAGAAAACGCCTACGCTGAGGCCAACCTTGCGCCGCTGGCCACGCTGCGCGAAAAGCTCTACGACGAGATGCTCTCGCACATTCAGCAGACCGACGTTTCGGTTCCCTACCGCGAGGGCGCCTACTGGTATTACGCGCGGACTGAAGAGGGCAAGCAGTACCCGATCTCCTGCCGCAAGCCGGGCACGGCCGACGGCCCCAACGACGACGCCCGCGAAGAGGTGATTCTCGACAGCAATCAGCTTGCCGAGGGTGAGGCCTTCTTCGCCATTGGCGACATCGATGTATCGGACGACGGACAGCTTCTGGCCTACACCACCGACACCACCGGCTTCCGCCAGTACAGCCTGCACATCAAGGATCTGCGCACCGGCGTGACGCGGGCCACGCTCGCCGAGCGCGTCGGCTCAATAGCCTGGGCCGCCGACGACAAGACGCTCTTCTACACCGTCGAGGACGAGGTGCAAAAGCGGCAGTATCAACTGCACCGCTATTGCGTGCAGCAGAGCGCGGAGTCGGTGCTGGTCTACGAGGAGCCCGACGAGCGATTCAACATCGACGTGGGCCGCACGCGCGACGGCGCCTACATGATCCTCGAAGCGGCCAGCCACATCACCAGCGAATCGCGCGTGCTCCGGGCCGACGATCCGACCGGAACGTTTCAACTGATCGCCGCGCGCATCGACGACCAGGAATATTCGATCGACCACCGCAACGGACTCTGGTTCATCCGCACCAACGACCAGGGCCGCAACTTCCGGCTGGTGACCGCGCCGGTGGCCACGCCCGACCGCGCACACTGGCAGGAACTGATTCCGCACCGCGCGGAGGTAATGCTCGAAGACGTCGATCTCTTCCGCGATTTCTTTGTCGCCAGCGAGCGCGAGGATGGCCTGCCACGGCTGCACATCTGGCGTTTTGCTTCGGATGGTCCTGCGGCGATCACGGTGGAAGAAATCAAATTTCCCGAGCCGACCTACAGCGCATTTCCGCACATCAACCGCGTCTTTGAGACGACAAAATTCCGCTACGGCTATCAGTCGCTGGTAACGCCGAGCTCGGTCTACGAGTACGATCTTTTTTCGCGTTCTTCGGCATTGTTAAAACAAACGGAGATCCCAGGCGGCTTCGACCGCACGCTCTATGCAAGCGAACGCGTGCATGCGACGGCGGCCGACGGCACGCGCGTTCCCGTCTCGCTCGTCTATCGCAAAGACAAATTCGAAAAAGGAAAAAATCCGCTCTACGTCTATGCCTACGGATCGTACGGCTACGCGCTGCCGGTGAACTTTGGATCAAACCGGTTGAGCCTGCTTGATCGCGGCGTGGTGATGGCCTATGCGCATATTCGTGGCGGCGGCGACCTGGGCGAAACCTGGCACGACGCGGGCAAGATGCTCACCAAGCGCAACACCTTTACCGACTTTGTCACCTGCTGCGAATTTCTGGCCGACGCAAAGTACGGCGACCGGACAAAGATCGCGATTGAAGGCGGCTCGGCCGGTGGCCTGTTGATGGGCGCGGTCACGAATCTGAAGCCGGAGATCTTCCGCGTGGTGGTTTCGCACGTGCCCTTCGTCGACGTGATGAACACCATGCTCGACGCGACGCTGCCGCTGACCGTGCCCGAGTACGAGGAGTGGGGCAACCCGAACGAGGAGCCGTACTTCAGCTATATGCTCAGCTACTCGCCCTACGACAACCTGAAGGCGGCGGCGTATCCGGCGATGCTGGTGAAGACCTCGCTCAACGACAGTCAGGTGATGTATTGGGAACCGGCGAAGTACGTTGCCAAGCTGCGCACGCTCAAGCACGACACGCAACCGCTGCTGCTGGTGACCAACATGCAGGCCGGCCACGGCGGCGCCAGCGGCCGCTACGACTATCTGAAAGAGATCGCGCACGACTACGCGTTTTTGCTGCGCGAACTCGACCTGCTGTAAACGCACAACGGGGAGCGGATCATCTCCGCTCCCCGTTTGCAGTTCCCTTAGTCCCTAGTTCCTGGTCCCTGCGTCTCTCGGTCCCTTGTCTTCCGTCAACGCCTCGGTCGCCTTGCTCATCTGCGCGGTGCGTTGAATCTTGTCCCAGCTAAATGATTTGCCATCGATGGCGCGCTTCACCGTCTTGAAGAGCACGATGGAGAAGACCTGCCGATAGGCGAACCGCTGCAGCCAGATATGGAAGAGCAGCCATCCGTCGCCCTTGTTTGCCGGGTGACGGCGCTCGAGCGAGAAGGCCACCGACGAGGTTGCGAAGTCGATGACGAGGAAGGCCATGAAGTAGACCACCAGCTTCATCAACGTCGCCGAGCTGGCCGCCTCCGGATGGTAGTGCCGGTCGATGAAGTAGTTGACCACGCCAGCGACAAACATCAGGTCAATGAAGGGCGAAACCAGCGGCAGCAGCATCTGGAAGATGAGAATGTTCGGCAGAGCGAACAGGCCCATCGCCTTGTTGCGCACAAAGGCGGCGCGGTGCTTCCAGACCGCCTGCAAGGTGCCAAAGGACCAGCGGAAGCGTTGCCGCATCAGGCCCTTCATGTCGATGGGCGCTTCAGTGTAGGCCAGCGCGCGATCTTCATAATCGACGCGATAACCGGCTTCGAGCAGATGCATGGTCAGGTCGGCATCCTCGGCGACGGTGTTCACCGGATAACCGCCCGCGGCCTTCACGGCCTTGGTGCGCCATGCGCCAATCGCGCCGGGAACCACGGTGACCACGTGCATCAGATCGAGCGCACGCCGCTCGAAGTTCTGGCTGGTGATGTATTCCAGCGCCTGCCAGCGCGTCCACAGGTTCACGCGGTTGCCGACCTTGGCATTGCCGGCCATGGCGCCGATGCGCTCATCTTCAAAGTGCGGAATCAGCTTCGAGATGGCGTCGGCGGCAATCAGCGTATCCGCATCGATGCCCACATAGATCTCTTCTTCGATCTGCTCGAGAGCGAAGTTGAGCGCCGCGGCCTTGCCGCCGTTGGGCTTCACCAGCACCTGCACCAGCCCCGAGGCGATCTCGGCCTTGTAGGCCTCGCGCGCCACCTCGGCGGTGCGGTCCGGCGAGCCATCGTCGATCACGATCACGTGCAGATTTTTATAGTCGGAGTTGAGCACCGAGCGAATGGTGCGCGCGATGACCGTCTCTTCCTTGTAGGCGGGAATCAGCACGGCCACGCGCGGCTGATAGCCCTCGCGCGCATTGCGCTGCGGCTTGCAGAGCCGGTCGATGATGGCCAGCACGCCCACCAGCAGCAGGCGCGCGCTCATCAGAATATCGCCCAGGAAGAAGACCCAGAAGATGAACTTGGCCACCAGCGCCGCGCTCGAAAAAGCAATCGAGTCGGGCAGGGCGCGCATGCGTTGCCAGAAGCCGAGCTTGGGCATCACCTCGTCGGTGGTCTTGCCCATCAACGAGGAAACCGGCACGATCTCGTAGCCACGCGCACGCAGAGCATCGATCAGATACGGCAGCGCCTCGACGGTCGCCGAGCGGTCGCCGCCGCCATCGTGCATCAGGATGATCGAACCGCGGAACTGCGGCTTGGTCTGCATGGTGTCGATCTGTTCAAGCACCGAGTTGACGATCTCTTGCGGTGACTTGCGCGGATGCTCGTTCCAGTCGTCGGTGTCGATCTTGTTGCCGATGATGGTGTAGCCGTCGCGCTGCAACTGCATGATCGGCGCGGCCTGATCGTCGGTATCCGGCTCCTCGT
Organism: Acidobacteriaceae bacterium UBA1307; assembly: GCA_002307235.1. Lineage (GTDB taxonomy): Bacteria > Acidobacteriota > Terriglobia > Terriglobales > Acidobacteriaceae > Telmatobacter. The sequence goes on from DBTV01000028.1 coordinate 31,705, forward strand.
CGATGTCGTACGGCGGGCGGAAGTAGAGCGGTTGCAGGCCGAGCTTGCTCGCGTAGAGTCGCTCGGTCACCTTCACTTCCAGCTCAAGCTGTCGCGGCGAAATGCTGCTGATGTCCGGATGCGTGTAGGTGTGGTTGCCAATCTCGTGGCCCTCGCGCACGATGCGCCGCATCAGGCTCACATTCTCCTGCGCCTCGGAGCCGATCATCATGAAGACGGCCTTGACGCCCTTGTTCCTCAGAATGTCGAGAATCTTCGGCGTCCAGCGCGGGTCCGGTCCGTCGTCGAACGAGAGCGCAATCTTTTTCGGAGAGTAGCCGTATTGCCGAATCGAATACGTGCGCGGATACACATCCATGTGCTCGTCGACGATCAGCTTCTTGCGCGGATCCGGCTCGTCGGTATCGATGGTGATCGAACGGCGTCCGGGCTGCGGCAATCCAGTGATGCGCAGAATATCTCCGTCGCCTTCGGTGTTGACGTCGTGGCCGGGCTGCACGGAGCCGAGTGCCTGCAAGGCGTCGGGCGAGCTGGGCTTGTCCCAGATGTTCCACAACGAGTTATCTTCTTCGCCAAGCCGCCAGAGCGCGAAGGTCTGCAGCCCGAGCAGGCGCGCGGCGCGCATCTCGTTGAGCAGCGTCACGCTGTCGAGGAACCAGACGACATGCCGTTGATGGCTGTCCTCATCGACGTATTCGTAGTGCGGATTGAGCGTGTCGTAGTTCAGGTCAAGATCGGCATCGGCATCGGAGGCGCGCTGCCAGGCCTCGGTCACCGAAAGATCTTCGACGCCGAGCACCTCGGGCTTGGCCGCCGCCACACGCTTGCGGCCCTTCACCTTCTTCGGCTCGCCGGGCATCGACAACGTCCAGTCGTAGCCGTAGCTGCCTACCGCGCAAATAATCTTTTCGCGCGGCACAATCTTGAGCACGCGCACCAGATTGCCGACGAACCAGTTCTGGCTGGCGACGGGACCGGGATCGCTGGTCGCCTCGTGCTCGTCGTAGTTCATCAGGATGATGCCGTCGGAGTTGTCCGCGATCTGCTTGAGCGCGGCATCCTCGGTGCTCACCATGGTGTTGACGTAGAGCCGCAGATTGCGCGCGTGCAGATCGCCGTAAAGCTCGTGGATGAACTCAAGGTAAGCCGGCTCGGCATCGTCGGGGAGACTCTCGAAGTCCAGCGACAGGCCCGAGTAGGTCCACTCGTATTTTTTCGGATCGTCGTGGCTCGGACGGCGGAAGGCCGTCAGAAAGGAGACAATCTGCTGACGCAGCGCAATGCGCTTGGCAGGGTCCTTGAGCATGCTGCCCACGGCCGGGTCCCAGACCTGCGTCGCCGAGTTGTAGTTGTTCAGATGCGGAAAGACCTCGGTGTCTTCGTGCGCGGCCTGAATCACGCGCTTGACCCGGTTCATCTCATCCGGATCGTGCACCGAACGGCCCTGCACCACGCCGTACTCGCGGTGGCTGTCGTTGTCGAGTCCGAGCAGCACCGGCCGGCGCGCATTCACATGCAGCCACTCGGGAAAGAGCATGTCGATCTGATGGACGTGCTCCTTGAACGAAGCATAGCTGGCCGCGTCGTAATCGACATAATAGGCAGCGCGCAACCCCTCCCCCGTATTGAACGGGATCTCGGAGGCCTTGCGATCACTTTTGCGATGCGCCGGATGCTGCGCCTTGGCCCCACGCACCTGCGCCTGCTTTTCCGGCAGCGCGCGGTAGTTGTGCTTGGGGATCGGCAGAAGCAGTTCGGGCAGCTTCTGTCCGCGAAAAATATTAAAGATAAAGCCCGCTAATACGAGCGTGCAAAGAACAGCCGCAATGTCGAAGATTCGGCGCAGGCGCTTCCAGCGCTTCCGCTCCGGATCGAAAAAGATTTGTCCCTCGGGCATAACCGGTTTCTTCCACCTTGGGCGGCGATCGCACCCAATCTGCGAAGGCCAAATTTGTTCTGTTGCGCCACCCCAGGAAAAGCCACAACAAGCTCTAGAATACAGTACGAAACTATGAATGCCGGCACAAGACCTCCCTCACCCCCGACTCTTTCGTTTTCGCGCGGCCAGCGCACTGCTCTCGCCGTGGCCCTGCCCGTGCTCCTCGGGCTGGTTTTGCGCCTGCGCATGCTGCACTGGCTCTACTTTCCGCAAGGGGACACGCTGATCTATGGCGGCATCGCCAAAAACCTGCTGCTGCACGGCCACTACGCGCTGTCCGGCGCCGGCGGTCTGCCCTACCCGACGCTGATCCGGCTGCCCGGCATGCCGTTTCTGCTCGCCCTCTGCTTCCGGCTCTTCGGCATCGAAAACTACTTTGCCGTCGCCTGCCTCCAGATTGTTCTGGACCTGGCTGGTTGCCTCTTGCTGGCCGACTTCGTCCGACGCATCGCCCCGGCCCCGCAGGCCCGCCGCGCACTGGCCACGCTCTGGCTGGCCGCGCTGTGCCCCTTCACGGCCAGCTTCACCGCGAACCCGATGGCCGAGACGCCGACGCTGTTCTCGATCGCTCTCGCGCTCTGGGCTGCCGCCGGCTTCCGCCAGCGCCCCCGCTGGTCCCTCGCTCTTCTCTTCACCTTCGCCGTAACCCTGGCCACACTGCTGCGGCCCGACGGCGCGCTGGTCGCCGTGGCGCTGGCTCCGGCGCTGGTGCTTGGACTGCCGCGCGACCGCATCGCTCCTCAAAAACTTGCACGCATGGCCCTGGTCTGCCTGCTGCTGGCCCTGGCCCCCTTCGCGCTGTGGGCGGCGCGCAACTGGCAGGTCTTCCACGTCATCCAGCCGCTGGCGCCACGGCTGGCCACTGACCCGGGCGAGGACCCGAACCTCGGCTGGGAGGCGTGGATCAAGAGCTGGTGCCTCGATTTTTCCTCGACCTACGAGATCTACTGGTACGTGCCCGGCGACCAGATCCGCATCGACAAGCTGCCCGCGCGCGCCTTTGACACCCCCGCCCAACGCGCCGCGACCGCCGTGCTGATCGACGACTACAATGACCAGCTCGTGCTGACCCCAGCCCTCGACGCCCGCTTTGCGCAACTGGCCGCAGAACGCCTTGCCGCGCATCCCTGGCGCACGCGCATCGGCCTGCCCTGGGGACGAATGGCCAACATGTGGCTCAGGCCGCGCGTCGAAAACCTGCCTATCGAAATGGACTGGTGGAACTACGCCGCCCATCGCGGTGAAACCAGCTTCAGCTACGCCTGGGGCGCGCTCAATCTGCTCTATCTGGGCCTTGCCGTGGTGGGTCTGTGGAAGCGGCCCCCCTTCTGGCGCGCCATGGTGCTCTACATCGTGCTGCGCAGCGCCCTGCTGCTCACCGTCGAAGCCCCCGAGACGCGCTACACCATCGAGTGCTTCCCCCTGCTCTTCGTGCTCGGCGGGCTGGGGGTGAAAGGCAGGGACCAGGGACGTAGGGACGTAGGGGCTAGGGGCTGAGAACAAGAGAACGAGGAAATAGCAATACAATGGCGCGTGGAACATAACGCCCCGCTCACCCAAACTCTCTGAAAGAATCGAAGCAATCAAAAAGCGGTGAGCTCTCGCTCACCGCTTTTCTGTCCACTGTCCACTGTTCACTACGTCCCTAGTCCCTGGTCTCTACGTCCCTCGGCTACCGATTCACCACCGTCGTCTTCTTGTCGGTCTTGAAGCTGAAGGCGTCGGCGGGCAGCGGCTGGTTGACCTTGATGTGGAAGTAGACCGAGACGCGGTAGGCACCGCCGCCCTGGTCCATCACCTGCTTCAGGCAAACGCCCCGCTCGGTATCGACCCAGATAGTCACCTTGGGAAAGAGCTTGCGCACCTCGGGGTCCTTGGCGATCATCTCCAGCTTGTCGGTCTTCACGCCGTCGAGCGTTTCGGCGCCGAGATACCTGATGTTCCACTTCTGCTCAAGCTCGCTGCCGCTGGCACCAAAGCCGAGCGCCAGATAGCCCTCATACTTGCTGATCTTGTTCGAGACGGTTACCTGATTGAGCTTCGGCTCATAGAGCTTGAAGACGCCGCCCGCGATCACGTAGATCTTCGGCACAGGCCGCCCGTTCTCCTCGCGATTGTGCACGCCCATCGAAAAGGCGCTGCCCTTGCGCTCGTAGTAGACCACGCCCTTCTGCACGTCCTTGTCGGGGATCGGCTCGGTGGTCACCGTGTCAAACTCGAACTCGGCCGCGGTGTTGTGAAAGTTCTTGGCCGCCGCGTCGAGCTTGCGCAGCACGCGCTCCCTGTCATCGGCCGCATGCACAGGCACCAGACTCAGAACCGCAAACGCCGCCAAAATCAAACTCTTTTTCAATGGCATGGAAAACATCCTTCAATGATAGGGGCTAGGTGCTAGGTGCTAAGTACTAGGGGCTAAGTGCCAGGTGCTAGGGGCTAGGGGCTAGGGGCCAAGTGCTAAGGCATAAAGCAGAAATTCGGCACTCGATTTTCCGGGGTTTCTAGAACCTAGAACCTAGAATCTAGAACCTAGTACTTAGCACCTAGTACTTAGCACCTAGAACCTGCATTCCCCTCGCCCCTGCCTTCTCCCTACCGGTGCGCCCAGATCTTCCAGGCAAGGTTGCCGTCGGTGCCAGCAACCGTCTGCCAGCGCTCGACAAAGACCGCGTCGCCGGTAACCGGCTCGATGGCCTTGCGCAGGGCCTTCTTCACGACCGCGTCGGGGGCGTTTTTATCGATCTGCGCATCGGCGTCGGCAACGGTGATGATCATGCCGCGCTCACCATTGCTGGCCACCAGAATCGGGTGCTGCACATGCACGGGCAACGAGGGCTTGTCGCCGTAGTTCCACAGGTGCGGGGTGATGAAGATGAAGGCCAGAATCAGCGAGACCATCACATCGTAGTGAATGCTGCCGCGCGAATAGGTCCAATAAAAGTAGCTGTGCAGAAGCTGGCCCAGGCCACGCTTCGGCTCGGTTGCAGTGCTCATTTCTGTTTCTCGATCCTTTCAAGGCCGCCCAGATAGGGCCGCAGCGCGGTGGGGACAATCACGCTGCCATCGGCCTGTTGATAGTTCTCGACAATCGCCACCCAGGTGCGGCCCACGGCCAGACCGCTGCCGTTGAGCGTGTGCACAAACTCGGGCTTGGACTTCGGTCCAGCCGCGCGATAGCGGATGTTGGCCCGCCGCGACTGGAAGGCGTCAAAGTTCGAGCAGGAGCTGATCTCGCGATACAGGCCCTGGCCCGGCAGCCAGACCTCGAGGTCAAAGGTCTTCGCCGCGCTGAAGCCAGTGTCGCCGGTGCACAACAGCACGCGACGATAGGGCAGTTCGAGCAGCTCCAGAATCTCTTCGGCATTGCGCGTCAGCTTTTCGTGCTCGGCCTCGGAGTCCTCGGGCTTGACAAACTTGACCATCTCCACCTTCTGGAACTGGTGCTGGCGAATGATGCCGCGCGTGTCCTTGCCCGCCGCGCCGGCCTCGGCACGGAAGCAGGGCGTGTAGGCCGTCAGGCAGATCGGCAACCGCGCCTCGTCAAGAATCTCGTCGCGATACAGGTTCGTGACCGGAACCTCAGCCGTCGGAATCAGCCAGTGATCGTTGTCCTTGAACTCGCCCTTGGCCGCGCAGGCCGCGTCGGCATCCGAGCAGCGGAAAAGATCGTCGGCGAACTTGGGCAACTGGCCGGTGCCGTAGAGCGACTTCGAGTTGACCATGAACGGCGGCAACACCTCGGTGTAACCCTGCTTGTCGGTGTGCAGATCGAGCATGAAGTTGATCAGCGCCCGTTCGAGCTTGGCGCCCTGGCCCATGTAAACGGCAAAACGCGCGCCGCTCAGCTTGGTCGCCCGGTCCAGATCGAGAATGCCCAGCTCGGCGCCAAGCTCCCAGTGCGGCTTCGGCGCAAAGTCATAGGACTTCTTCTCGCCCCAGGTCTTGATCGTCGGGTTGTCGGCCTCGCTCTTGCCGGTCGGCACCTCGTCGCGGGTCAGATTCGGCACGCGCGAAAGCGCCAGCCGCATCTTCTCATCGAACTCGGCCGCGGCCTTGTCCAGCTCGTCCAGCTTCTCTTTGAGGGCGCGGGTCTCTTCCATGACCGCCGTCGCGTCCTGGCCGGCCTTCTTGAGCGCGCCCACCTGCTGGCTCAGCTCATTGCGCCGCGCCTTGAGCTGCTCGGACTGCGTAATGGCCTGACGCCGACTCTGATCGAGCGCGCGAAAGTCTCCGAGCAGCGCCGCCGGGTCGGCCCCACGCGCACGCAGCTTTGCCTCAACAACTTCCAGATTCCCTCTGACAAATCCCAGATCGAGCATAGTTTCCAGTTTAAATGACCCACTTCAGTCCAGCGAGACAGAAATCGCGGCAAAACCGCGAAGCTGTTCAAATTGAATCGCTCACCGGCTTCGGAACCGAGACAATCGCACCCGGGCCACGGCGCAAATTTACACAATGCTCTAGCATCATGCTATGGCCCTCAATGGCACCCTTGCCGGAGTTTCCTGGACGTGGTGGATTGGTTTTCACCTGATCGCCGCCACGCTTGTCACGCTCGACACACTGCTGACCCGCAGCCGCCAGGGCCAGCGGCATACGCGCCTGTTCGCCTGGATCTCGACCGCGATTCTGGTCGCCGGTGCCGCAGGCTTCGCCGCCTGGATCGCCTGGGAACAAGGCCGCCAGCCGGCACTCGAATTCGTCGCCGGTTACACCGTCGAGCTTTCGCTCAGCGTCGATAATCTCTTCGTTTTTCTGGTTCTGTTCGAGGGCTTCGGCATCGGGCCGCGCCGCCAGCACAAGGCCCTGGTCTGGGGCGTCTGCGGGGCCATCGTGCTGCGCGGCATCTGCATCGCGGCCGGGGTTGAACTGCTCGACCACTTCGCCTGGATCACCTGGATCTTCGGCGCCTTCCTGCTGTACGCGGCCTTCCGTCTGCTGCGCGGTGGCGCGCCCGAGGCGGCGATTCCCGGCTGGGTGCGCAAACTGGGCAGCGGCAAACACTCGCTGCTGCCGGTCATCGTCGCCGTTGAAATGACCGACCTGCTCTTCGCCGTCGATTCGATTCCGGCAGTGCTGGCCATCTCGCACAATCCGTTCGTGGTCTACACCTCGAACATCGCCGCCGTGCTCGGCCTGCGCTCACTCTACTTCGCGCTGGCCTCGCTGCTCGACCGGCTGCACTACCTGCACTATGGCCTCGGCATACTTTTGGGCTTTGTCGCGGTCAAGATGCTCGTCGCCCACTGGTTCGAGATTCCCATCGTGGCCTCGCTCGTCATCATGGGTGCGATTCTCGCCGTCTGCGCGCTGGCCTCGGTGCTGTTTCCCAAAAAGCAAGAACGAAGGGACTAGGTGCATAGGTGCTAGGTGCCAGGAAACAGACTATACATCTTTTGTCTGTCTACTGTTCCCCATCCACTGCCCACTGGTTCTAGTTCCTCGTCCCTATGCACCTAGCACCTAGAACCTAGCACCTCATCCCACCGCACCGCGCCGCGTTCGACCATCGAGTGCCTGGCAAAGCGCGCGTCGTCGCGCTCGGGAAAGTCACTGCGGAAGTGCGCGCCACGGCTCTCGGTTCGCGCCGTGGCCGCCGTCAGAATCACCCGCGCCAGCGTCAACAAGGAAAAAAGCTCGGCCTGACGGCGGCTGGTTTTCTTTCTGCGTGCGAGGGCTTCGTACTCTGCCGCAACCGCATCGAGCGCGACCGAGGCCTGCGCCAGCGTTGCCGCCGAACGCAACAGCCCCGCGCCCGCCCAGAGTGCAGCCTGCAGGCGTGCGATCCACGCTTCCACCTGCGCCTCCTCTTCGGCGGTCAACGCCGTTTCTTCCGCGAGGAACGGGCCCGCTGCGACAAAATCGAGACTGTCCGCAAGCATCGCCTCCGCCGCGCGCGCGCCGAAGACGAGCCCTTCAAGCAGCGAGTTCGAGGCCAGCCGGTTCGCCCCATGCACACCCGTACAGGCCGCCTCGCCCGCCGCATACAACCCGCGCAGGCTCGTCCGTCCATCAAGGTCCGTCGCCACGCCCCCCATCAGGTAATGCGCCGCCGGACGCACCGGAATCAGATCGCGGCCGAGCTCCAGCCCGTAGCGCGACAGAAACTCGCTGATGCTCGGGAACCGCTGTTTCAGATCGATCTTCAGATGGCGCAGATCCAGATAAACAGGCTGCGCGTGCCCCTCATCATCAAGCCCCTCGCGCGCAATCGCCCGCGCCACAATGTCGCGCGGAGCCAGCTCGGCCATCGGGTGCTCGGTCTGCATAAAGCGCTCGCCCCGCGCATTGCGCAGCCACGCGCCCTCGCCGCGCAGAGCCTCACTCAGCAAAAAGCGCGGCGCGCCCTCATGGAAAAACGCCGTCGGGTGGAACTGATAAAACTCCATGTCGGCCAGCGCCGCGCCCGCAACAGCCGCGAGCGCAATGCCGTCGCCGGTCGCCACGGCCGGGTTCGTAGTGTCGCTGTAGACTTGCCCGGCGCCACCCGATGCCAGCAGCACGGCGCGCGCCAAGACCCGATGCGGAGCTTCGCTCGCGGTCTTCGCGTCCGCCGAAGCCAGATCGACGCCCACCACGCGGCCCTCTGCCACCACCAGCGCCGTCACGCGCGTCCATTCTGCAAAGTGCAAACGCGGTTGCCGACGCGCATAGTCGGCCAGCGCGCGGCCAATCTCCGCGCCGGTCGCATCGCCATTGGCGTGCAAAATGCGACGTAGCGAGTGCGCGCCCTCGCGCGTGCGCAACAGCTCGCCGTCTTTCTCGTCAAAGTGCGCGCCCCAGTCAATCAGCTCGGCCACGCGCTCGGGGCCTTCAGCCACCAGCACGGCGGCCGCGTCGCGTTTCACCAGCCCGGCACCGGCACGCAGCGTGTCTTCAAGGTGCAGCGCAACGTCTTCGTCGCCCCCCATCGCCACCGCGATGCCGCCCTGCGCATAGTGCGTGTTCGACTCGCCAACCGCCTCTTTGGTGACCACCAGCACCTCGCCCTGCCGTGCCAATGCGATGGCCGCCCGCAACCCGGCCACACCCGCGCCCATCACCACAAAGTCCACTCGCGTCTCGATTGCCATTTCATTTTGAGGCTATCACTGCGGCTTTGCTCACCGCCCGGGGAAAGGCGCAGCGGTGGCCTTCCATGCTCCCTATTGCTCAGACCCGCAGGCCACGGAAGGCTAGCGTAGACAGCGTAAGGATCGCTCGACAACAACCGCGTGAGGGCCTCGAAGAACCAATGCGGAATCCTTATGGTGGCTGCTGTTGCCGTGCGTTGCGGGACGGTCGCAGAGCATTCCACCACACAAGGAACCGCGGAGACCTCAAAGGGGAATTCCATGCGCACACTCAAAACTCTGATAACCACCGCGACACTGTTCGCGGGCCTGGCTTTGGCCTCGACGGCGCAGGCGCAGATCTACGTCAACATTGGCGTTCAACCGGACTGCCCCTACGGCTACTATGGCTACGCGCCTTACGAGTGTGCGCCGGCGGGCTACTACGGGCCTGGATACTTCTACAACGGCATCTTCCTGGGCATGGGCCCATGGGGCGGCTGGGGCTATAGCCATGGCTGGGGCAGGCATCGCTTCAGCGACGAAGGCGGCGGAGATTACCACGACGGTCCGGGACGCCTCAACTATCGCAGCAATAGCTATCGCGGCTATGGCTATCGCGGCTATGGCGGCAGGCATTATGGCGGACCCACGCGCGGTGGTGGCGGTGGAGCCATGCATCAGGGCGGCGGCGGGCAGCGCCAAGGCGGCGATGGACACCCGGGCGGCGGCGGTGGTGGACAACATCAGGGCGGTGGCGGACATCAAGGCGGTGGTGGCGGACAGCACCAGGATGGTGGCGGCGGGCCCCACTAACCCAACAGGCAAAACTCTCTGAACGCAACAATGGCGGAGCTCAATGGCTCCGCCATTGTTGCGTGCGGCCACTCCTTGCAGCGAACACTCTCACTGGCTCGCCGCCCACTGCATTACGATAAAAGCATTGTGCAAACCATCGGCGTCGACACCCCTTCGGCCAAATACAACGTCCACGTAGGCTCGAACCTTTTGGAAACGCTGGTGCCGCGCATGCGCCGCGCCGGCATCGCGCTGCCCCGGCGCGTCTTCGTGCTCACCTCGCCCGCCATCTGGGCCCTGTGGAAGGAGGCGTTCCTCACCTCCTTTGCCGAAGAACCGATTGTGCTCTTTCTTGAGCCCGGCGAAAAATTCAAAACGCTCACCAGCGTCGAACGGCTCGCGCGCGAGATGGTCCGCGCCGGCGGCGACCGTGGCAGCCTGCTCATCGCCTTTGGCGGCGGCATCGTCGGCGACGTCGGCGGCTTCCTGGCCGCCATCTTCATGCGCGGCATTCCCTTTGTGCAGGTGCCCACCACGCTGCTCGCTCAGGTGGACTCGAGCGTCGGCGGCAAGACCGGCGTGAACCTTGCCGAGGGCAAAAACCTCATCGGCAGCTTCCATCAACCGCGCGCCGTCTATGCCGACATCCGCACCCTTTCGACCCTGCCCGAGCGCGAGCTCAAGGCCGGACTGCAAGAGAGCGTCAAGGCGGGCATCATCCGCGACCGCGCTCTGGTCCGCTTCATGGAGTCAAAGGCCACGCAGATTCTGGCGCGCGAACCGAAGGCGCTCGAAAAGGTCATCGCCGCCTCGATCCGCATGAAGGCCGACGTCGTGCATCTCGATGAGCGCGAGGGCGGCCTGCGCATGATTCTGAACTTTGGCCACACCATCGGCCACGCCCTTGAACAGGCCACCGGCTACAAGGTGCTGCTGCACGGCGAGGCCGTCGGCTGGGGCATGATCGCCGCGCTTGACCTGGCGCTGGCGCGTGGCACCATCAGCCGCGCGCAACACGAGCGGCTCGAAAGGCTCATCGCGATGTACGGCCCGCTGCCCGCGCTCACTCTGCGCCCGGCCCGCGTGGTCGCCGCTGCCGGTCACGACAAAAAAAGCATCGGTGGCGTACTGCGTTTTATTCTGCCCATCGGCATCGGTTCTTCGGGCATCGTCGAAGACGTGACGCCGGAGGAGTTAGCAGAGATTGCGGCCTCTGTCCTGGTACGCGCCAAACAGGCGTAACAGTACCGCACTGCGATATTTCACCCCGCATTGTGACCCGAGGCACACCCGCCGCGATCCCCTGCGAGAGACAATGAAAGAGTAGGCCCGTTCGCCCTCCTGGCGGCGCGCCCCCAGGAGAAAAAAGACACATGGCTGATTTGCACATCTTTAATCAATTTGTTGAGCGCACCAAGGCATTTCCCGCACTGCCCACCGCCGTGGTTTGGCCGTTGACCGACGTGGCCCTGGAGGGCGCTGTCGAGGCTGCCCAGGCCGGCATCATTGAGCCCATCCTGTTTGGACCCGAGGCCAAGATCAAGGCTCTGGCCGCTGAGCTGAAGCTCGACGTGAGCAAGTACACCTTCGTCGAAGCCGCCACGGAAGCCAAGGCTGCCGAGCTCGGCTGCATCGCCTGTCGCGAGGGCAAGGCCGGCGTCATGATGAAGGGCTCGCTGCACACCGACACGCTGATGCATGCGGCCATGAACAAGGAAACCGGCCTGCGCGGCCGCGGTCGCATCTCCCACGTCTTCCTTTTGGACACCCCGGCCTATGAGCGCACCGTGCTCGTTACCGACGCGGCCATCAACATCGCACCCGAGCTTGAGGACAAGTTCCACATCATCCGCAACGCCATCGATCTGGCGCACGGCCTGGGCATCGAGAAGCCGAACGTGGCTCTGCTGGCCGCCGTTGAAACCGTGAACCCGAAGATGCCGACCACGCTTGAAGCCGCTGCCCTGTGCAAGATGGCTGACCGTGGCCAGATCACCGGCGCCGTGCTCGACGGCCCGCTCTCGTTTGACACGGCCATCAGCACCAACTCGGCCAAGCTGAAGAAGCTGACCTCGCCGGTCAGCGGCCACGCCGACATTCTGGTGGCTCCGAACCTCGAAGCCGGCAACATGCTGGTCAAGGAACTGGTGTACTGGGGCGGCGCCAAGGTTGCCGGCCTGGTGCTCGGCGCCCGCGTGCCGGTCATCCTCACCAGCCGCGCCGACTCGGCCGAGTCGCGCCTGAGCAGCTGCGCCGTGGCGACCCTCTACCACTACGCCAAGAACCCGGTGAAGTAACTCCTTCGTCTTTCTGCGGTACGACAAACGGGCGCGATCCTTATGGATCGCGCCCGTTTTAGTGTGCAGGAAAGAGGGAACAGTGGACAGACGAAGATGTTTGCCTTTTTTCGTCTGGCAAGCCGGGGCCACATACGCCCCGCAAGGGGCGGAAGGAAAAGAGCCCCGGGTGGATCCTGAGCGCAAGCGAAGGAGGAACCCGGGGAATGCTGTCGCACGGAACCCCGCGCCCCGTAGGGCGCGCTGCGAATCTGCCCTCAAGTTTTCCGTAAGGGGCGAAGGACATGTGGGGTGCGGTGTTTTTTGAAAGGCCGCCGCAGATCCCTCGGCTCACCACCCCCAGGCTGAAGAAAACGCCTGGGGCCCCGTTCGCTCGGGATGACAGGGCTTTGGGGGGACGGCGGAGGGTGAGGATGATAGGGAGTTTGCTGAATGCGCGACTCATCCCTCAGTCCCTGGTCCCTGGTCCCTGCTCCCTAGTCCCTAGTCCCTACGTCCCTGCCCCTCAAACACCGCCTCGATCTCCTCGAGCGTCTTGCCCTTGGTCTCGGGCAGGAAGAAGCCGGCAATCGCGATGTAGACCACGGTGAAGCCAGCGAAGAGGAAGAAGATCGACGAGTAGCCCCAGCGGCCGACGAAGGGCAGGAAGATGCCTGCCAGAATCGCCGACAGCAACTGGTTGAGCACCAGCGCGATGCTCATGCCGTTTGAGCGGATGCGGGTCGGCATCAGCTCGCTCAGCGCCAGCCACACCACCACGCCCGGCCCAAAGGCATAGCTTGCGATAAACGCATAAAGCCCGAGCGCCACCAGCCAGCCATGCTGCGCCGAGGGAATCGGCGCGATGATCGCCTTCTGAATCCGCAACGGCGCGGTCTGCGCGGCGGCGAGGTTGCCCGTCGGATTCTTGAAGAAGGCATCGATCTTGCCCGAAGGCAAACTCGAGGCGCGGTCAATCTCGATCGGTGCGGCGGCGGAGTCATCGGAGCGGACAAAGTTGGTCGCCGCCGTAAAGTCACCGTAGGAGTAAATGATCTCCAGCGACGCGCGGTCCGGGTCGATGGCCGTCTGGCCCGCCAGCAGTTTGCGCGACGCGGCGCGGTCAAAGGTCAGCTTGGCGTGCGGATCGGCATCAAGCATCGCCTGCACCGCCGGAGCCACATTCACCGTCTGCCGCTCCGTGCCCACAAACAGCACGCCGACGTAGAGCAGAGAGGCGATAATGCCGCTCAGGCCGAAGAGAATCAGGAAGCGCCGCCCGCGCTTGTCCACCAGACTCATGCCCACCATCGTCAGCAAAAAGTTGACGCAGGTGAAGGCCACATAGCCCCAGTGCGCGGCCAAGTCCGACAGGCCGCTTTGCAGCAGGATGCCCGTGTTGTAGCCGATGATCGAGTTGATGCCCGTGCCCTGATTCAAAAACAGAATCGCGCAGGCCAGCAGAAACGGGATTACATATTTGCGGCGCAGCAATGAATCCTTGGCCTGCGCGCCGGTTTTCTTCTCTTCGGCAACGCTGGCCACGGTGGCCATCTCTTCGAGTTCAAACTCAGCCTGCTCGGGCGTGCGCGAACGCAGCAGAGCGGCGCGAGCCTCCTCAACCTGTCCGCGGCGATAGAGCCAGCGCGGCGACTCGGCCACCAGCAGGCTGCCCAGCACGAAGAACAATCCCGGCGGCAGCGAGACCCAGAAGATGCGCCGCCACGCCTGATCCTTGAACTGGAACAGCGCCGATGCGGTCGCCGTCTGCGCCACCGAGGTCACCCGGTAGCTGTAATAAATGCCCACCAACGCGGCCACCACGATGCCCAGCGTCAGCAACCACTGGAAGGCGCCCGTGCCCTTGCCGCGATTCTTCGCCTCCAGGCACTCGGCCAGATAGAGCGGCACCACAATGCCGACCAGCCCGGCGCTGACGCCCTGCAGCAGGCGGCCCCAGAACAACGGCATGAATCCGCTCGAAAGCGCGATGACCGGAATGCTGACGACGAAGGTCAGACCGCTCAGAATCATCAGCTTCTTGCGGCCCATCCAGTCGGCCAGCAGACCGGCGAACAGCGTCGAAAACACGCCGCCCAACAGCACCGCCGCCACAATCACCGAAAGCTGGCCGAGCGACAGGTGCGAGGTCGCCTCCAGATACGGCAGCGCGCCGCCGATAATGCCCACATCGATGCCGTACAAAAGGCCACCCAGGCCCGCCACCAGCAGCAAAAACGCGTTATAACGGCGCAACGAGGCTCCTAAAGCCGTCGGATCGTCGGTCATGTGTGGATCCTTTCAGAGCTTCGACCGCCCCGGCAAAACGCCGGCAAAAATTACGGCCGAAAATTGTATTTCTCCCAAGGTAGCAGTGTGCAGGGGTGCTCTACAATGATCGTATTCAAATAAAACGCTCATTTTCTTGAGCTGAAAGCGGGGAGTATGTTGCTACCTCTTCGGTCCTTTGGAAAAAATTGCGCAAGTGTCCTTCTTGCCTTGTTGGTCTTTGGTTGCTTTGCTGTCGCCGAGCCGCATCTGTTGCCAGCCCCACGCGAGGCGCACTTTGGCCCCGCAACCCCGCTTCCGGCGCAGATTGCCGTCAGCGTTCCGGGCCACGATGCCGAAGACGAGTTTGCCGCGCGCGATCTGGAAGCGTTTCTGGGCTCCGCCGCCGCCAAAGCCGCCGCGCCCGGCGCCTATCGCGTTGAGCTGCTGCGCGCCGCATCCCCCACCGCCAAGGCGCTGCTGGCCCGCGAGCACCTGACCTTCGATGCCGCCATGCAGGACGAAGGCTACGTGCTCGTCGTCAAGCCCCGGCAGGCCACCATCATCGCCGCCAGCGCCGCGGGCGTCTTCTACGGTGTGCAGAGCTTCAAGCAGTGGCTGCCCGTCACAGGCGAGCCGCGCACCATCCCCACCGGCACCCTTCGCGACTGGCCGGCGATGCGTTATCGCGGCCTGCAAGACGACCTTTCGCGCGGCCCCTTCCCGACCCTTGAGTTCCAGAAGCAGCAGATTCGCGCTCTGGCCGCCTACAAGAGCAACCTCTACTCGCCCTATCTGGAGCACACCTTCCAGTACCCGACGCAGCCTTTGGCCGCGCCTCCGGGCAGCGCGCTTACCCCGGCCGAGGCCAAGGAACTGGTGGCCTACGCCCGCCAATATCACGTGACCATCGTCCCCGAGCAGGAGGCCTTCGGGCACCTGCATCACGTGCTCAAGTACGAGCAGTACAAAGACGTGGCCGAGGAGCCGCACGGCGACGTGCTC
Source organism: Acidobacteriaceae bacterium UBA1307 (assembly GCA_002307235.1). GTDB lineage: Bacteria > Acidobacteriota > Terriglobia > Terriglobales > Acidobacteriaceae > Telmatobacter. Next base: position 47,040 of record DBTV01000028.1, read on the forward strand.
GCGCCAGCCCAGCCCGGCAGCCTGCCGCTCATCAAGGACTGGTTCACGACCCTCGCCGCCACCTTCCCCTCGCCCTTTCTGCACATCGGCGCCGACGAGACCTTCGACCTTGGCCGCGGCCGCACCAAGCCGGCCGTCGATGAGCGCGGCTACGGCCCGGTCTACGTCGACTTTCTCAAGCAGATTCACGATGAGCTGAAGCCGCTCAACCGCAAGATCGTCTTCTGGGGCGACATCGGCGGCGACGACCCGAAGGCCGTCGCGGGCCTGCCCAAGGACATGATCGCCGTGCCCTGGAATTACTGGGACCAGAAGAACTTCGCGCACCTGATCGAGCCCTTCGCAAAGAACGGCATCGAGACCTGGGTTGCCCCCGGCGTCGGCAACTGGAATGAGGTCTATCCGGCCAACCAGAACGCGCTCGGCAACATTCAGGGCTTTGTCCGCGAGGGCCAGCAGCTCGGCTCGACCGGCATGCTCAACACCGTCTGGAACGATGACGGCGAGGGCCTGTTCAACCTGGACTGGTACGGCGCGGTCTTTGGCGCGGTCGCCAGTTGGCAGCCCGGCGAAAGCTCCATCGCGGCCTTTGAGGCAGGCTACGGCAAAAACTTCCACGGCGACGCCACCGGCAAGGTCGACGAAGCGCAGAAGGAGATGATGGCGGCGCTCACCGCGCTCGGCCATGCGCACAGCGGACTCAACAGCGATCAGCTTTTCTGGGTTGATCCCTGGAGCGAGCAGGGCCAGATCGTTTCGCCCAAGGTGCTGGCCGTGGCCAGCGAGATGCGCCTGCATGCGGAGCGTGCCATCGTGCTCATCGCCGAAGCCCGCGCGGCGAACCCGGCCCTGCGCCATCAGGACGCGCTCACCGGCATCGACCTCGGCGCACGCCGCGTCGATCTGATCGGCATGAAGTTCCAGCTCGCCGATGAGATGGTTGCCAACTACACCAAGGCGCTGGCCAGCCAGCACGACGAAAAGCGCCGGCCCACCGAACGGCTGCTCGAGCAGATTGCCAGCATGAACGGCCGCATGCAGGATCTGCGCGACGGCTACTCGGCGATCAAGGGCGAGTACAGCCAGCTCTGGCTCGCGGAGAACCGCCCCTACTGGCTCAACAACGTCACCGTGCGCTACGACCTGGCCATCGAACTGTGGCAGCGCCGCGCCAATCTGTTTGCCGACAAGACGCGCGACTGGGGCAAGGACAAGCCCCTGCCCGCGCTCGCCGCGCTTGAGATGCCTGCCCGCGCGCAGTAATTTTTCTTGCAATAGCACACTGTGCACTCTGGCGCGGAGATCAAACTCCGCGCCACTTTTTGCACCGTGCTTTTTCGTGAAAAAAAACGCGCCAAGCCCCCATCGCATTGCACACTAGAAACATGCTCAACTTCGACGCGCGTCAGACCATGCCTACGCTTCTGCTCGTCGACGATGACCTCATCAGTCGCGAGGTTGCCGCAACCGTACTGATGATGCAGGGCTACAGCGTCTACTCGGCCGACAGCGGCGAGGCCGCGCTGGCCATGCTGGTCGATGGCCTCTGCGCCCCCGACGCGATTCTCGTCGACGTGCAGATGCCCGGCCTGAACGGCGTCGAGCTCGTCGCCGCGCTGCGCATCGCGCGGCAGGCCACCATTCTTTTAATCAGCGCCAGCGAGCCGCCTGTAGAGATGCGCGAAGCCGCCGACGGATTTCTGCTGAAGCCCTTCGACGCCACCGCGCTCGCGCCACTGCTTCAGGGCAACAGGGCGCAAAAGACCAACGCGGCTGCCAGCACCGCAACGCTGCCCGTCGTGAATGCCGAAACCCTTGCGCAACTGCGCGAGCTCATGCCGGCCACTGCCATCCACGAAGTCTTCTCCACCGTCGTCACCGATCTGCGCCAGCGCGTCAAGGCCCTCGAAGGCGCCATCGCGCACGAGGACAACGAGGCCATCCGTCGCATCGGTCACTCCATCAAGGGCGGCTGCGGCATGGTCGGCGCCAGTGAAGCGGCCGAACTCGGTTCACAATTTGAGACGCTTGCCAGCTCCGGATTCGGTAACCACCTGGATAACAAGATGGCTCTGCTCCGAAATTTGCGCGCGGCAACCGGACGACTCCAGCGTATGCTGGAAACAGAATTTTCCGTATAGGTTTCAAGGGAGGCGCGCGGTTCCCATGGATCGCACCATTCGCATTGTGCTCGCCGACGATCACCCGGTCGTCCGCATCGGCGTCCGCAATATGCTGCTCGCACACGATGGTTTCGAGGTGGTCGGCGAAGCCTCCGATGGCGACGAAGCCATCACCCAGACGCTGGAGCTGCAACCCGACATTCTGCTGCTCGATCTGCTCATGCCGCGGCTGCCCGGCCTCGAGGCTCTGCGCGCCATAATGAACGGTCCCTCGACGGCGAAGATCCTACTGCTCACCTCGACCATCACCACCCAGCAGGTCATCGAAGCCTTGCAGATCGGCGCGCGCGGCATCGTGCTCAAGGACGCGCTCATCAACCATCTGCAGACCGCCATCCGCACCGTGGCCAACGGCGACTACTGGATCGGCGGCAAACGCGTCGTCAATCTTCTCTCGGCCCTGCATGAGCTGACGGAGAAGGCCGCCGTGCCGCAGCACAAGACTTATGGCCTAACGCCGCGTGAGCTCGAGGTAGTCGGCTGCATCGTCGAAGGCTGCTCGAATCGCGACATCGCCCGGCAGTTCACGCTGAGCGAAGAGACCGTCAAGCGCCATCTGTCGAATATCTTCGACAAGACCGGCGTCTCGACCCGGCTGGAACTTGCTCTGTTCGCCATCGCCCACCACCTGGTCGAAACTCCGCAATAAGAAAATCTAGCCCCGCGCGCGGTCGGCTGCCTTGCGCGCCGGTAGCGTGCCGCGCGGAAAGGCCGTCGACTGGCGCACCACCAGATGCGTCGCAATCGGCCATTCCCGCTGGCTGGCCTTGGGATGATCGGGCTCAATGCCGGCCCGCAGCGCCTGCACCGCCGCCGAAGCCAGATCCTTGCATGACATGCGCACCGTCGTCAGCGGCGGCAGCATGAACTGCGACAGATGAATATCGTCAAAGCCCACCACGGAAATATCCTTGGGCACGGTATGCGTCGTCCGGTGCAGCGCATGCAGGACGCCAATCGCCGTCATGTCATTCGAGCAGACTACGGCCGTCGGCAACGCGCCCTGCGCCATCAACTTTTCCATCGCCGCAATGCCGCCTTCCATGGTGTGATTGCCCTCGACGATGGCCGGCGCGGGCTTGCTCAGCCCAATCTCCTCCAGCGAGCGCAGAAAGGCATCCCGTCGCGCAATCGCCGAACGCAGCGTGAGCGGGCCGCTGATGAAGGCCATCGAGCGGTGGCCGAGCGCGGCCAGATGCTGCACCGCCTCGCGAATTCCCTCGCCGTAATCGACCTTGAGCACATGCACATTCGGCTGCTTCGGACCGGCATCGACAAAGACCAGCGGCAGAGGACTCTCCACCAGCGTCTTCACAATCTCCTCTTCGATGCCGAAGGTCATCACCGCCACGCCGTCGACGTTGCGCTGCAACATGCGCCGCACCACCGACTCGGTCCTGACCGCGTCGTAGCTGGTCGAGCCGATCATCACCTCATAGCCCTGCGCCACCGCCAGATTCTCGAACTCCTGAATGAGCTCGGGAAAAAACGGGTTGGTGATCTCCGAAACGATCAGCCCCAGAATCTTGCTGTGCCCGGAGACCAGCGCGCGCGCCTGCGGGTTCGGCACATAGCCGATCTCTTCGACCGCCTTCCAGACCCGTTTGGCCAGGTCAGGATCGACCGTCGTGATGCGGTTCACCACGCGCGAAACCGTGGCAATCGAAACACGGGCACGCTTGGCCACATCGCGAATGCTGACGGCCGCGCGGCGATTCGAGCTTTTCTTCCGGGGTTTGTTCATCTTGGACCCGATTGTACGCTTTTCTTGCTGTTTCTCTGTCAGGTTTATCGAGAAAGCAGTCCGCGAACGCAGGCCGACGATAAGCCGTTGCTCCTGAAGGCCAAATCACGGCGCAGCTTTTCATGCTCCCGCGGAAAGCGCTTGCTGGGCTTCCCCCAAGAAAACCAGCGTGCCCGCAAACGCGACAAGGCCGCCCCGATGGGCGGCCTCATGCAGCAAAAGCAGGGATTCTTTAGGCTTGCGGCGCGGTCTGCACAGGTGCAGCGGCAGGAGCAGGTGCAGGTGCGGCAGCGGTTGGCTGCGGCGCGGCGACCGGCTTCGGCGGCTTGGGCGCTTCCTTCTTGGCCGGAGCCAGAATCGCGTGCAGCGTGTTGCCTTCCATGCGCGGCATAAACTCCACCACACCGGCCTCGCCAATATCCATGATCAGCCGGTTGATGATGTTGTAGCCCAGATCGCGATGCGCCATCTGACGACCGCGGAAACGCAGGCTGGCCTTCACCTTGTCGCCACCAAGCAGAAACTTGACGGCCTTGTTCTTCTTCGTCTGGAAATCATGCTCGTCGACGGTGACCGAGAACTTGACTTCCTTGAGGGTGACGACCTTCTGGTTCTTCTTAGCGGCGCGCTCACTCTTTTCTTTCTCATAGAGAAAGCGGCCGTAGTCCTGAATGCGGCAGACCGGCGGCACTGCATTGGGCGAAACCTCTACCAGATCCAGCCCGCGCTCGCGGGCGATCTTCAGAGCTTCATACGGCGGCAGAATCCCAAGCTGCTCGCTGTTTTCGTCAATGACGCGAATTTCGCGGGCGCGAATGCGCTCATTGATGCGAATAAAAGACTTGGCCGAACGTTTGTCGAAAGCGATGGTGTTGTTCCTCCACTGGATGCCGAGCCGCCTGCGGCGCCTCCCGGCGCGATGCGGCGCTTCTACGGCGCACCCTGAGTATAGCATCGGCCTTGCTCATCGCGGCACAGGCTTTCTGCCAATTTTCAAGGTTTTTTGCGCCGTAGAGTACCAAAAGAACAATTTTGCCCGCTATTGGCCGACAACAGCCCGGATCGGCTCGCCAGAGTTCGGCCGCGCCGCGTGATAATCCTCGCCGAGCAGCGCGGCGACCGTTGCCGCGATCTGGCTCTCGGTCACCACCGTCCCTTTGCCCTGCTCGCCGGTCGCCGCCGTGTCCGGGCCGATGAAGCCCATCCAGGTCTCGCGCGCCGGAGCAATCTTTTCGCCGTGCGTCGTCCACTGCGCGCCCTCGCCGCGGCCGTGGTCGGGCAGCACGACGAGCGTCGTCTTGCCCTTGTACTCGGGCATCGACTGCGCCAGATCCCAGAGCTCGCGCAGATAGCCATCGGCCAGGTGCGCCGCGGTCAAATAGAAGGGATACGAGCCGGAGTGCGCCCAGTCGTCGGTCTCGCCCAGGCCCACGAAGAGCACGCGCGGGTGCTTGGCCTTCATGTACTCGACGGCGGTGTGGAAGGGCAGCGCATCGAAGGGCTCGTCGTCCCAGACGTGCGGCGTCTCGGCCTTCAATTTGTTGAGCAGCACGAGCTCGGGCGTGGCCGGAATCGCCGTCAGCGGGTCCCATCCGGCGTTGACCAAAAAGCCGCAATTCTTCTCGTCGAAGATGCCCTGAAAGGCCGCCCAGGCACCGAAGGCCGCCACCTTGCCCGCAAACTCCGGCTTCTGGTTCAACCAAGCAAAGACGCTCTGATTCGGGTTCGGCACATTGTCGTTCGAGTGGATGCGCGGGTCGGCGACGCCGGTCACCGTCTCGCTGTAACCCGGATAGCTGAAGTTCAGCCCGTTGGTCACATGCGAGTCCGAACCGAGGTCGCGATTGCCGTAGATCTGGCCCTGATGCGCAACGGTCGACCAGAGAAACGGCAGCAGCGCGGCGCGGCGCTCGGCCGGCGTTCCCTGGCCGAACTGCGCGGTGGCAGCGGCGTTCAGCGATTTGTAATCGCCGAGCGCGGCGGGCCCTTGCGACTGGAGCAGCGTGTCGTCGGCACCGCGGAAGATCTCCTGCCAGCGCATGCCGTCGACCATGACCACAATCACGTTTTCGGTTTTATGCGCGCTCTGCGCAAAGGTAGGCGCCGCAAAGCTGAGAGCAGCGACCAGCAAAAAAGAAAACAGGCGAAGCATTTTCATGCAGACGATTCTTGCAGCGCCCCAGCGATCCTGTCCGCAAAAAATGATGAAAATATGGGGGAGGCGAGGGGCCAGGGACTGAGGGACTCTAGTCCCTACGTCCCTCGTTCCCTCAGGCCCTTGCTCCCCACCAACTCCCCCGCCTCCGTCAGCCCACGCACGGCCACCCGCAGCGGTTGGTTTGCGGGGAAGACGCCTTCAAGCTCGACCGGCAAAAAATTCTCGGTGAGCGCCGCCGTGCGTCCGCGCGCTGCCAGAGCCTTCGGCGTATGCAGCGTGAGCGCGTCAAGACTTTGGCCGACGAAGCGCTCACGGTGCTCGCGGCGCTTTTCGGCATCGAGCGCGCGCAGCACGGCCATGCGTTCCTCGACCACCTCCGCGCGGACGGCAGCGGCCGCATGCAGTGCCGCGCCGGGGGTGCCAGGACGCGGCGAAAACGGGAATAGATGCAGGTAGCCGAAGGGCAAGGCGCGGATCAGCGCGACGGTCTCGTTGAACTCGGCCTCGGTCTCGCCGGGGAAGCCCACCATCACATCGGCGCCGAGCGTCAGCGTGGGCCCGGCCGCGCCCGTAAGCGCCTCGACCTTGGCCGCATAGTGCCAGGGCCGGTAGCGGCGGTGCATGCGGCGCAGAACGCCATCGGAGCCGGATTGCAGCGGCAGATGCGCGTGCCGGGCCAACCTGCGGCCCCCCTCGTCGGCCATCAGCGCAATCAGTTCCTCATCCCAGTCCATCGGCTCGACTGAACTGAGTCGCAACAGCGGCAGCGCGGTCCCGGCGAAGATGCGCCGCACCAGCCCGGCCAGCGTCTGCTTCGGCGCAAGCTCGCGGCCCCAACGGCCCAGATTGATGCCGGAAAAAACCAGTTCGTGCCCCCCTGCGGCGACAAAGCCCTCCACCTGCTGCAAGACGGTCTCGGCTGCGAGGCTGCGCGAAGGTCCGCGCGTGTCGGGAATCACGCAGAAAGTGCAGCGATTGCCGCAGCCCTCCTGAATCTTGAGATTGGGCCGGGTCTGCGCACCGGGCTCCACCTGATCCTCCACCAGAAACGAGTGCGCAAAAACATCATCGACCAGCACCACCTGCGGTGGGGCCACTGCGGCTGACGCCGCCCGTAGCGCGTGCAAGGGGGCGCTGCCGGGCAAATCGAAGGTATGCGCCGGAACCGGCTGAATCTGCACCAGATCGGGCGCGGCAACGGCACGGCCTGCAAACAGCCCGGCGACCAGCTCCGGTGCCAGCGCCTTGTGGCTGTTGCCCACGACGGCGACCACGCCCTCGAGCGCCGTCAGCTCCTCGGGGGCACGCTGCGCATAGCAGCCGGTCACCACAATCTTCGCCTGGGGATTGCGCCGGTGGGTGCGGCGAATAAAGGCCCGCGCCTCGCGGTCGGCCTCGGCCGTCACGCTGCAGGTGTTCACCACGACGACTTCGGCCTCGGTGCTCGACTGAACGCAGTGGCCCGCCGAGCGCAGATGCGCGCTGATCGCCTCGCCGTCGGCCCGCGCCGCCCGGCATCCGAAATTTTCAATCGCAAACTCCGCCACAGATTCAGTCTATTGCAGACCGGAAGCGGCGGGAGCAGGGATGTCAATGCCCCTGCTCCCGCCCAAGAACGGGTTTGCGCCTGCGGCGGCGGTGGCCCTACCTCTGCGCGGGAAAAATTTCACTCCGGTATACTGTGGACTGACCACTTTCCCGTAGCTGATTCCGAATCATGCCGACACCTGCCCCCAGCAATCCGCAACACTCACCCCACCAGGTCAGCACCTGGCAGATTCTCGGCTACGTATACTTCACCTTTATCAGCTACATGTCGATCGGCCTTCCGCTGGCCGTGCTGCCGCCCTATGTGCATCTGCAGATGGGCTATAGCGCCATGGTGGCTGGTCTGGTCGTCAGCATGCAATATGTGGCTACCCTCGCCAGCCGCCCCTGGGCCGGGCGCATCAGCGACCGCGTGGGGGCCAAGGTGGCCGTCGAGTGGGGCATGGCCTGCTGCACCCTTAGCGGTGGGCTTTTGATCGCCGCCGGGGCCCTCCTGTCACACCACTGGATCGGCTTCCTGATTCTGATTCTGAGCCGTCTGACGCTGGGCATCGGTGAAAGCCTGGGCTCGACCGGCTCAACGCTGTGGGGCATCACCGCGGCCGGGCCGGAAAACACCGCGCGCGTGATCGGCTTTAACGGCGTCAGCACCTATGGCGCCATGGCCATTGCCGCTCCGCTCGGTGTCGTGCTCGACCAGGCCTGGGGCCTGTGGTCACTGGGTCTGTTCACCGTGCTGCTCGGCGGCGTGAGCCTCATCATGGCCTCACGCAAGGCCGATCTGCCGGTCACCCCCGGCAAGCATCTCCCCTTCGTCAACGTCATGGGCAAGGTCGCCCCGCACGGCATGGCGCTGGCGCTCGGCGGCGTCTGCTACTCGGTGCTGGCCACCTTCATCACCCTGTTTTATGCCAACCACCACTGGACGGGCGCGGCACTCTGCCTGACCTCGTTCGGCGTCGGCTTCATCTTCGTCCGGCTGTTTCTGATCTGGACCATCAACCGCTACGGCGGTTTTCCGATGGCCATCGCCAGCCTCTCGGTGGTCGCGGTCGGCATGTTCCTGCTCTGGCAGTCGCTGCATCCCTCGATGGCCATCACGGGAGCCTTCTTCGCCGGTTTCGGCTTCTCGCTGGTCTTTCCCTCCATCGGCGTCGAGGCGGTCAAGCGCGTTGACGAGCCCAATCGCGGCACGGCGCTCGGTGTCTACACGGCATTTTCCGACGTCAGCTTCTTTCTGGTGGGCCCGGTGGCCGGCGCCATCATCGGCGCCTTCGGCTACGCAAGCGTCTTTCTCTTCGCGCTTGTGAGCGTTCTGGTCTCGCTCGGCATCGTCATCGTCCTGCGCCACAACGACCAGAAGATCTCCTAAAACTTTTTCGGAAGACACAGGCTTCAGCCCCCGATGAGAGATCTTCGGTGTCGAGTGCGCCGAAAATCTTCCTCCGGGCCTAAAGGCGAGATCCTTTTGTCCATTTTTCGGCCCAGCTAAAACCTGGCCCTTTCAAAACAAATTGAAGATCGGTTTGCCCACAGTCTGTGGGGCATGAGAGCCTCTTCTTCCTCCTGACTCGAAATCGCGATCGCCTGCCGCGCGCATTGCCACAAACAGAAACAGCCACCCCGAAGGATGGCTGTCTGTGATTGCCCGACTGCGACCGGCGCGCTCTTCTGCGCCTGCCACAGCAGAGGTTAGAAGGTGAACTTGCCCGAGAACTGCCAGTCGCGCGGATCGTTCGACTGCGAGGAGACCTGACCGAAGGAGTAGGAAGAACCCTCCACCGCGCAGGAGCCGCCGCCCGTGCCATAGTCCGTGCCGGAGAGCGCGCAAGGATAGGTCGAGTTGACCTTCCACTCCGTGTGGTTGGTCACGTTGAAGACCTCGGCACGGAAGACGAACTTCACGTTCGCGGCCTTCACAACGTCAAAGGTCCGCATGACACCCATGCTGAGGTTCGTCGTGTGGTCGTAGCGCAGGCCATAGGGCGCGGTACGAGCCGAGTTGCCCAGGCGATAGCCGGAAGGCGCGACAAAGCCGCTCGCGTCGATGTAACGCGGCGCCGTCGCGGTGCTCATGCCCGCCAGATAGCCGTGGCCATAGCGGCCATTCTTGCGAATGCTGCCGCTGAAGTTCGGGTTGTAGCTGGCAAAGCAGGTGCCCTGACCAGAGGTGGTGCAAACACCACTCGAGGTGCCCACTGACAGCGGACGACCCGAGCTAAGGCTGTAGATCCAGGAGACCTGCCAACCACCCGCACCGGCGCGCACCAGCTTGCTGTTCGAGCCAATCTTGTTGGCACCGAAGGGCAGCTTGTACTGACCGTAGATGTGGAAGACCATCGGCTGGTCATAGGTGCTGGCCGAATGCTCCAGCTTGCTGGCCTGGATGTCCTTGCCACCGTCCCAAACCGCGGCCGGAATCAGACCGACGGCGCGCACGCTGCCGGTGTTGTCCATCGTCTTGCTCCAGGTAAAGTTCGCGGAGTAAGAGAAGTCACGCCACTTGCGCTGTTCGAAGCTGGCCTGCAGGGCATGGTAGCTGGCATTCGCCGAACCATACCAGGCAGCCGAAACGCTCGAGTACTGCGGGAAGGCGCGCAGCATCTGGTGAATGTAAGCCTGCTTGCCAGTGAACCCGGTGAAGCTGTTTGCTCCGGCAAGACCGGCGTAGCGACTCTGGGCCGCCGCCAGATCCGACGCGCTGGTGGCCGAACCGGTCAGATACTTACCAATGACCAGGTACTTCGGATCCAGATAGTTGACACCGCTCGAGGCACTGCTGTTCAGGAAGTGCGACGCACTGCCTGCATAGGTCACCGTGAACGACATCGTGCTGTTCAGCGCATGCTGCACGCCAAAGTTCCAGTTGTAGACCGTCGGAGGACGGCTACCGCGATAGGCGTCGGCCATCGTCACGCTGCCGGCCGTCACGGTGGAACCATTGTTCGCATAGTTGCCGGCATTGTCTGAAGCCGACTTGGTGAAGGCCGTCGCATAGGCCGGAATCGCCGTGTTGGCGAGCGTGCCCATGCCCGTGTTGCCATTCAGATAGAAGGCCGGCTGTTCGCCATTGACCGAGTCGGCGAAGGAGGTCTTCTTGGTGAGGCCCGTCGTGCCCGAGGTCGTCGAGATGTTCAACGCGCCGCTACGGCTGTAGTTGATGCCGAACGAACCGCTGATCGCCGTGGTCGGGGTCGCCGAGTAGGCAAAGCCCACGCGAGGAGCCCAGTTGGCATGGTAGGTGTGCGCGGCCGAGTGGCCATTGGCGCCGCCCAGGTAGGCAATCGCGCCCTTGTTGCCGGTCGCCGGGTTGATGGCATTCGCGTCCATGTAGGAACCGCGATCGAGCGTCTCGGTCACCGGCTGGATCAGATCCCAGCGCAGGCCAAGGTTCACCGTCAGCTTCGGGCTCACCTTCCAGTCATCCTGGATGTAGGGCGAGAAGGGATGCTGACGCAGGCCCAGAGTCGAGTAGTTCTGCAGCGTAATGCTGCTCGAATCGATGGCGCCCATCAAAAGGCTGGCCACCGGATCGCCCGACTTGGTGATCAGCGAGTTGTCGTTGGCCGCCGTGCCGACGAATCCAGCCGTAGAAGTGCGGTTCACGGTGAGACCAAGCACCGAACTCGGCGTATTCCAGCCCGAGGCATTCTTCTGCGCAAACTGCAGATCGAAGCCGGCCGTGACCATGTGCTTGCCGTGCACCCACGACAGATCGTCATGGAAGGAGAACATGTTGCTGGTGCTCGAGTACGCCGGACGGCTGTACCAGGTGCTCTGCGTATACTCGCCGCCGGTGAAGGTCACCGCCGGGAAGCTGGTCTGCGCCTGGCCCGTCGGCAGGTTGGTGATGCCCATCGCCGAGGCCGCCCAGTCCGAGCGTGCCGCCGAGGCCTTCACGGGCGAATCCATGCGGATGTAGCCGGCCTTGGCCTGGTTGACCAGGTTTTCCGAGAAGATGTAGGTGTGCTCGAGAATGCCCGAGTCCATGAACTGCGAAACGACGTCGCCGTAGGTGAACGGAGCGGGCAGAACATCGTCGGCCGAAAGATCATAGCCGATGTAGCCCTTCTTGCCGACGTTGCCCAGAATCGAGATGCGCTGCTTGGGCGTCACCGTCCAGTCATAGCGCAGCGTCATTTCGTAGTTCGAGTTACCGGTTGCGGTGTTGGTCAGATAGTTGTTGTTGACGTCGCTGTTGGACGGCGTCGGCAGAAGCGCCATCATCTTCTGGGCGATCGGAGAGATCTTGCCCGGGTCCATCACATTGCGCTGGTTCTGATAGGCAAAGGCGCTGGCCGCATACTTGCCGTTGGCGCCCATCGCCTCTGTCGTCGGATCGTAGATCTTCCAATCCAGTTCGCTGAAGTCACCCGTGCGCATTTTCTTCGTCGGGATGGTCATCAGCGTCGGGCTTTCGTGCGCCGTGTACTTGTAGATTTCACCCGACACAAAGAAGAACATCGAGTTCTTCACGATCGGACCGCCAAAGGTGACACCGGCTTCGGTCTGGTGCTCGGTCGGCTTCGACATCGGCTTGGTGCCGCCATCGGCCGTATCCACCGTCTGCGCCTTGGTCAAAAACTGCCAGCTATCGAAGGCCGTGTTGCGGAAGAAGTCGTAGGCCGAACCATGGAAGTTGTTGGTGCCGTGCTTGACGTTGTAGTTCTGCGAGCCCATGCCGGTCTGCGCCGCATTGGCACCGCTGCTGGTCACCTGGAACTGATCGACGGCATCGACGGAAACCGAGAGAGAAACCTGACGGTTGTCTCCCTGACCGACGGCCAGGCCATCGATGTAGGTCACCGCGCCCGAATCCGAGCTGGAGTTGCTGGAACCGCCGGCGCCATTGTAGGTGCCCGAACGGCCGCCACCCGAATAACCGGGCGTCAAGGCGGCAAAGGCGGTCGGATCGCGCTGCGCGCCCGAGCCCATGTTCAGCGGCAAAGCCGTGTAGGTTTCGTTTTCAACGGCAGAGGTCTGCGATGCGTTTTCCGTGCGCAGCTCGGGAGGAGCCGCTGTAACCGTGACGACTTCACTGGCACTGCCAATGGTCAGCGTAATGTTGATGCCCACGTCCTGCAGGGCGTTGACGGTGATGTTTTCCTGCGTGTAGGTCTGGTAGCCGTCCATCTCCGCGGTGACGCGGTAGCTGCCCGGGACCAGCGAAAGCAGAACGTAGTAACCGGCCGAACTGGTCGACGTTTCCGTCGTCACGCCCGTGCTGGTGTTGATCGCGGTAATCTTCGCCTTGGCAACAACGGCATGCGAGGCATCTGTGACCGTGCCGCGGATTGAACCACCGCTACCGGTCTGCGCCTCTACTCTGAAACCAAAAATAACAAGCAAAGCAAGACAGGAAATCCATCTCGCCAATTTACAAAAACTCATTCCGTGGGCCTCCCACAAGGTTTGCCGCGTCGAAGGTCGACACAGCGATTTCCAGTTTTTCGATGAAAGCGCTTTCTCTTAGCCTCTGCTCGGCTTGCCGGGGCTCTGCGCCCATCGATTCGGTAGAAGAAGATTTGCCGCCTGTCTTGCCGTGGATCTGCGGCGCGTCGTCAATCTTCCCTGTTTCCCCCTGAGCATTCTGGAGTGTCTCCGTCGAAAATGTTTTCATCTTCCACGGACCGCAACTCTGCCTTACAAAGCGGCACAATGCCCGCATTTCAAAAAGAGAATAATTTCCCCTTGGCATAATACGCTTACAGTTAGCGATGTAGCCAAACGATCAGATTATCTCCCCGATGACATTTATCGTCAAGCAAATCTTTTACCATTAGGAAAAACCGATGTCCTATTTTTAGACTCGCGCGATAACACGATTCAATACAACGAAACACAAAAAAATGGCCACCTCCGAAGAGGCGGCCATTTCCTGGTGATTCCGAATCGCGGAACGATTACTCGCGCTCGCTCTTCCAGTTGATCAGATCGCCGAGCGTGGTGGTTGCGCTCGAAACCGTGTGCTTGTGGTCGGCCTTGTAGTTCTCGACCTGGGCACGGGTGGCCTCGCCGTTGATTGAACGCAGGCTCAGGCCCACCTTCTTCTCTTCGACATTGATCTTGATGATCTTGAACTCGTTCTCGTAGCCAACGTCCAGCTTCGAACGGCTCTCCTCGTCGTCGCCCGCCTCGGAGATGTGGCACAGGCCCTCGACTCCCTCGGCGATCTCGACAAAGGCGCCGAACTGCGCCAGGCGCAGAACCTTGCCGTGCACCACGTCGCCAATGCGATGGGTGGCGAAGAAGCTCTCCCAGACATCAGGCTGCAGCTGCTTGATGCCGAGCGAGAGGCGGCGGTTCTGCGGCTCGACGCCGAGGACAACAGCCTTGACCTTCTCACCCTTCTTGACGATCTCGGAAGGATGCTTGACGCGCTTGGTCCAGCTCAGGTTCGAGACGTGCACCAGTCCGTCGATGCCGTCCTCGATCTCGATGAAGGCACCGAAGTCGGTCAGGTTGCGGACGCGCCCCTCGACGATCGTTCCCGAAGGATAACGATCCGCGAGGTTCTCCCACGGGTTCTCCATCAGCTGCTTCATGCCGAGCGAGATGCGGCGGTCGGCCGGGTTCACGTTGAGAACCACGGTCTCCACTTCGTCGCCGGGCTTGACCAGCTTGGAGGGGTGCTTGAGGCGCTTGGACCAGGTCATCTCGGAGAGGTGAACCAGACCCTCGATGCCCTGCTCGAGCTCAACGAACGCACCGTAATCGGTCACCGACAGGACGCGGCCCTGGACGCGGGCACCCACCGGATAACGCTCGGCGGCATCGAGCCACGGGTCCGGCGTCAACTGCTTGAAGCCGAGCGAAACGCGCTGCTTGTCCTTGTCGAACTTGAGAACCTTGACCTGGATCTCGTCGCCGACGTTGACCAGATCGCGGGGGTG
>DBTV01000028.1:61848-66610 GCA_002307235.1 Acidobacteriaceae bacterium UBA1307
AGCTCATGTCGGTGATGTGCAACAGACCATCGATGCCGCCCATGTCAACAAACGCGCCGTAATCGGTCAGATTCTTGACCGTGCCGGTCAGCACGGTGCCCTCGCCGAGGTGCTCGAGCGTCGCATCGCGACGGGTCGACTGCTCCTCTTCGAGGATTTCCTTGCGGCTGACAACCACATTGCCGCGCTTCTTGTTCAGCTTGATGACGCGAACTTCGATCTGCTGGCCGAGGTAGCCATCCAGATTGCGCACCGGGCGAATCTCAAGCTGCGAACCGGGCAGGAAGGCCTTCATGCCGATATCGACAGTCAAACCACCCTTGACGCGGCTGACGACGGTGCCAATGATGGCCGTCTTCTCTGCCGCTGCCTTTTCGATCGAATCCCATACGCGCAGGCGCTGGGCCTTCTCGTAGCTGACCAGGTAGCCACCTTCGGGCTCCTCGCGCTCGATGACCACGTCGATCACATCGCCGGCGTTGAAGCGCACGGCACCCGTGTGATCCTGCACCTGCTCGAGGGGCACTACGCCCTCCGACTTCAGGCCCACGTCGACAACCAGATACTTTTCCGTCTGCTTGATCACCGTGCCGGGGACGATCTTGTCGCCATAAGCCTCGACAGCGGCCTGTTCGGCTGCCTGTTCGCGCTCAAAGGCTTCAAGGGCGGCCGAAAAGTCAACCGCGTCAAGATGGTCGGCTTCGGGCTCCGCTTCCGTGGTGGCGGCAGCAGCAGCAGGCGTAGGGGTGGTATCGGCGTCCGGAGTGGCGGCAACAGCCGTCTCTGGGGTGGACGTGGATTCGGGCGACGGCTTCTCAGCCTCCGTCGCAGGTGCGAGCGTTGGGGTTTCCAATTCGGTGTTCAGGGTTGTGCTCTCGGTTTCGGAATTAAGGACGTTTGCCATTACGGACAGCTCCGGGATCCTGGCTTCCACACAGCAGCACCCAACTTTGTTGGATACGTGTGCGCGGCTCTGCTCCTGTGGCTCAGGCCTGTTTCGGCAATCTCTCGACAGATTCGCGTCCCTCCGGTTTTGTTGAAACCGGCTCAGTTTGAGGTATGAGACGAGTCTCCTCTAGGAAATCACCCTGCAGGCGACGGCTCGATTAGAAGGTCGGCCGCAACTCACTGCTGGAATCCGCGCAGGAAGCTACGTCATCGAGTGTAGCAACGCGCACTTTGCAGCGTCAATCAAAGCGAAGAGCAAATTCCATGAAAAAGACTCCACCGTGCGCACAGGCGTGACCGCAGTCACCGGTGTCAGAGCAGGCATTGAGCTTCTATACTGTTTGCGATACTCCTCTAGGCGGTTCAAATTCTATGGATTACCTCTGGTCCCCCTGGCGCTACAGCTACATTGCAACGGTTGACACTCAAAGCAGGCCCGGCGTTCCGGCGGCGCTGGCCGATTGGCCCGGCGAGCACCACTGCGTCTTTTGCAATCTCATCGCCTCCGTCGACTGGGCCATCCAGAACGGCATGCCGCGTGAAAACGCCGAAGAGGCCGGAAATCTCGTCTGGCGCGGCACGCATTGCTTTCTTTGCCTGAATGCCTTCCCCTACACCAACGGCCACGTGCTGGTGATGCCCTATGAGCATCTGGACCGGCTGGCGAAGCTGCCGCCCGAGGCCGCGCACGAGCTGATCAAGCTGGCGCAGTTGACCGAGCGCGCCCTCGACCACGTCTACCACGCCGACGGCTTCAACTTCGGCCTCAACGTGGGCCGCGCGGCCGGAGCCGGCGTCGCCGGGCACCTGCACATGCACGCCATGCCGCGCTGGGTCGGCGACACCAACTTTATGACCACCATCGCCGAAACCCGCGTCATCCCCGAGGATTTGGCCATCACGCGAAAGAAGATTCGCGAGGCCATCGCGGCGGAGTTGGCGGACTAGCGGGGCTAGCACGTTGGCGGCGTTAGCGAGTTAGCGTGTTAGCGGAGTTGGCGGTGCTGGCACGTTGGCGAGGCTGGCACGTTGGCGAGGCTGGCACGTTGGCGAGTTGGCGGTGCTAGCAGGTTGGCGAGTGGGCGGGGTTGCGGTGATTTTTATGCGTCTTCCTCGGCCGAGGCGGCCAGCGCAAGCCCCGGCTCCTCGGCCTGGTCGAGCAAGCTCTTCGGCAACGATTTGGTGCTGCGCACGCCCAATTCCTTGAGCATCTCGGCCTGCCGCACCAGATTGCCGCGGCCCTGCGAGAGCTTCTTCATCGCGTTGGTGTAATTCGTGTCGAGCGTGCGCAGATTCGCGCCCACCTTGTCGAGATCCTCAACAAAGCCGACGAATTTTTCGTAGAGCGCCGCGCCCCGCTCCATCACATCGCGCACGTTGCGCGCCTGCGCCTCCTGCTGCCAAAGCACGTTGACGATGCGGATCACGTAGAGCAGCGTGGTCGGGCCCACCAGCAGAATGCCCTGCTTGTAGGCGTCGGCCCACAGCTCGCCATCGGCCTGCAACGCCAGCAAAAATGCGGGCTCGACCGGCACAAACATCACCACAAAATCCGGCGCTTCCACTCCGGGCAGCTTGTGATAGCCGGATTTGGCGATCTCGGCCAGATGGTTGCGCACGCTCCCCAGATGCAGCTTGAGCGCCGCCTTGCGCCCCTCGTCGGTTTCCGCATTCGCATAGTCGCTGTAGGCGGTAAGCGAAACCTTGGAATCGACCACCAGACTGCGCCCGCCGGGCAGCGAAAGAATCACATCGGTGCGGGCGGTTCTCGCCTTGCCGTCTTCGTCCGTAACCCCCGTAAACGCCTGCTGAAAGCTGTACTGCTCGCCCTCCCGCAGACCGGCTTTTTCAAGCAGGTCGCGCAAGATGAACTCGCCCCAGTCGCCCTGCGTCTTGGCCGAGCCGCGCAGCGCCGTCGCCAGATTTTTTGCCTCGGTGGCAAGCTGCTGGTTGAGCCCGCCCAGGTTGCCGATCAGCCCTTCGAGCTTGGCGACGCCAGTCTTCGAGTCCGACTGCGCCTCCTCGACCTTCTTGCGGAAGTCCTCAATCTGCGAGCGCAGGGGCGTCAGCAGCCCGCCCAGATCCTTCTGCGTGCTCTCGGTAAAGCTCTTCGATTTTTCATCGAGAATTTTTCCGGCGAGAGCCTCGAACTGGTCGGAGAGAGATTTTTTTGAGGAGTCGAGCAGCGCGATCTTTTCCTGCAGGCTGGCCCGCTCGGCGCGCAGTTCGGCCTCAAGGCGGCTGACGGCGGTCCGCGCGGCCGCTTCGGCCTCGGATTTCGCGGCCAGCTCGTTACGCACCTGCGCCAGTTGCGTGGCCGTCTGACCGAGCGCAGCGCCGCGTTCCTCGGCCAGCCGCTCAAAGCCGGCACGACGGTCAAGCTCAACGCGGGCCTCCTCCAACTGCCGACGCACCGCGGCCAGGGCCTCGGACGATGCCCGATTCTGCTCGTCCAGCGCGCGATTCTGCTGATCGAGCATCTGACGCGCGGCGGCCTCGCCCCTCGATGCCAGTTTGCTGAGCAGAAAACCCGCCAGCAGGGCTACGATGAAAATTCCGAGAATGGTTGCAAGGGTCAAGGTGGGCTTCCTCCGGGCATGCATGCCCTGCGGCTACTCTAGAGCATTTGCGCAGGGAATCCGGCTGTGGATTGTGTGCCTTCAACCCCCAGAAAACCCGAGGAATGTCGTTCTGGTCACCTTTACAGGCAGGGGGAGGCCCATTAGACTAAAATCTTCGGGGAGACGCGCGGATTTTTTTGCGCTCTGGACCCTTGCCCCAGCCCCGGCCGGTAGCGTAGGCTGACGATTCGGGGCAGGCGGTTCGTCCAGTCCCCAACATTCCGGTTTCAGAAGAATACAGAGGAGAACCTACGCATGGCCGTTGAGGAAAAAGTCAAGCAGATCATCGTCGAGCAGTTGCAGGTGGACGAGGCCGAGGTAACCCCCGGCGCGAGCTTCCAGGAAGACCTGGGTGCCGATTCGCTCGACGTCGTCGAGCTGGTGATGCAGTTCGAAGAGGCGTTTGATCTGGAGATTCCCGACGAGGAAGCCGAAAAGATCAAGACCGTCAAGGACGCGATCGACTACATCGAGAAGAACGCGAAAGGCGGCAAGTAGCCCTTGGCACGCCGAGTCGTCATCACCGGCCTGGGGCTGGTGTGCGGTGTAGGACACACCGCGCCCGAGGTGTGGAAGAATCTGCTGGACGGCGTCAGCGGTATGGCGCCCATCCAGGGCTTCGACGCCACTGGCTTTCCGGTCAACTTCGCCGCCGAAGTCAAAAACTTCGACCCGTTGCAGTTTCTGGATAAAAAAGAGGCCCGCAAGATGGGCCGTTTTATCCACTTTGCCTTCGCCGCGACCCATGAAGCCCTGGCGCAATCCGGCCTCCAGATCACTGCGGAGAATGCCGAGCGCGTTGGCGTCTACATCGGTTCCGGCATCGGCGGCTTCGAGATTATCGAACGCGAACACACCAACCTGATGAACGGTGGACCGCGCAAGATCTCCCCCTTCTTCATCCCCGCCACCATCGTGAACATGGCAGCCGGACAGATCAGCATCCGCTACGGCGCGCAGGGCCCGATTTCGGCCACGGCGACCGCATGCGCGACCAGCTCGAACTCCATTGGAGACTCGATGCGGCTGATCCAGCACGGCGATGCCGACGTGATGATTGCCGGTGGTGCAGAGGCAGCGGTTACGCCCATGTCCGTGGGTGGATTCGCCGCCATGAAGGCCCTGTCGACGCGCAACGACGACCCGACGCACGCCTGCCGCCCCTTCGACAAGGATCGCGACGGCTTCGTCAT
>DBTV01000028.1:66845-85309 GCA_002307235.1 Acidobacteriaceae bacterium UBA1307
TTCGACAAGGATCGCGACGGCTTCGTCATTGGCGAAGGCGCCGGCATCCTGATTCTTGAGGAGCTGGAGCACGCCAAGGCACGCGGAGCCAGGATCATCGCCGAGGTGGTCGGCTACGGCATGAGCGCCGACGCCTATCACATGACCTCGGTCGCCCCGGAAGGCGCCGGAGCACAGCGCTCGATGCGCGCCGCTCTGAACGACGCCGGGATCACGCCCGATCAGGTGGGCTACATCAACGCGCACGCCACCTCGACACAGGCCGACAGCAATGAGTCGCGCGCCGTCGAGTTGCTGTTCGGCGAGCACGCCACCAGCCACAAGCTGAAAATCTCCGGCACCAAGTCGATGCACGGGCATCTGCTGGGCGGCGCGGGCGGTCTTGAGGCAGGCATCACGGCGCTCGCACTCGAGCACCAGAAGCTGCCTCCGACGATCAACCTCGTCGAAGTCGACCCGGCCTGCACGCTCGATTACGTGCCGAACAAGGCCATCGATTACAGCTTTGACTACGCCCTGTCGAACTCCTTCGGCTTCGGCGGCATCAATGCCTCGCTGGTTCTGCGCCACTGGACGGAATAACGCGGCCTCAGTCTCTTGGCTTCTGGCTCTTTGTACGTGGAGCTTGGCTGGAACCAAGAAAAGCGCGCATCTCGCAAGAGATGCGCGCTTTTTTTCTTGCACGGCGCTAACAGCAGCTTCTAGCCATTAGCTTTTAGCTAAGAGCAGGGAGCTAAAAGCGCAAGACGAATCGTTGATGACAAAGCGATGTTTTGGAAGGGCACGGATTCATCCGTGCCACAGTCGGCAGAAAAAGAAAGGGCTTCAGCCCCCGAGGGAAAATTTGGAGTGATAGGTAAGTCCGAAACACCCTCAGCGCCTAAAGGCGAGATCTCTTCCTCGCTTTTTTGGCCCGGCTGAAGCCGGGCCCTTTCAAAACTCTGCAGCTTCTAGCTAAGAGCTCATCGCTGCCTTAGCCAAAAATCGCCGCCGAACCGACGCCGGCCAAGGTGATGAGCACCCACCAGCCAAAGACGGCAATGTAGCCCAGATTGCGCTTGACGCCCGCCACCGTGGCCAGGCCGATCGACAGCAGCACCAGCGTCCAGATCATCGTCACGTCAAGTGCTGTCAGCAGCTTGTAGAGCGCCGCGTTGGTCTCGGCCGGGTTCAGAAAAGCGGCGAGGTTGGTCGGTGCCAGCACGTTGATGTTGAAGGATTCCGGCACGGTGAAGTAGACCACGACGGCGCCCAGCAGGGATTTGATCGCACTCGGCAGCCATGCGTACATGCTCACCGCGAAGACCGCGCCAAAGTTCGCCTTGCCTCCGAAGACAAAGTTGATGGTCGCCAGCAACACGGCGGCAACGATGACGTTGCTGAGCAGAACAATGGCCGGGCTGGCGATAAAGCTGCCCTGCATGATGGTCGCCGTCATCTTGATGCCGGCCTCGCGCTGCTCGGCAGGCAGCTTGGCCATGCGCTCGGCGGTTTTCGGGTTCTGGTTCGTGGCGTTTTCTGCCACCTGCTGCCAGCCGACCTTCGCCGTAATCGCGGCGAACAGAATGTAGCTGACCACGCTCAGGATCACGAAGGGCAGCCACCAGCTTTTTTTGCCGCCCTGAATCTCGGCGAAGGTGGTCGATGGCGCTGTAAAGGTATTGCCGACACGCTCTAGCTGACTCAGGCTCGCGGCCTCGGCCGCCGGAGCCACCACTTGCTGCTCACTCATCTCGATAACCTCGTATCTTTGGCCACCGCAGGGCCTTGCCCGCGATTGTATCGCGCCGGTGCGAAATCCGATGGAAATTTCTTTGGATGGGCAGCGATCCATTTCACCGGGGAAACGCCCTCGAAGAGGCGTGAATTTTTCGATGGGAAAATATTTTCCAGATTTTCATCTTTTCTCTGGACCAATCTTCCATCACCTTCCTAGAATGTTGGCCGCTATAAAATCCCCCCTTTTGGAAGGATGAACCATGACGCAACGACAACGATCTTTAACGTGTCTCCTCTATCCCGTTCTCATGCTCGCGTTTCTTCTGTTGCCGGTATCCGCCCGCGCTGACTTCGGCCTGACGACCACCGACAACTTCTACACGGTCGATACCGGCGCCGGTCTGGTCTTCAGCATTCGCCGCATCGATCTGGGCGTCAGCACGCAGTCGCCGGGCGACATCAGCTCGCTGCAGATCAACGGCGTGGAATATCAGGACCAGTCGCGGGGCTCGCAGATCAACTCCGGCTTTGACTGGCTGTACACGGGAGTTTCCGCGGTAACGGTGAATGCGGAGGTGATTGAAAACGATACCATCAAGATCACCGTCCAGGCCGGTTCCCTCACCCACTACTACATGGCCCGGCGCGGCGAACCGCGCATCTACATGGCCACCTACTTCACCGCCGAGCCACAGGCCCAGGCGCTGGTCCGCTACATTCTGCGCACGAAAAAATCCCTGCTGCCGAACGGGCCGGTTCCCTCCGACATCAGCCAGACCGTCAAGACCGTCGAAGCCTCCGACGTCTTCGCGCTGGCCAACGGCGAAACGCGCTCCAAGCACTACTCCAACAACCGTGTCGTCGACTGGAAGTCGATCGGCGCCAGCGGCGACAACGTCGGACTCTGGTTTGTCCGCGACAACTACGAGGGCGCCTCGGGTGGCCCCTTCTATCGCTGCCTGCTCGATCAGGGTACGGCGACCGACCAGGAGATCACCTACATCGTCAACTATGGCGAGATCCAGACCGAATCGATGCGCACCGGCGTGCTGAACCATTACACGCTTGAGGTGACGAGCGGCGCAGAGCCCGACCCCGACGCGCTCGATACGAGCTTCTTCTCGAAGATGGACCTGCTCGGCTACGTGCCGACCAAGGGGCGCGGCAAGATTCGCGGCTCGGTGCTCTCGGGCCAGGACAACAACTACGAGTACTGGGCCGGCTTCTCGAATGCGCAGGCGCAGTACTGGCGGCGCATCAACCACTCCGGCGACTTCGTGATGGGCGACATGCTGCCCGGCGACTACACGGTGAAGATCTACAAGAACGAACTGGCCGTCTACACCTATCCGACGGCGGTCACCGTCGCCGCGCACAAAACCAGCTATCTCGACTCGATCTACATCACCGCCGACCCGGCCAAGGATGCGGCGATCTGGCGCGTGGGCCTCTGGGATGGTTCGCCACAGGAGTTTTTGAACGGCGACAAGGTCACGACCATGCATCCGTCGGATGTGCGGATGAGTTCCTGGGTGACAGCGCCCTATTTCATCACCGGCGCCACCGACACCGACAAGCTGGCAGCAGCGGCGGCGAAAAACTTCCCTGCCTATCTGTGGAAGAGCGTCAACGGCGGCAGCCAGATCAACTTCAAGCTGACCTCGGATCAACTGAAAGCGGCGCATACGCTGCGCATTGGCATCACCGTCGCCTACTCGAATGCGCGCCCGCAAATCACGGTCAACGGCTGGAGTTCGGCGGTGCCCGCGGCCTCGACCCAGCCCAGCACACGCAGCATGACGGTGGGCAGCTATCGCGGCAACAACACCACCTTCACCTACACGATTCCCGCCTCGGCCTGGCAGAGTTCGGCCGACGAATGGAACGTGTTGAGCATCTACCCGGCGAGCGGCAAGACCGGCGCCCTCTACCTGTCGCCCGGCTTCAGCATCGACGCCATCGACCTGCTGGACTAAATGCAAGGGGGCTTTTTCTTGAGAAAAAGCCCCTCGACATCCAGTTTTCCCCCTACAGCAATGGGGAAAATTCCATAGCGTCGTTTCCCCTGTGAAGCAAAAGAAAGACCCCGCGCGATGAAATGCGCGGGGTCTTTCTTTTTGGTCTGCGTACATTATTGGCCGGCGTTGCTGGCATCGAGCAGCTTGGGCGCCGCATTCGCGCCGTCCTTCTGCGTGCCGCCCGTGAGGCGGGTCGAACTCGTATCCTCGGCCGCGCCGGGCCGCGCCACGTAGTTTTTGTAGACCGTGATGTGGAAGCAGGTCTGCTGGAACTCCTCCTCGACATCGATTTTTCCGGCATCCTGCAGGGCGGCCAGCTTGCTGCGCATCCAGGCCATCTCCTGGCGGCTGAAGATCTCCTTGGGCAGATCAACGGCCGCGCCGGTCAGATGCGGGCTGACGATATCGCCCTCGGCCCGGGCGGCGTTGCCATTCACACCCATCAGACGCTTCTGGTAGTCAACCGTACGCACCGCAGAGCTGACGATGAGCGGACGATGGAAAGCATCGTAGTGCAACCGCGCCAGATCGGCCAGAAACCGCGCCGTCCACGGCCTGCAATAGCGACGCTGCAAGGGAATGTCCTGATTGATGCTCAGCATCGAAGAGGCCGGCACCGGCACCAGCAACCTGTGCGCGATTCTGCTCTCCAGATCATGCTCGTCCTCGATCCGCTCCAGTCCGTCGTCGACCAGCCGCGTATTCTGGCGCACCAGCGAGGCCGTCGATCCCTTGAGCGGGGCTGGCATCGCGCCACGCACATCAAACGAGGTCTTCTCGAGCAGCTCCGTGCCCGCGGCCGGCCCGGCCGGAATCCCGGAATCCTCCGACAGTGCTCGCGCGGAAATTCTGTTGCTTTTGGGGCTCAGGCCACGAGCCAGGGGCGGCAGCACCGCATTCGCCGACTGGCCGGAACGCAGTTGCGCCAGAGCCGCGGCATAGCCGTCGCGGTAGCCATCTTCATAGCCGCCAGAAGCCTTGCGGCCACGCTTGCGCGCCGGTGCAACGGGCGGCGGCGTATCGTCGGTCTGGGCCTGC
Organism: Acidobacteriaceae bacterium UBA1307; assembly: GCA_002307235.1. Classification (GTDB taxonomy): domain Bacteria; phylum Acidobacteriota; class Terriglobia; order Terriglobales; family Acidobacteriaceae; genus Telmatobacter. Next base: position 71,621 of record DBTV01000028.1, read on the forward strand.
TGTGCAGTGACGCGCGCGTGTTTGCCACGCCGGGTGGGCGGGGGCGCATCCTCCGCTTGAGCCTGCTGCGCGCGCGACCGTTTGCCGGGCTTCGCTGCGGGCACATCGGAGGTCGGCGCGTCGTCGGCCTTGGCAACAGTTTTTTGGGATTTTTTATTGCGGCTGCGCGCTGTCGGTGCGGGATCGTCGTCGGGCGCAGCCTTCTGCGCAATCACGCGACCATGTTTGCCGCGCTTGACGGCCGGGGCATCGCCCTTGGCGGCCTTCGGCGTTGCCGCGCGACTGCGTTTGGCCGGAGCATCGTCGTCCGGCGTTTGCGCCGTCGCTTGCTTGCCACGCCTGTTTGCGCGCACGGAAGCATCCGCTCCCGCATCCGGCGCAGCCTTCGTCGCCTTGCGGGAGTGCCCACCGGGGGCCGTCGTAGAAGCATCCTGCGCCGTTGCGGGCACAGCATGCTTATGGGTTTTGGCAGACGCAACCAGTGCGCCATCCAGAACCGCGGCGGTCATCAACAAAAGAGAAAGAAACGCCGCCTTGCGCATGTCAAGAGGGCGGACAGTGTTTCAGAGCATTCTTAGTGTACGACGCACACAGCCATCTGCCGAGTGCCTATCCGGGTGCACCCTTGTCCGATAATGCGCGCAACGCTGAAGCCCTTCGCGCGTAACCGCATAAATGCACAAAATCAAGACATGCTACGACACAGAAAGAGCGATGCCGACGGGAGTTGAAAATCAGGCGGGAGCGAGTGCGGAAAAAGAAAAACCGGGAGGGAGGCTGTTTGCGCCTCACGCTCCCGGCCGGTATCTAAGGGCCGGGAGTTGCGGACCCTTCACTGCCAGTGCATTCCTGCTTGTATTCAGGCGTTGAGAGAATGGAACCCCTCCATCAAACTCCGCCACACCAGCAGCATTTGAGTCTTATTGGACTGCCAAAGGGTTCGGCTTAGCGAGCGATCTTGACGTCCAGGTTCAGGTCCATGGCGGTCGGCTGGCTGCTCACCGTGCCGGCGCTGTAGTGGGCCTTCTGCACAGCCTCAACGATGCGGGCATCCCAGAACGGGTTCAATGACTTGGTGACCTTGACGTTGCGGGCATTGCCCTGCTCGTCGACCGTCAGCTTGAGGCCAATCTTGGCATCCGTCGGAAGGGGGACACCGGTAAACTCGGTGGGCAGAGAGATGCTGGCAGCGTTGTTGATCTTGGGAGCAACGACGCCGGTGCTGACGCGAACCGGGTTGGCCGGGGTGGAAGCATCCTCAGGCGAAGTGCTGGCAAAGGCAGCAGCAGGGATCAGCAACGAAGCGAGAGCCAAAGTTCCAAAAGAAAGTGTACGCATAGTGTTTCTACCTCCAAGGTTTAGTTTCGTGACCACCATCAGTATGCCCTGCATTTATCACGATTGTCAACAAAAATTTTCGAATTTATTTAAATCAATGACTTACAGGTAGAGATGCCTTGGTTTCTTGTAACTGTTTCATTTTTCCGATGTACTTCCCCATTTATTTCGTTCTATAGGTAAACTCTTTCTATTCATAAAGAAGGCGCACCTATTCTCCTGAGAAAACGCTTCATGAAAGGGCCTTTTTCTATGCTTTTGGCCTATTTCAGAACATGCGTTTTTCGCGGTGCTCCCGCATTTTTTCTCGCACGGAAGATTTTTCCGCAAAAGCGCACGCGGGCCACCGGGCTACGACGCTGCGACGACGGTGGGAGATCGAAAATAGAAGGGAAAACTAGCCGCGCACGAGGGCCGGAAGGTCCTTCGGCGTCGCGGCCACGGCATCGGCCAGCGCCTGTTCCTCGACCGGGCCGTAGCCCCAACCGACGGCCACGACGCGAACAGCGTTGGCGCGCGCGGCTTCGATATCGTGGATGCGATCGCCGATCATCCAGGCATCGCGCGGATCGAGCTTCTGCTCGGTGAGCAGGTGCCGGAGCAGGTCTGGCTTGGCGTGGCTGGCAAACGCGGCCTGATCGCCATAGATGGCGCGAAACAGCGGCACAAGTTCAAAGTGTTTGAGGATGCGCTCGGCAAAGTGCTGCTGCTTCGAGGTGCAGACGTAGAGCGGAAAGCCCTCGACCGCAAGTTGCTTGAGCAGGGCGTGCACGCCGTCGTACACAGAATTGTTCGACCAGCCCTCGCGGTCATAGCAGGCGCGATAGTCGTTGGCCAACTGCTTGCGCTCGGCCTCGGTTCCATTGGGCAACAGTTCGATCGCCCAGCTTTCGACCGGCGGGCCGACAAAGCGGTCGAGCGGTCCACCGGCATCGATCCGATGCTCGGCGAGCACCTTGCTCAAGCAGCCCAGGATGCCGGGTTTTGAATCGGTGAGCGTACCGTCAAGATCGAAGATCAGCGCGGGAAGCGAAGCAGCCATGATCTAAGTGTCGCAAAGCGGCTGCGGCGACGCAATGTACGGAAGAGGTTCTGCCTCCAGCCAATTCTTCTCGAAGGTAGCCAGCGGCTGTGGCCGGCCAAAGTAGAACCCTTGCTGGCAATGGCAGCCAAGTTTTTTCAGATACTGGCATTGCTCTTCGGTTTCGACGCCCTCGGCCACCACCTTCAGCCGCATCGCGCGGCCCAGCGCCACGATGGTGTGCGCGATCACGCCGCTGGTCTTGTCCACCATCACATCACGAATAAAGGTGCGATCAATCTTGAGCTGATCGAGCGGCAACCGCTTCAGGTAGGCAAGAGACGAATAGCCGGTGCCGAAGTCATCGAGCGAGAAGTGGATGCCGTGCTGCTTGAGCAGGCTCATTTTGGCGATCACCTTCTCCATGTTGTCGACGAGCATGCTCTCGGTCAGCTCCAGATTCAGCCGATGCGGATCGGCACCGGTGCTCGCCAGCGCCTCGAGCACCGTATCGACGAAGTTCTCCTGGCGCAGTTGCAGCGAGCTGATGTTGACGGCCACCATGATCTCGGAGGCACGCGGATGCCTGCTCCAGATCGCGATCTGCCGACAGGCCATCTCGAGCACCTGCTCGCCGAGCGACAGAATCAGCCCGGAGTGCTCTGCGATGCCGATGAACTCGACCGGAGGCAGCAACCCGCGCCTCGGATGCCGCCAGCGCAACAGCGTTTCGACGCCGCTCAACCGGCCGCACTCGATCTGTGGCTGATAGAAGAGTTCGAACTCGCCGTGGCGCATCCCCTCGCGCATCTCTTCTTCAATGGCGGCACGCGCGTTGACGGCCACCTGGAGCGAGGGTGCGAAAAAGCAGATGGCATTGCGTCCGGCAGCCTTGGCCTCATACATCGCAATGTCGGCCTGCTGCAACAGTTCATCAGTGTTCACGCCGCGACTATCGAAGATGGTGATGCCAATGCTTGCACTGCTGCGACATTCATGCCCGTCGAGCACATAGGGTTGGCTCGTCACGGCCAGAATCTTTTCCGCCACCAGGCGCGCCTGCTCGCTGGCCACGGCAGCATCTCCGTTCAGCCGGTCCAGCATCACGACGAACTCGTCCCCGCCCAGCCGCGCCACCAGATCGGTCTCACGCACGGCACCGGCAATGCGCAGCGCCACCTCGCGCAACATCAGGTCGCCCGTCGGATGACCGAGCGTGTCGTTGAGCACTTTGAAGTTGTCCAGATCGACGAACAGCAAGGCGCGCTGCGACTGCAAAACAAGGCTGGAGGCCAAGGTCTTTTCCAACTGCTCAAGCAGGCGCCGCCGGTTGGGCAGCCCGGTCAGCGAATCATAAAAGGCCAGAATGTGAATCTCGTTTTCCGCGGCCTTGGCTGAAGTAATGTCGCGCGCGATCACGATGGTGCAAATCGCGTGATCGATTTCAATCGTCGAGGCGGAGAGCATCACCCAGATTCTCTGCCCATCTTTTTTGCGGAATCTGGCCTCGAAATCGCGGCAATGCGCGGTCTCGTCCAGAGTGCGCTGCCAACGCTCGCGATCCTGCAAATCCTCCCACAGTGCCCCTTCCAGCACCGTAACGCCGACCAGTTCATCGCGCCGGTAGCCGAGCATGGCTAAAAAACGGGGATTCACCTCGAGGATCTGGTTCGACTCACGATCCAGAATCAGAATGCCATCGAAGCTCGAGCGAAAAACGGCGCTATAGCGCGCCTCACTCTGGCGCAGTTTTTGTGTCGCGGCGCCCAGCAGATATTCGGCATCCTTTGCCGCGCTCACATCGCGTGCCACGGAAAGGATGTGCGGCTCGCCATTCATGTCAATGCGCGCAGCCGACAACTCGGCCCAGATCAAATGCCCGTCTTTGGCGCGGAACCGCGTCACCAGATTGCGACAAACGCCGGTCTCGCGCATCTCCTTGGCAAAGACCTCGAACGCCGCGGGATCGCCCCACAGATTGAGTTCCCTCGAACTGCGCCCGATCACTTCCTCGCGCGTGTAGCCAAGCATATTGAAGAAGGCCAGATTGCAGTCAATGTAGCCACCATCTTTCACGCGATTGATCGTGATCGCGTCCGGCGTGTTTTCAAAGGCTATGCGATAACGCTCATCGCTCAGCCGCAGCTTCTTCTGCACCACGGCCAGACGGTCTTCGGCATGCTTCTGCGCGGTCATCTCGCGGGCATAGACCACAATGCCCATCGGCCTGCCATCTTCCCAGATGCGGTTCAGATGAAAATCGAAAACACTCTGATTCTGAATCTCATACTCGAATTGCAGTTGCCCCAGCGCCAAAACCTGTTTAAAACGCTCACCCCACCATTGGGCACGCTCTTCCGGCAACGCCTGCAACAGAAACATCCCAGGCCGAAGAGCGACACCAAACATCGCCCTCAGGCACTCGCGCGCAGACCGATTGATGTTTCTTAGCCGATAGTCAAGATCAACCGCCCAGAAATGATCCGGCAGGTTCTCAACCAGCGCAATGAGGTCTGCTCCGTCAGAACGCGACGGCATCGCCTGCACGTTTCGCACATCCGGATGAGACTCTTCGCTCTCCACGCCATCCGTCCTAGGAAGAATCACACGCGCCACAGAAGCCGTCCGCCCGCGATCCAGATCAAGGGAACAGCCTCCCTGGCCCATTAACTTACTCATCGGTGCAAAAATTAGAAAGTATGAATCTTGCGCCTGATATGCCCCAAATTGCGGCTCCTCAGACAACACAGAGTGTATCAATTTAAAACAATTTTTCTCTGACCTAAAAGTGGTAGTCCTCTTTAAAATTTTCATACATACGCACAAAACCCGCGATGGACGCGAAGAACAAGCGCAGCGCCGCCTTCTGCTCCGTTCTTGCAGGCCCACAGCATCCGAATTTGATTCAAAAATTAAACGATGCTGCAGAATGCGACAGCTAGTGCGGCTTGCCGGGCAACACAAAGTGCTCGGCGCAACGCGGCTCATAGTTATCCCCAGCCATGATCACCGGACTGTCATACGAGGCCGGTTTGCCGTCGATCAGCCGCTGTGGATAGAGCGCCTTGGCGCCGCAACTGCAGTAGGCCACCAGTTCGGTAATGTTGCCAGAGAAGGTGCGCACCAGCCAGTTCAACTCCAGCATCTCGCCAAAGGGAAGCCCGCGAAAATCCAGTTCGAGCCCGGAGACCATGACGTCATAGCCGTGCTCAAGCAGCCGCTTGGTAAACAGAAACAGGTCGCGCACAAACTGGCCTTCGTCGATGGCAATACAGTCCACGCGCTTGCCGATGCTCTTTTCCGTCTCGGCCAGCGTCGGCAACACCGACCAGGGATCGGCGGAGAGAAACTCGATGGCTTCCATGGCGACGCAGCCCTGCCGGTTGCGGCTTTCAACCAGACCGGCGGCGGCCTTGGTGTCATCGCTCGGCTTGAGCAGCATCACATATTGCTTGGCATACTGGCGGCGCGTCTCAATGCGTCGCAGCAACTCGGCCGTCTTGTTGCTGCGCATCGGCCCGACAATCAACTCGAGCTTGCCTGGTACTTCCATTGCTTGCCTCACGGTCATCACTTCTTATTTTCGCCGAGAAGCAGGGAAAGGGGCTAGTGGACAGTAATTCGAGCCTTCAGGCGCACGGGCATTTCTTCGTTGGCAAAAAAGCCCGCGGCTCAAGCCGTCTCATCTCCCTCGGAATTTCAGGGGCATGAATGCCCCTGCTCCCTCCCCAAGACGGCTTGGCCAAGGAAGTTGCCGCAAGACAATTTCAAATGCGATTGCCCTCTCCCCTGTTCACTGTTCACCTGGCGTGTCTATACTGTTGTGCAAACGCTTTCACCCTAAGGATTGCCGCCCCAATGTCCACTCTTTCTCGCCGCAATTTTCTGGTGACGGCCGCACTCGCCGCCCCCACGCTCCGCCTGCTCGCTCAAGGCGGCAACGGCCCGGTTGCCGTCGCGCTCACCCTGCCCACCGAGGCCCTCGGAGCAAAGATGCCCGCAGATTTCGTCGGGCTCTCTTATGAGATTCAGCAGCTCACCGATCCGAAATTCTTTTCGCTGGCCAACACCGGACTCATCCGCGCCTTCCGCCAGCTTTCCGCGCACGGCGTGCTGCGGCTCGGCGGCAACACCAGCGAGTTCGGCTACTGGAAGCCCACCGCCGACGCACCCGAACCCGCGCACCCCGCCACCCGCGAGGTTGCCGGCGAACCCAAGGCCGAGTATTACGCCGTCACGCCCGAGGCCGTGCGCAACCTCGCCGCATTTTTGAAGGCCACCGGCTGGAGCTGCCTCTACGGCATCGGCATGGGCACCAACACGCCCGAGCGCGCCGCCGACGAGGCCGTCTTCGTCGCCAAAACCCTCGGCGCCAGCCTGCAATATTTCCAGATCGGCAACGAGGTTGATCTCTTCGACCGCCACCTGCGCGACCCGAAGACCTGGACCCCGAAGGCCTATCTTGACGAGTGGCTGGCGATTGCCCGCGCCGTCACCGCACGGGTTCCCGAGGCGCGCTTCGGCCTGCCCGACGTGGCCTCCGACGTCACCTGGCTGCCGCAGATCGCCACGCTTTGGCCCGCCGTCGAAAACCCGCCGCATGTCACCACGCTCAGCCACCATCACTACTTCGACGGCCCGGCCACCAACCCGCACGTCACCATTGAGAACCTGCTCAAGGCCGAGTCGATGCGCAAGGTGCAACACAATGCCGACCTGGCCACGGGTGCCGCCGACGCCATGCACCTGCGCGTGCGCATGACCGAGGGCAACACCTGCTATCGGGGCGGCAAACCGGGCGTCTCCGACGTCTTCGCCGCCGCGCTCTGGTCGGCCGACTACTCCCTGCTTTTAGCCAGCAATAACTACTCGGGCATCAACCTGCACGGCGGTACCGGCAAGTCTGTGGCGAACTCGGTCGGCGGATTTTTGCCGGGCGATGGCCTGCTGCGCGAACAAGGCAAAAGCGAGGCCGAAATCGCCACGCATCCGCATCCGTTCTACACGCCCATCGGCACCTTCGGCGACAAATACATCGTGCAGCCGGTCGGCATCGGCCTCGGCTTCGCGGGCAAGTTGAGCGGCGCCACGTTTCTGAAGGCCGACCTGACCGCCCCGCTGCAATCGGCCGGCATCAACGCCACCGCCTACGCCGCGCGCCTCGCCAACGGCCGTACCTCGCTTGTCATCATCAACAAGGATCTCGAAAAAGATCTCGCGTTGACCGTCGACTTCGGCACGCACGCTGCGGGACTTGTCCACGCCGAAACTCTGCGCGCACCCTCCGCCGACAGCCGCGAGGCCCACATCGAGCCCGAAGCCAAACCGCGCGCGCTCAAGGCTGGCAAGCTCGCCATCACCGTGCCCCACACCTCTGCCCTGCGGCTGACGCTCGAGAAAAAGTAGTCTCAATCTTCCAGCGAATTGTGCTCTCCGAAACTTTCTTCGAGAGACAATTCGCTGGTATTTTTTTGACTGCGGCACGCTCCGTCCGCAGCAAGAAATAGCCGAAATGCACACGTTTTCTTTTTCGTTTCGCGGCAGGATTCGCGGCACAAATTCCCCCATAAGCAATAGATAAAAATAGCTTTGACAACAAATAGTCCTAACAGAAACATTATCTATACCGAAACGATCCTTTTCGCTTGACAAGGGATAAAAGTCTGCTCTAGAGTGGGGCGTTTTATGGGGCATGGAATCGTTTACACGAAAAATGACTCCAGCCTGAAAACGCTTTCTACTCACGGAGGCTTATGCAACTCATGAAATCACCCAAAATCTTGTCTTGGCTCCTCTTGCTCACTTGCCTGCTCGGCGTGCAGCGGATCGCTGCGCAAGAATTTACGGGCAGAGTGCTGGACCCAACCGGCGCCGCCGTCCCGAGCGCCGCGATTGTCGTCCACAACATCCTCACCAACGAGGAGATTGCCACTCAAACCAACAACTCCGGCGTTTACACCGTCCCCTACCTCAAGTCGGGCGAGTACCGTGTTTCAGCTTCGGCCCCGGGCTTTGAATCGCTCATCAAAGACAACATCACACTGGAAGTCGGCAAAACCGGTGTCGTCAATTTCTCCCTCAAGGTTGGCGCGGCTTCTGCCTGGGTAACCGTGGAAGCCAACGTGGCCCTCGATCTGGGCAAGGCGGATCGCGGCGAAGTGGTCGAAAACGCGCGCGTCACGGAGTTGCCTTTGAACGGGCGCGACCCACAGATGCTGGCCGTGCTCAATGCCGGCGTGGTCTGGGGAAATTCGCAATCCTACTCGCAGTACCAACGCCCCTTTGACAGCACGCAGACCAGCATGATGATCAATGGTGGTGGCGCAGGCAACAACGTGCTGCTGCTCGACGGTGTCTCGAACGACGCTGGTAACGGTAACGGCGTGACTGGCTATGTGCCTCCCGTCGACGCCGTGCAGGAATTCAAGATCATCACCAATCCCTATGACGCGCAGTTTGGCCGCGGCCAGGGCGGCGTGCAGGACATCACCCTCAAATCGGGCACCAACCAGCTTCACGGCGATGTGTACGAATTTGCCCGCCGCACGTGGCTCGACTCCGACACCTGGCTCAATGACAACATCAACAGCAAGACGCCGGGCAAGGCGACCAAAGGGCAGCATAAGCTAGACCAGTACGGCTTTGAGCTCGATGGCCCGGTCGTTTTCCCCAAGCTCTACAACGGTCGCGACAAGACCTTCTTCCTGGTGCAGTTCGAAAACTGGGATGAGAAGGTACCGAACACGCTGGTCACCTCCGTGCCCGACCCCAACTGGATCAAGGGCGACTTCAGCAACCTGACCTATTGGACGGGAAGCGCCTACGCGCCCATCACCTTGTACGATCCCACCTCACTGCACTACGACAGCGCCAGCAAAAGCTACGTCCGCAATGCATTTACCAGCAACAACCTGAAGAACAGAATCAATTCGGTGTCACAGAAGCTACTGTCCTACTATCCCGCGCCGAATCTTACGCCAGCTTCTGGCAGCAATCCGTTTGAAAGCAACTACACCGCCTACAATCCAACGACCGACACCTACCGCAACGCACTGGCCAAGCTGGACAGAAACTTTGGCGAGAAGGATCGTCTTTCGCTGCGCTACGGTTACTGGGAGCGCTGGGAGACACGCAGCGACAACGGTATGCCCGGCGAAGCGAATTCCGGCGCAGAACCTTTCGGCCAACACGGACACACCTTCACCACCGACTGGGTACACACCTTTTCCCCGTCACTGATTCTTGATTTTCGCGGATCGGTGATCGTGCGCGGCAACTTCTGGCACAACGGTCCGCAGGACTTCAACCTCGCCTCCAACCTCGGCTGGTCAGGGAGCAACATGGGCAATCACATGCCCTACATGAAGCCCGGCGATAATTTTGCCTATCTCGGCAACCAGGGTGCCAACGACGACGTTGAAAACTCGCTCAACCTTCTACCCAGTGTCACCTGGATCAAAGGCAACCACACCTTCCACTTCGGCGCCGACATTCGCGACATGCAGAAGGCGATCAAGTCGTCGCAATACGGCCCCTCGTTCTCGATCGACCGGCAGTGGACCCAGCAGCAATACAATGTCTCCGACAGTGCCTCCGGCAACTCCATCGCCTCAATGCTGCTCGGTTACGCAACCTCCGGCTCCAACAGCTATATCTCGCAGGCCTACTGGACGCGGCATTACTTTGCGCCCTTTATCCAGGATGACTGGAAGGTTTCACGCCGGCTGACCGTCAACCTCGGCATCCGGTATGACATCAACATGCCGACCACCGAGCGCCACAACCGCGTCGATTACGCCTTCGACACCACCTCCACCAACCCTGTCGATTCGCTGATCAACCACTCGCTCATTCCCAACGGAAGCGCCCTGAAGGGGCAGGTCACCTTCGCGGGCGTCAATGGCAACCCGCGCAGTTACTACGCCACGGACTGGAAGAACATTCAACCGCGCGTCGGCTTTGCCTATGCGGCCCGGGAAAATCTGGTGATCCGCGGCGGCTTCGGTGAGATGTTCCGCAACCCGGTTCCGGGCGGCAACACGATGGGATGGTCCTCGACGACGGCATTTACCGCTACGCAAGATAACGGCATGAGCCCGTCCAGCACTCTGACCAATCCCTTCCCGGATGGCATCGTCGCTCCGACGGGTTCGTCGACCGGCGGTTATACCGACCTCGGACAAGGCCCCTGGTTCATTAACCCCAACTACAAGACACCTGGCATTTGGCAATACTCCTTCGGCATCCAGCAGCAGTTTTTGAAGGCAGACACCCTCGAAATCAGCTATGCGGGCAGCCATGCCTTCCACCAGGATTCTTCGGACAACATCAACCACTGGTCTTCGACGTATCAGGCCAAGTGCAACATTGAGATGGGCGGCAGCTATCACGTCTGCGACGACCCGACGAACTATGCGACAAACCCGTTCAAGGGTATCTCATACTTCAGCGGATCGGACTACTACACTGCGCCCACGATTCGGTACGGCAACCTGACCCGCGCCTTCCCGCAATTTGGCGACGTCACCGAATGGCAGCTCAACGACAACCGCACCACTTACAACTCGCTGCAGGTCACGGGTATTCATCGCCAAGGCAAGGACCTCACGCTGCATGGCACCTGGACCTGGTCGAAGATGATGGATACGGGCGGCTATGCCGACACGGTGTACCGCATCAAGTCGCACACCATCGACGGCAACGACTACACGCATCGCATCACCATCTCGGGCGTGTATCACTTCCCGGTAGGTCGCGGACGCGCTCTGCTCGGCAACACCAACCGTCTTGTGGATTATGCTCTTGGCGGCTGGGAACTCGGCTCACTGTATGTTTATCAGACCGGCTCACCGTGGGGCATGCCATCCGCGCTTGAGTACAAGCACAATGCGTATGTGAAACGGCGCACCGAAAAAACGGAGTATATCCGTGGAGTTGCCGGTTGCGTCGCAAACACCGACCTGACAACAGGCGCATTGTCTGCATACAACAATAACTGGACCGCATCCAATACTTGCTCGCAGAGCGACTTTGTCGTTCGGCCAAGTTACGGTGCTACGGAAAACGTGGTATACACCGGCATTCGCTTGCCGAGCTACCACCAATTCGACTCCAACCTCGCCAAAAACTTCCCGGTCAAAAACGACTTGAAGCTGCAACTGCGGTTCGAGGCATTCAACGTGCTGAACCATCCGCTGTGGCAGAAGGGCTATGAGAGTTCCGCCAGCGATGCCTACTTCGGCACGATCAAGAAAGCATCGTGGGGACAGAGCAATCTTCCCCGCCAGGTACAGTTGGCGCTGAAGCTCATGTGGTAACTCGCTCGACTCAACCGCCCGCGTCTTGTCTGCTCAAGGCGCGGGCTTTTTCATACAATGCAGAAAGACCGTCCAGGACAAAAACCGATAAGGACAGATCCATGATTTTGAAAAAAATTCATTCCTGTGCAGTGACTCTTTTTTGCCTTGCTGTGCTGTGCGCCTCGGCGCGAGCCAAAACCTTCACCCCCGATCAACTGCCTCTGGCCACCCGCGGCGCGGAGATTGTGGATGCGCATGGCACCCCGATTCGCCTCGTCTCGGTGAACTGGTATGGCTTCGATCAGGGCGAGTATGTTGTAGGCGGGCTTGAACGCGCGCCGCTCGCCGATCTTGCCCGCGAGATTCGCGCCATGGGCTTCAACTCGGTGCGCCTGCCCTGGGCCAATCAGGTGGTGGAAGACAATCCGGTCGTGCCGAAATATGCTCTGGTCGCCAACCCGCAGTTCGGGGGCAAGCACGCGCTCGAAATCATGGACGCGGTCGTTGACGCGCTGGCCCACGAAGGGCTGGTCGTCATCCTCGACAACCACACCAGCCGCGCCGACTGGTGCTGCAACGAGAAGGATGGCAACGGCCTCTGGTACAACCGCGACTATCCCGAGAGCCAGTGGATCAAGGACTGGCAAACGCTCGCGCGCCGCTACAAGGCGCAGCCCTACGTGGCCGCCGCCGACCTGCGCAACGAACTGCGCAGCGGCGCGCAATGGGGCGGCAACGATCCGGCGCTCGACTGGCACGCGGCCGCCGAGCGCGGTGGCAACGCCCTGCTCGCCGAAAATCCAAACTTGCTCATCATCGTCGAAGGCACGAAGTATGCGCTCGACTTTGCGGCAGTCGCCACGCTGCCAGTACGCCTCGCCGTCGACCACCGGCTCATCTACTCGCCGCACAACTATGGCTGGAGCCAGAAGGTGCCACAGAGTTATGAGGAGTTACAACAGAAGCTCGACAAGGACTGGGGCTGGCTGCGCAGCGGTCCACAGGCCGCACCCATTTGGCTCGGCGAGATCGGCGTCTGCCAGAACCTGGCCGACTGCCGCCAGTACGGCGACTGGTTCGCCTATCTGGCACGCTACATCCGCGAGAGCGGCGTGAGCTGGGGCTACTGGGCACTCAACGCCACGCAGTCCAGCGGCTACAGTCGGCTCTATGGCACCACCGAAGGCTACGGCCTGCTCTCCATCGACTATCAGCACGTCGCCGCGCCGGACGTGCTCAAGCTGCTGGAGCCAGCAGGACTCACACCGGAAAAGCGGTAAAGCAGGGACCAAGGACTATGGAAACGAGGGAGCAAGAGAACAAGGTTTTCTGAAACCTGTACAGAAACACAGCGGCCGCTCTTCGCATGGAAGAGCGGCCGCTGTTCTGTTCGCTGGAACTTTCTTTTACGCTTCTGCGGGCAGAACCTCTTCAATTCCTTCCCAGGGTCCGCCCTGAAGCACGAGGTACTGCAGGTACAGCTCGGCGCCAATGTGATCCGGCGATGCGAGCAAGCTGCGGGCCGCCGCCTGAACGCCTTCCGTGGTCAGCGTCGCGTAGTCGAAGTCCTCCTCGATCATTCCCTCGGAATGGGGAATGTTGAGCAAGTCAAGAAAGTGGATAATCACGGCTCGATGCGCGTGGAGAAGATACCTCTTCAGCAAGTCATCCACCATCGGGTCAGGCAGTGCCAGGGTTGCCGCCGTCCAGTTGACCAGTCGTTCCGTCGAGCTTTTGCGGACAAAAACCTCGCGCAGATTTTTTGTTTTGGCGAGAGAGGCAATCATGAACTGCTTTTCTGGCCCCTTGCACTCCGCCCAGAAAACCTGACAGACGGCGACGCGAATTTCATTGGACAACTGTCGCCAAACACGATTTGTAGAAACGGACATCAGCGGTTCTCTCCTACGTTGAATCTGAAGTATCAACTTTGATGATAGCGGTTGCGGAAAAAGATTGTGCGCGCAGCCCCGTACTTTCTGCCCGCGAGCTGTGTTGTGGGAGTTGATAACGTAGGATATTTTTCGCACA
>DBTV01000029.1:0-2304 GCA_002307235.1 Acidobacteriaceae bacterium UBA1307
CGGTAAAGCCGCGGATCGAGGAGCCGTCAAAGGTGAGGTTGTCGTAGGAGCCGAGGAGGAACTTCTTGTCGTAATCGAGCAGGTGCAGGCGGCCTTCAAGATCACTGAACAGCACGGTGACGGCCTTGATGCGCTTCTCGTCGGTCAGATACTTGAGGCGCTTTTCGCGGATCTCGTCGGGCGCAACGCGGTTGGCCCGGTCAGCCTTGGCCTGAAGGTTCAGCTCTTCCAGTTCGTCGTAGGGAAGGGCAAGAAAATTGCGGAACTCTGTGGTCATGGAACTCCTTTGACGGGATGGTTGGTGGCTATGTCAAAAATCTACCATTCGCGATACATCCAGGCAACGCAGGAAGCAGACAGGCGCAAAGACCAAAGTCTCTGCGCCTCTCCGTCCTGTCTATGTAGGAATATCTATGTCAAAGCTATTGGTATGTATGGACTTAATCCAAATCTTCGTCAGGGACTTCGGCTTAATTGGTAGTCTCGTGCGCACCGTATTAACCGGCCCTCGATTCGTGGAGAGCTTTGCTGGCCTCATCCCGAATCCTGTCGTCCATCCATCCTTTGATGGCTTTACTGTAGCGGCCGGGAAATAAAGAAGCCGTGAAGATTTAAAAATTATTGGGCCAAGAGAAATTTTTCTTGCGTTGAAAAATCAGGCGCTATTTTTCTACGACAATGAGGGGATTGTGTCTCCACGGCCTCTCGAAAAGAGACCGCGGAGACGGGGGGAGGGCTGCTTGTTAGAAGCTGATGACGGTGGCAGCCTTGGCCTGGGCGGCGAAGCGGCTTTGCCACTCCGGGCCCGAGTGTTTTTCCGCCAGGGCGACGGTAATGTGCTTGGGTTGCGCAAGGTCGCGGCTGCGGCTCAACCCCTGCAGGCACGAGGGGCAGTTGGTCAGGATCGTCGGTCGCGTTGCGGGCATTTTTTCGGCGATGACCTCGACCAGCGCGTCGCGTTTGCGCGAGCGCAGCGCGTCGCTGATGTCGGGCCGCGACAGTGACATCGTGCCGGCCTCCGAGCAGCAGTGGCTGACGGGCGAAACCGTGCCGAAGCCGCCGATCTGCGTAAGCACCTGCGTGGCCTTGCCGTCGAGCGAGTCGTGGCAGGGTGCGTGATAGAGCGCATTCTCGCCCACGCCTTCGATCTTCAGTCCGGTCTCGGCCAGATAGCCGCTCACGTCGACGATGCGATTGAACAGGCTCAACGCATTCATCTCGCCGAGGCCCTCGCGGCAGGTGCCGCAACTGACCACGCAGGCGTCGAAGTCAATGTGCGAAAAGATCTCGCGAATCTGCGCGAAGACAATCGAATCGCGCAGAATGGTGCGCTGGTGTTGCGCGACCTGCGCATTGACGTGCGCCGGAAAGCCGCAGCAGAGAAACGGCGGCGGCAGCACGACGCGCGTGCCCGACTCAAGCAGCATGTGAATTGCCGCCATCGATACGTCGGAGAAGAGCCGCTCCGATCCGCAGCCGGGGAAGTAGAAGACCGTGCGCGTGTCTTCATTCTTTTGTTCGGGCTCGAAGACCAGTGCCTGATCCTTCTCGCAGCGCGGTAGCAGATCGCGCAGCGTCTTCGACGGAATGGGGCCGATGGAGGTGCGCAGCAGTTGCAGCGGATAGAAGTCCGAGGCCATCGGCAGCGACATCAAAGGCTTGGCGATCTTGCTGCCGACGCGTTGCGCCATGCCGCCGAGTTGCGCGACGGAGACGTGGAAGGCCGCGTTGAAGGCCGGGCTCTGGCTGTCGAGATATTTCAGCGTGAGCTTGGTCGCCGGTGCCGTGTGCTTGAAGCCGAACTCGGCCAGAATCTCGCGTTCCAGCACCGAGACCTCGCCGGTATCGATGTCGACCGGGCAGGGAGCCAGGCAGTTGTGGCAGATGGTGCAGTGGTCGGCCACGTCCTCCAGCCAGGTCAGCAACTCGAAGCGCGCCGACTGCTTGCGCTGCGCGTCGTAGAGCAGCGCCTCGATCAGCGATCCAATGGCCAGATTCTTGTTGCGCGGATGGTAGAACATGCCCGTGCTGGGCACGTTGACGCAGCAATCGGGCTTGCACTTGCCGCAGCGCACGCAGTGGGCGATCTTCTGCGACAGCTCGCCGAGCTTGCCGTATTGCAGAATGTTGGCCTCAAGTTCGAGCAGGTTGAACGAGGGCGTGAAGACGTGGCCGAGCGCCTCGTAGTCTTCGAGCTTGCCGGGGTTCATCAGCCCTTCGGGATCGACCTCGGCGCGATAGGCGGCGAGCTTTTTGACGATCTCCCGGTCAAGATATTTGAGCTTGGTGATGCCGATGCCGTGC
>DBTV01000029.1:2560-105832 GCA_002307235.1 Acidobacteriaceae bacterium UBA1307
TGCCGATGCCGTGCTCGCCCGAGACGACGCCGTCGAGCGAGGTGACCTTGGCCATCACCGCGTCAACACACTCGTCGACGCGCTTGAGCATGGCCCGGTCATTCGACAGCACCGGAATGTTGACGTGCACGTTGCCGTCGCCGGCGTGCATGTGCGTGGCGATGACGACGCGACGGTCGCGCACCTCCTTGTCGGCGCGCGTGAGCGCATCAAGCACGGCAGGGTAGCCGCGCATCAGCCGCTCCAGATCATGCTGAAAGGCCTTGAGCGCGGTGAGCGAGCGCAGTGCTTTTGGCTCTTCCTGCGCAACCTGCGCGCGGAAGTTGGCAAACAGAGCCTCGCGCGTGGCGGCCTGCACGGCAAACTGCTCCGGGTCGTCGCGGCTCATCTGCTCGGCAAGAATCTCTTCGGCGCGCTCGGCAAAACGCAACTGCGAGTAGCGTTCTTCGGCGACGTTGACGCCATCGACATAGTGCGCGAACTCGGCCAGCGCCGAAAGCGGCAGCACGATGTCCTCGTTCATCTTGAAGGCATTG
Organism: Acidobacteriaceae bacterium UBA1307; assembly: GCA_002307235.1. Taxonomy (GTDB): domain Bacteria; phylum Acidobacteriota; class Terriglobia; order Terriglobales; family Acidobacteriaceae; genus Telmatobacter. The sequence goes on from DBTV01000029.1 coordinate 3,097, forward strand.
GTGCGGCGGGCAATGGCGCCGAGCTTCTTGCGGTCCTGCCAGAAGCGTGCGCTCTCTTCCTTGTTGCGCGCCACAAACATCGCCGTGTTGGGATGCGCGGCCAGCAGAGTGTGAATGCGATTGACGCCGCGCGTGGTCTGCTCGGCGTCATCACCGGCCACGTCGATCAGCAGCACGGCCAGCGGCGTCTGCGCGCGCGCCGCCTTCACCTTGTAATGAATCGCGCGAATATATTCGTCGTCAAAGTGCTCGAGCGCCAGCAGCGTCTCTTCATGATCGGCAGGGAAGGGAAAGGCCTTCGACAGCTCGACGATCACCTGGCTGGCCTCTTCAAAGTTTTCGCCGAAGAACTCGAGGCAGACGGTCTGCTTGGCCTTGTATGCGGGGTAAAGCACGAAGCGCGCCGAGGTAATCACGCCGTCGGTGCCTTCTTTTTGCAGGCCGGGCACGCCGCCGAGCGCCTTGTTGGTGATGTCCTTCCACAGCCCCTTTTTGCGAATCTCGGTGCCGCGCAGCTCAATTGATTTGAGCGTGACGCCCTGCTCGTTGCGGACCTCGAAGCGAACCTGATCATCGGGCAGAATCTTGCGCAGCGGATGATTGGTGCGCGCCACCGTCCAGCGCTCGCCCGAGGGCATCGCCATCCGCCATTCCAGCAGATTATCGATGCAGGTGCCCCAGCGCACGGCCATCTTGCCGCCGGCGTTTTCAGCAATGTTGCCGCCGATGGTGCTGGCCCAGGCGCTGGTCGGGTCGGTCGCAAAAACCAGACCGCGCTCTGCCGCGTAGTCCATCGCGCTTTCCGTCACCACGCCGGCTTCGACATCGAGCGCGGGGGTGGTCGTGGTGCTGCCATCCTCGAGCGTGATCGTGTGCTCGACCACGCCGCGAATATGGAACATGCGCTCGGTGTTGATAACCACGCAGTCAGCGCGCAAGGGCACCGCGCCGCCGGTCAACCCCGTGCCCGCGCCGCGCGGAATCGCCTTCAGGCCGAGCTTGCCGATGGCCGACAGCAGCGGCGCAATGTGCTCTTCACGCTCCGGCGTGACCACGGCCAGCGGCAGATGCAGGCGCCAGTCGGTGGCGTCGGTGGCGTGCGAAACCAGCGTGAAGGGATCGAATTGCACATTCTCCGCGCCGACGATGGCGCCGAGCGTGTGACGCACCCGGTGGCGCAGGTCGGGCATGCGCTCAACGTCATGCCGCAGCTCATCCACCAGCGCTCGACAGCGGGCCAGCACTGCAAGCACGCGTGCATCCTCATGCGCGCCCGAGGAGATCGCCTCCACATCCTTGCCCGTCTGCGTAAAGAACAGCTTGCGGCGCTTGGGCGAATCAAGCAGTTCCTGGAAGAGATAGGGATTGCGGCGATGGATCAGCACGTCGCCAAAGATTCGCATCATGCGTCGGGCCGAGCGGCCGGTCACGCGCGCGCTGCGCAACTCATCGATCATGCCTACGGTTTCAGAACCAAGCAGAAAAGAAATCGCCTGTACATCGTCGGCGGAGGTGTAATTGAACGGAATCTCACGCATGCTGCACTGCCTCAGGGGTTGGCTTCAGTCGGAGTTCTTCTGTCGATGATAGGGGAAGCGAAAGGCCGCATGGCGCAATTCGGCACAGATCATCGACAACAATTTCTGATTGGGATCGGGTTGAGGCAGGGGCGTGGCAGACGCCGGTCACAGTCAAAAAAACTGCGGCACGAGCCGCCAAGGTGGGAGCTTGGCCGGTCGCGGAAGAAAAAAGCCACCCAAGCGGGCGGCTACTATTTTGCTCTCACTCACGTGCGTGAGGCTGAAGTCAATGGCGGAGAGGGGGAGATTCGAACTCCCGATAGCCTTGCGACTATGTCTGATTTCGAGTCAGGTGCATTCAACCGGGCTCTGCCACCTCTCCGTTTTGTTTACAGCGCCTTACGACATAAACAGATATTACCACATCCCCAGTGTGCTAAAAAGTGTGCTAGGTTTTCTCCCAACAAATTTATTTTCAATTTGTCGGTTTTTTGTTGAAAACTTCAGCCTCCCTGGTTTGATTTCGTTCGTTCATGATTGCCGCGACCTTGGACGTCTCTGGGTGCAGGTAGTGCATCGTTACCTTCAGATCGCTGTGGCCCATGAGGTCCATCACCAGCTTAGGGTTTCCTGTTCCCGCCATAAGGTCGGTTCCAAAAGTGTGGCGTGCAGAGTAGAGTTTTTTGCTCTTGGGCAGTCCGGCCATGGTCCTTGCAAGTCGGAACGCCTGCGTGAGCGCGGGACGGGTGATTGGTCGCCCTTGGTAGCGAGGGGAAGGGAAGAGCCACCCTTCGGTCCTGCTGCTGATGTGGGCGAACAGAATTTTGCGTACCCTGTCTGTCATTGGGACGCGCCGAATCCCAGCCTGCGACTTGGAGTGTGTGACCAGGATTTCTCCGCGCGTAAAATCGACGTCTTCAATGCGTAGATGGACCATCTCTTCAGGCCGCAGTCCGGTGTCCATGTGGACAGGGAACGCAACCTTCAGGGCCGATCCGCGTGACCGGCATTGCCGGTATCGCTTGAGGGCTTTGGTGATGGCTTGTCGCCCTATGGGTCTTCCGGGAAGATTGGAGGATGGAAAAACCCAGCCCTCGGTCCTTCCTGAGCACGCCTTTTTAAGTGCCGTTTTTACCTCGTCAGTCATGACCATGTTGCGCACGGTCCCAGCCTCAAAGTCGATGTCAGATATGCGCAGTTGAGAGATTTCGTTCGGCATCATCTTGAGGTCTGACCGCAGCGGGAGAGCTGCGCGAATAATGCCTCTTTCGTGCCCAACGCTCCTGCTCGACAAAATTGCCTCCAGCGCGATTTCGTCTTGCGCCGTAATCACCTCTACGCGGCCGCTTTCAGCGAGCGTCTTGAATTCGGGCGCTGAGCGGATGAAGCCTTGTCGGAGCGCCAAACGGAACATGCGTCGCAGTGTCCGCGTGGCGCAGTTAAAGGTCGATGCAGATCCTGGAATGGACATCATCTCTGCGTCTTCGGCTGTGATGTGGTCCATGCGTTTGCGGTAGAAGGGCTGCTTGGCAATGAGAGCTGCGCCGTAGGCGTAGCTCTCTTTTGTCCTTGGCTTAATCTTGCGGGATTCGGCGATCCATTCCGCAAACCACCCCTCTGCGAACTCTTTCAGTGTGGGCGGCGTGCGAGTAGTTTCATCGCCGCCCTCCACCTGGAGAACAATGGCTGCCGCGACGGACTGGGCTTCCAGCTTCTTTTTTTTCCCGGTCGACCGGCGATACTGTTGGCCGTTGAAGGTGAAGCGCACCCACCATGTTTTTCCCCGAGTAAATAGCTCCATGTTCCCTCGTAGCCTAGGCTGCTTCCGGTGGCGCTACCCGGCAACTGTTGATGTATTGATCGATCTCTTCTACGTCAAGTTTGACGCCACCGCCGACCTTGTAAAAGGTCAACTGCTGATCGCCGACGCATTTCCAGCGGTATAGCGTGCCGGGCTTTACTCCCAGTCGCCGAGCCGCCACATTCAAAGGGATGAGCCTTCGAGGGGTTTTTGGGTTCGTTTGTTCGCTCATAATCAGTCTGACTCCGAATCAATAATGCGTGAACATGAACAGCGCGTCAAGGGTATTTATAGCATTTTCTTCATATTTTCCTTCCTTGTCGGCCAGGTATGGTGCATTATTTGTTCTATACTCAGCCTGAGTCAGACTGACACATAGCGAAGGCTTGGAGGGTGGCGTAATGCGGGCGATTGACTTTGGAGCCGATCAGGCTTGGAGAGAATTATGTGTCGGTGTCGGTTTCCCTGCCTCCGAGCTTCGCCTTGCTTTTCCCGACGGGATGCAGTATTGTGAACCGCATAGGAGCGTAGAAACTCCTCGGTCAGTAGCGGTGCCCTGCTCCCGTACGAGCGGTTTTTCTGTGCCTTTTTTCGGGCACGGGAAACAAATGGGCTGGAGTCGCCTACCCGCAAGGGTGGCGGCCCGACTACTGACGGGTTTCTACCTCCAGCCCGCCCAATCTCTAGAAAAGGTTTCGGCGGGAAGTCTCATCAGTAGGAGCACCGCCATGTCTATGCGCCACCTCGCATCGCGGGGTCGATCTGCATTGTTGTTGTGCCCGAATCCCTATGGGGAGGCGCGGGCATGACGATTCCCGAAAAATCAAATTCTTGTGTGGGCGTCGACCTGCCCGGCGGTGGCCGTGTGCATGCCGAGGGCTTGTGTGCGTGTGGCGGCCGGTTCGAGGCCGCGCTGGAGCCGCTGCCCGCTCTTCCCCAGCCGCTTGACCGACTGACCGCCGCGCTCGATGAGCTGGAGGCGGTCAGCGGCGAGCTCGGCCTCGAGGATGTTCTTTCGGCGTACGCGCGCCGCCGTGTGGCGGCTGGCAGCGAGCCGACCTACAGCCTGAGCCGTGGCGGCGAGAGCGTGCGTTGCCTGGAGTGCGGATGTGCGCACGGCAAGCACGATGAGGGCTGCACGGTGGGCGCGGCCCAACACCTTTTGGCGCTGATCTGGCGCAAACGATCTTCAAAAAATACCTCGACAAAGGAGGCTGAGCCAAACGAGAGGAGCGCTCAGGCGAGCGAGGGGATGCGCGTGCCTGGGCAACATCATGACTGAATCGATGGGAGGATCTATGGCTTACTTGATGCCCGGCAAGTGCCGGTATTGCGGCTGCACGGAGTCGAACGCTTGCGTTTTGCAGGATGGCGATACGTGCAGTTGGCACGACAACACGCGCACGGTCTGCACTGCGCCTGGCTGTGTGCGGCAGTTTATCGCGGACAGCCGTCGGCGTCGGCCTATGCGGCGCAAGAAGTCGACGGCCGAGGTGCACGCGGAGATTATGCGGCGCGGGCGGCGTGGAAAGAGAGCTGCATGAGGGTGTGGGTTTGGGCGTTGGCGCGGCGCTACGCGTGGCTGTTGGCGCTAATTGCCGTGTGGGGAGTGGTGGTGTTGCTGGTCGAGCGTGTTGAGCGCTGTTACTGAGCGAGGGGTGAGATGACAAAGAAGATCGAGATCGAACTGCCCTGCGCGCTGAGCGATGACGAGGTGCGGTCGCGTGGCGATTACCTGGTCGAGCTGATTGCGCGCATGGACGCGGTGAGCGAGGAAAAGTCGAACGTCGCGCGGCGCTACAAAGAGCAGCTCTCGGGCCTGGCTGAAACGCAGCGCAAGGTGGCGGCGGCGATCAGAACGCGCTGTGAGGCGCGCATGGTGCGTTGCTGGGTGACGTACCACGCGCCGTGCGAGGGCGTGAAGCGTACCACGCGCATGGACACGGGCGATGTGGTGAGTGAAGAGCCGATGACTGACGCCGAAAAGCAGCTCAATCTTTTTGCCTCGATCAAGGATTTGGAAGCGTTGGCCGGAATTGAGCCTCCAGAGCCGCCGCCTGCGGATGGCGACGACGATGAGGCGCAGGAGGCAGAGCAGTAGCGCAGGTGCCCGCAAGGGCAGAGAGGAGCGGACAGTGGCAACAGTAACAGTGGCAAAGAAGAAGCCGACAGTGGCGCGAGCGGTGGAGGTGATGCCGGCGCGGTACACGATCGACGCGAGCATTCTTCGGTTGGCCGAGCGGACTCGCGACACAACGCGGGCAATGCATGAGCGCAGTGCTCTGCTCGAGGAGCGGCTCGACCAGATCAACAGCGTGCTCGAGGAAGCGAGCACCTACCTGGACGAGTTGGATAGCTGCTCGGGGCGTTTAGCCCGGCGCGTTGGGCTGGAGGAGTAGGTGGCGGCCGGGTTGTGGCAACACGCACGGCCGTGGGTGCGTTGGATCGGCAAGACGACGGTGCAAGTGGTGTTGCTGTGGGGTATCTACTGCTCGATTTTGCGTCATGACGATCACGGCGCTTTGCTCTGTGCGATTTTGGCAACTGTCTTGGATCGGTAGGTGGTGACTATGGCGAAAGATCGCGATTGGACGAAGACGGGAACGGTTGAGGGGATGGCGAGTTGGCTGTGCGGCAAGTCTGGCGCGCTGGCTGTGATCGTGATCCGCGTCAACGATGGCGTGCTGGCGGCCGATGCGAAGATCGCGCCGCATGACGTGGGCGATGTGGTAGCTGAGCGGCTGCCGGGCCTGATTGTGGGGTTGCAGGATGCGCGCAGCCGCAAGCATAACGCGGGCCGGAGCGAGCTCGAGCCGGTGAGGGAGTAGCGATGCTGGATCGTGTGTGTATGGTGCTCTCGGTCGTGGGTGTTGCGGTGCAGGTGGGGTGCATGGTGCAGCTCTATCGCGCAATGGATGCAGGCGTTGCGTTGCGCCTACGGCAGTTGGATTGCGACCTGGCCGAACGCGGCCGCCTGAGCGCGCTTGCGTGGTGGCGGCTGCGCAAGTGGAAGCGAGCCGAGTCGCACTGCCGGGAGATGGCTGCGCAGATCTATCAACAGCGTGAAGAGTTGCGGTTATGGCAGCTACACGTAAAGGCAATTAGCCATCGCGAGCGGCCGTATCTGGAGTGGTTGCGCAAGAAGCAAAAGAGTGGGCGAAGGGGGTAGCGCAGTGGAAGCATCGGCGTTGTTGAAGGCAGCAAAGAAGCTCCAAGATGCGCGTGATAAACACGTGCGCCTGCAAGGTGAAGCTGAGCGGGCTCACGCTCATGCTTTCACTTTGGACGTGGCCGCGCATCGTGCGGGTGAGGCCCGGAGCGAGGCGCACGAAGAGCTTATGAAGTTGATCGATGGTAATGCCCCAGTCGGTGAACAAAAGGCCGAGGTGGTGGCTGTGAATTGCCCGGATTGCGGTCTCTATCATGCCAATGTTTCCAATGTGGAACAGGTGCAGTGCTCGGGAGAGGACGGCGGGTGCTGGCGCTTCCGCCCGAAGGAAGGCGGTGCCGCGTGACCGCGCGGCGCGGGCGTCGTCGGCCAGCGGGCGGTGGCGTGGTGTTCCGCAAGGCGCAGTGCGCGTTTGAGTGCCTGGGCTGTGGCTTTCATGCCTTGGTGCATAGCTGTGTGGTGCGTGATCCAGAGGCTATGGCACAGATGCGCGAGGCGCTGGAGTACAAGCACGAGGAGTGCTGGAGGTATCCGACGCGGTATGAGGCATACGTGGCGCGTGCACGGGCGAAACGGGAAAAGATGCAGCGCAAGCTGGCATCGCAACAGACGAGTTGGAGGGGTGGATTATGCGGGTGATGGAGTGGGCGCGTAAACGGGCGCGCAAGTCGGTCCTTCTGCAGTATTGGCTGCGGACGAGGAATACGCACGTAGCTCGGGATGTTTTCGACGTGCGTGCAAAGCGCATGGGGTATGTGGGTGCTGGCTGGGGCGTCGCGGTGGAGATGGCCGACCGTTGCGAAAGGGCCGAGGCCGCGTTCAAGGACTTGTCGATGGTGGTGGAGATGGAGGACGTGGCGCAGGCGATGCCTTTCCTTCGTCCGGCGCAGGTCGAACGCCTGGTGATGCTGATCGAGCGTTGTGGAGAGGTGTCGGTGATGGCGGGCAAGGTGCTGCGATACGGCTACAACGGCACATCGCCGCGCACCGGGTTGCCAAACCGGGTGGTCCTCGAGCGCAAGGTGGGCGGACTGCTGGCCATGATCGACCTGATGGCGCGTACTGGCGATGCGCGACTGTGCGAGGTGCGCACGTCGCGGGACTGGGCGAGCAAGCATCTGGCTGACTGGGCAATCCATCAGGCTAGCGACGACGAGGTGGCGTAATGCAGCTACGGCGATGGACGGGGGCGCAGATTGCGGAGTTGCGCAAGGGAGTGGCCGCAAGCGTGCCGGTGGATGACCTGGCCGAACAGTTGGGGCGCACGCGGAGGGCGGTCGAAAACATGATGTGTCGGCTGGGGCTAGACAGCGCGAGCAAGTGGCGGCGCTGGAGCGCGCGTGAGGATGCGTTGCTGCGCCGCCAGGGCGGCCGGACGATCCGTGAGGCTGTGGCAGTACTGGGGCGTTGTGGACGCAATCGCAAGGCGATCACGGCGCGGGCGCGGGTTTTGGGCGTGCAACTGTGCGATGCGCGCGGGCTGCACCGAGGAACCGCTGTTGTGCGCTCTACGCCATCGGAACTTGGCATCAGAACGCGGATTGAGTGGTGCCCGCAATGCCATGCGCCGGTGAGCAACTGGCAGGAGCATCACGCGCGGATGGGTCACCGGAGGCCGGTGGCGGCGTAACAGGCAAGCAGATTCGAGATGGATAGGACGCTGCGGGCATAGAGCTTGCAGCGCATGGGGTAGCACTGTGCAATTTTCAGGGACGCATAAGACGATGACGACGGCCGACATCACGGCCACGATGGCGGAGGTGCTGGCATGAGTGCAAGGGCATCCGCGTATGCAAAGGGGCTGCTGGAGTGCCCGAATGGTGAGCTGATCTCGCCGCGCGAAAAGCTAGTGCTGATGGTGCTGGCGGACTCGCATCAAGATCGTGCAGGCCGCTACACCTATCCCAGCGTCCAGACGATTGCCGAGGATTCGATGTGCGATAGGCGGTCGTGCCAGCGGTATCTGGCCGCGCTCGAGCGCAAGGAAGTAATCATCCGCATGCACCCAGAGCATCAGGGCCGCGCGCAGATCACCTACTACTTTTTCACTGAGTTGGATGAGGTGCCAAAAGGGTGGCAACCTGCCGCCCTTTCTGAGCATGGCATTTTTTTGCAGAAGGGCGGCAAAAGGGCGGTAGAAAGGGCGGCAAAAGGGCGGCAAAATGCGCTTTCGCTTAATGGAACGCGTGTGCGCGAACCGGAACCTAAACAGGAACAAGGACAAAAGCAACTCCCCCTTATCCCCCTCGCGGGCGAGGGGGAGGCGAATGGAGGAACGCGTGAAGGAACTGAGCAAGGAAATGAAAGACATGCTGCGGGCAATGAGTTGGCTGCCGTCTCTGCATCTGCCGCACCGCGAGGTGAACGCGATTCGCAGACGGCAACCGGCCCCGCTGATCTGGCGCAAGTCGCTGACGCGGGAAGCGCGGCTGAATCTGAGCAAGACCTTGGTGTTGGCGTTTGCTCGAGCCGGGATGTCAGTCATGCCGTCGGGCCTGCGCGTGAACAGTACGCGAATTTGTCACAAGGCAATGGCGAAGCGCCGCAAGCGGCTGGCACTGGTGAGACGGAAGAGGGGGTGCTTTCTCGGCGATCACATTCCGGGGCATGTGAGGCTATGGCGACAAACGGTTCGCTGGGATCGGTGGAGCTGGGAGGCGATGAAGGCCTCAACCAAGAGCAGCTTGAGCATCTAGCGCAGGTTGCTCCGCAAGAGCGCGGAAACTGGGAAGCGTATTACCGCGAGGAAAACGCAAAGGCCGCGGCGGCCGCAAAGCAAGAGCAAAAACCGGAAGAGTCGGAGCTTGAGTTTGCCGATGTAGCGGCGGCGCGGGCCTGGGTGATGCGTAAGCTCGGATTCCTTGAGCGGCGGCGCGGCGGCATGGGGCCGGTGGTAGGGGCTGCACTGCGGGCGCGGGCTGAACAAGGTGAGTCGCTGGGAGTGTTGGCGCAACGCATGGTTGAGGCTGTGCGCAAGCACGCGAAACTTGCCTCGCGCATGCGGTATCAGTACGGCCCGGCGAAGTTTGTTTCGCTCGGTCTGTGGCTTGACGAGAACACCTGGCCGTGGGATTACAAGGAAATTGCGCGGCAGCAAGCGAGGGCATTTTGACGCAGGGCTTTGTGCAGATTTGGACGTTGCGGCGCGGCGTGCTGGATAAGCATGAGCCGCTGGATATGGCTGGTCAGTTGGCGGCGTACAGCCAGGCGCTGGCAGATGCGGCACACGAGGTGCGAATACCGACGCGGCAGTATGGCAAACGATAGGCAGCGACAACGCAGGCATTACGATGTCTAACGAAAGGATCGAAATGAAATGTTTCAGAATTGATGACAGTGGAGAGAGTTTCCACTACGCAGCGGAGACCGAGGGAATGGCTCTGATGGCCTATATCGAAGACTGCAACGAAGAGTATGAAGCTGAGGGCGCAAAAGTCCGCGAAGTTTCCGAGGAAGAGATGAACTCTCGCATGGTCACCATGGAAGACGAGAACCAGTTTCCAAGCGGCAAGGCCACGCTCAAGCAGGTGTTCGATTGGGAAACGTCGAGAACCAGCGACAAAACAATTCAGCTTTGCAGTAGCGTTTTCTAGGCACCGTCGCGATACGAAAACCAGTATCGGGGTGGTCCTGCGGAGATTAGCTGTTTGGGGAATCTAGCTGGGAAGGATGGAAAAGCGGTGAAAGTTGGCGAATTGATCGATAAATCGAAGCAATTTCCTCCCGAGGCGTGGCAGAGACGGAGCTCAATGAATGCGGGGAATATCGCTGAACTTTATAGTTAAAGATTGGTGCGATTGTGTAGGACTGGAGCGGTTAATCGCGAAATCAATATTTCTTGATTTCTGATTGAAAATGACAGGCGTGGCCAGTTGGCTGCGCCTGTTTTTTGTGTTCGATTTGCATTCTTGAAAAAGATCGGGTAGATTCACTCTCGGTGGAAACACCTCGTCATCCCATAAGAGGGTGTGTCGCGCGTTAGTCGATCGTTTTACCTTGTAGGTTGACGTGTGTCTGTACTACCCCATCAAAAGGATCATCCCTACCGGCGTAAGCCGGTTTTTCTTTTGGTGGTTCCTTTCGTTTGGCGTACAACGCTATGGGCAAACGTCCTAGAGCATACGCCAAGAGTCATGTTTTCAAACTCTATGCTCCTTACAGCGAGGCCGGTGATTGGCTCGGTGTGCGGAATGTGTCCTTTGCCGAAGGTGAGCGCATGTGTCGCCTCGGCGAATGGTCGCGCGTTTACGACGCAAACAATGTGCTCGTGGGCTACGAAATATGTCGACGGGCAGAGTGGAACGCGTACGTGACCAGAGAGTCGCCTCGCTCTATTTCAGTTTCTGAAATGGTGTCGTATGCGATTCGTCGGCCGTCGCAAACGGCAGGCCTGAACGAAGAGCAACGGTTGACGGCTCGCGATAAGCGAACCAACTGGCCGTTGCCGCCGGAAGATTATGTCGAGCGGCTCGAGGCGAAGGTGGAATACTTCGGCCAGCATCGATTGGTTGCATAACAAGTTGGGCTGATGCGCGTGAGCGTGTCGGCCCTTTTCTTTTTTAGGGAGAACGTTTGATGGATGGAACGTTGCAGATCCAGCTTACGGTCGGCGCAGGCGCGCTGCTGAACCTGCTCACGGTTGCGTATCATGCGGGCAAACTCAACCAGCGCGTTGCCAGCCACGATGTAAGGCTCGACGAGCAGGGCGTGATACTTGACAAGCATGGCGTAACGCTGACAGATCACGAGCGTCGCATCTCGCACATCGAAGGTCAGCGCGGCATTCCGCTGTCGAGCGGGGACTGACTGTGACCGGTCGTATCAAACGGCCGTGCGCGCGGCCAGGCTGTTCGGCTCTTGTCGTGAGCGGCTACTGTGAGGCGTGCAGCGCTCGGGCACCGAAGAAGATGGCTGAGAAGGTGCGCGCCTCGGCGTATGCGCGGGGCTACGGTCGCCGATGGCAGAAGGCCAGCACGGCATTTTTGCTTGCACATCCGCTCTGCGTCGATCCGTTCAAGGATCACGGCAATGCGCCACGCGCGGCAGAGGTAACCGATCACATCGTTCCACACAAAGGCGACATGCATCTGTTCTGGAATCCGAAGAACTGGCAGCCGCTGTGCAAGGAGTGCCATGACAAGAAAACAGCAAAAGAAGACGGCGGCTTCGGTAATCAACGGCGCGTGGTTGTTGAAGGTGGCCTTGAAGTGGGCTCGGCTCCACGGTTGAGCGATGGCATACCCGGGGTGGGGTCAAATCTCTAGCGGCCTCTTGCCGGAGACCGTATGCCCACCTTGATTTTTAATTCCACAAAATACGAAAAATGGCTTTAAGCATGATTGATTTTGGCTTTTAGCTGATTGGCTTCAAAAGAGCCGAAAGAGAGCGCTGTAATGGCGCTTAGGGGCCTTTTTAGCGGTTTTTTGAGGCCGCAATGACCCTTTATAGCGTGTGGGGCGTTTATGTCGCGACCGAGAAAAGATCTTCACGAACTCGAATTGACGGGTGCGATCAAGAAAAACCCGCAACGGTACCGCGATCGTATCGAACAGGCGAAAACAGAGGCTGAATTGCCGCCGATTGGTCCTCCTCCTGCGCGATGGTGCGTTGCTCCAGACGCTATTGGCGGCCCGAAATTCGCAAAACTCTGCGAGATCTGGGACGAGTTTGCGCCGCAGATTCCGCGCGGTACGCCGATGAAGCGCGCGCTGCTTGAGATGTTCTGCGAGGCCTTTTACAAATTCCGCACCGATGGACGCTACATGAAGACCTCGGAGAAGGCCTACATGCTGCAACTGGCCAAGTCGATTGGCCAGGATGACGCCGTAGGCGTTGGAAAACGGGATGGTGCGAATGGAGGACCGTGGAGCGAGTTCGAATAGGCCGGAACTCCAAGCCGAATACCGTCGATACGCCAACATCTGCAACAAGTATGCGCGCGACGTCGTCTCTGGCAAGATCGTCGCTGGCAAGTGGGCAATCAAGGCTTGTCAGCGCCATCTAAACGACCTAAAGCGGGCGCGCCTCAAGTGTTTTCCGTACAAGTTCGATCATGTTATGGCCGGCAGGGCTTGCCGGTTTATCGAGAAACTGCCACACGTTAAGGGCGAATGGGCTCGCGTGCAGGCTGGCAAGAGCAACAACATCAAGCTCGAGCCTTGGCAGGTCTTCATGACCTGCTCGCTTTTCGGGTGGGTTCACGACAAAACGGGCTATCGGCGGTTTTCCGAGGCCTACATCAAGGTCGCTCGCAAGAATGCGAAGACGACCTGGGCCGCTGCAGTTGGCCTATACATGCTCGTGGCCGACCACGAGGTCGCGCCGGAAGTCTTCAGCGGTGCGACGAGTAAGAAACAGGCAATGGAGGTCTTCAAGACCGCCCGCCGCATGGCCAAGAAGGCGCCACGCTTCAAGGAACACTTCGATCTCGATGTCAACATCGAATCGATCATCTCGCTGCGCGACGAGGGCAAGTTTGAACCGCTGATCGGCGACCCTGGCGACGGTGCGTCGCCGAGTTGCGCCATCGTCGATGAGTTTCACGAGCATCTGACGGCGAACCTGCACGACACGATGGTTTCTGGCATGGGCGCGCGCCGCCAGGGCCTGTGCATCAACATCACGACGGCCGGCACCAACACGGCCAGTCCGTGCTACCTGGCCGAAAAGGACGCCGAGAAGATCCTCGACGGCCTGATCGAAAACGATGCGTACTTCTGCATCATGTATTCGGCCGACGAGGGTGACGATTGGGCATCTCTCGTCGCGCAGCAGAAGGCCAACCCTAACCTGGGTGTGAGTGTCTTCCCGGAGTACCTCGAGAAGCAGCTCAACACTGCGCGCCAGTCGCCTCAGAAGCAGGCAATCTACAAGACCAAGCATCTTGATCTGTGGACCAACGCTCTCAACGGTTACTTCAACATGGCGGACTGGGAGAACTGCTGCGACAGCAGCTTGTCGCTGGAGGAGTTCAAGGGCGAGCAGTGCTGGTTGGGTGTTGACCTGGCTGCCAAGATTGATCTCTGCTCGCGGATTCGCATCTTCCAGCGCATGCTGGCGAACGACAAGGGCTTCGATGTGCGGCACTACTACGTCTTTGGCCAGCACTACGCGCCTACTGACCGCATCAACGACGAAGAGCACCAACACTATCTTCGCTGGTTCGAGGATGGGTTCTTGACTGGGATTCCCGGCGCTGAGATTCATCTTCCGACCGTGCAAGGCGACATCGAGGGCGAACTCGACGAGTACGACATGCAGCGTATCGCCTTTGACCCCTGGCAGGCAGTGCAGATGCAGCAGGATCTGGCCAGTCAACTGGGTGACGACGTGGTTGTTTCAGTGCCGCAGCAGGTGCAGTATCTGAGCCCGTCCATGAAGGAACTCGATGCGGCGATTCGTGCCGGTCGCCTGCACCACAACGGCGATCCCGTATTGACTTGGGCAATATCCTGCGTCGTGGCGCGCGTTGATGCCAAAGGCAACGTCTTTCCGCGCAAGATCGAGAACGGCAAAGACAAGATTGACCCGGCGGTGGCTCTCATCACGGGCATAAACCAGGCGATGCTCGGCGAGGTTCAGCGCCGGTACACGACGCCGATGATCGGAATCCTCTGATGAAGAAACTGAGTGCGTTCTTGCCGGATGCAGTGCTGCTTCTGGGGGGTGTGATGCTGGCCTATGGCTTCTGGCTGGCATGGCGACCTCTGGGGTACATGATGGGTGGCCTGATGCTGGCGGCAATCGGCCTGTTTTTGGATCGTAACCGCGCGATCAAGAGCCGGTGGCGGAGGACAATGTGAGTCTGATCAGTTCGATGCTTACGGGGTTTCGGGGGCTTCGTGCCGAGATTGGAGGCGCGCCAGCACCGTGGGATGACTTCTGGTACGGTTCGGTGGGTGCAGGCTCGGTTTCAGGGATGCGTGTTACGCCGGAAAACGCCAAGCGCCTCGGTACGGTGGTCGCGGCAGTCTCGGCCAAGTGCCGCGCGATCGGAACGTTGCCGTGTTTCCTTTATACGGAGGTAGCCGGACAGGACGGAAAAGTTCTGGCGAAGAAGCATCCTTACTACAACCTTCTGTTCAGACGTCCAAACTCGATGCAGACGGCCTTCGAGTATTACGAAATGCTGCAGGGGCACCTCGAACTGCGCGGCAATGCCTACTCTGAATTGCTGACCGATAGCCGCGGTGTGGTTGGCGAGATGGTGCCGATGCATCCTGACCGCGTAACGCCTGAGTTGCTCGATAATGGCCGACTACGCTATCGCTACAACGATCCGCTGACGCGCACCACGCGCATTCTTTTGCAGGACGAGGTTTTTCACCTGCGCGAGTGGTCGGATTACGCGCACGTGGGCCAGTCGCGCATTGCGATGGGCGTTGACGTGATGGGCGTGGCGCTGGCGCAGCAAGATTACGTCGGCAAGTACCTGAAAAATGATGGCAGTGCCGGCGTCTTCGTGACTGGCACGAATTTCAAGGACAAGAAAGACGAGAATGCGTACGTTAAGGCATTCGAAGAGTCGTCTACCGGAGAAAACCGGCATCGTGTGCGCATGTTGCCGCCTGGCGTTGACATCAAGTCTCTTGGCGTAAACCCGACCGACATGCAGTTGCTTGAGTCGATCAAGGCGTCGGACGCCAAGATCTGCTCGCTCTTCAATGTTCTGCCTCACCTGATCGGCGTTGATTCGGGAAAATCGGCAACGTATGCGTCGGTTGAGCAGTTCAACCTGATGCATGTTCAGCAGTGCGTGCTGCCGATGGCGGTGCGCTGGGAACAGTGCCTGCAGCGCGACCTGATTCAGGATGATCGCTTCTACGTTAAGTTCTCGCTGGCCGCACTGTTGCGCGGTGACAATGCGACACGCATGCAAGGCTATGCCATCGCTATCGAGCATGGCTGGCTGAGCCAGGATGAGGTTCGCGAGCTCGAAGACTTGAATCCGATTGCCGGTGGCATTGGTAAGAAATACTGGCGGCCGATGAACTGGACCACGCTTGATGCGCCACTGACCGCGCCGAAAAACACGGTACAGCAGCAAGTACCTGATCCTGCGGATGACGAAAGCTCGGATGACGAGCTTGACGAGTCGGGCCGTTCGGCTCAGCGAATGCAGTTGGAGTTGCTTGCGCTCGATGCGGCCTCGCGCTGTGTGCGCCGCGAGATCAACGGCGTTCTGCGGCTTGCTGATCGCGCCATGGCGGGCGGCGAGACGGACACGGTACTGCCGTCTGTCCATGAACTGTACTCGCAGTGCTGGCATTTTGCCTGCGTGGTGCTGCACCTGGCTGCCAGTCAGCAGATTACGGCACGGCAACAGTACGACGCGCGGTGCCAGCTTGTCCTGCTTGCACTTGCGGATGAGCAGGACGGGCAGCAGATCCTCGAAAGAACGCTCAGTGACTTCGAGGTGCAAGTGCCGAAACAACTGGCGGCCCTGGCCGTCGAGGGGGTAATTTAATGCACTATTCGGCGGTGATGCGGTCCGTGTACTCGTCCGTCTGGGCGATCTTGCCGGAAAAACTCGAGGCGATTGCGACTTTTGTCCACCTCAAGGCCGACGGCGGCATGGCAGATCCAGAGACAATCAAGGCTATCCGCGCGGCCAATCAGGTTGCGGCCGCGCGGGCCAAAAATCTCGCTTCGGGCGTGCCGGGCTCGGTGGTAGTGCTCCCAATCTACGGGATCATCAATCAGCGGTACGCCGGAGACTTCAGCGGCCCGTCGGGCACCTCAGTGCAGCAACTGACGCAGCAGTTTCGCCAGGCGGTGAAAGACCCGAACGTGAAGGCTATCGTCTTCGACGTTGACTCTCCGGGCGGGTCGATCTACGGTGTCCCCGAATTGGCGCAAGAGATCTGCGATGCGCGCAAGCAGAAGCAGATCATTGCGGTTTCCAACTGCCTCTGCGCTTCTGCGGCCTACTGGCTGGCCTCGCAGGCCTCCGAGGTGGTAGCAAGCCCAAGCAGCGTGACCGGCTCCATTGGCGTCTATCAACTGCACGAAGACGACAGCCAGTATCTCGACAATCTCGGCGTCAAGATGCAGTTTATCTCTGCAGGAAAATACAAGGTCGAGGGCAATGGCTACGCGCCGTTGGATGACGAGGCGCGGCAGGCCATGCAGAGCATGGTCGATGACTACTACGACATGTTCACCAAGGCCGTCGCGCGCGGCCGTAAGGTGGCCCAGAAGGCTGTGCAGAACGGTTTTGGCGAGGGACGTGCGTTGACGGCTCAAAACGCCGTGTCGCAGGGGCTGGCTGATCGTGTGGCCACGCTTGACGATGTGCTCGCCGATCTTGGTGTGCGGCAGGATGCAAACGCGCAGGCCAGGGCTCACAGTGCGCCAGCCGTCAGCGCTGCACAGGTCTCTGCCGGTGGCAGGGCTGACGGCGACAACGGATGCACCTGCGAGTGCGACGCGTGCCTGGCGGGCGATTGCTCGAGTTGCACGCATGAGGGGTGCGATCCGGATGAGGAAGGGTGTGTCGGCTGCGGGATGGCCGATAGCGGCGGCGATGAAGCCAAGGCTGGCCGACGAGCGAAGGCGGAAGCCCGCGCGCGTCGACTGCGCTTGGCTGCGTTGTAACGTCGTAAATCTAACAGATGGAGAAGTGGCAAAAATTGCAGTTTTGCTTTACTGAGGTGTTGCAGTGACGCCCTACTATGACCATGCGGGCGTCACAATTTATCACGGAGATTGCGCCGAGATTTTAAAGGGATTGCCGAAAGCTGAGGCTGTAATCACAGATCCTCCGTACGGTATTAACATGGCGCGAGGGTTTCGCTGCTCCGGGCGTAGTTTTGGCGGGCATGGAAAGCGCACGTCGCGTCAGTATGAGGGTGATTGGGATCGGAGTCGGCCGCCGACTGAGCTTTTGCTTGCGGTCGTCGAAGCTGGTCACATTGCCATTCTGTGGGGCGGCAACTACTTTGCAGACGTTCTGCCGAGAACCTATAAATGGCTGGTTTGGGACAAGCAGCAGAGCATGCCGAGTTTTTCCGATGCAGAGTTGGCTTGGACCAATCTGGACGGCAGGACGGTAAAGATGTTCCGGCTCTGCGGGGCTGGTGTCCTGGCGGTCGAGAAGAAGCGCTTCCATCCTACGCAGAAGCCGGTGGATTTGATGCAGTGGTGCATCAATCTGAGCGGCGCGCAGACCATTCTTGATCCCTTCATGGGGAGCGGCTCCACGCTGGTTGCCGCAAAGAACCTTGGACGGCGCGCAATTGGTATTGAGCAAGACGAGCACTTCTGTGAGGTAGCCGCTAAGCGGCTATCGCAGGAGGTCTTCCAGTTTACCTAGCGATCGAACTTTGATCGCAGATTTACACGAAAAGGCTCCGCTACGGCGGGGCCTTTTTGCCTTTCCGTACAAGTTTCGGCGGCCGAAGCCGCCGCGTCCTGGCGCAAGCCGACCGCCCGATGGCGGCCAAGGCGGCGCTTTGGCCTTTTCACCTTTCACAGTCAGGAGCTGAAAACATGGAATACCGTCAACTACTTCAGGCCAAGGCTGCCGCTGTCGATGCCGCCAAGGCATTGCAGGCGGCCGCGAATGGTCGATTGATGAGCACCGACGAACAGACGCAGTTCGATGCACACATGGCCACGGCCGAGAATCTGCAGAAACAGATTGCCGCTGCTGATCGAATGCGAGAGCTCGAGCGCGGAACCTCGGCGGCCGTTATCGAGGTCGGCGACAACCTCGCCGAGAAAAAGCCCTGGAATAGCTCGGCTGAGTTTTTCGGTGCCGTCATCGGTAACACGCGTGCAGGCCGCGTCTCGGACCCTCGCCTGCAGGCTTCGCTGGGATCGAGCGAATCGGTACCGAGCGATGGTGGTTTTGCGGTGCCGACGCAGTACGCGCAGGATCTCTTGCAGCGATCCTATGATGTGGGCGTGCTTGCCCAGCGCTGCCGGGAACTTAACATGACCTCGGCGCGCCTCATCATGAACGCAATCGACGAGTCGAGTCGCGAAGATGGAAAGCGGTGGGGCGGCTTGCAGGCATTCTGGGAGTCAGAGGCCAAGCAGTATGTGGGCGTGAGACCGAAGACCCGTGAGGTGCAGTTTGTTGCCAACAAGCTGATCGGTCTGACGTACCTGACCGAGGAGTTGATGGAGGACACGCAGGCTATCTCGTCCTACGTCGACACTGTCTTTCCGGATGAATTTTCGTTCAAGATCGACGACGCCATCTTTAATGGCGTTGGCGCAGGTCAGCCGTTGGGCATCCTGAATCCCAAGAGCGCAGCAACGGTTGTCCAGGCGAAGGATGCGGGTCAGGAGGCCTCGACCGTTACGGCCTTGAATATCCTCAACATGTGGTCTCGCCTGTATGCGCCGAGCCGCAAAAATGCCTGCTGGTTTATCGAGCAGAGCATCGAACCTAAGCTCTACCCGTTGCAGTTCCCGGATACGGTTGGCACGCAGAACACCATGATGTACACGCCGCCGGGCATGTGGGGCAATAACAGCGACTACGGCCTGCTGATGGGCAAGCCCGTGATTCCTGTTGAGCAGGCATCGGCGCTCGGGGCGCAGGGTGACATCGTTCTGGGCGATATGAACCAGTACATTTTGGCGAAGCGCAATGAGGTTCGGGCCGACAGTTCGATTCATGTTGCCTTCCTGACGGGCGAACTGGCCCTGCGCTTCATGCTTCGCCTTGATGGTCAGTCGTGGTGGAATGCACCGCTGACGCCGAAGGCCAAGAACGCGCCGACGCGGTCGCCGTTCGTCACCTTGGCTGCCCGCTCGTAGGCTGCCGATATGAGGGCCGCGCATAGCGCGTGGCCCTCGCAATCTCGAAACTGATCCGGCGTGAAGCCGGGAAAGGAGTCACATGTCCGTCAAAGGCTTTTATACGGCACAGGAAGGCCACGTGGTCAGCATCCTGTCGCCTCAGAACATCTCGGGAGGCGCAACGGCGCAGGCATTCAATATGGCCGGCTATCGCCACGCTTCGATCATTCTTCAGCTTGGGGCGCAGGCCGCGGCCAACACGAAGATCCTCGTCAACGCCTGCAGCGATGCGGCTGGCGATGGCGCAACGGCGATTCCGTTTGATCTCTTCTTGCAGGAGACGGCCGGCAATGTCAACGACGTATTGTCGACGCGGACGCCGGTTGACGATGAGGGCTATACGCCGTCGGCAAACAAGAACATCTTCTACGTCATCGAGCTTGACGCGGATGCGCTGCCTGCCGGGTCGTCCTTCGTGCAACTCGAAGTCACCAACGGCGCCAATGCCAACTTCGCCTCGGCCGTGGCCGTGCTCTCCGGTGGCCGGTTTGTGGGTGATCAGTCGCAGACGGCCACGTCCTAAGCGTGCTGTTGCTGGTTGAGAGGTCGGGCATGCCCGGCCTCTTTCTTTTTGAGGGGCGCGCATGAGCGAGGCGGTTGTTGTTGTCAAACCACCGGCGGCATTGCCGGTTTCGGTTTCGGATTTTATCGGGTTCTGCGGGTTCTCAGTCTATACCGACACGACCCTGGCAGCGCAGCAGCAGGCGCAAATGTCGGGCCTGATTGCAGCAGCAACGAATGACTGTGAACGATGGTGCAGAAGTGCTTTTTTGACGCGAACGTTGTTCGCACGCTTGGATTGCTTTCCTGGCCACAGCCCTCTCTATGAGCGCAATGGCTTTGCCGCGATTCTTCTGTCGGAGCCGCCGTTTCAAGCGATCGAGTACTTTCGTTATGTCGACACGACAGGATGTGTGCAGGATCTGCCGCTTGACGTGAGCTACGGCACAGCCTACCAACCACAGATGTACGGCTACCAGCTCGAGCGTGGGGCGGGTAGCGTGCCGGCCAGCCTTGTGCCGCCCTGGGCGCGCCCGTGGCCGCCAGTGCGTCTCGTACCTGGCTGTGTCATGGTGCAATATCGCGCTGGTTATGGAGGCCCGGCGACAGTGTCGATCGGCAGTGGATCTACAAAGCTCAGCGCACCTGGCTTTACCTTCTTTCAGGCCGATGCGCCGCTGCTGACTGGCGACACAGGGCTTCCCGTGCGCATTCCTGGGGCCGGTGAGGCCGGTGCTGACCTGGTTACGACGGTTGCCTCGGTTGACACCGATGGAAACGCTACGCTGGCCGATACAGCCGCGACGGCGGTCGACAGCGTGCAGGCGTGGATCGGCAAAGAAATTCCCGGGCCAATCCTGCTCGCGATCAAATTTCAGGCGCAGTTTTATTACGAACAGCCGGCGATCGTCGATCAGCCGCTTCCGCGTGTGGTGACGGCGCTCCTTAGCTCTTATCGCAACTTAGTGAGCTGATGCCGCCAGGGAGAAATATGTTCAATCCGCTCTATATAAACCCTGGCGAACTCCGAAACCAGATCGCCATCCAGACCAAAAGTCAGAATGACCGCGACGGCTACGGCCAGCTCGTTGAAACGTGGGTCACTATTCTGACAACACGCGCCAAGATCGAAAGCACCACTGGAGCGAGCTACAAAGACACGTTTGCGCAGAATGCGCGCGTCAATCAGTCGACCAAGTTGATCACGATTCGTTATCCGGGCAGTAATGTCGTCATTCAGGCTGGACAGCGAATCGTGCACGGCAATGACATCTATACCGTCCAGGATGTGGATAACGTTCTGGAGCGCAATCGCAAGCTGCGTATCGCGGCGATGCAGATACAGGACACGAGTGTCTAATGCCCCAATCAGATGACATTGAAGTTACCGTATCCGGGCTTGATGAGCTTGGCGAGCAGCTCGAGCAACTGGATCTGGCTTTGCAAAAGCGCATACTGTTCGCGTCGTTGAAAAGCGCGGGGGAAGTATTTCTCGCACCGATGAAGGAGCGTTGCCCGGTTTCAGTAGACGCCGTGGCTGAGTCGACGAATACGACTCGCCTTGTGCAAGGTGCTCTGCGCCGAGATTTGAAGGTCAGAGCGAAGGCAGATAGAGCCGCTCCAACGGTCTATGTGGGGCCCGGGAAAGATACCTTTCATGTTGCTCGCTGGATTGAGAATGGATTCGACCTGACGACGCATGGCCGTAAGCGTCAACGGCGCGTAATCCGGCATATCAAGGCCACTCCATTTATCCGGCCTGCGTTCGATGCGAATACAGAAAAAGCTGTTGAGGCCTTTGCTAATGCGCTTAATGATGGCCTGCAGGCGGAACTCGGCGGGAAGTTTACGCCAGTGGAAGGTGCGGCATGATTCAGGGCCTCATGGCAAAACTGGAAGCAGATGATGCCGTGCGGGACGCGCTGCCGGGCGGCATCTATCCAGTGCTGCTCCCTCAGGATGCCGTGTATCCGTGTGTCACGTATCAGGTCATTTCTGATGTTCCTGATTACGAGCTCGGCCGTAAGGCGCGTGATGAAACTTGCAGATTGCAGATGGATGTGCGAAGCAATACTACGTATGCGGCCGCTGATACTGGGGTGCGAGCGATTCGTAATTGCCTTGAGTCCTTTACTGGCGACCTGCTGGACGGTACGTCTATTTCGGATATTCGAGTTGAAGATGTGACGGACTACTACGACGCGGCCAATCTTGCGTTTCGCAAACAAGTCGATTTCATCATCGATTTCACCTTTTAACAACCTCTTCAAACAACCTCCAGTGGGCATGCGCCGCACAGGAAGGGAGAACCTATGTCTGATTTGACGCCGATTCTAGGCAAAAAGTCGACCCTGTCAGTTGGTGCTGGGACGACAGTGATTAACGGGATCAAACATATTGCCCATAGCGGTAATAAGGTCGACACGGAAGATGTTTCCGAACTCAACGATGAAACGATTGATCGCGAGTTTATGGGGACGCTGCGTGACAACGGATCGATCAGCATTGATGGCAACTATTATCCGTCCGATGCGGGCCAGCAGCAGGTTGCAGCGGCGTATGGCGCGGCATCTTCGGTAAGGGTTCCTTTTGTCGTGACATACCCGGATGGATCGGCGGATAAGTTCGTCGGAATCGTGACGAGCTGGAGCACTGATTTGCAGAACGACAAATATATCCAGTTCAAGGCCGAAATCAAGATTTCCGGCGCAATCACTTCTACCTCTTCTGCTTCGACGACCTCTACTACGACAACCACTACGGCCGCTGCGTAATCGCGGTGTGAATCGAACGGGGCGAGGCTAACCTTGCCCCATTAAGGGAAAACGCACATGAAAACCAGTAAAAATACAGTGGCTGGAATCCCCGGGGCTGACCCCACGCTGCCGAATGCGCCTCTGGCTTTGGATGGCAAAACATATCACCTCTGCTATGACTTCAACGCGATCATCGCGTATGAAGAAAAGAGCGGCGAAAACATTTTGGTGGCCTTTGAACCGGACAACATGACTCCCACTAAGATGCGTCAGTTGCTCTGGGCCGGACTGCTTAGGGAGAATCCGGAGATCACCCTTGAGCAGACGGGAGCTTTGGCTGGCTACGTCGACATGGCTCGCATTTCGAATGCGATAGTTTCGGCGCTCCTTGGAAGCAGGCCAGATCCTGAAGAACCAAAAAACGCCGAGGGCGCGACGGAAAGCGATTAACGTCGCGCGAACTTTGGATGCATCTGTGGTCAGTCGCGCGGTATGATCTGCAACTCTCCGACGATGCATTTTATGCGATGACGCCGCGGCAGTTCCATGCCTTGCTTGCTCGTAACAAGGAAGAGCGTCTGCATAGAGAGCTGCTGGTTGGTATTGCAACCTCTTCGATTGTCAATCATTCATTCTGTTCCCCGAAAAAGCCTCATGCACCGAAGGTGTACATGCCTTCCTTGGTAGAGGATGACGGATCTCGGTCTGCATCTAAGCCGAAGCGAGTCAGCTTGAATAGGCAGTTCAACGTACTATTTGGGGCTCTCGCTCCTTACAGGAAACCATGCCAAAACTAGCCATTGAAATCACGGCCAACAGTTCCTCGTACACGCAGGCGACGGAACAAGTGCGACGCGAGTCAAAGCGCATGGTGGCTCAGATCCGCGAGGATGCGACGGAGGCTCGTCACGGTCTCCACCTCGTCACGGAAGAGATCGGCATTGAGATGCCCCGGGCACTGCAGGGATGGATCGCTAAAGTGCCGGCAGTGCGTGAGGCGATGAGCGCAGCCTTTAACACTATTGCGGTGTTGGCCCTGATCAATGTCTTGGTCGAGGCCGGCCGCAAGGTTGCGGAGTTTGTCGAAAAGCAGCGAGAAGCTGCAGAGAAGAATCAGGAGGCCTGGGCAAAGATCACGCAGAGCGTCAACCAGGGCAATGATGCTTTGCAGGTGGCAAACGACAGGTTGGTACTGTCGATTGCCAAGTTTGAAAAGAAACCGACCAACGGCCTGAAGCTCGCGATCGATGAGGCAATTCAGAGTGCCAATCAACTTGGCGTGAAGCTCAACGAGGACATCGCTAAAATCGGCCAGGTGCTCAAAGGGCAACAGGTCGGCGTTATGGGGCGCCTCCTGGGCAGTGCGCGAACGGATGACCTGACCGGGCACGCTCATAACCTCAGTACACGGCTCGAGGGGATCGATGAAGAGGGTCGTGAGAAGCTCGAGGGCTTACGGACGAGGAAAGCCTCACAGGTCGAACTGGACAAGGCTCAGAGAGAGATTGACGAGCAGCGCCAGCAGGCTATCAACGAAGAGCGTAAGTGGGCACAGGGACAGCTAGCGTCAGCGCACCAATCGCAGGAGCAAAGACAGAAGAGTATGTCGACGGTGAGCGGCCTGGCGCAGCCGTCGGCTCTAGCCTTTGCTGCTGCGGCTGAGGCGCATCCTGATCAGACCAAGCGCATTGAACAGCTATCGCACTACTCTGCTGGTCTCGGCAGTATGTCGGATTTCAATCAACTTTCGATCGAGAATCGCGACCTGACTGGGCAGAACGCTGTCGCTGAGGCGCAGGCGCACAACAGAGACCTGGCAAAGCAGGCGGCAGAAAAAGCCAAGCAGGCACGCGAGAAGGCGCAAAAGGCCTTCGGCGACATGATTGAGATCATGGTTGTCGGGAATAAAGCTGAAATTGAACAGGCGCAGCGCGTCCTTTCAGAGGTAGAGGCGTATTGGGCCAGCCTTCAGCGTGGAAACGATGAGTTTGATCGCATGCGCCAAGAGGCGGACAGGGCTGCGACGCGGCTGTATATCGAAGGCGTGCAGAGCAAGATTCAGACACAGCGAGACGTGGTTCCGGCGGCACAAAAGCAGTTGCAGAGCGTAGAGCGTACTTCGTCCGGGCGCGTTGCAATGGGGCAAGAGAGCGAAGGCCAGCGTGTATCAGAAGTGCACAATGCCATTGTGGCAGAGGTCCACGAGAGCATCGCCGCGCTTTTGAAGGTGCTCGATCTGCTCACCTCTATCGGCAAGGGAGCATCAGCGGAGGCTGAAAAAGTTCGTGACGAGATCGTTGCGACCGAGCAGCAGGGGCTTGAGCAGCTCCAAGAGTTGCATGCGCAGTACTCGCGCCAAATACAAGAGAAGTGGCTCAATGCACTGTCTGGCGTCAATGGACAGGTTGCAGCTTGGGCCACCGGCAGCAAGACCAACTGGTCGGGCATGTTCCGTGGAGAGGCCTCTGGGTACGCTCAAAGTGCTTTGCGCACAGGAGAGCGCGCCATCCTCAATGGTCTCGGTGTTGGAGGAAAGGCAGATGGCAGCCAGTCGAATCCTTTCTATGTGAAGGATGCGGATGGAGCAAAGGGCAAGTCTGCAGTGAGCGGTTCTGCCGGGTCTGTTGCAGGCGGCCTGCTGGGTAAGCTCAATGACTCGAATTTTCTTGGCGGCCTTATGGGCGGCAAGCTGTTTGGCGCAGGGAGCTTCTTTGGAAAAATAGGCAGTTCTCTTGGTGGACTTGCGCTAGGCGGTGATGCGCTCATGTCTGGCGTCTATGACGTCGGCGAACAAGGCCCGGAGCGGGTGTATTTGCCTGCAGGGAGCCACGTGGCATCGCATCAGCCATCCAGTTCACAGACGACTTTGCATATCGACGCGCGCGGCACAGATCCTTCGCTGACACGCGCGAATTTCGAGCGTGCAATCGCAAACACGCATCGCCAGGCGGTGAGCGATGCGATGCATGCTCAGAGCGAGTATTCGCGGCGTGTGCCGCATTAGGGGGTAGTGTGGCACTAATTACGATTGCGCCTGTTGTGCTTCCTCATTGGCAGGGAGCCGGCACGGGCGTGCAGTTGCGTGTCTATTCCAATCAATCTTTCACGGCGCAGACTGGAACGCTGTACGTCGGCTCGCGTTGCCCTTTTGCGGTTCGCGCGAGTGGCGCTGGATTTTACGCTTCGTACAGTTGCGTGGTCTCCGAGGAGGGGCTGACGATTCCGCAGGTGCAGCTCGACTCTACGACGGATAGCCCTGATAACCCGGATGCAACGTATTCGGCCATGTTTTGGGATGTGCAAACCGGTCAGCTCATTCAGAGCTTTGGAACGTTCTCGGAATTTTCTATCGGGCCTGGTGTGGCAAACACGACATGGGCTGACATCTTTAAGCAGATGGCAGAAAACAGCAACGCTTAGTGCTTTGAGGGTATTGAAAAATGCGCATGTTTCGCATCTTCCTGTGCGTCGTTCTGATGCTTGTGCCTATTGCCTCGGTGGCGCAGAGTAAGACCATTGTGACCGCCTCTGGCTTGTCTGATGCGGCCGGCAACGTGCTGGTGTCTGCGCGCCTCTGCTTTGCGCCTGTGGATGCGAGTGGTAAGGCTTTAGGGTTTCGGGCAGCCGCGATGCAGGTTTTGGCTCGTCCAACGTGTCCGCTCGTGTCGAATGGCGTGCTTCAGGCCGGCTTCGCTGTCTTTGACTCTTCCGCGACGGTGCCAACCAATGTTCGCTATCACATCTACGCAACAGACGTGAAGAACACTGGCTCTGTGATTCGCGATTTTGGCATAACCACGATTAGCGGAACGATCTGGTCTCTGGATGCGTTTGATGGGGACGCTGAGCCGCTCTCGCCAATGTATGAGAATAGCCAGACGGCAGGTGATCTGGACGTAAATGGCCATCTTGAAGTGAGCGGCGGCATGAATGTTGGCACGATCGACGCGGGCACGATGGCAGCTAGCATTACCGCTCTTCGGTCGGTCACCCCTACGTCCCCTGTTCGCGCTTTTATTGCTGACTACGGATACGGCAAGGGGGGCGGCGGCATCTTTCAGTACAGCAGCTCGACGATTACTCCGGACGGATGTGTGAATTTTGCGGCGGCCGGAGGCGGTACATGGGTTCGACAGCTTCAGGGAAACATCTTGTGGGCTGAGGACTGTGGAGCTAAATCGGACGATTCCACTTTCGATAATGAGGCAGCGTTTGAACAAGGAATGCTGTTTGCGGCGAGCAACCAGCTATCCTTTGGCCTTCGCGGCTACGTGTATTACGCCAAGGCTGTTAAAGCCACACCTCTGGGAACGTCAAAGGAACAGCACACGGCTCCGAAAAGGATTTTCGGGCTTGGGCAAGCGGCGACTATTATTCGGGCTAACTCTGCGGCCTCGGGTACATTCTTCAACTTGACAAACGCCACATATACGGTTTTAGAAAATTTAACGATAGACGGGAACAACAACTCGGCCATCACTACGGTGCTCGATGCCAGCATCAATTTTCAAAGTGCGCCCTCGGCCCAAAATACTTTTCGTGGCATAACGGTTACGGGAAACACAACGTCGGGAATTTTATTCAATGGCGACAACCAGAACGACAGCCACTTCGTAGATTTCGACCTGATCGGAACCAGCACAGATGGAACGAATGTCGGTGCCGGTGATATTGGGCACATTGTTGGAGCTGGAGGTGATCTGCAGTTCGACGGCATATGGACAAACGGCGGCTACTTGCAGGTTGGTGCGGAATCACTGACCATCAAGGGCGCGAGTTTTTTGCATGGCATACATGTGGCAAGCAACGGGCTTAATTCGATCACGATGCTAGGAGGCCAGGCTCTGCCGCCAGTGTCAAGCAAAGGGTATCCGTTCCTGAAGGTCGATTCCGGATATGTCGTCTACTCTCTCTCGGCTCTCGGCGTATATGTCATGGGTGGCGATGGCGATTCTTTCGTTGGCGGATCTGGCCAGTTGGTCGGAACTCCTACCCTGATTGGGAACCATTTCGTTTATACGGGAACAGCCTCCATAACGCCCTACGTGTTTGCGTCGACTATTTCTGCGGCGTCTGGCCAAGGGCTCTATCCGCAGATTCAGGGAGGTTGGATGAGCAGCGTGTGGGGGTTGTCAGCATCCAGCACGATTACTGCATGCGCTATCAATGTGATGCAGGGAAGTGGCTACTACAAGACGCCAACCTGCATTTATCTGTCGTCTTCCGCTAATCATTTGAAGCTACTGCCTGGAGGAATTGACTATGGCAGCAATGGATTCTCTCTTGCTCAAAGCGGTACGCAAGCCGCATTGCTAGACGGCACGGGGCGTCTGTGCATAGGCGTGACGGGTGCATCTTGTCCGACGTATGTGTCTGCGTACGGCTTCCATACCGTGGGCACAGCAGTTATCAACTACGGATCGTATTCCTCGACCGGCCCGCAGCTCGGCGTTGGAGATATGGGGTACGGTCTGAGCGCGGCAGGGGGAAATCTTCATGCCTGGGCTAATCCTTCGGGCACGATTTATGCGCACGCCCGGTCTTTTTTGTATCAGCATGGCATTCAGTCCGCGATCAATGACCGCGCCGGAACATGCGTGATGAGCAGCTCTACGACATGCACATGGACTCTCAATGCTGCGTACGTCAGCGCGCCGATCGGTCCTGCATTTCCTACGAACGGATCGTATACCGGAGGCACAGCTTATTGCAGTGCGCCGGCAGGTGGCACGACGGTGACCATTACGGCACCCACGGCCAATAGCCTTACGTGGGGCTGCTTATTAACGGGCAATCCAAACTAAGGAGATTTCATGAGCTATACGCTTGGACCGGGAATTGTAAATTCATCCACCGGAGAGCCGATGGTGGGGATGATTCTTTCAATCCGACAAATTTCTGCATTCGATCATAAAAACAAGCATGCAGTGGTCGAGGTTGGTATCTGGTACTCCGAGGCCGCAAAAGCGGCAGGGAATCAGCCCCTTCAGCCTGGCATCGTGAATGCGATCTTCGATGATGCCTCTTTGGCGGCTGGAGATGCCGCAGTGCTTGGATTTTCTGCTGTGTTTGGGGCTCAGCCAACAACGCATCAAGATTTGCTCTATGACGACATGCTTACCGCTGCTTATGGCGCTTTACCGACGCATCCGGTCACAAAGACGTTACTGATTGGTGCGACCGCCTGTTAGGTATATCGCGCGATAAGCAAGTCCATCCTGTAGGCACCCTCGGGTGCCTTTTTTATTGGAGTCTCGATGCTTGTAGTTGGCGCATTGAATGGCGAAAGCATCTACGCGATGCCGAGCGATGAGGTCTCTGGCGTGAGAGCGCCCTCGACAATCGAGTGGGAGTACGGCGACAAGGTTGCCGAAACCGCATCGGATTTTAACTATCAGTCGCAAGTCATCGACTGGATGCAGTCGATGTGGTTAGGTGTGGTGTCCTTGCCGCCGCTTGACCGATATTCCAACGACTTTTGGACGGCCTGGATGCTTTCGATGCGTCATGGGGTTGGGCTATTCATGCTGGGCGATCCTAAGGGTAAGAGACCCAAGGGGCCTGCATTGGGAACGCCGCTGGTTTCTGGGGCTGGCCAGACAGGCTATAGCGTGGCCACGAGCGGCTGGAAGGCTTCCGTTACGGGGATTCTTCTCCCGGGCGATTACCTGCAGATCGGCTATCGCCTATATAAGGTGCGGGACTCTGTCTCGTCAGACTCTTCGGGCAATGCGACGATTCCGATCTGGCCCAATCTGCGCGATCAGCCTGCTGACCAGGTCAAGGTTGTAACGCGTGCCTGTAAGGGCGTGTTTCGGCTGCGCGCCGCCGATCCCGTGAAGTCGAGCGTGAATGTCGGCTCGTACGGCGTGACGGCATTCAACGTGCGGGAGGCCGTCTAGTGCCGCGCACGATGACTGTCGCGATTGAAAAGGCGCTTTCTGCGCGAGTGGTGCGATGCGCATTGCTTGCCCAGTTGGAGCTTGCCAACGAGTCGCTTTATCTCTGGACGGGTATCGGCCCGATGACATGGAACGACCTCACCTTTACTGGCATCGGAAGCCTGGGCAAGATTTCACCCATCTCCGAAGGTTCAACCGTTGAGGCCCGAGGCATCACACTGACGCTCGACGGACTATCTGCGAACAATATCGACGAGATCCTGAACGACGTCCGCATCCTCGGCGATGCGCAGGTGTGGCTGGCTCTGTATGACGAAAATTTCAGCCTGATTCCAGATCCCATTCTCAGCTTCAAAGGTTTGCTTGACCGGCCATCGCTCACCGATGGCGGTGGCACGTGTAGTTGTGCGATCACGGCAGAAAACGTGCTCGTGGATCTGAATCGGGCATGCTATCGGCGCTTTACGGCGGACGATCAGCAACTGGACCTGGCCGACACGCTCAAGACGCTCGGTCTGCCGGCATCAACCGTCGATACGGGGTTTCGGTTTGTCCCCGGCGTGCAGGAGCGCATCACCTTCTGGGGCGTCACGCCCTCGAGCAGCAACAACGTATGAGACGCTATGGCGACTGGCAGTCGCGCCTTACGGCATATCTCGCTGCGACATCTGAGCGGAAGTTCCGGTATGGGCAGCAGGATTGCGGCCTCTTCGTTGCCGGGGCGATCGAGGCGATGTGCGGCGTGGACGTCGCTATGGCTTTGCGTGGTCGCTATGGCTCTCGGCGTGAGGCCTTCGCGGCGATCGCCGCATACTGCGGCCGGTCAACGATAGAGGCCGTTGCCGAGCATATAGCGACAGAGTGCGGTGCACGTGAGGTGCCGGTTTTGATGGCACAGCGCGGAGATGCGTTGCTCATCAGGCGCGCCGTGCGCTCGTCTTTGGGGATTCTCTCGATGATGGGGAACACGGTGATTTCACCTGGCCGGCATGGTCTTTTGTACCTGCCTCTTTCTTGCGCGACTCGCGCATGGCGCATAGGGTAGCGATGGCAAAAGCAGTTACGGAAATGGCGATAGGCGGCCTCGCGATCGGGGCCTCTTTTGCTTTACCTGGGCTCGGTGTGGCTTTGACTGCCACGATGCACGGCGCGTTGATCAGCATGGGCGGATCGATGGCCCTGTCGGGTGGCATGAGCGGCTTGGCGGCGCTTACGTCGCGCAATACCGGCATTGCTGTCGGTGTCACCTCGCCAGTCGGTCCGTGGAATTACGTCTACGGCCGCCAAAAGGTGGGCGGCGTCAAGATCTTCGAGGATGCTAACAGTAACGCTGGCGGGGCCACAACCAGCAACAATAAACAGTTGCATCGCGTGTACGCTCTGGCCTGCCATCCATGCAATATCCGCGGCGGGTGGCAGTTGCGCGTCGACGGTAAACAGGTTTTGATGGAGTCTGTGGGGACCAGCGGCTGGAAAAGCTATTCGCCCACTCAGATCCAGATCGATATTTCGTCGATCAGCCGTACGAACGGCGTTGTGACGATGAAACTTACGTCGGCAATGAGTGGCCAGGACGGCCTGCCGCTGATTGTCGCCAATGTTTCGGACAACACCTTGAACGGCATGTGGATCGTGACGCAGCCAGATCCTGATGATGCCACGACATACACATATATCTGCGGTGGCGACGATGCGACCAGCTCGGGCGGTTATGCGAAAACCACATACGCCGACTACAAAGACAAGATCTATGTCGAGATCCTCGACGGCACGCACACGGCCAGCTTCACGAAGCTGCTCGAGGCCGGCACGAGCTGGAGCTCGACAGATCTGTGCTTGGGTCGCACCGTGGCGTATGTGCAGCTTGGCTACGACTCGGGCGTCTTCCCGTCTGCGATTCCGAATCTGTCGTGGGTGATCTACGGCAAAAACGACATCTACGATCCGCGCACTGGAACAAAGGGGTACAGCAACAACGCGGCGCTTTGCATTGCCGATTACATGAGCCTGCCGCGCATACGTGGCGGCTACGGATTGACGATCGGCACCAGCATTCCGACCGACAACCTGATCGCTGCAGCAAACATCTGCGACGAACAGGTATCGCTTGCTGCAGGCGGAACCGAGGCGCGCTATGCATGTGACTGCTATGTGCAGCTCAACCAGACACGCGGCGCAATTCTGCAGAGTCTGCTCTCGTCGTGCGCCGGCCGACTCAGTTATCAGGGCGGTCAGTATTCGATCTTTCCCGGTGCCTGGGTAGAGCCGACACTCGACTTGACCGAGGCAGATCTGGTCGGACCGATTGAATGGTCGCCCCGGCTCTCGATTCGCGACACGTGCAACGCGGTGAAAGGATCGTATACATCGCCGGAAAATGGCTGGCAGCTCGGCGACTTCCCGGCCTATATGTGCGATTACGAGCACGGGTATGGCGCTGTTACGGACGATGGTGAGGGGGACGCCTATTACGTAGAGGATGGCTATGAGCGCCTCTTCAAAGAGATTCACCTGCCCTGCACGAGCTCGAGTGCGACGGCGCAGCGACTTGGCAAGATCGAGATGATGCGGACGCGCTATCAGGGGCGCGGGAAACTGCGTTGCAGTATGCGTGCCTATCAGGCTGTTGCGCTCGACACGATTACGCTCACGCACTCGCGCTATAAATGGCAGAAAAAAGTCTTTGAGGTACTCCAGAGCGACTTCGTCGAGGATAGCTCGCAAGGCGGTGCGCCAACGCTGGTTGTCGAACTCCAGATTGCCGAGACCGGGTCGAACATCTACGACTGGGCAACCACGGAGCAATTGACGCCGGAGGGGTACAAGTATCCGCAATATGTCGATGGCAGAATCGTTCTCAAGCCGAGCACGGTGACCACGTACAGCGGACCAGGCGCAACGATCGACGGCACGGTATATCCGAGCACGATTTCGACCAGCGCGGATGGGCTCGAGCGCAACTCTCTCTTCGTGATGTGGACACTGGCCAGTGACAGCTTTGTAACAGACGGCGGCAACATCGAGGTGCAGTGGCAGCTTGCGAACGATTCGGCATGGACAGCAATGCCGTTGCTCAGCGGATCTGCGACGTGCTGCTACATCAACAACGTCAACGATGGATCGCAGTACAACGTGCGCGTGCGCGCTATCAATACGCTGGGGGTCAGCAGTGACTGGGTTACGTCTGGACCAGCGACTGTGTCGGATACCTCGTCGATCATCACCGTGTCGGCCGAGGACGTGTCGAGCGGCACGCTTTCCACGTCGGTTCTGCCGGCGTCGGTGGCGGCTCTGGCCACGGCCAGCACCAGCAGCGTAACGGCGGCATTGGGGGACGCGGCGGTGGTAGGCGCGGGCGCTACGGTTAAGGTCGGCGGATCGGCCGCGACTGGCTCCATCACGCTCACAACAGGGACCGGCACGCTCGTTGCCGGCGCGCTCTGCAAAATCACCTTTGGCTCTACGTTGTCGGCCGCGCCGCAAGGCGTTTGCGTGCCGAACGGCGTATCAATGAGCGGCCTGGGATGGTCGACATCGACCACGGGCCTCACTCTAACGACCACGGCGGCGCTTGCCCCGTCAACCACGTATCAGATCGGCTACTCGTTGTCGTCGTAGCCGGGAGAGTTCCATGCAAATTTCAGAAAAAGCCCTCGAGCTGATTAAGCAGTGCGAGGGGTTCCGGAGCCACGCCTATCGCGACCTGACTGGCCATCCTACGATTGGCTACGGCCACAAGCTCACGCCGCGTGAGGCCTTTCCGGTGGGCATTACGCAGAGCGCCGCCCTCGCGCTCCTCGAGCGCGACGTGCAGACTGCAGAAGCCGAGGTGGCCAGCCTGGTCAAAGTGCAGCTCACGCAAGGCCAGGTCGACGCGCTCGTCGA
The DNA here is from genome assembly GCA_002307235.1 of Acidobacteriaceae bacterium UBA1307. Lineage (GTDB taxonomy): Bacteria > Acidobacteriota > Terriglobia > Terriglobales > Acidobacteriaceae > Telmatobacter. The sequence goes on from DBTV01000029.1 coordinate 36,444, forward strand.
TTTTACGTTCAATCTCGGTTCTGGTCGCCTGGCGGGCTCCACGTTGCTGCGACTGCTCAATGCTGGCGAGCATGATGCCGCCGGCAACCAGTTGCTGCGCTGGGACCGTGCCGACGGGAAACCTAACGCCGATTTGCACGCGCGGCGTCAGGCCGAGCTTGCGCTTTGGAAATCCGCGTAATGTCCTGCAATTTTCCCGGTTTCCCTTCTTGACATATAAGCGAAAACGCTTATACTTGAGTCATGAAGAGCAGCGAGCTAAAGCGGTGGCTTGAAAAGCAAGGTGCAATTCTGATGCCTGCAAAGGGATCGCATTTCAGGGTCGAACTGAACGGCAACGTCTCTTATCTTCCGATGCACAACAAAGAGTTAGGCACCGGTCTGGTAGAGACCATCAAGAAGCAGCTGAAAATCAAGTAAGCTGCTTCGCACCACATTAGCTCACACTGCGGGAGGTTGTATGCGTTATCCGGTGGATCTCAAAAAAGACGGAAAGTTTATCCTCGTCACGTTTCCGGATGTCCCGGAGGCTATCACTCAGGGCAACGACGAAGAGGACGCGCTCGTTCATGCGCGTGACGTGCTGGAATCGGCGATTGAGTATTACCTCGGCGAGAAAAAAGCGGTTCCCGTGCCGAAACGGCGCATAAAGCCCGGACAGCATTTCGTCGAGTTGCCAATAGGGCTTTCTGCGAAAGTTCTTTTGCTTAACGAGATGCTTGCGCAGAAGGTGCGGCCGGCTGAGCTGGCCCGGCGCATGAAGGTGCGGCCGCAGGACATTACGCGCCTGACGGACCTGCGGTATGGCTCGAAGATCGAGGGGCTCGCTGCAGCATTTCAGGCACTCGGTAAAACGTTAGAGCTGCGCGCCGTGTAGGCGGCATAACCAACAAACAGTTTTCGAGCACATGAGCCGGATCCGCGAGGGTTCGGCTTTTTTGTGCCCGCAAAAGGGGGATCTGTGGGCTTGATCTATTTTGCCGGTGAAGGTGCGCGGCACGGCTGGCCGCCGTGGCACGCTCTTTTCGGCGCTCTTGCCGCTTTGGTGGGAGCGATTCTTGGCCGTCGGACGCATGTGCGTCGGGCGGCATTTTCTTTGGGCAAACAACAACATCTGCCGGCAATGCCGGCAGGGGAAGAGAGCATTATCGTGGCGAAATTTGAATCGTGGTTGAGCAAGGCTGGCAAGGCGGCCGTGGTTGCGGCGAAGAACGTTGTGGCGAACATCCGGCCGGCGGCCGAGGAAGTGCAGAAGCTCGAGCCGGTCGCGGACCTGGTCCTCGGACCGTACGGTGCCGACTTTAACCTGGTCGTCGATGCGATCGTCAGCGTCGAGCAGGCCTATGCGGTTCTGGCTCCTGCCGGCGGCGCGGGCAGCGTGAAGGCTGCCACGGTGCTGCAGCTGGTCAAGGAAACGCTGCTGCCGAAGCTGGTCGCGTCGGGCATGACGAGCGAGGCGGCTGAGGCTTACCTCGTGCGCTACATCGACGCGGCCGTGCTGCTGCTCAATGGCCCGCTGGCCACCCCGAGCTCAGCGCAGGCCTCCGTGTCGACTACCGAGGATTCGACCAGCACGACTTCGACCGATGCGACGGCCGACACTGCGACCACAGATACCGTGGCGGCCGCCAGTTCGACGGATAGCACTACGGCGATAAGCTCCGATGCGACCGCCGAGGCTTCCACGGTGGTCGATGCGACCAGCAGCACTGATACGTCGACCAGTACCGACACGACCGCTGCAGCGGCCTAATGCGGATTGCCTTACCTGGGCGGTGGCCATGTGCTGCCGCCTTTTTCTTTTCAGGCCGATCGGCCAAACCGAAAGAGAGTACGCAATAATGAGTATCGTTTGCCGCCTGCGCGCGACTGTTGTGGCCCTGTCCATGTTTGCGGGCCTGAGTGGCTTCGCCTTTGCCCAAACCTCCAGCTCCTCGAGCAGCAGCTCGACCAGCACGACCACTGCGTCGACCACGGCCAGCACTCTGGCGTTTTCGGCCAGCGATGACGCCGTGGGCATCTACGACAATGGCTCGTGGGACGCGGCCAATCTGATCACCGAGGATCTGCCGTTCGTCTATCTCAACGCCGACAAAACCTCGTACGTATCGATTCAGGGCCGCGAGCTGTCGGCCTCGGCCAGTGGCTTCAGTTTCTATGGCGCTGGCCTGGCCTATACGCCGTATCTGAGCTTTTTGGATAAGACCACGGTCGGCTCCGACAAGCTGGGACTGACCGTGAGCGCGGCGATCGGCAACAAGATCTATACCTCCGGCACCAACTCGCATATCGCGGGCCTGTTCAACATCACCACCAAGTACCGGATCTCGAGCACGGTTAGCTTCAACACGTTGCAGTTCGGTGCTCTGGTCGCGCCTGGCGGCACCAGTTACTACATCAGCTCGGGCATGACCAAGTATTTCTAGCCAGCGAGGCGGCGATGAAGATTGGCAGAATGATCTTTGTGAGGGTGGCGGCCGCCTGGCTGTCGCCCTCGGCTTTTCTGTTTGTGGTGCTGGGTGCGTTGGCTTGGATTTATGTGCCGCAAGTGGCCACGCGCGGCCTGGCGGCGCTCGATGGCGTCAATGGCGTGCTCGACACGCTCAACCGGCCTGAGACGGGCTTGCTTGCCCGCGCGGATGCGACACTGGCCAACGTCGACACTGCCTCGAGGGCGTGGAGCGCGTCAAGCCAGCAACAGGCGGCCAGCGTGGGCGCGATTCTGCGCGATACGCGGGCAACGCTCTGGCAGGTCAACCATGCGGTCGCGGGTCTGGGGCCGCTGACGGGTGCGCTCACGAAAACGGTACAGAGCGCGAATGCGGCGCTCGTGTCGACGGACCGGGCGGCTGTTGGTCTCGTGCCGCTCGAGGCGCAGCTCGGGGCAACGGCGCGCGAATATGAGCAGGTGGGTGCGGCAGCCGTGCCGGTGCTCGACAATACACAACTGGCCACGCGCGAGGTCGTCGGCATGACGGTCGATGGCCATCGCGTCGCGGATCACCTCGAGCGCGTCTTTGACCGGCCCACGCGGTGGTGGGAAAAGATTCTGCCGACTGCGATTGTGTGGTGCGAGCGAGGGTGGCGGGCGGTGCGGCGGCTGTAATATAGGCGCAATAACAAACCGGCCTGAGTGGCCGGTCCGTTATTGCAAACTTTGCTTTAGTCTTTCGATGAGTGCGGCCTTAGTGTCGGCTTCTGCTGTCGGCTGTGGCGCTGTAAGTGTGGGCGCTGCAGGCGGCGTGCCGAGGCTTAGTGGGCCGCCTGCTTGTCGTTCGAGCTGCAGGCCGAGTGTGGCCAGCTCGCGAATCCGTCCAGCTCTATCCCTCGGATCAAAGCGATCGATGTCTGCTCGTAGGGTCGAGCTGGCTCCGATCGTTACGAGGACTTTGAGCGAGTCTGTCATTGTGCGTAGCTCCAAAATCCGCGCGCATTGGCGCAGACGGTATCTTTGGCGGTGAGGATCTTGGCGTGAGGGTAGATGTGCTTTACCGCGTCCGCGTAAACCTTTGCCCCGCCTCCTGTCAGTAGTATCGCATCGTATGGGGCCGTGTCGAGGCGTAGGTTTTGGCGCATCTCGGCCAACGCCTGGCGTGCGGTAGTCGTTGCCGCCTTAGCGATATAGTCGGCAATCTCGATGACCTGGCCATAGACGGAGATCGAGCTACCGCCATCGCGCAGTGTCCGATCCAGTCTGTCGCGGCCCACGCTGCCGCCGTGATCGATCGCGATCAGGCGATTTGCCTCTTCGAGCGTGGCGGACATGGCTATTGTGGACGTGCCAGAGTATGCGCCGCGCATATCTCCGCCCTCGATCACTGTCCAATCCGTCGAAAAGAATCCCGGATCGATGACGAGAACCCGAGAAGAGAGCACGGCCAGCTCGGCGTCGGAGGCTTGATTGGTCACGTAGTCGAGCCATGCGCCTACGGGCTGCGGGATAACATCGACCTGCTTGACGGTGATCTTGCGCTGCGGCGTGATCTGGTGCGTGCCCGTGAGCGCGGCGCGCAGTGTATCCACGCGTCCGTTGTCCTGTGCTTGGCTGACAGGCAGGCCTGTGACTAGGCGGTCGATTGTGTCAGCGCCAGTGACCAGCAGGGCCGCGAGATATAGAGCCATGTACTGATCGGTGCTTGGATAGTCGGCGTGCAACTCGCGCGACCACCCGTCGAGCTTGGTGGGGTCGATGCCGGCGGCCCACGATTCGCCGCCGATCTGCACCGTGGGGTAGTCGGAGTTCGTGCCACCGAAGGATCTAGGGAGCAAGGTGAGCGGCCCTGCACCGGATGGCAGGATGATGCTCTTCGGTTTTCCTGAGGCGGCGCCGGAGACGATTTTTACCGACGAATATCCGATGTCGATGGCTGCGTTGATCTGTGAGGTCGTGGTTGCTTTTGTCATTCCCTTGGCTCCTGTAATGCTAAAGTAAGATAAAAGTACCACAGTAAAGATGGTAAAGCAAACAAAAGAGCGATAAAAGTACGACAAGTAGGCAGAGGCGGGAGTGCTCGCCTGTTGAGCGCAGCGAGTGGATCATGACGTGGATTGTCGGTGATTTTTGATGCGAACGGCGAAAATGGTGCTGGCTAGTCGACGCCAGCGAGGAGCTCGGATAGTTTCAGGTCGAGAGCCGCAGCTATTTTGTGTAGCGTGCAGATGCCGGCTTCCGCTCTACCATTTTCGATCTGACTGACGGAGACCTGAGTCAAGCCGGACTTGTCGGCCAAATGGGTCTGGGTTAGACCGGCCTTCCGACGCGCGAGCATGATCTTCCTACCGATCCGCATCTTAATATCTGGCGGCATACCTGTAGGATGGATGAATTAAAAGGGAGAATTATAAAGGATACTTTATATCGCACGTGCGCAATTGTGTGATCGGAAATAATCGATGGTTATTGCTGGTGAAGGTGATGGTGGAGAATTTCTTGTCCTTCAGGGGACTCTGCAAGGGCCTTCTTTGCTTTAGCTGTCCCGAGCTGCGTTAATGAGATGGTTCCATTGCCATTGTCGAAAAGGTTCTTCTTTCCGTTGTTTTGCGGGTTCGTCTGGTATGCGACGGAGTCTTGGATCGCCTGTTTGGGGCCGCTAGTTTTTCCCTGAAATCCTCCGGCGACGATGTCGTTGATGATTGTGTTTTTTTCGCAGGGGCTTCCCTTGATAAAGAGGTAGGCCAAAATCGCATCAATTGGGTAGTCGAAATTGCCGAAAAAGCCGGGCTTCTGGGTTGTCTTACTGGCTGCGTTGATGATGCCGCGGTAAAGGACCCGCAGTTCGCGAGATTTTTTCGCAACATCGCCGCCCTGGGCCTCCAGGGCGGCATGGATGGCTTCCACGTTATCTTTGTGGATTTGCAGCAAAATATCGCTGTCATTTTGCGTGGTAATTGACATTACATGCACTCGCTTAGTGGGATGTATAAATCCCGATTGTATTCGCAGCACAGCGTTAGCGTGCGCGTCCAGCACTCACAACATAAAGCGGTAGCCCATCTTCCAGCAAAGTGGAATTCAGAAAACGGAATGCATATGAACTGGAGAACAACGAGAACGGTAATCCAGTTGCATCGTTGACAGATATACTCGGCATCTTCACAGTGGATGTTTTCGGAGAGCAGGCTGCAAGTAAAGTCTCTCAGGTAAATAGCCCTCCTCCTTGCCTGTAGTAGCCCGCGCATACCTCCAATACTCTTCCAGTATGCCGCATCTCGCTCTTTGCTCCAAGATTCAAAGTCGGATATATCTCCTACGCTGGGTATGGACTTGAGATCCCTGAGAATATCCTCGGGCCGGCGCAGTCGTCGGTGGCGTGTGGTGGCCAAGCGGAAAATTGCTGGAAGAGAAAAAGCTAAAAATAAGAGCAGTACTTCAGGTGAGTTCATCGCGTACCCCTGTGATTTTCTGAATTAATTTGAAAAATTTCCCTCCGGGCAACTTGAAGCACTTCGTCTCGCATCTCATCTGTTCTAGTGCTGCGTTTGCCCGAAGAAATGAACGCAATGCACCACACTGCAATGGCGACCAGGTCGATTGCTGATTGAACCCGGTAAATGGTGAGCACTTTTTTGGGGAAGGTGATTTCCCCGAGAAAGCAAAGAAGATCATTGCTTGCCATTAAAGTTAGGCCGGTATCAATTAAGAGCGTCCTGCGCTCTAATTTGAGATCGAGAACTGCGGAAAATAAGGCAAATACAGCAAAAACTGCAACAACGGCCATAGATACGGCTCGGTTTGCCAGTAAGACAGAAAGTGCCAGGCCGCTTCCGGGGGCATTGCCTTTGATCCCGGTCACAAATGCGATAGAGGCGCACGTGAATGAGGCGATGCCAAACCCCATGCGCAGCGAAATCGGTGCAGCCTTGAGGCTTGAGAGTCCAGAGATAACAACCTGAAGGAGAATGGCGAGCTTCAGTAAAAGCAGCACGAGACCAGATAGCCATAGGGTGTAGAAATAGGCGCTCCATGTTTGCCGCCAGCACATGAGGAATAGGGCTGAGTTTATGGATGTCTGTAGGATGCAGTACGTCGAAACCGACCACCACCTGCAGGTGCTTCTGGATAAAAGGATGCAGATGGACACAAGTAAATAGCCGACTGTTTCGCCTGCCCAGAAGGCGTAATCCGCGAAAGTGAACATCAGGAGTACGCCTTTCCTGAGGCTGCATCGACTAGCGAGTTGGACATGACCCTGGTCGTTGAGGGCATAGGATAGGGGGAGCGGACTGCACGCCTCGCACCTGTGGGGAGTGATCTCGGTTTGCAGCGGCAGTCCCTAGTACTGCCATAGCCAAGATGAAGGATGCGAGGGCGATGGTGCGTTTGGTTTTCATGGAAATTCTCCTTTGCGCAGGTGTGCGCTGAAGGAAGAATAACCTCGAAATAAGTCAACGTTGTTGTAGACATGTCTATATCCCAAAGTTTGGCAAAAGGCTTTAACGCGCCGCAAGTTACATGTGTGCTACAACTTAAGTGCGTACGCCCATATTGGAGCAGTACTGCCTCGCGACGGACACATGTGTGCTAGTTTTGTGCTAGTTGCCCGCACAAAGCTATTTATTCGCCTTTTGTATTGCTTGCTGTTTTGTTGTTTGGAAAATGATGGAAAATCTATATTAAGTCGTTTGTTCGTCTGTATTTAACTGAGAGGGTTTGCTTAATTTCGAGTCAGGTGCATTCAACCGGGCTCTGCCACCTCTCCGACTGAATTTAGTGTATGCGGATCGGGCATGAAATGCAATGCCCTCAGCGGGCGCGGGCTGAGGAAATCGCAGATTTTTCAATGAGAAGAATCAAAGACTTGCGTCCAAGGCTCGCGCTCAATCCCGCACAAACGAAACGGCCTCCGAAGAAAATTGCGGAGGCCGCCCGCACGCGTATTGCGCCGCTTACTTCTTGACTTCCTTGTCGCCGAAGGCCGTCTCCTTGGCCTCGGCAGCCTTGTCGTCAAAGACCAGCTTTGAGCCGTCGGCGGTGCGGATGTTGATCTCGCTCAGCGTCCAGTTGCGGGAGTTGGCGATCGAGCCGGCCGTCTTCGCCTCAATGTCCAGATGGTCGATGCGGAAGTTGTCGAGCGTGGCATTCGGATACGCGCTCGCGCTGACGGCGGTCTTGGCGCCGGTCGCGTGAATGTTCCAGATGTGCACGTCGCTGAAGTGCGGCAGACCCTGCTCTTCGGGCACGCGCGTGGTCAGCGGAATCCAGTAGGGCGGCACGGTCTTCGGGTCGGTGCCCTTGGGCAGCTCCGTGTAGCTGTAGGCCGGGTTCCAGTTCATGTTCATGCGGATCGGAATCGCGACATTGATCAGGGTCAGATCGTGCACGCGAATGTCTTTCGCGTAACCGCCGCGATTGCGCGCGCTCTTGAACAGCACGCCGTTTGGCACGCCCTCATAGGCCGTCAGGTTATAGGCCTCAATGTTGCGGAAGCCGCCCGAGGTCTCGCTGCCAATGGTTACCGCCGCCGCGCCGTGGCGAATGATGCAATCATGGATGCGCACGTTCTCCGTCGGCCGGTTCACGCGCAACCCGTCGGAGTCGCGACCCGACTTCAGGCAGAGCGCATCGTCGTTCACCTCAATATCGGCATGCTCAATCTCGATGTCATGCGAGGAATCGATGTCGATGCCATCGGTCGACGGGCCCTTGCCGCCCTCGTTGTTGCGGATCACCACGCCGTCGATGTGTACGTCATGCGAGTAGAGCAACTGAATCGTCCAGAAGCCCGAGCGCTTCAGTTGAATGCCGCCGCCGATCTTCACTTCAGAGGAGTTCTGCACCAGCATCAGGCGCGGCCGTTGCGCGTCGTAATCGGAGGCCCAGCGCAGCCCCTTGGGCTCGTAGATGGCGCGCAGATCCCAGTAGGACTTCCACCAGACCGGGCCCGCGCCGTCGATGACGCCCTTGCCGGTGATGGTGACGTTCTTCTGGTCGCGCACGTTGACCAGCGCAGCCGGCCAGCTCATCTCAATGCCGGCGATGCGCGTAGGCAGAACCGGATAATCTTCGCGCTTCTCCGAACCGAGCAGCGTCGCGCCCTCGGCCACATCGAGCGTCACGCCCGACTTCAGAAACAGCGAACCGGTCAGATAAACGCCCGGCTTGAGGGTGACCGTGCCGCCCGTTGCTGCCGCTGCGTCGATGGCCTTCTGCAGGCTGGCCGTCGCGAGCGTTGTGCCGTCGCCCTTGGCGCCGAATTCGTTGGCCACGTAGAGCTTGGGAGCTGCCCACAGGTTTGCGCCCGCCAGCAGGGACAGGCCCAGGATCGAGGCCCAGAAAGATTTCGTCTTCATGATTCGAATGTCCTTCGCTCGGTCCGGCGAAAAGTCTGCGGAAATGCGCGGGCCGATAGAGTACCGCGAGGATTTTATACCACGCGCGCATGGTCAGTTGGCAAATTGTTTACGATTAGAAACTTTGCGGGAGGCTTCGAGAGACGCAACCGCGCCAGATGCTTCCGATGTGTGCATTTTGATGCAGAGATCGTCTGCAATACAAGGGCTGTCCTCCCGAGCGAACGGGGCCCCAAGCGTTTTTCAGCTTGGGGGTGGTGAGTCGAGGGATCTGCGGTTGCTTTTGAAGAGGATTCAGAAGCACGACATTTGCACCGGGTGAACATTGCCCCCTCATTTACTGAATCCGCTCAAAGCGGAAACCGGCCTCGTGCAGCGCGTGGTTCAGCGCGGTGATGTGCGCGGCGCCGCGCATCTCGAGCGTTACGTCGATGGCCGTTTCGCCGAGGCTCACGCCGTAGTAGGCGCGGTCATGCACGGTTTCGACGATGTTGGCCCGTTCGCGCGCCAGAATCTCGGTGAGCGAGAGCAGAGCGCCCGGCCGATCCTGCAAATAGACGCGCACGCGCAGCAGGCGCCCGTCCTTGACGAGGCCGCGCTCGATGATCTTGGCCAGCAGCGTTACGTCGATGTTGCCGCCCGAAACCAGCACGGCCGTGCGCAGCCCGCGCAGATTGGTCTTGGCCTGCAGAACGGCGGCCAGCGCCGCGGCTCCGGCGCCCTCGGCCAGCGTCTTTTCCTGCTCGAGCAGCATCAGAATCGCGCTGGCAATCTCCTCATCGTCGACGGTGACGATCTCGTCGACGTAGCGGGAGACCAGCGGCAGCGTCACGTCGCCGGCGCGGCGCACGGCGATGCCATCGGCGATGGTCGCCGCCGCGCCAATGGTCACCGGAGCACCCGAGACGCGGGCACGCAGCATTGAGGGCAACTGCGCGGTTTCAACGCCGATCACGCGCAGCTTCGGGTGGGTTTCCTTGAGCGCGCAGGCCACGCCGCCGATTAGCCCGCCGCCGCCAATCTGCACCACGACGGCCTCAAGATCCGGCACCTGTTCGAGCAGTTCAAGGCCGATCGTTCCTTGCCCGGCGATCACCGCCGGGTCGTCGAAGGGATGGATGAAGGTGCCGCCCTCGGTTGCGCAGCGCTTCAGGGCTTCGGCGCAGGCCTCGTCGTAACTGGCGCCATGCAGCACCACCTCGGCTCCGTAGGCGCGCGTCGCGGCGACCTTGACCTGCGGCGTCGCCAGCGGCATAAAGATCTGCGCGCGCACGCCGAGCGTCGATGCATGGAAGGCCACGCCCTGCGCGTGGTTGCCGGCGCTGGCCGCCACCACGCCCCGCGCGCGTTCCTCTTCGGTGAGCGTCAGCAGCTTGTTCAGCGCGCCGCGTTCCTTGAAGGAGCCGGTCCGTTGCAGGTTTTCCAGTTTCAGGTAGAGCGGCAGTCCGGCCAGCTCACTCAACGAGTGCGACTGCTGGCAGGGGGAGACGTAGAGCGCGGGCGCGATGCGTTCGCGCGCCGCCTGAATTGAGGCAAGAGTGACGGATTCCAAAAAAGCTCTCCTTGTGCGCAGGCTGTGGCCAAAAGAAAAACCACCAGCCGCGTGCGCGGGTGGTGGTCGGTTGATACGAAACAAGCTCTCGTCTCAGACGGCACTTCCGCGCGCGATGGACCGCATAATTCGCATGGAAGGCATGAGTCCGCGCAGCATCGAATCGAGCTTCGCATTGGCGCGCGGCGTCTGCATGACTGATTGCAGTAGAGCAGAGCGGGCGGGCCACGTCAAGAGTGCTCGCCCGTTCCGTCGCGATTAAAGGGTTGGAGGAATCACCGTGCGAAAGGGACTGGCCACGAACTTCTGTCGCGCCTCCGACCAGTGCCAGTAGCGTCGTTCGACCTTTTTGAACACATCCTTGATCGAGGTCGCTCGACTCTCTTCCAAGGATCGATCGGGAAAGAGAAGAAAGGTGCTCTGCCGTTCCGTCGTAATGTCCGTTCCCCACGTAACTTCAGAAAGATAATCCTGTGTGGCCATGGTCTGCACCAGTTTGCTGTTGAGAATCGAATAAATCTGTGTCTGATCTTCCACCATGCCGGAGCCATGTCCGAGGTTTACATGATGCGCAACGATGTCGTCGGTGTCTTTCTGGCGCAAAGATAGAAACTCCAGCGTGCTGTCGCCGTGCCAGCAATCGAGATTCTGCCGGTCGATGACATGCCAGGGATGCTTTTGCACGTCTGCATCGGAGCCTTGCATCAAATACAAAAAGCAGCCGCGAAATCCCGGCAAAAAGGCTACGGCATAGCTCGCCTGCAGTGGCGTACGAACAGAATGTAGAAGAATCTTTTCCTCTGGCAGCAGTTCCTCGGTGGTTACATTCGCGATCTCTTTCTCAACGCCTAGCCGGATCAGCAGATCGGCCTTTTGTTTCGCGTCGGCCAGATAGAGCATCTGTTCCATCTCTCCCAGCTTGCCCAGCGGAATCTGGCCTTGAACGCCGACGCGCACGTAGGGTGCCTGCGCGTGAAGAATCGATGAAAGGAGAAACCCGATACAAAATATACAACGAAGGATTTTCATTTTTGGCCCATGGAATTGCTTGTTATGTTGTGTGTGGTTCCAGCCGCTTGACCGTCACCACCGTGATGTCATCCTCTTGCCCGAAGACCTTGGCGGCGTCGGCGATGTAGTAGGCTGGCTGGTTGCTCAGGTTGTGCACGCGGTCAAAGCCGAACAGCTCGCCCGAGGGCCGTCGTGCCTCGACCACGCCATCGGAATAAAACAGGATCCGGTCGCCGGGATGCAGATAGAGCCGCGTCTCGTCGTAGCTCACCTCGGGCACAACGCCGAGCGGCAGGCTGCCCTCGAGCGCAATCTCCTGGCTGCTCAGGTAGGGCGGCGGGTGCCCGGCATTGGCCAGGGTCAGCTCGCCGTCAGCGGCAAACAGGGCCACTTGGCAGGTGGTAAAGCTCTCGCTGCCGGCCAGCACGCGGTTCAGCTCGGCCAGAATCCGCGCCGGCTCGTGCTCGCAGTTGCCGCGCAGCGCGCCGATCAGCATGGAAACGCTCATCGCGGCCTTCAACCCCTTGCCCGCCACATCGCCCACCACCACCAGCAGACCGCCGTCGGGCGTCGGCTGAATATGGAAGAAGTCGCCGCCTACCTCATTCGCAGGCTCGTAGACCGAATCGACCTCGAAGCCCGGCGTCGAGAGCTTCTCTTGCGGAATGATCAGCTCCTGCACGCTGCGCGCCGCGGCCAGTTCGTTCGAGGCCCGCTCCTGCTCGCCCTGAATGCGCAAAAAACGAAAGAGAATAATCAGCAGAATGGTGACGATGCCGGTGAAGTCGGCAATCGAGGCAAAGTTGATCGGCACCGGTCCGGCCTCGATGGTCAGCGGCGAGTGGTAGGGTCGTCCGCTCATCTCGCTGATCGCCGTGGTCACAATCGGTTCCACTACGCCAATGATGCTCAGCACCAGCGGCAGCAGCAGCAGTCCGGCCTCGAAATTCTTCTTCAGCGTGGCCCGGAACAGCGTCAAAAAGATGAACAGCAGCCAGCCGAAGATCCACAGCGCACTGAAGCCGACCAGAAGCATCGTCATGCCCATCGCCGTTTTGCCATGGCCTGACAGCAGCAGCGGTCCAACGGTGGCCAGCACCGGTGCCGTAGAGCGCAGCGTGCGCACATACCAGCGTCGCGGCATGCGCAGAAACGCCACCAGAAACTCGAAGTAAAGATAGCTGGAGACGAGAAACAGTTCGAGCGCCAGCCCGGCATACCAGAAGGATTCAAGCCGAGCCTGGCTGCCCGCCTGTTCCAGAAAACCGAAGGGCGCCTGCAACAGCTCATGCAGCGCCAGCCACAGATATTCCACGTGGCCGCGCTGGCCAAAGTAAAGCGCCAGCAGAAACAGCGACAGAGCCACCAGCAGCACCGAGTAGACCAGCCGCGGCATGCGCGCAAACAGCTCGTTCGCGCTCCAGATGGCGAGCGCGCGGTGCAGGTCGCCCGGCTCGCCCAGCCAGAAGGCGCGCTTGGCGAAAAAGTTCGTATAGGAGGCGTAGCCGAAGGGCGTGTAGGGCGTGCGCACGGCCAGCACCAGCGTGCTTGCCTCCGACGGCACCTTCAGCCGGTAGATGCGGCTGATCTGCTGATAGCGCTCGCTGTCGTCGCCATGCGGCCCCTCGGGCTCAATCAGCTTGCCGTTGGCATACAGGTCGATGCCCGGCTCGGCCGTTAAAAAATTCATTGAGATGTTTTCAGAAACCGGCAGCTCGACTAGCACGCCCAGCGGTCCGTGTCCCGGCGCAAGCTGAAGATGGAGCCGGAACCATGCGTAGAGTGGCTGCTCGCCCGCCAGCCGCCGGATCGACTCCCGGTTCATCGCGTCCTCATCACCGCTTGGCTCGGGGACGTCGGACAGGCTCGGCTGCGCGTTGCGCTCGACCCACTGCGTGTCGTTGAACTCCGGCTGCGCGGCGGCCGGATCAGCCGTGATGCCCACCTTCCAGCCGCGGTCAAGCCGCAACGGCGAGCCCAGTCGGGACGAATCCATCGGCGGATGAATCTCGATCCTGCGCGGCGTCGGCAGCGCGGCCGGGTGCGGCTCGGCGCAGACTGGCACCAGCGCGGCAAACAATGCCGACAGAACAATGAGGATCGGTTTCTGCAAGCGGCCTCCGCTCGATTCCCATCTAGGGTGTATCGACATATACCAACAGACTCGCTGCTCTATGGCGATACACCCTAGTATGCGCGATGCACGCGCCCCGAGAAAATAGGGAATTGGACGCAGGTTACCGCCCCGCCCGGGCGAATCCGTGAGAAGGGCATTTGAAATGGGGGAAAGACCCCGTTGCGATTGCGCCGGTCGTGCACCCGCGCGAAGAATTATTCTGGCAGGGGCATACAAACTGTCGTCGCGTCGCGTCAAAAGATGCGGAGACGTGGCACAATGGGCGCAAGGGTGCGCGGGGGTGAGCGGATGAGTCAGGGAGCGTGGTTGGGAATCGGAGTGGCGGCATTGGCTGGCGTGTTGGCAGCGTCGGCGCAAACCTCGACGCCGTCCGCAACCGCACCGGCTGCCACGGCCGATGCCTCCGCGAAAAGCTCCGATGCGAAGTCCGCACAGGAGGCCAAGCCCACCGACCCCGCGCAGGACGATAAAAAGCCTACGCCGGGTGCGGAGCCGGTCACGGGCGATGTCGCGGCCCCGGCCAAGCCAGCCGCAGACAAAGCCGACGCAAAAGACGCGAAAAAGGAAAAGCCCGGCACCAAACCGGTCGCCGATGCCAAGCCGGTCGATCCCGACAAGGTCGTTGAGGTCGGCAGCCAGCCCGTCAAGGTCAAGCCCGGCAGCGCTGACGATGTGAACGCCGTCGGCAATCGCGACATCGGCGGTCGCGGCGCGTGGAATTGGTATTCGACCAACACCGAGATCAAGGTCGGCCGCAGCTACGCCGACGAGATCGAGAAGAACACCAAGCTGATCACCGACCCGGTCGTGGTCGAGTACGTCAACCGCATCGGCCAGAACATCGTTAAAAACTCCGACTGCAAGGTGCCGTTCACCATCAAGGTCATCGACTCGGACGAGATTAACGCCATGGCGCTGCCGGGGGGCTTCTTCTACGTCAACTCCGGGCTGATTCTCAACGCCGACGAGGAGTCGGAGCTGGCCGGCGTCATGGCTCACGAGACCGCGCACGTCTGCGCCCACCACGCCATGCGCCAGATGACCCGCGCCAACATGGCCCAGATCGGCATGATTCCGGTGATGATCTTCGTCGGCGGCTGGACCGGCTATGGCATCTACGAGGGCTCGCAGTTCGCCATTCCCATCACCTTCCTCAAGTTTTCGCGCGAGTTCGAGGCGCAGGCCGACTACCTCGGCGTCCAGTACATGTACCGCGCCGGCTACGATCCGCAGTCCTTCATCACCTTCTTTGAAAAGGTGCAGGCGCTGGAAAAACGCAAGCCCGGCCTGGTCTCAAAGGCATTCTCCGACCATCCGCAGACCCCGGACCGCATCGAGCACTCGCAGGAGGAGATTGCGCACATCCTGCCCGCGCGCGACGACTACACCGTGACCACCTCGGAGTTTGACGAGATCAAGGCCCGTCTGGCGCGGATCGAAAACAAGCGCCGGCTCACCGACTCAAAGGGCAAGACGCGGCCCTCGCTGCGCAAAGCCAGCACCGGAACCGACACCACCGGCAGCAAAAAGGGCAGCTCCACCGACGACACCGACCGGCCCACCCTGCACAAGCGCGACGACGCGAACTGAGCCGCGCGCGGTGAAAACAGGAACCATCTGCTCCAACACCCCCGGTGCTTGAGGGGGGCTGCTGAATAGGCCCAAGGAATTGTGGTTTTCCACAACGGGCCGCCGCGCAAAAATCCCAAAAAGCCACCCGAAAAACCTTGGTTTCTCTGCGACTTCCCAAAAAACCTTGAACCATCGGTTGAAATCAGGGACCATACAGATGCTGGCCCGTGGGCAGCTTTTGACGTTTGCGGGGCAGATGCACGGAGGAACAATGCGCTCAGCCGCGACCCGCTCGAATCTTCTGGTTCCTGAAATCCGCGAGGTCATGGACATTCGTCAGGCCTCCGATTACTTGGGAATCTCGCCCGATACGCTCTACAAATACGCATCCGAGGGCTTTGTGCCTGCCTTCAAGCTCGGCAACCGCTGGCGCTTCAAGCGCACCAAGCTCGACGAATGGATGGACCTGCAGTCCGAACTCCAGGCCGGACCAACCTCTCCTGATCAGAAAAAGCCCGTCCGCGCAGCGATGTGAGGCGCTTCAACTCCTGTTCCCTCAGTCACTCGCGCTAGGCTCACCCCCCTGCCGGTGTGATATACCATTCCTCGTGGAACATACACGTCGCATAGGCGCATTGCGCCGCAGAATGACTCGCGCCGGCTTGAGTGGACTGGTGATCACTCATCTGCCCGATGTTCGCTATCTGACTGGATTTACTGGGGATAATGCATCTCTCTCGCTCACCCGTCATGCTGCCGCTCTGTTTACCGACAGCCGGTTCGCCACGCAGGCGGCCGAAGAGGTCACTGCCGCTCAGGTGAAGATTGCTTCGGGACCGGCCTCAACGGCCGGGGTGCAGTGGCTGGCTGCCCAGCCGGGTGTAGTGTTGGCGGGCTTTAACCCGGATCTGACCACCGTCTCCGACCTTGTTCGCTGGAAGGAATCGTTGCCGAAGCGGTTGCAGCGCAACTTCTTTACGCCGATCCCCGCACCGTTTCTGAATGTGCAGCGCATGATCAAAGACGCTGACGAAATCGAATTGATGCGCAAGGCGGCGCTGGTGGGCTGCCAGGTCTTTGACCATATTCTGGGCTACATCCGGCCCGGGCTGCGCGAGGTTGACGTGGCGGCCGAACTGGAGCACGAGGCGCGGAGGCGGGGGGCCGAGGGTATGTCCTTTGATACCATAGCCGCAGCCGGAGCGCGGTCGGCTTTGCCGCATGGTCGGGCGACCAGCGCCGTGCTGCCGAAACGTGGCTTTTTTACCCTTGATTTCGGTGTTATTCTCAATGGTTATTGCTCGGATATGACGCGCACCGTGTATCTGGGTGCGCCGAAGCAGGACGAGCGGGACAGCTATGGCGCGGTGCTTGAGGCGCAGGAGGCGGCAGTGGCCGCGGTCCGGCCCGGAGTCAGCTGTGCCGAAGTGGATGAGGCGGCGCGTGGGCTTTTGCGTCAGGCAGGGCTGGCCGAGGCCTTTACGCACTCGACCGGTCACGGCGTCGGGCTCGAGATTCACGAGCAGCCCCGCATCGGTGCCGGACAAATGACGCGCCTGCAAGAGGGCATGGTGATTACCATAGAGCCTGGGGTCTATTTCCCTGGCCGGTACGGCATCCGTATCGAGGATATGGTGGTCGTTACGCAAACCGGGGGCGAGGTGCTGACACCGGCGCCGAAGGCCCTCATTGAACTGTAAAGATCAAGCCACCGCCTGTGGGCGGCGAAGGAACGAATGAAACAAGAAGATATCGCAGACCTGAAAGAACTGATCGAATTTCTCAAGCAGTACCAGGTAGCAGAGTTCGATCTGGACCGTGGCGACACAAAGATCCGTCTGAAGTTTGCCGGTGTGGCTCAGGCTCCGCTGGCTGAGCTGGCACGGACGGCGGTTGCCGCTCCGGCGGCCACCGCGCCGCAGGCTCCGGCCGCTGCTGCCGCAGAGGCGGGGCTGCACATCGTCAAGTCGCCGCTGGTGGGCACCTTTTATGGCTCGTCGGCGCCGGGCGCGGCGCAGTTCGTCTCCCCGGGCGATCACGTTGAAAAGGGCCAGGTGATTGGCATCGTCGAGGCCATGAAGCTGATGAACGAGATCGAGTCCGATGCAACGGGTGAGATCGTCCAATGTCTGGCCACCAATGGTCAGGCCATCGAGTACGGCCAGCCGCTGTTCAGCGTGCGCATCGGATAAGTTGCCAGAGGATTTTCATGTTTCGTAAGGTTTTGATTGCCAACCGTGGCGAGATTGCGCTGCGGGTCATCAACGCATGCCGCGAGCTCGGCGTCCGCACCGTCGCTGTCTACAGCGAGGCGGATCGCGATTCGCTGCATGTGCGCTATGCCGACGAGGCCATCTGTATTGGCCCGCCTCGGCTGGCTGACAGCTATTTGAATGTGCCGGCCGTGATTGCGGCCGCCGAAATCGCCGACGTCGATGCAATTCATCCCGGCTACGGCCTGCTGAGCGAGAACGCCAACTTTGCCGAGGTCTGTCGCGCTTCGAACATCAAGTTCATTGGACCGCCCCCCGAGGTGACGCGTCTGATGGGCGAAAAGGAAAAGGCCCGCCAGGCGATGAAGAAGGCCAAGGTGCCGATTCTGCCTGGTTCCGACGGCATTTTGGAGAGCATCGAGGACGCGCAGGAGTGGGCCCAGAAGGTCGGCTTCCCGGTGATCCTCAAGGCCAAGGCCGGCGGCGGCGGGCGCGGCATGCGCATTGTGCGCGCGGCCGAGGAACTGCCGAACCTGTACAACGCGGCCTACACCGAGGCGGCCAACGCCTTCGGCAACGGCGAGCTGTACATGGAAAAGTACGTCGAGGAGCCGCGCCACATTGAGTTTCAGATGCTGGCCGACGAGCACGGCAACGTGGCCTCGCTGTTTGAGCGTGAGTGCTCGATTCAGCGCCGCCATCAGAAGCTCATTGAAGAGGCGCCCTCGTTGCAGGTGACCGCGAAGATGCGTGAGGAGATTGGCCGCACGCTCTGCCGCTGCCTGGCCGATGTCGGCTATCAGAACGCCGGCACCGTCGAGTTCGTCATGGGCGCCGACGGCAAGCTCTTCTTCATCGAGATGAACACGCGCATTCAGGTCGAGCATCCGGTGACGGAGTTTGTCACCGGCGTCGATCTGGTCAAGGCGCAGTTGCGCATTGCCTCGGGTGAAAAGCTCTCTGACATTTTGCCGGAGAAGCTCGAACTGCACGGCCATGCCATCGAGTGCCGCATCAATGCCGAGCACCCGGTCAAGTTCACGCCGTCGCCGGGCAAGATCACGGCCTTCAATGTGCCGGGCGGCAACGGCATCCGCGTCGATACGGCGCAGTATGCCGAGGGTGTGATTCCGCCATACTACGACTCGATGATCGGCAAGCTGATTGCCTATGGCTGCGACCGCAGCGAGGCGATTGCCCGCATGGAGCGCGCGCTCGGCCAGTTCGTTGTCGAGGGTATCTACACCTCGATTCCGCTGGACTTCGAGATTCTGGCCGATCCGGAGTTCTTGGCCGGAAACTTCAATACGAAGTTCATGGACAAGTTCCTTGAACGGCGCAAGGCGAAGCTCGAGCAGTAGGCAACAAAAAAGAACAAAGGCCGCATCGGAGCACAGGCTTCGGTGCGGCCTTTTGCTGGACAACAGGAACGAGAAGCAAGGGAGGGGTTGCAATGGATTTTGTGAAGGAACTGGCCAGCGAGTACGAGCGCGAGGCGGCCAACACGGTGAAGATGCTGGCGGCGATTCCCGAGAGCGTGGACTGGAACTACAAGCCGCACGATGCATCGATGGCACTGGGGCGGCTGGCCGATCACCTGACGGATATGTCCGGCGCCTGGGCGCTGAACATTCTGACCAAGGACAAGGTCGAGGTGCCCGCTGACTACAAGTGGCCGCATACCGAGGTGACGAGCAAGGCCGAGCTGATCGAGCGCTTCCGCAAGGGCATTCCGGCGGTGGCAGAGGCGATCCGCGCGCTGGCGCCCGCGCAGTGGGAGCAGCAGTGGCAGTTTATCTGGGGCAGCCATGCCGTGCTTGGCGGCGTGCGCTGGCCGATCTTCCGCAGTGCCGTGATCAGCCACATGATTCACCATCGCGCGCAGCTCGGCGTTTACTTGCGCCTTCTCGACGCGCCGATTCCGGGCATGTACGGGCCTTCGGCGGACGACCAGAAAAAGTAATTTTTCTGATCGCGTGGTTCACGTCCCGGCCTTCGGCATGAGGGCCGGGGCGAAGGCGCTACTCTGGTGCCATGAGCTTTCCTTTTCCGAAGATCTATCCGATTCTCGATTCAAAGTGGATTCCGCAGGAGGGCCGCGCGGTGTTTCTGGACCGGCTGGGTCGCTCGCTGGCCGATGCGGGCGTTACGCTGCTGGAGTACCGCAACAAGCCGGGCACCGAGGCCGAGATTCTCTCTGATGCGGCGATTCTGCGCGCGGCTTTGCCCGTGGGGCAGGTGAAGCTGATGCTCGACGACCGCGCCGAGTGGGTGGAACGTGTGGGCTTCGACGGTGCGCATGTGGACGCGGGCGATCTGAGCCCCGCCGAGGCGCGCACGGTGCTTGGCCCCGAGCGAATTCTGGGAACCTTTGGCGGCAGCACGGAATTTATCCCCGGCATTCTCGATGCGCCCGCCGATTATCTGGCCGTGGGGCCTGTCTTTTCGACAACGACCAAGCAGACCGACAAGCCGCCGATCGGCATCGAGGGCGTGCGGCGGATGCGCGCGCTGGCCGGCCCGGACCGTGTGCTGAGTTGCGCGGCGGGCGTAACCCTGGCGACGGCGCCCGCGATCCTTGCCGCAGGTGGATCGATGGCCGTGGTTTCGCAGGCGATCTTTGGTGCGGCGGACCCGGCGGCCGAGTTCAGCCGCTGGCTGGTCGCGTTGGGGTAGCATTCCTCGGCGCGAGCATGTACAAACTAGAGAATGACTGCCGAAGCCAAGCCTTCTTTGCCAACCTCTGAAAACAGCGGTGCGCCCACGTTGGTGCAACGGCTGGGCCTGTTCAGCGCGACGGCCATCGTGATGGGCTCGATGATCGGCTCGGGCGTTTTTATCGTCGATGCCGACATGACGCGCGGCCTGGGCTCGCCCGCTCTGCTGCTGGCTGCCTGGATCGTGACCGCGGTGATGACCACCATCGGCGCGCTGAGCTATGGCGAGCTGGCGGCGATGATGCCGCGTGCCGGCGGGCAGTACGTTTACCTGCGCGAGGCGCTGGGGCCGCTGGCTGGCTTTCTCTTTGGCTGGACGCTGTTTCTGGTGATCCAGACGGGGACGATTGCCGCCGTGGCCGTGGCCTTTGGCAAGTTTCTGGGCGTCTTCTTTCCGTCGATCTCGGCGACGCACTGGCTTTGGCACATTGCGCATGTGCCGGCCGTGCATGTGGGGCCGATGGTGCTCGGCAACATGGAGATTGGCGTGAATACGGCGAATCTGGCCGGGATCGCGGTGGTGGTGCTGCTGACGGTGGTCAATCTCTTCGGCGTGAGCCTGGGCGCGCTGATCCAGAATATTTTTACGACGGCGAAGACGCTCTCGCTGGCGGTTTTGATCGTGCTGGCCTTCACGGTGGGACGCAATCACGCGGCCATCGCGGCGAACTTTGGCGCGGGCTGGCATAACTTTTGGGCAGGCGCGGGCTGGGGTACGCTGCATCCGGTGCAGGTGGGGGTCGGTGGGCCGACGGTGTGGGTGAACCTGCTGGTGATTCTGGCCGTGGTGCAGGTAGGTTCGCTGTTCTCCTCCGATGCCTGGAACAACATCACCTTTACCGCCGGCGAGGTGAAAAATCCCAAGCGGAATCTGCCGCTGGCGCTGATTTTGGGCACCGGGCTGGTGACAGCGATTTATTTTCTTGTTTCGGTGGGATACCTGCTGGTGTTGCCCCTGCATGGCGATGCGCACGGGGCGACGGCGGCGGCGCGAGGCATTCAGTTTGCGGCCGAGGACCGGGTGGGCACGGCGGCGCTGGGAGAGATTTTTTCGAGTGGCGGCGCTTTTCTGATGGCCGGGGCGATTCTGATCTCGACCTTTGGCTGCGCCAACGGCATGACGCTGGCCGGGGCGCGGGTTTACTACGCGATGAGTCAGGACGGGCTGTTCTTCAAGTCGGTCGGCAAGCTGCACCCGAAGTACAAGACGCCGGTGGCGGGGTTGCTGGTGCAGGGGGGCTGGACGGTGCTGCTGTGCATCTCGGGCTCGTACGGACAACTGCTTGATTACATTATTTTTGCCGAGTTGATCTTTTACATCCTGACAATTTCGAGCCTCTTTGTGCTGCGCCGGAAGCGCCCTGACGCACCCCGGCCCTACAAAGCGTGGGGGTATCCGGTGCTGCCTGTGATCTACATCCTGATGGCAACCTGGATCTGTATCGTATTATTGCGTTATAAGCCTCAGTACACGTGGCCCGGGCTTGTTCTGGTCCTTCTGGGGATACCGGTTTATCTATTCTGGTCACGTCGGCGGGCAGCATTGCCGCAGACGGGCCCGTATGGAAATTTATCGTAAGTGGCGATCTAGCTAGGAGCGTTGCACATACATGCCGAAGTTACTGCGCATTAAGCCTTTGTCTTTGCTCACCATGGAAGCCTCCGAGGAGGGGGAAAACACTCTGAAGCGGTCCCTGGGCGTGGTGAATCTGATCACCCTGGGCATTGGCGCCATTATCGGAGCGGGAATCTTTGTGTTGACCGGACAGGCCGCTGCCTTGCATGCGGGTCCGGCCGTGGCCCTGAGCTTTGTGCTGGCCGGCATCACCTGCACCTTTGCCGGACTCTGCTATGCCGAGTTTGCCTCGATTATTCCGATTGCCGGTTCGGCCTACACCTATGGTTATGCGACGCTGGGTGAGTTTGTGGCCTGGATCATCGGCTGGGATCTGGTGCTGGAGTACGCCTTTGGCGCGGCGACGGTGGCATCGGGATGGTCGGGCTACCTGAACAGCCTGCTGCAGCAACTGCACATTTACATTCCGCCGCAGTTTACGGCGGTTCCGGGCACGCAGCTTTACTTCTTCCACGACAAGTGGCAGCCGTTGTCGACGCTGCCTGCCGATATTGCGCTGTCGGGTCTGCCGCATGTGACGGCGATCTGCAATCTGGTGGCGATGCTGGCGGTGTTCTGCATTACGGCGATTCTGGTGGTGGGCATCAAGGAGTCGGCCAACTTCAACTCGCTGATCGTGATCGTGAAGCTGGGCGTGGTGGCGATCTTCCTGGTGCTGGGCGGCTTCTTTCTGCTCGCGCATCCGACGCTGGCCTTCCATAACTGGCATCCGTACCTGCCGCCTTCGGACGGCCACGGCAACTTTGGCTGGATGGGCATTGCTACCGGCGCCTCGTCGATCTTCTTCGCCTACATCGGCTTCGACGCGGTTTCGACGGCGGCGCAGGAGGCCAAGAACCCGCAGCGCGACATGCCGATCGGCATTCTCGGTTCGCTGGTGGTCTGCACGCTGCTCTACATTCTGGTTTCGACGGTGTTGACCGGTTTGGTGAACTATCGCGCACTGAACGTGGGCGATCCGGTGGCGCTCGGCATTGATGCGACGGGTGTGAGCTGGGGTTCGCTGCTGGTCAAAGTCGGCGCGGTCTTCGGACTGGCGACGGTCATGCTGGTCATGTTGCTTGGCCAGTCGCGCATCTTCTTCTCGATGTCGCGCGACGGCTTGCTGCCGGAGTGGGCCTCGGCGATTCACCCCAAGTTCCGCACACCGTGGATTTCGACCATCGTGGTGGGTTGCTTTGTGGCCTTCATGCCGGCGTTTCTGCCGATTGACCGGCTCTCGGAGCTGGTCAACATCGGCACCCTGCTGGCCTTCACCATTGTCTGCGCAGGTGTCTGGATTTTGCGTGTGCGCCAGCCTGACCTGAAGCGGCCCTTCAAGACGCCCTTCGTGCCGGCGGTGCCGATTCTGGGCATTGTGACGGCGGTCTTCGTGATGAGCCGCCTGCCCCTGCTGACCTGGACGGTGATGCTGGGTTGGCTGGCCTTTGGCCTGATCATCTACTTCGGCTACTCGGTCAAGCACAGCAAGGTGCAGCAACTGAGCGAAGAAGAAGTCAAACAGTAAGCACGCACGGTGACAAAAGCGGCCTCCCCGAAGCGGGAGGCCGTTTTTGTTGTGTACCATCGACGTGGGAGCGCCCGCGCGGGCGCACGGGGAACGAGAATCGATGCAGATCAGGGAAAATGAGCCACTGGCCGGGCGGACAACGCTCGGCGTGGGTGGGGCGGCGCGCTGGTTTGTCGAGGCCGCGAGTGAAGCCGAGGTTGTTGCGGCGGCCCGGTGGGCGCGGGAGCGCGGCCTGAAGTTGTTTGTGCTCGGCGGCGGCAGCAATCTGTTGGTGGCCGACGAGGGCTTCGACGGATTGGTGCTGGCGGTGGCGCTCCAGGGCATCGCGCGCGAGAAGAATCTGGTGCGCGCGGCGGCGGGCGAGGAATGGGACCATGTGGTCAGCTTCGCGGTCGAGCAGAATCTGGCGGGACTCGAGTGCCTAGCCGGGATTCCGGGCACGGCGGGCGGTACGCCGGTGCAGAATGTCGGTGCGTATGGATGCGAGGCGGGCGAGAGCATCGAACGGGTGCGCGCCTACGATCTGGAGTCCGGCGGCTTTGTCGAGTTCACGCGCGTCGAATGCGGCTTTGGCTACCGGCGCAGTCGCTTCAACGCGGAGGATCGTGGCCGTTACGTGGTGACGCGGGTCGACTACCGGCTGCGGGCCGACGGGGTGGCGGAGTTGAAATATGCTGACCTGAAAACCTGCTTTGCGGACCGGAAAACAACGCCGACGCTGGCGGAGGTGGCCGAGACGGTGCGCACCATTCGCCGACGCAAGGGCATGCTGATGGTCGATGGCGACGCCGATTGCCGCAGCGCGGGCAGCTTCTTTAAAAATCCCAGCGTCGCGCCGGAAAAGGCAGCGGAGCTGCGGGCCTGGGCTGCCGGACGCGGGCTTGCACTGCGTACCTATCCGGCGGCCGATGGCCAGGAAAAAATTCCGGCGGCGTGGCTGATCGAGCAGGCGGGTTTTCCGAAGGGCTACGCGATGGGCGCGGCCGGAATCTCGTCGCGGCACACGCTGGCGCTCATCAATCGCGGCGGCGCGCGGGCGGCGGAGATTGTGGCGCTGGCCGAGCGGATCCGGGCCGGTGTTGCCGATCAGTTCGGCATCGCGCTCACAATGGAGCCGGTGCGGCTGGGCTTTCGTTAAAAACGATGTGGACGGCGTTGCCCTCGAGCCAGACCTTGGGCGCGTCGCCGAAGTGGATGCCGAGGCCGGTGACCATGCCCGGCATCAGTCCGACCATGTTGCGTATGGAGCGGTAGTGCATCACCAGATGGTTTTCGCCCTGCCACTCATAGGTGAAGCGCGGCAGTTGCACGTCTTTGAGAATGCGGGTCAGCGCGATGTGCATGGCATCGAGGCCGAGCAGAAACTCGCGCGTTGACTTGGGCGCTTCGTAAAAGGATTGGTAGATGACCGGCGCATAGACCGAGGACCAGTATTTGCCGAAGGCCTGCATGACCTCGGCGGGAGCAAGGCTGTTGGCTTCGCCGATGCCACGGATCAGGGCCAGAACTTCGCCGTCGTCGACATCGGCCTGGGCGGAGTAGTCGGTCGAGGCGGCAAGGCCTGCGGCGGCCAGAGACCTCTTCCACTGGCTCTCACCGAAGCGGTGGATGACGAGCGACTGCATGCAGTTGGGAACGGTGCCTTTCATGCGCGCCTCCGGGCCTTCCGGACGGGAATCGGCGAGCGCGGTCCGGAGAGAGTTGTCTAGAGCGATACACCCCTAGGATTCTACGGAGCCATTGTGCGGTGGGCAAGGCGAAAGCCCAAGTTGCGTCGGGGGAATTTTTTCTTTCCCATCAGGCGCGCGCGGTTGCGAGAAAATGGGAAGAGGCGAGAAACTGAGATCTACACAGGTTCATTTCGCTTGTGACGCGGCGAGAATCAATTTTGCACTGATAGGCTTAAACAGAAGATGATGAGCGAGAATCTGCATCAATTGCACTGTATCGGGTGTGGTGCGCGCATTGGCGGAACCGAGGCCGGACCGGATTTCCGTTGCGCAACCTGCGGAGAATTATTTGAAGTAGAGTATCCGGGCTGGGGTGAGCGGAAGGGGCCGGACCGTCCCAATGCCGGCGCGCTCAAGTGGCTGTGGCGCGAGCGCCGCGCCTCGCATGAAGAGATTGATCACTCTGGTGTCTGGCGTTTTCGCGAACTGCTGCCGATTCTTTCGAGCTTTGGCAATGTGGTCAGCCTGCGCGAGGGCAACACGCCGCTCTATCACCTGCCGCGTGCGGCCAAGCGGTTGGGCATCGACCAGATCTTCGCCAAGCATCAGGGCATGAATCCGACCGGCTCCTTCAAGGACACGGGTATGACGGCGGCGCTGAGCGTGGCCAAGGAGCGCGGCTTCGAGTGGGTGGCCTGCGCCTCGACCGGCAACACCTCGGCGGCGATGGCGGCCTATGCGGCCCGCGCCGGGCTGCGCTGCCTGGTGCTGATTCCCGAGGGAAAAATCGCCTGGGGCAAGCTGGCGCAGGCCATGGATTATGGCGCGGTCACCTGCCAACTGAACACCGATTTTGACGGATGCCTAAGCCTGCTGACGAAGATCGTCAAGCATGCGCCGATCTATCTGCTGAACTCGGTCAATCCGTATCGTCTGGAGGGCCAGAAGACGCCGGCCTTCGAGATTGCCGAGGCTCTGGACTGGAATGTGCCGGATCACCTGATTGTGCCGGGCGGCAACCTGGGCAACAGCTCGGCGCTCGGCAAGGGATTCCGCGAGATGAAGGAACTGGGGCTGATTGCGCGCATGCCGCGCATCTCGGTGGTGCAGGCCGAGGGCGCCAATCCGCTGGTGCGCAGCTTTGCGGCCAACAACGGCACGGCGCTCGAGCCGGTGGCGGCCAACACGCGCGCGACGGCGATCCGCATCGGCAACCCGGCCTCGTGGCGCAAGGCGGTCCGCGTGATTCAGGAGACGGGCGGCCACTGCCTCGATGTGAATGAAGCCGAGATCGCCATTGCCAAGGCGGAGATGGGCTCGGAAGGTCTCGGCTGCGAGCCGGCCTCGGCGGTCACGCTGGCCGGGCTCAAGAAGCTGCGCGCCCAGGGCGTGGTTGGCTCGGGCGAGACGGTGGTTCTGCTGCTGACCGGCCACACGCTCAAGGATGCCGACTACACCATCGACTTCCACAAGGGAACATTGCTGGGCGGCGAAGAGAGCAAGGGCTTTGAGCCCGAGATCGCGCGGCTGCGGCGCAATGCTGTCGTGGTGGATGCCAACGAGGCCGCGGTGCTGGCGGCGATGAAGGGCACCGCATGAGCGAAGAGGGAATGCGCTTGCATCTGAAGCTGCCGGCGACCTCGGCCAACCTGGGGCCCGGCTTCGATGCCGCTGCCGTGGCCTTCGATTTCTATCTGGAGATCGAGGCCGAGTCGGCCAGCGAGTATGCCATCGAGGTCAGCGGTCGCAATGCCGATCTCTGTGGCGAACTGCGGCACAACCTGATCTTCGAAAGCTACAAAAAAATTCTGCGGCGGGAGCGGCGCGAGCCTGTCCCGTTGAAGATGCGCATGCACAACGGCATTCCTTTGGGAATGGGCTGCGGCTCCTCGGCTGCCGGTCGCGTGGCGGCGGTGGCCATGGCCGTGCACTTTGGCAAGCTGGACTGGAGCTCGGAGCGGATTCTCGAAGAGGCTTATCTGCTGGAAGGCCACCCGGACAACGCCGCCGCCTGTTGGCTGGGCGGCTTTGTGACGGCGGCCTGCGAAGGGCGCACCGTGCATGCGGTGCGTGTTGCGCCACCCGAGCAGTGGCGTGCCTTCGTGGTGCTGCCGGCCGATCCCTTGCCGACCAGCAAGGCCCGCGCCGTGCTGCCGCCGACCTATGCGGCTGCCGATGTGGTCGTCAATCTGCAATCGGCCGCGATGCTGGGGCTGGCCTTTGCGCAGAACCGGGGCGATCTGTTGCGCGTGGCGACCCGTGACCGCATTCACCAGCCCTATCGTGCGGCGATCTGCCCGCTGCTGCAGCCCCTGCTGGTGCTCGCGGGCAGCAACGGCATCCTGAGCGCTTCGCTGAGCGGCGCAGGGCCCTCTGTGCTGGTGATCGTCGAGGATGAGGCGCATCGGGCCGAGGCCGAAGCCGCGATCCGCCGAGCCTTGGGCAGCATGGAGGTGGAGTTGTTACCAACGCGCTTTTTGCCGGTGGGAGCCGAGGCTTCCTTCTTTTCATCAACGGCGGTAAAGTAACCTCTGTAAGTGTCTATCTAGTTAACATTGGCGCGTAGGCGTTACTGGTGAAGAACAAATTGAGTTTACTGAAGAGGTACATTACTAAGGTCGCAATTGAACTTGTTACCTAAGTTTTCTTGATCTTCTCGCCCGGAACTCCTAAAGTCGCTCCGTGGGCAGTTCTGGGGGAGGGCTGCTCTAGCGCCCGTGGCTCCTTTGGAGTCCGGGCGCTTTAATTTGGCGCTTGAGGATGCATCTTATTTGTTTTGGACGACTTAAAGATAGAAAAATCCCATCTTTTGAGAATTACGCAGAGGAAAACGCCTTTGTCTGCGACTTTCCCCTGTCGTGTTGCATCCGATAAATCACCAGGCCGATATACTGGAGCTGATGCTGGTACAGCAAGGAGGAACATGGCAGGAGTAGGAGTTTTGGAAGTAACCGATGCAACGTTTGAGCAGGAGGTGCTCCAGAGCGAGCAGCCCGTTTTGGTGGATTTTTGGGCTGTCTGGTGCGGTCCCTGCAAGGCGGTTTCGCCGATCGTTGACGCGATTGCCGAAAGCTATACCGGCAAGCTGAAGGTCGCCAAGGTCAACGTCGATCAGAATAGCGCCACCCCGTCGCGTTACGGTGTGCGTGGCATTCCGACGCTGTTGTTCATCAAGGGCGGCAACGTGGTCGATCAGGTGGTGGGTTTTGTGCCGCAGGAGACCATCGAAGAGAAGGTCAAGAGCCTGATCGCTTAATCCGCAGAAATTTGCAATGACAAAGGCCTCGCCATGAGCGAGGCCTTTGTTGTTGGAGGAAGCACGGCAGGCAGAAAAAATTATTCCCGGCCGCGGAACTGGATAATGTGTCGCCGGTCGCGCTTGTTGGGGCGCTTGGCCGGGACAGGCACCATTTGCATCTGTGCCTTGCGTTCGGCGGCGTCGCGCAGCCGGGCCTCGCGGCCTTCCACGGTTTCCTGGTAGAGCGTCTGCGCCACCGAGGCCGGTCCGCGAATTTCGCTGATCACGAGAATGTCGACCTCGAAGAGGCCGCCCTCGGTTTCAATGCGCAGCCGGTCGCCCGTGCGGACCTCGCGCGCCGGTTTCATCTTCGCGCCCTTTGCCTGCACACGGCCCAGGTCGCAGGCCTTTGCCGCCAGCGCGCGCGTCTTGAAGAACCGCGCCGCCCAGAGCCATTTGTCGATGCGAACAGAATCCATGCTTCTATCCTAGCCGGAATGCGCCGGGAACATGGCGTGCGGCTGCGGTGTCTAAGAAAACAGATCTTCCAAATTGAAAATCAGGAGCGTGCAGGGATGCGCCAACGCGGGCTTGTGTCTTTTTTCTTTCTTGTATCGTTGGGAGCGATGTGTGTCGAAGCGCAGACGGCTTCCGCGCCGGTGCCGGTGTCGGCTTCGAGCGCTTCGAATCGATTGGCCGAGCCACCGGGGCTGATCTACAAGGAAGCGATGCATCCGCTCGACGTGGTGCGAGCCTCTTTCAGCAATTGGTCGTCAAGCGAGTTGATGGCGCTGAGTGGGGCGATGCGCGCGGCGCGCGTGGCCTGTGGCGCGACCTCGCCCGAAGTCTATGCGGGCGATGAACTGTGCGATCTGGCGCGGCTGTGCGCGCTTGGCCAGCTTTGGCCGCAGGCGCTTGATACGGCGCAGCAGTGCATTGCGCGCGGTCCCGAAGCGCGCCGCACCCATGCCTATGCGACGGAAATCACGGCATGGGCACAGATGAAAAATCTGAACAAGGCGCAGGAGGCAGGGCTGACATTGCTGCGTGCCCAGCCCTATGACGCCGAGGTGGCGACAACGATTCTTGGTCTGAAGACTGCGCTCGATGTCGAGATGAACTCCGGTCGCACGCTCGAGTTGGAACTGGCCGAACAACCGGCGATTTTGGCCGCGCTTGAGCGTCATACTGTGCTGACCGAGGAGCACGGCGATGCGTTGATGAGCATGGGCGCGCTCTATAATTCCGCCGCGCAATTGGCTTTTTTGCAGTATTACAACCAGGATCGCGACTCGGCGACCGAGACGCTGGCGAGTCTTGATGCTGCGCTTGGCACGATGCTGAAGGACGAGGATCGGGCGATGATCGCGTGCGTGCGCACGCAGTTTCATCTGCTCGGTGCAAGGCTGCCGGAGTTGAAACTTCTGCGTGCCTTTGCGTCGCCGAAGGCTAAGCCGGAGATTCACCCGGAGGCGAACAGGGAGACGATTCTGGTACTGTTCCCCGACTGGTGCGTCTCGTGCCGCGAGCAGATGAAGACCGTGACGGAGTTCAATAAACTGAATGCCGAGCAGGGAATCCTCGCCTACGGACTGGTCTTTCACGACGACTTTGGCGTGAAGGAGGACAAGCCCGTAGCGTTGGATTGGAAGGATCTGGAGGGCACGGCAACGCTGCTTGTTGACCCGTCAACGGTGCGCACGCTGGGTGCAATCGATTATCCGCTGGGCGTCATCGTCGATCATGCCGGTGTGGTGCGCTTTGCAGGGGTGATGCCCGATGTGGCTTTCAGTGGCGACAATAGCTATGCTGAGCGTCTTCTGCTGCGCATCATTGCCCGCGAAACAGTGGACTCTGTGCGCAAGACGTTGGGCGTGAAGTAGCCGCGCAATTATTTTTGCATGGACTCGCTTTCGTGAAAGTGCCGCCAGATGGCCTCGGCGGTTTTTCTGGGAACCACGGCGGCGAGAGACTCCGCGGTGGCTTGCTGCACATCGCGCAGCGATCCGAAGTGCGTGAGCAGGCGCTGCCGGGTTTGCGCGCCGACGCCGGGGATTTCGAGCAGTTGCGAGTCGCGGTCGCGCATGGAACGGCGCTGGCGATGGTAGCCGATGGCGAAGCGGTGGCTTTCGTCGCGGATCAACTGCACCAGATGCAGCACCGGCGAGCGGCGGTCGAGCACGACCGGCTCATCCTCGTTGCCGTAGACGTAGATGACCTCTTCGCGCTTGGCGATCGAGGCCAGCGGCTGCGTGGCGAGCCCGATGGCTTCGAGCGCCTCGGCGGCGGCATGCAACTGGCCTAGGCCGCCATCGATGAGCACGAGCGAGGGCATTTCCTTTTTCTCTTCCTTGAGCCGGGAGTAGCGGCGCGTGAGCACCTCATTCATCGAAGCGAAGTCGTCGACGCCGGAGACGGTCTTGATCTTGTATTTGCGGTAGGCCTGCTTGTTCATTGCGCCGTCTTCCCAGACGACGAGCGAGGCGACGGTCTCCGCGCCCTGAATGTGCGAGATGTCGAAGCACTCGATGCGGCGCGGCGGCTCGGCGAGCATGAGCGCGTCGGCGAGCGACTGCGCAATGGCCTCGCGCGAGGGCTTGAGCACGCGGAAGCGCTGCGTGTACGACTGCTTGGCATTCTGGCTGGCGAGGTCGACGAGAGAGCGTTTTTCGCCGCGTTGAGGCACGGCAAGCTCAATGCGGTGGCCGGTGCGCTCGCTTAAAAGTGCGGCCAGAGTCTCGCGATCCGCAAAGTTCACCGGCACCAGAATCGAACGCGGCACATATTGCTGGTCGATGTAGATCTGCTTGAGCAGCGCACTGAAGAACAGACCCGCGTCGAAGTTTTTTCTTGCTTCGGGCCCGTCGCCGGGTTCGTCGGAATCGGTGTCGTCGGCGGTGGGCGCTTCCATCAGAGGCTCGAGCTCTTCCCAGAAAAATTCGCGGCGGTCGACGATTTTTCCGGCGCGCATGTGGAAGAGGTTGACGGCCAGCGCGCCATCCTCGTAGTGATAGCCGAAGACGTCGGCGTCGTCGCCGAGTTCGACGGTTGCCACACGCTGTTTTTCTTCGATCAGATGCACGGTCGTGATCTGATCGCGCAGGCGGGCGGCGGCCTCGAAGCGCTCTTCGGCAGCGGCGGTCATCATGCGCTCGTTCAGAACGCCTTCGAGTTCATGATGGCGGCCTTCGAGAAACATCTGCGCGTCGCGCACGGCCAGCGCATAGTCCTCGGGCGTGATGAAGCCTTCAACGCAGGGGCCGAGGCAGCGATGGATGTAGTACTCAAGGCAGGCGCGCGGATGATAGCGCTCGAGATCGACCTTGCAACTGGGAATGCGGAAGCAGCGATGGATGAGGTCGACGACGCGATAGGCAAGGCTGCCGGGAAAGTAGGGTCCGTAGTAGGCGGCGCCGTCTTTGCGCACGCGCCGGGTGACGAAGACCTTCGGGTAGCGGTCGCCGAGTGTGAGTTTGACGTAAGGGTAGGTCTTGTCGTCGCGCAGCAGAATGTTGAAGCGCGGCTTGCGCTGCTTGATGAGGTTGTTTTCAAGCGCCAGAGCCTCGTGCTCGTTGGCCACGAGAATGTAGTCGAGGTCGACGGCCTCGTGCATCAGTTGGCCGGTTTTGGCGTTGGCCTGCGAGGCGGCCAGCAGATACGAACGCACGCGCGAGCGCAGGTTCTTGGCCTTGCCAACGTAGATGACCTCGCCCGAGGCGTTCTTGTAGAGATAAACGCCGGGCTGCGTGGGAAGCGTGCGGATTTTCTCGTAGAGATCCATAGACGATGGGCGCGAAGAAAGAACGAAACCGCTGCATCCAGCATAGCGGGCGCGGCCACCTGAGGCCAGCTTTGGGAGCATGAAAATTCGCGCAGCGGCACGGCGCGTCGGCCATGTATGCTGGGCGCATGAGTGATGCGACTTCCCCTCGCTCCGGCGGCAACCAGTTGGCTGCTGCATCATCATCTTATTTGCGTTCGGCGCAACATCAACCGGTCCACTGGCACGCGTGGGGCGAAGAGGCTTTTCGCCGCGCGGAGTCTGAGGATAAACCGATCCTGCTCGATATTGGCGCCGTCTGGTGCCACTGGTGCCATGTGATGGACCGCGAATCCTATGAGGACGCGGAGATTGCGGCGATCATCAACAAGCATTACATCGCGGTGAAGGTGGACCGCGACGAGCGGCCCGATGTGGATGCGCGTTATCAGGCGGCGGTGAGCTCGATCAGTGGGCAGGGAGGCTGGCCGCTGACGGGTTTTCTCACGCCGGACGGGCGGCCCTTCTACGGCGCAACCTACATTCCGCGCGAGCCGCGCTACGGAAGGCCGGGCATGGCGCAGGTGTTGGTGGCGATGGCCGGCGTCTGGCAGACGCAGCGGGAAGAGGCTCTGGCCGCGGCTTCGCAGGTGATGCACCTGCTCGAGTCGAACGAAAATTTTTCGAGCGTGGGCGATCTTTCTCTCGTTTTGGTGGAAAAGATTGCGCAGGCAATCGTGCGCAAGTTCGACGCGCAGCAGGGTGGCTTCGGAACGCAGCCGAAATTTCCGCACCCTTCTGCCATCGATCTTCTGTTGGAAACGAGAAGCGAAGAGAGTGATGCCGTCGTCAAAAAAACGCTGGAAGCGATGGCGCGTGGCGGCGTGTATGACCAGTTGGCGGGCGGCTTCCATCGCTACAGTGTCGATGACCACTGGCGTGTGCCGCACTTTGAAAAGATGCTCTACGACAATACGGAGCTGTTGCGCAATTATGTGCACGGCGCGCAGCGATTCGCGCGCGAGGACTTTGCCGAAACCGCACGCGAGATTGTTGCCTGGATGGACGGCACGCTGAGTGATCGCGCAGGTGGCGGCTTTTATGTCTCGCAGGATGCCGACGTGGGCCTCGATGATGACGGTGATTTTTTCACATGGACCATGGACGAAGCGAAGGCTGCGCTTGATGCGGAAGAGTTTGCGTTTGCCGTTGAACACTGGGGATTGCGCGCTGTCGGCGACATGCACCACAACCCGGCGAAGTGCGTGCTGCATATTGCGACGTCGCTCGAGGCGGGCACGCAGGCTATCGCACTGCGTGATCGCGTGCGGGCAAAACTGTTGTCGGCGCGGAACCAGAGAGAAATTCCGTTCATTGATCGCACGCTCTACACAAGCTGGAATGCGATGGGAGTGACGGCATACCTCGAAGCGGCGCGGGCGTTGCGGATGGATGCCGCGCGCGCCTTTGCGCTGAAGACGCTCGACCGTCTGCTCGAAGAGGCATGGGATGGTGCGCGGACGCTGGCGCATGTGATCGCATACCCGGACGGCGCGCGTGTTGCGGAGTTGCAGCCGGGCACGCTCGACGACTATGCCTTCACGGTGCATGCCTGTGTGGAGGCGTGGCAGGCGACGGGTGCGTTGCGCTACTTTGAGGTTGCGGAGACCCTCGCCACGGCGATGGTCGCGTTGTTCTACGATCGCACGGCGAATGTGTTTTATGACGTGGCGCAGGCAGAGGCGATGCCGCTCGGCGTGCTCGGTGCGCGGCGTCGTCCCATACAGGATTCACCTACGCCTGCGGGCAATCCCACGGCGGCTTCGGCCTTGCTGCGCCTGGCAGCGCTGAATGGCAATGCTGATCTGCGTGCCGTCGCAGAGGACGCGCTTGAGAGCTTTGCGGGGTTGGCCGAGCAGTACGGGCTTTTCGCTGCGAGTTACGGCCTTGCCGTCGCACGTCTGTTGCGCGATCCGGTGCAGGTTGTCGTGGTGGGCGAGGGCGAAGAGGCTGCGCGAATGGAGCAGGCGGCGCTTGCGGATTTCGCCGTCGGGCGTACCGTGGTGCGGCTTGCACCGTCGCAGATTGCGGCAGGCGCATTGCCGCTTGTGCTGAAAGAAACACTGGGCCCATCGTCCCATCTCAAGGAAGAAAAAAACTGGGCGCTGGTCTGCAAGGGGCGCGTCTGTTTGCCGCCGGTCTTCGATGCGGATTCGCTGCGCGCCTCACTGCAATAAAGAACAAAAAATTCCCCACCTCGGTTGCCAGAGATCGGCGACGGAGGTGGGGGCCCAGGAGTTTTTCTTGCACCAACAGTGTTAGAAGCTGTATTTCGCCGCGAATTGCATCTGGCGCGGCGTGTTGGCGTTGATAAATTTTCCAAAGTTCGCGCTGTCGGGATTGCCCTGCACGGCCTCTGGTCCAAAAAATTGCGCGTGGTTGAAGACGTTGAAGCCTTCGACGCGCAAGGTGAGTGCATGCGTGGAGGTGAGTGCGACGGTCTTTTCGAGGGAGGCGTCGAAGTTCTCGAGGCCCGGCCCGTAGAAGAAGCGGCGCGGCGTGTGGCTGAGCGTGCCCACGGATGGAATCGTGATGCGCTCCGTGTCAAAGGCCTTGTTGCCGTTGCGCGGATTGTGGTTCAGCTTGAGCGGACCACCATCGTAGCTGGGCGTGTCGACACCGTCGTTGTTGATGCCGTTCGGCATGGAGCCGATCAGCGAAGTGTCGTCATTGTTATAGAGCGTGACCGGCATGCCGGAGCTGAAGCGCGTGATGCCCGCCAGCGCCCAGCCGCGTGTCCAGCGGTGATTGCGCTGCAGAAGCAGAGCCATCGGTAACTCGATGTGATAACTCAGTACAAAATTCTGGCGAATGTCAAAGGCGGAGAGGGCGCGGCCAATCGAGGGATCGATCGGGTTGAGTTCCTCGGAGAGACTCGACGAGTTATCCATCGACTTTGCGTAGGTGTAGGCTGCCATCAATTCTGCATAATGGCTGCGATGCTTGAGCGTGGCTTCAAGCGCGTTGTAGCGGCTCGAGCCCACGGTCTTCTGATAGGTGATGCCATCAAAGAGTGGGCCGAAGG
The DNA here is from genome assembly GCA_002307235.1 of Acidobacteriaceae bacterium UBA1307. Classification (GTDB taxonomy): domain Bacteria; phylum Acidobacteriota; class Terriglobia; order Terriglobales; family Acidobacteriaceae; genus Telmatobacter. The sequence continues at coordinate 71,335 of DBTV01000029.1, forward strand.
GGCCACGCACCAGAAGCGTTGTGCCGTCGGCCTTGGTAAAGGTGCCGCCCTCGCTGAAGGGGCCGCAGGTGGCCGTATCGGCTGCGACCTGACTGGTGGTGCTGACGCTGAGGCACTTGGCGGCGTCGCCCGGATTGGCCGGCGTGAGCACCAGCAGGTGATGCGCCTGTGCGCCGATGTAGCCAAGGTTCAGCGTGAGGCCCGCGTGCAGTTCGCGCTCAACCGAGAGCGTGTAGCTTTCGGTGTAGGGCGAGGTATTGCGATAGTAGAAGGCCGGGTCGCCGGTGATCGGCTCGAACTTGGTCCAGTCGACGGTCGAATTCGGATGGCTCGGCGATGCGCCGTAGGCCGGAATCGGTGAAGGGAAGGGCTGGCCGTTGGTTGCGCCGGTGCTGGCCGAGACAAACGGCTCGTCGAACAGCGGCCGGCCCGAGGTGCTGTCGTAGTCGTAGCCATAGGGCGCGCAGGCGCTCATGATGCCTGCCGACAGGCCTTCAAAGGCAGTGTAGAAGATGCCGTAGCCCGCATGAATACTGCTCTTTCCGGGACCACCAAAAAGTTTTGCGAGCACGCCATTCGACCATGCGGGTGAATAGGCAACGCCCACGCGAGGAGAGAAATTGCTCCACTTGGCCGCGGTCAGCGAGTTTGCAATGCCCTTGTCGCCGGGGAAGACCATGCCCGTGGGCGCGCCCGGATAGACCGCCGATTGCTCGCCGAGCACGAAGGTCTGCAACTGGTTATATTTTTCATGCCAGGGCGGCAACAGATCCCAACGCAGGCCGTAGTTCAGCGTGAGATTGTTCCTGAGCTGCCAACTGTCTTGCGCATAGACGCCAACATATTTATTGCGCAGATAAAAGCCGCTGGCGTCACCCTGTTCGTAGGTGCTGGCCGTGCCGATCAGGAAATCGGCAAAGTCAAGGCCCGTCTCCGATCCCTGGAAGACGAAAGCGCCGTTGTTGATCGAGTTCGAGTTGATGTTCACCTGGTCGAGGTGCATGTTCGCGCCGAACTTGAGCGTGTGTTTGCCGACGACCTTCGAGAGATTTTCGGTCCACTGGTAGGTGTTGTTCACCTGCCGCTCGCCGGTGGTGTCGACACCAAAGCTGAAGTCGTTGAGGGTGACGTTTTCAATGCCCTCAATGGAAGGGTTCAGCGGCACGATGCCGAGCGTGCCTTCGCCGGTGACGAAGCCCTGTGAGGCGAGGCTGGTGCCCACGCCGCCGATCGGCTGTCCGATGATGTTCGAGTCGCGCAGCACGCTGAAGTGAAATTCATTGACCAGCGTCGAGCCCCAGGCGCGCGTCCAGCCCAGGTTCAGCAGTTGCGCGCGGCCGTGTGAAATCGCATTGAAGCCCGGCACCGATGCGCCGCCCTGTCCGGTCGGATATGGATTGTCGAGCACGTAGCCGTCGCGGAAGTAATAGGCGGAGAGGTTGCCGAAGCGCGTGGTCCAGTCAACGCGCAGCGCCTCTTTGTCGTCGTTGAGTGTCTGATTCTGGCTCGAGTCAGAGAAGGTGGTGCTGTTGACGTTCGGCGTGGGAATGTATTGCAGCAGAGCCTTTGACGGGGCCGACCATGCCGCGGTCGGAATGGTCGCATTCGGAAAAACGCAGGTGCTCGTCGAGGCGCATCCGGTGGTGTAATACGGCTCGTTGGTGGTGACGGTGTAGCCGAGCCGGTTGGTCAGAATGTTTGCCAGATAGCTGCCGCTGACGGTGCCTGAGAGGCTGCTGGTCTTGTCGCTGAAGTCTCCCATGCGGTTGGCGGCGGTGGGCACGGCGATGTGGCCGGTCTCGACGCCTTGCGTCATCCGCGTGCCCTGGTAGTCGCCGAAAAAGAAGAGCCTGTCGCGCAGAACGGGACCGCCGAGGGTGCCGCCGTACTGGTTGCGGTCGTAGGCTGCGCGATCGGTGCTCAGATAGTTGGTGGCATCGAACTTGGTGTTGCGCGCGAACTCGAAGGCCGAACCGTGCAACTGATTCACGCCGGATTTGGTCGTCACCAGCACCTGACCGCCGCTGAAGTTGCCGAACTCGGCGTCAAAGTTGCTGGTCAGCACGCGGAACTCGGCGATGGAATCAAGGTTTGGAATTACCGCCGCGCCGTTGTTGAAGTCTTCTTCGGCAGAGCTGCCGTTGACCACGAATCCATTGGCGGTTTCGCGCTGGCCGCTCACCGACATATTGCCGGGGTTCAGGTCGCCCGAGGGCGGCGTCGTGGTCGCGCCCGACATGATGACCGCATTCGATTTGGTGGAACTCGTCGGAATCACGCCGGCCTGCAGCGCCAGCAGATCCGTGTAGCTGCGCCCGTTCAGCGGCACGGAGGTCATCTTTTCCTGCGAGATGCCTTCGCCGACCTGCGTCGTGGTGGTGTCGAGTGCGACGCTGCCGTTGGTCATGACCTCGACGGTGTCCTCGCGCTCGGCCATGTGCAGAACGGCGTCGGCACGCAGCGGCGCGGTGGGTCCAAGAAGAAGTCCCCGGGCAATGTAGGTCTGAAAGCCGGGCGCAGCGATGGTGAGCCGGTAGGTGCCCGCCGCGGCCAGAAACTCGTAGCCGCCGCGCTCGTCGCTCTGGATCGTCTGCTCGGCGTTGGTGCCTTCATTGTGAATGATGACCTTGGCCGCCGGGATGACCGCGCCGCTCGGGTCGGCGATAAAGCCGGAAAAACGCAGCACGTCGCCCGCCCAACCGGTGGCCGGTGCCAGCAGCGCCAGCAGAAGCGCATAGGTCATGATCAGCGTGCGCGTCTTGGTCCGGTAGCGCAGTTTATCGGCGATATAATTCATGCCAAAGGTTTTAGGCATTGCATGTACGGGTGTGTCTGTACAAGGAGGCAGCGATGCGTCTCCGGTTTTCTTCTCGGAGCCGTGAGGTTGGGCGATAGGCAGAACGCGTAGATGCAGGAGTGTAATCATGGAGTCTTTTTCATATTAACTGCAGTTAATCGATAGTGCGATGCTGTGGATCATGGAAAATGTTGAACGGATGTGATATGTAACTGCGCGAAGAGCGGTAGGCACTGCTTGGAGTGGGGCGCGCGGTGGGCGATTTGGTTTCACCAATTTGGGGACAAAGACAAACCGGGACTATTGATATAAGTTGTTATTTTTAAGGGATATGGAGAATATATCTGGCGACACCCCTTAAAAGGGATTCTCGCTGACTGTAGCGATAACGAAAAACTCCTTGACGACTCTTGCCTTCCTCGTGGAGGATGTGGCCGCGTTTCAAAATGAGACATTGTTTCATTGGAAAATCTGACGCCTTTTCAGGCCTTTGCGGGCCGAAAAGCGAAGGGACGGTTCGCGCCGGCATGGCGCGCCGTCAAGGAGGAATGCTGTGAAGTTCGTCGTACAACAATGGAGCAGGATTGCGGCGCTTTGTGTCGCATCGATTTTAGGCAGTGGTGCCTGTTGGGCTCAGCTCGCTTTTCCGGGTGCGGTCGGTTTTGGTGCGCAGGCCACTGGCGGGCGCGGCGGCACAATCTATCACGTCACAAATCTCAACAATTCCGGCGCAGGATCGTTTCGCGACGCCGTCAGCACCGGCAATCGCATCGTTGTTTTTGATGTCGGCGGTTACATTGTGCTTTCGTCGCCGGTCAGCGTGGCGAGCAACATCACGGTCGAAGGGCAGACGGCGCCGGGGGGCGGCATCGGCATCATGGCGGCCGAGGTTTCGCTCAGTAACCGGTCGAATATCATTCTGCGCGGCCTACGCATTCGCCAGGGAACCGAGGATCCGAAGACCGGCAAGAGCGCGCTGGGCATGAGCAATGCCTCAAACATTATTCTCGATCATTGTTCGTTTGAATACGGGCAGTGGGACAGCATTGATGCGGTGAAGACGGCCAACTTTACCGTCTCCAATTCGATCATCGCCAATCCCATCTATCAGCAGTTTGGCGCGCACGTCGAGGGCGGTCCGTCCACCTTTTATCGCAATCTGTGGGTGAACGGTCATAACCGCCAGCCGTTGGCCAAAGACAACACGCTCTACATCAACAATGTGGTGTACGACTATCAGGCCGGGTATACGGTGGGCAACACGGGCGGCACGTTCTCGCACGACATCGTCAACAATTACTTCATCGCCGGTCCGCGCACGACCAGCACCTCGAATCTCTACTTTCAGGTCAACAGCAATCAGACGATCTATGCCGTGGGCAACATGCTCGACGGCAATCGCGACGGCGTGCTGAACGGCTCTGGTGCAAACACGGTGGGCAGTGCCATCCTGACCACGACGCCGTGGAGCAGTCTGACGGCGACGATTTCCACGCTGAGCGCGGCTGATGCGTACCCTCTTGTGGTGGCCAGCGCCGGAGCTTTTCCGCGCGATGAGGTAGATGCCTTCGTGGTGAGTGATGTACAGTCGCTCGGCACCGCTGGCACGCTCTACAAGGATCAGGCCAACACCGGCATCGAGAATGACGGCTATGGCGTGATTGCGAGCGGTACGCCCTTTGCCGATGCCAACAGCGACGGCATTCCCGACTATTGGGCCAGTGCCTACGGCATCAGCACGACCGATGCCAGTGCAGGTACGGCGAGCTATGGCAGCACGGGCTACACCAATCTCGAGGTCTATGCGAACAGTCTGATTTTGCCCGATCTGTGGAGCGCGGCCGACCTGAATACGCCGCCGACGGCGGGGGCTTCGAGTTACAACAGCTTTGCGGGCACATGGTTGTTAACCGGCAGCAGCGCGGCTAACAGTACAGGCTTCGATCAAGGCCAGTTTGCTTCGCGTGCCTGGGCCGCCGATGGAACGCTTGCAGGCCAGGTGACGACGGTGAGCGGTGGTGCTGCCGGGCTGATGGCGCGCGCCGACACCAATGCAGATTCTGCCTATGCGGCCATCACGGTCAACTGCAACGGGCAGGTTGCTTTTCAGTGGCGCTCGGTTGACAGTGGCGTGGCAGGCGGCGTGCAGAAAAGCAACCTCTCCGCGCCGGTTTATCTAAAGCTGGTCCGGCAGAATGGCACGGTGGCTGGTTACGCAAGCACAGACAACGCGAACTGGACTCTGGTTGGCCTTGCGCAGGTGGCGCTGACGGAAAAGGCTGTGGCGGGCATGATCGTCGCTTCGTCCTCTGCGACGCTGGCCACGGCGCAGTTTGCCACAGTGGATTTTGCCGACACTGCTGCCAGCGTGGTGAGCTTGCAGTCCTCATCGACGGCGATCACTTATCCGGCGTCGATCAATCTGACGGCGACGGTTACGGCAGAAAAGACCGCGACCGGCACGGTGCAGTTCTGGGATGGCGGCACGGCGTTGACCGCGCAACCATTGCAGGGTGGTGGCGCGGCCTACTGGTATCTGCAGCCCGCGCTGAGCGCAGGCTCGCACACGCTGACGGCAAGCTATGCGGGCGATGCCAACAACCTTGCGGGCTTCTCTGATCCGCTGACCATTACCGTGGCGCAGACGCCGGTGGCGCTTTCGGCCGCGTGTTGGAATGAGAGTTTTGCCTATGGCGCCGACTACCAGTGCACGGCCAACGTCAGTTCGAATGCGGGCGCGCCCGCAGGCGCATTGCGGCACTCCCTGGACGGAGTGAGCAGTGCGGCGGCCCTGAACAATGGCACGGCGCAGTGGACGGTCTCAAAGCCCGAAGCCGGTACGCACGCGGTTTCCATCTGGTTTGAAGGGCAGGGAAACTTCGCGGCCAGCAGCGTCGTCAGCAAGGCCTTCACGGTGATGCCGGCAACGGTGCAATTGCAACTGTCGCCCTCAAGCTACTACCAGAGTGCGAGCGCGCCCTTCACGCTCAAGGCTGTGTTGCGCACCTGGAGTGCGCCGGTGCCGACGGCGGGTTCGATTGTTTTTTATGACAACGGCGTGGCGGTTGGCGCGGCGGATCTTGCTGCGGATGGGAGCGCGAGCCTGACTCTGAACTCGCTCAGCGCGGGTGCGCACAGCCTCGCGGCGGTGTATGCGGGCAGCACGAACTATAGCGCCGCGAACTCGTCGGCGGTTTCCGTGCAAACGTACTAGACGCATCAAAGCCAAGTGCCCGGTCCTTCCGTTGGTTCGGATGGTACCGGGCACTCGTTTCTTGCAGGAAAGAGCATGTCCTGGGGGAGGAATCGCCGAGGTCGCCGCGCAACAGGCACGCGGCGAAGCTCGGGGTGGAGTTATTTCGTAACAATCTCGACGATCTTGCTGTCGGACTCATTCCAGGCGGACGCGCCTTTGTGTGTCAGCGTGCCGGTTGCGTTGTTCCAGTGGAGGGTGGTCGTCGAGCCGCCGCCCTTTTCGTACGCGTAGCTCGTGCCGTCGTCGGTGAACAGTGTAAAGTGCGCATCGGCGCCGGGGTAAACGAGTACGTGCTCGATGGTTTGTGTCTGGTGCGTGCTTTCGATCGCCGAGCCAGTCGGGATGATCGAACCGGCGCGCACGAACAGCGGCAGCGTGTCGATGGGCGCGGCGACCTCGATGGTCTGGCCGCCCTTCACGCGTTCGCGCGTCCAGTAGTTGTACCAGTCGCTGCCAGCCGGCAGATAGACCTTGCGGCTGGTAGCACCCTGCTCGGCAACGGGTGCGACCAGAAAGGCCGGGCCGAACATGTACTCGTCGCGGATGTCGGCGACCTTGGAATCGCTGCCAAAGTCCAGCGCCAGCGCACGCAGAAACGGTGCGCCGGTCTTCCAGCTCTGGTAGCCGAGCGAATAGATGTAGGGCATCAGCGTGTAGCGCAGCTTGAGATATTTTTCGAGAATTGGCTCGGCCTGTTTGCCGTAGGACCAGACCTCGTTGCTGTTGCGGCTGCCGTGGGTGCGGAACAGTGGCAGGAAGCTGGCGTACTCGAACCAGCGCGTGTAGAGCTCCGGGTAGTCGTCATACTGGCCGATGTTGGCGCGCGCATCGCTCGGGTCGAGCAGCGACGTGTGCGCCGGGTGATGCTCGTAGGGCAGATACATCCAGCCGCCCGTGTCGTTGCCCCAGTAGGTGAGCCCGGTCGCGGCAAAGTTCAGCCCGGTGGGAATCTGCCGCCGGAAGGTATCCCAGGTCGGCTGAATGTCAGAGGACCAGAAGATGGCGCCGTTGCGTTGCGCGCCCAGGTAGGCGTCGCGCGACTGGATCAGTGCGCGGCGGCCGGGCACATCGCGCCGGAAGCCATCATAGAGCGCCTGCGTGTGGAAGAGCGGATAGACGTTGAAGTAGCGCGTGCCCGGCCCGATGTGGAAGTAGGCGCCATTCGGCGGCAGATCCGGCTCGGTCTCGTCGGCCCACAGGGAATCGAAGCCCTGCGAGAGCACCTTGTCGCGGATCAGCTTCCAGTACCAGTCGGCCGCGGCCGGGTTGGTCGAATCGATGTCCGAACCGGCCTTGTCATAAGGCATGCCGTCAATCGGCGTGCCGTCGGCTTTGTTGATGAACCAGCCGTTTTTGCGTGCTGTTTCGTAGGTGGTCGCCTCGGGAATGAAGCGCGGCCAGACGCTGATCATCGACTCGATGTTCATCGCGTGCAACTGCCTGTTCATCGCCGCCGGATCGGGCCAGAACTTCGGATTGAAGTCAAACTGGCCCATCTGCGTGAAGTAGAACCAGTCGACGACCATCACGTCGAGCGGCAGATGGCGTTCGCGATAGCCGCGCGCCACGTCGAGCACCTCCTGCTGGCTCGCGTAGCGCTGCTTGCTCTGCATGTAGCCGTAGGCGGACTTGGGCAGCAGGGGCGTCGCGCCGGTCAGCAGCCGGTATCCGGCATAGATTTCGTCCGCTGTTGCGCCGGCGATGACGAAGAAGCTGACGCGGTTGCCAACCTCCGAACTCCAGCGCGTCTGCTCATTGAAGCCGAAGGAGACGGTGGTCTTCGAAGGATTGTCCCAGACGAGGCCGTAGCCCTTGTTGGTGACGATGAACGGCACGCAACTGCTCTGGCCGCCGGGCGCGTTGTAGTCGTGCCAGCAGCGGACGACGTGATTGCGCAGGTCGAGAAAGCCTTCCTGATTTTGCCCGAGGCCGTAGTAGTGTTCGTCGTCGGGCGAGGCAAAGCTGGCCGCGACGGTAAAGAAGGGATCGTCGGTCGGGCGGCGGTCATTGTTCAGTTGGGCGGTGCCGTCCTTCTGGTTCGGAACGGCCTGCGACCAGCCGTCCAGGCGCAGCAGCGTTGTGCCCTCGGGCGTGCGGAAGCGGATGCGCGCGCCGGGTGTGGTGCCGCCAAAGTAATGCGCCATGTCGCGCTGCGTCTCGGGCACTTCGCCCGCCGGGCCGTCCTTTTCGACGGTGGCGACAATGCGCGAGGACTTGTAGAAATTCGCTTCCCTGTTTTCGCTTGCCTTCCACCCGGAGGCGTCGGGCGCGGCGATCAATCCATAGCCAGGCGCCGAGCGGGCCGCGTCGCGTTGCAGGCTCAGCGTGACGCGCAGAATGTTGGGCGCGTACGGCTCGAGCACAATGGTTTCGCCGTTGCGGTCAAGTTCCAGCCGTTGGCCCTCAAGCCATGGGCAAGCGCAGGCGAAGAGAAAAAGTGCAGTGACCAGGAAAAAAGAGTTTTTTGAAGACCCATGCATGAAGGCTCCCGTGCTGGCGCGGAGACCGCGCTCTGGCGATGCAAGTATTGCGTGATCGCGTATCGCGTAGCAATTGATATTCAGAAACGTGCGTAGTGCGAGGCCGGCTCGCATGACGTGAGCCGGCCTCGTGTGCCGCTAGAAACTATATTTCACCGAGAGCTCGCCCAGGCGATAGCCGGACTTTTGATCCGGTACGCCCTGCGTGAGGCCCTTCGACAGATTGCTTACCAGCGTCGACGTGAAGGTCTTCTTGTCGGTCGTGGTAAAGGTGGGAGTAATGATCGACGTGGTGCTGAAGTTGCGATTCGGGTGGTTGAGGAAGTTGAACATTGAGCCGCGCAGCTCCACGGCATGCTTGCCGTGAATCTTGAAGCTCTTGAACAGGCTCAGGTCCGAGTTGAAGTAGCTCGGCGCCGCGATGTAGCCGATCTGCCGCTTGCCGTAGCTGCCCACCGCCGGTGGCGCCAGGCAAAGCACGTTGAAGACCTGATGCGAACTGAGGCCCGCCTTCGGGTCGCAGGTATTCGTGGGAAGAATGGTGCCGACGTTGGTGCCGTACCAGGTCTTGGTCGACAGCGTTTCACTTAGCGCACTGTCGGTGACCGACATGCCGAAGTTCTGACCATTGGCCGTCTGCAGGTTGAAGCCGGACTGCCAGGTGGTGGTGCCGGAGATCGTCCATCCATTGGTGGCCAGTGACAGAAGAGGATGCTCGGCACTCAGCAGATTGCCGACCGAGTACGAGTACGAGGTGTTGATGATGTTCGGCCGGTCAATGTTGAGGATGCCGTAGTTGCCGTGTACCGTGAACGGGTCCACGCTGGTGCCGACAATGCCCATCGACTTCGACCGTGTGTAGTTCAGGTTGTAGTTGAGCCTCTTGCTCTGGCGAACCCAGGCAACCTGGAAGCTGTTGTAGTTCGAGTAGCCGCTGTGGGTATTCACCGTCACCGCGTTGGTGCCGTAGCCCTTCCAGTACGGGAAGTAGTGCACGTAGTCATACGAGGAGGTCTTTTCCGGGTCGGTCGGTGCCGCATTCCCGTTCGCCGGATCGACCTTGAACAGGCCGCCGAGGGGAATCTTGTTCTGGTTGGAGAAGTCGCCGCCGCCAATCTGCGATGCGCCGCTCTCGCCGCCCATCAGCAGGTTCTTGGTCTGGTTGCCGACGTAGGAAATTTCGATGGCGCTGTGCCAGGGAAGCTGCTGCGAGATGGTGAAGTTGTAGGCGTAGGTGCCGCCATCCTCATAATCGTTGGGGTCGGTGGCATTGACGCTCGAAGCCGCCGCGGCCGAAAAGCTCGCCGAACTCGAATGCAGGTTGCCCACGTCGCTGAGCGTTACGTTGCCGGTCGGTGTGTTGTAGGTCAGCACGTTGGCGGCCGTCGTCAACGTGTTCGAGTAATCGCCGGTTTGGTCGCTCCAGCGATACAGACCCCAGCCACCGCGCAGAACGGTCTTGCCGGTGCCGAACAGGTCATAGGCCACGCCGAAGCGGGGCTCGGAGAACAGAGCGCGCACCGGCGATCCGCTGTTGGGGATTCCGGGGTCAACGCCGTGCCAGCGCACGCCGGGGAATGCCCAGGTGCCGGTCGCCACGTCCGAGGCATAGAGGCCCGGAAGCCAGACTGCCATGCCGTTGCCGGCGCGGTCATACCAGCGGCCCAGGTGGTCAAAGCGCCAACCGATGTTCAGCATCAACCGCGAGGTCGCCTTCCAGTCGTCCATCACATAGAAGGCCGTGGTCCGGTAGGCCATGTTCGTCAGCGGTGCCGAGTTCGACTGCAAAAATCCGCCGGCGATGCCCATGATCATGTTGGCCGTCGGGTTGGTCGTGCCCATGTTCTTGATGCTCGAGTTCAGGCCGTTGCCGTTGATGGAGGAGGCAAAGGTGAAGTGGCCGTTGAGCGGTTCCCAACTGCTCTGGTTGTTGTTTTCAAGCTGAGTGAAGGCGCCGAACTTGAAGGTGTGCGTCTTGTAGACCTTGGTCACGTTGTCGGAGATCATGGCGTTGGCCTTCTGCAGCGCATACTGGCCGCCGGCGGCACTCCACAGATCCGGCACATACATGTCCGGCGCGATCTTCTGCGACCAGTTGTTGTAGAAGGTTGGCGCGAGCAGCGACTTGGTGTACGGCGTCGTGTACGGGTAGCTGATCGTCGAGCTGTAGTTGGCCGCGGCATTGTTCGCCTTGAACGGCATGTTCACATAAGCCCAGGCTCCCACCAACTCGTTGGTCAGCGAAGAGGAGAGAATGGTCATCAGGTTGCCGGTCAGCACCCGCGACTTGGTCGGCTGGCTCATGCCGCCGCCAGGATACGGAACCAGAAAGCTCGGTGTCCACCACATCATGCCGGGGATCGTCACCGTGTCGCCACCCTGTTGGTACGAGGCGAACAGCTTGACCTGCGGAGAGATGTTGTAGTCGACGCGGAAGCGGTAAATGTAGACGTTCTGCTGGCCGCCCGTCGCCATGTAGTAGTTGTAACCGCTGTTCTTGTCCGGATCGACGTTGGCGGCCGGGTAGAGCTTCATCAGCGCCGTTGCGCCCGGATCGACCGTGAGCTTGCTGCCGTTGCCTGCCTGCGTGATGGCGCTGCCGGCCGTGTCATAGCCGTCCACGTTGCTGCACCAGGTGCCGGCTGCGGCCGCGGTAAAGCCGTTCGGGCAGAGCTTGATGTTTGAATCAAAGCTCGACGTGTTGGTGGTGTTGTTCAGCGAGAAGTTGCCCTTCTGCATGTCGGCGCCGGGAATGTAGGATTCGAGAATCGTCGACGAGCCCGGGTTCTGCCACTGATACTCATAGCCGCCCCAGAACAGCAGTTTCTTGCTGTTCTTGTTGAACTCGGTGAAGGGAAGACGCACCGGACCGCCGAAGTTGCCGCCCGGGTAGTAGTACGAATCCTGGGTCCGCTTCGTGCCGGTGTGGTTGTTGGTCCACTGGTTGCTGTTCAGCACGCCGTTGCGCGTATACAGATAGCCGGTGCCGTGATAGTCGCTGCCGCCGGCCTTGCTGACTACGTTGACAATCGTCGGACCGTCTTCGCTGTCGGCACCGAAGTTCGAGGTCTGAATCTTGACCTCGGCCGTCATATCCGGGTTGACGCTGGCAATCGAGCTTGAGTTCGCGCCCGGATCGATGATGTTGGCGCCATCGAGAATATAGGCCGTGCCGCCGCGATACGGCGCGCCATTGGTGCTCAGGCCGTTGCCGATCATGCTGCCGGTTGCGCCCATGGTCGTGAAGGAGGTGGAGGGGGAGTTGGAGGTGGTCGAGGTCATCATGGCCACGCCCGGAAGAATCTTGATCAACTCCGACAGCTCGCGGCTTTGCACCGAGAGCTTTTCAATATCGGCCGAACTCAGCAGCGCGAAATGCTCGCCGCTGTCGGTGGGAACCATCTGCGAGGCTGCCGATTCGACCACCAGGGTTTCGCTCGCCTCGCCGACCGCCATCTTGATGTCGGTCACCGAGCGGACATCGCCCACGTTGATGGTGATGTCGGACTGCTTCCAGCCCTTGAAGCCCTTGGCTTCGATCTGCACGCTGTAGTTGCCCGGCGAGAGGGCGGCAAAGGTGAAGTAGCCGCGCTCGTTGCTGCTGGATTTTCTCTGCTCCGCCGTCGTCTGGTTCAGCAGGGTCACCGTCGCTCCGGAGACCACCGCCCCCGTCTGGTCCTGCACGGTGCCCGAAAGGCTTCCGGTGAGAAGCTGCGCAGAGAGGGGGGTGAGTGCGAGAAGGAACGAACAGAGTCCCAAGACTCCGCCGATCCTTCTGAAGAGAATATGTGCGAGCTTTTGTTTGAGTGTTTGCATCATTGTGTGTCTTCCTCCCCAAATCTGTTGCACGGTTGAGGATTGCCGCTGCCCGTTGTCGATTCATTCGGGCTGAGCTGGCGTACCGATCGCCCCGACGTCCACGTCAGGTAAATCGATTCGGCAGCCAATCTAGGCAGAGGAGTCACGACGCGCAAGTGTTACTCAGTGTTTTTACGGTAAAACGTTTTAATTTCAATAATATAATCTCAATTTTTGGACTCTGTTCCTGCCTCTGGGATACCTGCTTTCCCCCTTGCTTTTTGAGCCGTTGTTGTTTGCTTGACAACCGTGAGGCGATTTTTGTCTACTTGCTGCTCGACGGAACCGTTGGCCGGGTGTGCGTCGTCTGTTGACCGCCTGATCGGGATACGGAAGGAAATAACCTCTCTCGTTCTACGGAGAGCGAAAGAAAAAGGGGTTTGTTGCGCGCTGCCTTTCGCCTGGGCAGAGGGCCCATTGCAATGAAAACAGATATGTTGCTTGATCGTGCTGGTTCTTCCGCGGGAAATCCACTGACAGACGCGATGCGAAAAACCATTCAGGAGGAGCTGGATGCCATCCTGACCAGTTCTTCGTTTCACGGGGCAGAGCGCTGCAAGCAGTTTCTCGCCTATGTCGTTCACCATCAGGTGGAAGGCAGGCCGGAACTGCTCAAGGAACGCACCATCGGCACCGAGGTCTTTCAGCGCCAGCCGGGCTACGCCACCGGCGAGGATCCGGTCGTGCGCGTGCAGGCCGGCAAGGTGCGCCACCGGCTCGAGCAGTTTTATCAGGTAAGAGCCGATAAGCCCAAGGTACGCATCGAGTTACCGCTCGGCTCCTATTCGCCGCTCTTCCAGTGGGCAGCGCCCGCCGCCCTGCCCGAGAGTGTGCCGTCCGCCGAGGAAAAAAGCGTACAAGAGCCTGTTCGCCGCACTTTTTGGTCGCGCAGAGCCGTTATTGGGTGCATTTCCGTCGGTTTATTGCTCTTTTTCGGCATCATTAGCGTTGTTTTTGTTGTTGCGCGGCAGAATGAACGGCGGAAAACCGCCATGGACGTCTTCTGGGCGCCGATCTTTGCCAGCCAGCAGCCGGTGCTGATCTGCCTGGCCCAGCCCATCGTCTACCGGCCCAGCCAGCAGCTCTACCGCCAGTACGCCAGCAGCCATGACGGCGCCTTCCACACCGAAGTGGAGCGCACCAATGTTCCGCTGCCTTTAAAGCAGAGCGACAAGATCAACTGGGGCGACATGTACTTGGCGCGCGATTACGGTGTCGCGGTCGGCGATGCCTACGCCGCCGTCGATCTGTCGGGAACCCTCGGAAGGCTCGGCAAGCCCAGTCAGGTGCGCATTGGCACCGGCTATTCCTTTGAGGATCTGCGCAATTCCCCGGCCGTGCTGGTGGGGGCTTTTAACAATAGTTGGACGATGCAACTTGCGCCGAATCTGCACTATAACTTCATTGAAGACCATGAAGACTTTTCCATTCGCGCGAGTGCCCCGAGCAAGAATGTCTGGCGGGTGCGTTTTGACGCCAACGGAGGCGTGATTGGTGATTATGCGCTGATTGGCCGCGTTCTCGACTCGAAGACGGGCCAGTTCACCATCATTGTCGCGGGGATTACCGGGGCAGGCACGCGTGCGGCGGGCGATCTGGTCTCGAATCCGGCGGCGCTCGAGTTGGCCTTGCGCGGTCTACCTGCCGGCTGGCAGAGCAAGAATCTTGAGCTGGTGCTTGAAACCACGGTGACCGACTCGATTCCGGGCCCGGCCCACGTCGTCGCCTCGTATTCCTGGTAGCTTTTACAGTAAATCGGAGGTATAGAGACAAGAAAAGCGGCCACAGGGGCCGCTCGTTCTCGTTTGATCTGTATGGTGCGCCCGGAGAGATTCGAACTCCCGACCTGCTGATTCGTAGTCAGCCGCTCTATCCAACTGAGCTACAGGCGCACAACCTTCCCGCTGAAGATCGATTGCTTTGAATGACCGAACGGGGAAGTACGGAGTGGAATGGTGCGCCCGGAGAGATTCGAACTCCCGACCTGCTGATTCGTAGTCAGCCGCTCTATCCAACTGAGCTACAGGCGCACATGCGTTAAAACCACTAAAGAGATAGTACCAAGGAAGCAGGAGCGGCGCAAGACGCAAAGCCTGAAACCTTAGAAACTTCTGTTGATATCAGACGGCTTCGGCGAGATTTTCTTCGCGGGCGATGCGCAGGCCGGTCTGCGCTACCAAACCGGCGACGGTGGCTTCATTCAGCCGGGTGGCGTCGTACTCGATCACGAGCTGGTCAGCGGCGCGCCGAATCTGGCGAATCCCGTAGACGTCATGCAACTGCCCGAGAGCCACAGCGGCGGTTTCGCTGGCCGGGGCAACGATGCGATAGTGAACTTCGACCGTGGTCATAAGAGAGATCCTAGCAAAATCTGGGCCGGGTGACTCCGATTTTCTCTGTTTTTCTCTGTAGAGTTTCTCGCGTGGAAACCGGAGCCTACAGAGATTTGAGATAGGCGCGAATCTCGGGGCTGTTCCAGTCCTGCGCGCCGACGAATTTGCGGCGGATGGTGCCCTGGCGGTCGATGACGTAGGTCTCCGGCCACATGTTGGTGTGGTAGAGGGTGGGGACGGTCTCCCTGGGGTCGCGGACGGTGATCAGGTCAACGTGGCGGCGGGCAAGGAAGTTGGTGTAGGAGGTTGCGTCCTCGTCGACGCTGATGGCGACAATCGCCACCTCGGGCAGCGCGTGATGCAGTTGGAGCAGCGAGGGCATCTCTTGCACGCAGGGGCCGCACCAGGTGGCCCAGAAGTTGAGCAGCACCACTTTGCCGCGATAGCTGGCCAGATGCACGCTGGTGCGGCCGTCGGAAACGGTGAAGTCCGGCGCGGGTTTGTTCATCAGCAGCGGATGCGCACCACGGTTGCAGGCCGTGAGCGCGGCGAGGGAGAGCAAAAGCCAGGATGTTGTTCGAAGGATGGGAATGCGCACAAATTTATAATACGAGCGAGCAGCACAGAGGGAAAGGACGAAGACGATGAGCGCCGATACGCCGGAGCAGAACGCAAGCCAGAACAACAGTTACACGCCGGTTCTGGGATTGACGGAGTCAGAGGGCGCGCCGAAGGACTGGCGCGAGCAGGTGGCCGAGGCCTTTTCCGGTGCTGTATTTGACCAACCCGAACCGACAGAGCTGATGGAACTGACGGTGATTGTGCCGGCGCGCGACGAGGCGGATTGCCTTGGCGGTTGCCTGCGCACGCTGGTGGCGCAGTCGGAGGAGATCTTTCTTCTGGGCCGGGATTGGGAGCTGATCGTGGTCGATGACCACTCGAGCGACCGGACGGCCGAGATCGCTCGCGGCTTTGCCGGGGTGACGGTGCTGGAGGCGCCCAAGCTCGAGGCGGGCTGGACGGGCAAGAACAACGCCGTGTGGACGGCGGCACGGCGCGCGCGCGGCCGCTGGTTGCTGTTTACCGATGCCGATACGCTCCACGAGCCGGGCGACTTGCGCCGCGCGCTGCACGAGGCCGAGCGGCACAAGGCCGGGGTGATGAGCTACTCGCCGCGCCAGATTGTGACCGGTTTTGCGCAGCGGACGTTGATGCCGCTGGTTTATAGCGAGCTGGCGCTGGCCTATCCGCCGTCGAAGGTCTCTGACCCGAAGGAGTTTGTCGCCGCCGCCAATGGGCAGTTTCTGCTGGTGGGGCGCGAGGCCTACCGGCGGCTGGGTGGGCATGAGGCCGTGGCGGGCGAGGTGCTGGAGGATGTGGCGTTGGCCTTTCTGGCCAAGCGCAGCAAGCTGGGACTGCGTTTTCGCTATGCCGACGATGCGCTTTCGACCAGGATGTACCGGTCGACGCGAGCGATGGTCGAGGGGTGGACGAAGAATCTGGCGCTGCTGTTTGCCAACTCCCTGACGCTGGCGCTGTGGCGCGCGCTCGATTTTTTGCTGCTGTTTCTGCTGCCGGTGCTGGCGGTGGTGTTGTGGAACGCGAAGTTCGCCCAGCACTCGATTCAGTGGCTTGGGGCTGGCTGGGTGCTGGCGATTCTCTGGCTGCGGACGCTGGTGCGCTTTTACGCGCGGGTCGCAAAGTCGAACTTTCCTCTTTCGGACTGCCTGCTGACGCCGCTCGGGCTGCCGCTGTTCGTCTTTCTTCTCTACCGAAGCTGGTTTCAGCATAAGATTCTCAAACAGGTGCTCTGGAAGGGGCGCGGCTACGGCAGCCAGCGGTCGGCGGCGCGGTAGGCATCTTTTTTGTGCAAATCCTGAAGCCTGTCCATGATTTACAGCATCTTTACCAGCGGGGGCACGATGATCGAACTCACGCGGCGGGCAAGCTTTTCGGCGGCGCACTACTACTGGGTCGAGGCTTGGACCGAGGAACAAAATCGGCGGGTCTTCGGCCAATGCGCCAACCGCAACGGCCACGGGCATAATTACACGCTCGAGGTGACGGTGGCGGGCGAGCCTGACCCGGTGACCGGCTTCGTCGTCGACCTGAAGTGGTTGAAGACGGTGCTGGAGGAGCGGGTGCTCGAGGCCTGGGACCATCGGCATCTGAATCTGGAGACCGAGGAGTTTGCCCGGGCTGTGCCGACGACCGAAAACATCGCGATCGCGGCCTGGCGGCGGCTGGAACCGGCACTTGCGGCGGCCAAGGTCGCGCTGCGCAAGGTGCGCATCTGGGAGACGCCGGAGATCTTTGCCGAGTACCGGGGGCAGCCATGAGGGCATCCTTCGGACGGCGGTATCTGTTGAGCGCGAGCCACAGGCTGCATACCGGGAAGCTCTCGGATGAGGCCAATCGCGCGGCCTATGGCAAGTGCAACAACCCGTATGGGCACGGTCACAATTATGTGCTCGAGGTCGTGGTGACGGGCGCGGTGGATGAAACGACGGGCATGGTGATGAATCTGGTTGATCTGGACCAGGCGGTTCACACGCGCGTGCTTGACCGCTTTGACCATGCGAATTTGAATCTGGACCCGGTCTTTGCGGATCTGGTTCCCACCACGGAGAACTTTTGCCGGGTGGTCTACGAGGAACTTGAGGGCGCGCTGCCTATAGGCATGCTGGAGCGGGTCCGCGTGGAAGAGACGGAAAACAACTTTTTCGAGTACGCCGGGCCCGTGCGCGGCTAGCGGCTTGAAGACCAGAGTAAGAGCCCGATTCCCCCGGGCGGAAGGGTAACGGAGATGGCGCATCCCGTCGCAGTGAGCAAGCCGGTCCACAGGGCCGTGGAGATCGAGGAGGGCCTGAGCGGCTTTTCGACGCAGGATCTGTATCACGAGTTGCTGGGCCGCTTTGGCGAGGACCCGGAGCGCGACGGCCTGTTGAAGACCCCCGAGCGGGTCGCCAAGGCCATGGGATTTTTGACCAAGGGCTACGAAGAGAATCCGACCAAGGTGTTGCAGCAGGCGCTGTTCGACGTCGAGTACGACGAGATGGTGCTGGTCAAGGACATTGAGATGTTCTCGCTCTGCGAGCATCACATGCTTCCGTTCTTCGGCAAGGTGCATGTGGCCTACATTCCAAACGGCAAGGTCGTGGGGCTGAGCAAGATTCCGCGGCTGGTGGAGGTGTTTGCGCGGCGGTTGCAGGTGCAGGAGCGGCTGACGCGCCAGATTGCCGATGCGATCAACGATGCGATTGCGCCGCAGGGCGTGGGCGTGGTCGTCGAGGCGCGGCACCTGTGCATGATGATGCGCGGCGTCGAAAAACAGCAATCGTCGACGGTGACCAGCGCGATGGTCGGCTGCTTCCGCGATCGGGAGACGCGCAGCGAGTTCCTCTCGCTGGTACGCCATTCGGGTGCGAACGGGCTCTAGCCGCGCGGGTTTTCCTCGACGGGGCTTGAGGCGTTTCGGGTAAAGTAGTGGAGTGAATGGACTTTTAGTGATCGACAAGCCGGGCGGCATGACCAGCCACGATGTGGTCAACCGCCTGCGCAGAATCACCGGCGAGCGCTCGGTGGGCCACCTGGGGACTCTTGACCCGATGGCCACCGGCGTCTTGCCGTTGTTGATGGGCAAGTACACGCGGCTGGCGCAGTATTTTTCCGCCGCCGAAAAGAGCTACACCGGAGCGATCCGCTTCGGATTTTCGACAGACACCTATGACGCAGAAGGCGCGGCAACTGGCGAGGACCGCTGGCCGGAGTTTGCCCCTGCGCTGACGCTCGAAAAAGTTCGCGCGGCCGCCGCCCGCTTCCACGGGAAGATGGCGCAGATGCCACCGGTGTTTTCCGCGAAAAAGATCGCCGGACAACCGGCCTACAAGCTGGCGCGCGAGGGCAAGGTCGTCGATCTGAAGCCGGCCGAGATCGAGATTCTGGACTTTGCGCTTCTTTCACTCGATGGAGCCGAGGCGCGGTTCGCCATGCGCATCAGCGCGGGCGGTTACGTGCGCTCGGTAGCGCATGAACTGGGGCAGGATCTTGGTTGTGGCGCGCATCTGAGCGTGTTGCGGCGTACGCAGGCGGGTGTTTTCACCGAGGCCGAGGCGCATACGCTCGAGGCGCTGGAGCCGTTTGCGGGCAACGTCGAGGCGCTGGAAAATCTCTGCATTCATCCGCGGACTCTGCTGCCGGAGATGCCGTCTGTGACCGGCGATCAGGCGGCGCTGGGCCGGATGCGCAATGGCGGACAGGCCAATCTGCCGGAGTTCTCCGCAGCGCCGCTGGTGAAGGTTTTTGCCGGACCGCGTGAGATGGTGGGCGTGGCCCGACGCGTGGCGGGAACGCTGTTTCAGCCGGTGGCGGTCTTCGGTTGAGCGCAGGCCTGCGTGGCTTTTTGCCCGGCTCCCTGATGGGGCCGGGCCAAACTTTTGCTCCCGATTCGGACTTGGGGGCAGAACTTCGGTTGCATGCCGGTCGATGCCCGCGAGGCCAGTCTCCGAAGAACGTGATTATAATCACCTCGTGGCGCTCGGGCGCCGGGCGAAGAATTGTCATTGAAGGGAATTCCGCCAGATGAGTACTGACGATCAGATTCTGCCGCAGACGCAGGAGATTCCATGCGCGGCACGGCGCATTGTGAACGACTTCAGCATCGTGATTGCCACGGTGAATGGTTCCGGCTCGCAGTCGGCCAACAGCATCCTGCTCAAGAGCATCTTCGAGATGGGTGTTCCGGTGGGTGGCAAGAATCTTTTTCCATCGAACATCTCTGGCCTGCCGACCTGGTATCTGATTCGCGCCAGCAAGGACGGCTATCTGGCGCGCAAGCACACCAACGACATTCTGATCGCGATGAATCCGGAGACGGCGCGCGAGGACGTGATGGCGCTGCCGGCCTGCGGCGTGGTGATCTGCGAACAGCATCTTGATCTGGCGCAGTATCGCGACGATCTGGTTTTTTATCCCGTGCCCTTCGACGAGATTACGACGGCGGTGTGCCCGGAGCCGAAGCTGCGCAAGCTGGTGCGCAACATGATCTACGTCGGCGTGGCGGCGGAGCTGCTTGAGATCGATCTGGAGACGGTCGAGCGGTGCGTGCGCCGGCACTTTGCAAAAAAGCAGAAGGTCTTCGAGCTGAACTTCAACGCGGTCAAGGCGGGCTACGATTACGCCGTGGCGCACCTGAACAAGCGCGACCCCTATCACGTGGCGCCGATGCAAAAGACCGAAGGCATGATTGTGGTCGACGGCAACGCGGCCTGCGCGATGGGCGCGGTTTTTGCGGGCGTAACGGTGGTGGCCTGGTATCCGATTACGCCATCGACCTCGGTGATTGAGGCGACCGGAAATCTGCTGAAAAAATTTCGTCTGTCGCCCGAGGGCAAGGCGACCTTTGCCGTGGTGCAGGCCGAGGATGAGTTGGCCGCGATTGGCATGGTGCTCGGCGCAGGATGGGCCGGTGCGCGCTCAATGACAGCGACCTCGGGACCGGGGCTCTCGTTGATGGCGGAGTTTGCCGGGCTCGGCTATTGGGCAGAGTTGCCGGGCGTGATCTTCGACGTGCAGCGCGTGGGGCCTTCGACGGGATTGCCGACGCGCACCGCGCAGCAGGACATTTTGGCCGCCGCGTTTTTGTCGCACGGCGATACGAAACATGTGTTGCTGCTGCCGGGCAGCGTGAAAGAGTGCTTCGAGTTTGGCTATGCGGCCTTTGATTTGGCCGAGCGGCTGCAGACGCCGGTTTTCGTGATGAGCGATCTCGACCTCGGCATGAATAACTGGCTTTCGGAGCCCTTCGCGTATCCGGAGAAAAAGTTTGATCGTGGCAAGGTGCTCTCGGCCGAGGAACTGGAAAAGCTCGGCGGCTTTGCGCGCTATCGCGATGTGGATGGCGATGGCGTGGGCTGGCGCACGTTGCCGGGGACCATGCATCCGAAGGCTGCGTATTTTACGCGCGGCACGGGCCATAACGACGAGGCGAAGTACAGCGAAAAGCCCGCCGATTACATCGCGATGATGGACCGGCTTGTGCGCAAGTTCGATCAGGCGCGCGGGCTTGTTCCCGCGCCGGTCATCGAAAAAAACAGCGGCGCGAAGATCGGCCTGATTGCCTACGGAACAACGGATTTTGCGTTGCGCGAAGGCCTTGATCAGTTGGAGAAAAAAATCGGCTGGCGCGCGGATTATCTGCGTCTGCGCGCCTATCCATTTGCGCCGCAGGTGGCGGAGTTTGTGGCCGCGCATGAGCGCGTGTACGTGGTCGAGCAGAACCGCGATGCGCAGATGGCGAGTTTGCTCAAGCTCGATCTGCCCGTTGAGCAGACGGTGAAGCTGCGCAGCATTCTTTCGTATACCGGCTGGCCTTTGGACGCGGTGACGATCACCGAGGCGTTGCGCGCGCAGGAGGGATTCTAAGATGCCGAACAATCATCAGGAGCCGAATCACATCGGCCTTCCCATCCTTGACTATCGCGGCGCGAAGACGACGCTGTGCCCGGGATGCGGCCACAACGCCATCTCTGAGCGCATTATCGATGCCATGTTCGAGATGGGTGTTGAGCCGGAGCGCGTCATCAAGATGAGTGGCATCGGCTGCTCGTCGAAGAGCCCTGCCTACTTTATGGCGCGCGCGCACAGCTTCAACAGCGTGCATGGACGCATGCCGGCGGTAGCCTCGGGCGCGGCGCTCGCCAATAGCACGATGAAGGTGCTGGGTGTTTCAGGCGATGGCGACACGGCTTCGATCGGCATGGGGCAGTTCGTGCATCTGCTGCGGCGCAATCTGCCGATGATCTACATCATCGAAGACAACGGCGTGTATGGATTGACGAAGGGGCAGTTCTCGGCGACGGCCGATATTGGATCGAAGCTGAAGACCGGCGTCATCAATGAGCTGCCGGCGATCGATACCTGCGCGTTGGCGATTCAACTCGGCGCGACCTTTGTGGGCCGCTCGTTTTCTGGCGACAAGAAGCAACTGCTGGCGATGCTGAAGGCGGCGATTGCGCATCGCGGCACGGTGGTGCTCGACGTGTTGAGCCCGTGCGTGACCTTCAACGATCACGAGGGGTCGACGAAGAGTTACAAATTTTTGCAGGAGAATGACGAGCCGATCAACGAGATCGATTTTGTGGCGAGCTTTGACGAGATCGAGGTCGACTATGATTCGGGCGAGGTCTACGACGTCGAGATGCACGACGGATCGAATCTGCACCTGCGCAAGCTTCTGGAGGATTACGATCCGACCGACAAGGCCAACGCGGTGCGCACGCTGATGGAAGCGGTGGAGAAGGATGAGGTGCTAACCGGCATCTTTTATATCAACACCGAAAAGCCGACCTTCATTGAGCAGTTGAACCTGATCGACGAGCCACTGGCAACCTTGCCGGAGTCGGTCACAAAGCCTTCGCGTGAGACGCTGGAAAGCCTGATGGCGAACCTGCGCTAATTTTTTTGAAGGCAGAAAGCCCCGCGCCATGCGGGGCTTTCTGCGTCATTGCAGTAAAGGCAAAACTGGATGTCGAGGGTCTTTTTCCTCAAGAAAAAGACCCCTTGCATGAACCGCAACACTGCACGAGTATTGGAAAAATGCTTTAAATCTTCCACCAATCGAGCGCGGCCAGGCGCGGATAGTAGAGCGCGGCGCGCACCTCGATTTTTGCACCCTTCAAATTGCGCAGGACCTTTGCATAGAGTTCGACCTGCGCGGCGAAGAGCTTGCGCAGCGCGGGCAGAGCTTCAGTGGAGTCATACTCGTCGGCGTGCGCGGTCTTGAAGTCGACGATCCACCAGCAGTGGCCGACTTCCTCACCGGGTTCGGCTCCGGCGCGAAAGACGCGATCCATCTGCACGGTACGGACTTCTCCTTCGACGATGCCCGTCCAGCGCACCTCGCTGGCGGCATCGGGTCGCGGAGAAAGAATCCACTGCGCGATGGCATCGTGGCTGGCCGCGAGCGCGAGCTGCATCGCTTCCTCTGCGATTCTGATGGCGGCGGATGGTTCAAGGCCCGCGGCGCGCACCTGTGCGATGATGCGGGGCGCGCATGCGGCCAGTGCTGCGCGCGCCGCATCCCACGTCAGGGTGCAACGCAGAAGCGCAAGCTCTTCGAGAAGGCCATGGGTCGCCGTGCCCAGCGCACGCGAGTTGATGCCGCCCTCGTGCCGTGCATAGAGCGCGTCGGCCCCGGTACCGAAGAGACCTTGCTCTGCGCTGTAATGCGCGGGCATCTGAAGAGGAAAATCAGAAGGAAGTCGACGCAGCATGGTGGGCGCGTGTTGCTCGGGATCGGCCTGTGCGGCCAGCTCGACCAACTCTTCGGATTCGTCGCGCGAGAACTCCTGCTGCTGCGCCCATGCAGAAAAACGAGCGCGCACCTGCTGTTCAAGTGCGGGCCATGCGGTGGCGAGCAGAGAGTTTTTTGGCTCGACGAGAATGCGTTCTCCCTGCTTGTTTTCCGTGTAGGCGGGCCGCGCAAAAAAATGTAGCTCTTCGCGGGCGCGCGTGGCGGCGACATAGAGCAGCCTGCGCATTTCCTGCGTTTCGCGGGCGCGGCGAACACCATCGACCCAGGCCTTGGCGCTGCCGCGCTCGGCACCTTTTACCTGCAGCGGAGCGATGAGAAATTCCGTGAGAGCGCCGGCCTCGTCCGGCTCGGCGAGTCCGCGTTCAAGCCAGGAAAGCAGCGCCGGATCGGTGCGGCCAGAGCTGGCCTGCAACTCCGGAACGATGACGATTTCAAACTCGAGTCCCTTCGATTTGTGCATGGTCATCAACTGCACGCCGCAGTCTTCGCTCACGGTGGGGTCGGGCTCGGCGGTGAGGTCTTCAAGCGCCGCATCGAGTGCGGGGCCAAGCAGATCGCGCTCGCCCTCGGGCAGACGGTCAAGGCATCGCCACAACAGATCGAGATTGGCGCGCCCGGTGGCATCGACGCAGTGCGCGCCGCCAAGCGTGAGCCAAAGCTCCTCAAGCCAACTGCCGAGCGCGGCCGTGGGCTGCGCAAAACGCAGCACGGCGAGCGCGGCGAAGGCATCGAGAAGGCGCTTGGTGGAGCGTTGCCCCTCAGCGGAGAGCAGGGAAAACCGTTCGCGCAGAAGCTCGGGAATCGAGCGGCGCAGTGTGGCCTTGTCGTCTCCGCTGGTGAGCGCGTGCAGGTCGGCGAGCGCAAGCGCACACCAGGGCGCGCGCAGCACGCTGAGCCAGGCAATGCGGTCCTGCGGATTGAGCACGGCGCGCGCCAGTGACAGCGCGTCGAGAACCTCGGGGCGATCTTTGAGCGCTTCAAGATCAAGCGCGCGGAAGGGAATCTGCGCCTGCCGCAGCTTTTCGGCAATGGGCAACAACGCTTTGCGTGAGCGGCCCAGCACGGCCACGCGATATTTTTTTGTTTCGTTGGAGTGACTCTGGTTCTGCGCCTGTGTTTGCTCGATGGCAGGTTGATGCGCCTTGATCAGCGAGATGATTTCATCGATCTGTGCCGCGCTGGTTTCTGTGCGCTCGGCAAGCGCGTGTGCGCGCTGCGCCTCTTCTGTCGCGCGGCCACGCGGCACCGTCGGCACAAAGCCGAGATGCAATTGCAGTCGAGGTTGCGCCTCGTCGGCTGCTTCGCGCGCGGGCATGGCCGCAGTGAAGCGAATGCCGCTGCCATCGTCTCTTGCAAAGACGCTGGCGAAGATGGTGTTGATCTCATCGACGAGTGCGGGCGCGGTGCGGAAGTTCGCCCTCAGTTGCGCGAAGTCGAAGCGCAGCGGCTCGGCGTCGGGCAATTCGAGACCGAGTTCGCGCACACGCGCAAAGAGTTCGGCCTCGGCGTCACGAAAAAAGTAGATCGACTGCATGGGATCGCCGACGACGAAGCAGGTGCGTTCCTGTTGGTCGGGCCATGCGGCAATGAGCCGCGAGAGCAGTTCGTGCTGGCGGCGGCTGGTGTCTTGAAACTCATCGACAAGCAGGTGATGAATGCCGTCGGCAAAGGCGAGCGTGGCCTCGCTTGGAATGCCGTCCTCGCCCTTGAGCACGTTGAGCGAGGTCTGCGAGATTTCGGTGAAGTCGGTTGCGCCGACCTCGGCAAAGACGATGCGCAACTCGGCGGCCGCGCGCGTGAGCAGAAGAAATGCGGCGCGCACGATGCGCCACTCTTCTTCGCTGTAGCGGACGGGCGGCAATGTACGCAGGAACGAAAGTGCGCTGTCGAGTTGCGGAATGGCCGCGGCCTGCTTGATCAGATCGGCCAGCCGCTGCTTTTCGCGCTTGCGGTCGGCAGGGAAGCCGAGGTTCTTGTCGATGCGCGCGCGAAAGGCTCCTGTCGCGGTCAGCAACAGGTTGGCCAGCGCGCGATAGGCCTCGAGCGCGGTTTCGAGTTCGGCGGTTTCTTCGTAGGGCGGCAGAGGGAACTCGGCCAGCTCCGCGAGCGACTGATGCTGTTCCCCATGCTCTTGCGTACAGGCGAAGCGGGCTAACTCGATGGCCTCTTCGCAGAGATCTTCGGTGAGCAGGTCGCCGACATCGATCAGCGCCGTCTCGGCTGCCTGCGCGAAGGGCCGCTCGAGTTGCGCGCGCAGAGCCTGTTCATCGAGCGTGCGGTCAAAAAGGAACTCGTGCATCCAGCGGTCGCGCTGCCTCAGCATTTTTGCGAGCAGTTCTTCAAGCTCAGCCCAGTTGTTGTCGCGCCACAGCAGCAAATCTTCGATGGATGCACGCAGCGCATCCGGTGCCTGATCGATGGTCTCAAGCGTGCGGCGCGCGGCGCGGCGATAGAGCTCGGTGGGTTGGTCGGCAATCTCGAGCCCGCCGCCGAGGCCGGTGACGAGCGGCTGTTGCAGCGCCAGTTCGCGGCAGAAGGCGTCAATCGTGGTGATGCGCAACTGACCCGGCAGGTCGAGCAGTTGCCAGCCGAGTTGTTGCGAACGGTTGAGTGCGCGGTGCGCCAATGCCTGCATGGAGAAGGCATCGTCGCCGGGCGCAGTCTCGCGTGTCTCTGTGGCCTTTTCGAGTTGCGCCAGAATGCGATGACGCATCTCGGCTGCTGCCGCGCGGGTAAAGGTGATGGCGACGATTTCGCCGGGCGCGTTGACCTGTGCGAGCAGCGCGAGAAAACGGCGCGTGAGCAGATCGGTTTTGCCCGAGCCGGCCGGCGCTTGCACCAGAACCGAATGTGCGGGATCGAGTCCGCGCAGGCGTTCGTGTTGATCGGGCGGCAGAGGGCGGTTCATCTCAGGCATCGGCATCTTCCTCTGCGTCTTCTTCCTGTGCATCGGGCGCGTGGTTTTCGTGGATGCGGCACAGCGCCGCGAGTTCGCAATAGGTGCAGGTCTTTGGCGCCTCGCGCGGGTCAACCTCGGCGCGGCCTGCGAGAAAATCGCGCGCCAGTTGCGTCAGTGCCTCGCGCCAGTCAAACAGTAGCTCGACAGTGAATGGAATCTTGACGAGAGCCTGCGCGGCACCGAGGGTGGGCAGCAGTGTTTCTCGGGCGTTGCCCACGCGGCCTGCAAACTCGCAACGGCCTGCGCGCACCTTGGCGAAGACCAGCCCGCCCAGCGCATCGTCGGGTGCGAGGCCGAAACCGGCATAAAGCGGAAGCTGCGCGTCCTCGGGGCGCGGCAACTCCCAGGACTTCGGAGAGACGTCGCCCGATTTGTAATCGACCACGAGCAGCGATCCGTCATTGAGCCGGTCGATGCGGTCCAGTCGCAGATCGAGCGCAAGCGTGTCGATGTGTGGTGTCGATTTCAGCTCGGTAGCTTCGACAACAAAGTCGATGCGCGTGGCCTCGAAGTCGAGCCACTCGGTGACGAGGCGCGTCAGGCGCACCTGTTCGAGTTCGAGATAGCGCCGTGGCATCTGGTGCGCCGCTGGTGGCAGATGCGCGGCAAAGACGCGTTCCACCTGCTGCGCGACGAAGGCCTGCCGGTCGTCGAGGCGCAGCAATTCCTGTTGTGTGCGCAAGCCGTGTGGTGGCCCGCTCCAGACGGCATGCAGAACTGCGTGCAGCAAGGTGCCGCGCTGCGCGGCCGAAAGGCCTGCCTCGGCCGGTTGCCAGCCCTGTGCACCGAGCCGCGCCGTGGCAAAGGCCTTGAAGGGGCAGAGCGACTGATACGTGAGCACGTTTGATCCACCGGCCGTGTTCTGCGGCGGAAAGGGAATCTGCGCATGGTCCTCGAAGAACTCCGTTGCGGGCGCGGCGATTGGTTCGGTGCGCAAGGCTGCGGGCAGCGGATGGGGCGCGCCGACATACTGCGCGATGAGCCGCGAAGGACGCGCCTCAACGCCGTCCTTTTGCCGCGCGTAGCTGATGCAGATGGAGGGCGAGGCGGCCAGCAGGCGGCGCGTGATGGCGTCGCCCAGTTTCCAGTCGAGTTGCGGCAGAGCATGCGGCATCTCTGCATCGCGTGCCACGCCGACGGGCAGCAGCGGATGCAGTGGTGCCGTGGCGGGCCAGCCCTCTTCGCTTGCGCCGAGGAACCAGATGCCGTCGGCGGTGAGGCCTGCGGTTTCGGTGGGTCCGGCGATGAGAATCGGCGCGTTGTCAGACTCGGCGGCAAACAGAGTTTCATGCAGAACGCTGCCCAGCCTGCTCTGATAGCTCGACCAATCGAGTCGTTTGCCGTCGAAGCCGAGAGAGGCCGCTGCGTCGAGCGCCTGCAGCAGCGCGCGATGATTTTGAAACTCGGAGCTTGAGAGCTTGCGCGTGCCGGGCCAACCGGCGGCGACCAACAGGCGCGGCACCAACTCTGACCAGGCCATCGGCGAACGCGTGCCGCGACCGTATTCTTCAAGCAGTGTGCGCGCGGCAAAGATCCGCTCGTACCACTCCGCGAGCAGATCCGCATCGTGGCCGTCGCGGGCAAAGTCGTCGAGTGTCCAGCGCGCGCGTTCGCTGCCGCTTTTGCGCAGACGGCGCATGGCGCGGGCCAGCGCATCGGTCTCGGTGGGGTCGGCGGCGGTGTGCCCGGTTGAGATCAGCCAATCGAGTTCGTGTTCGGCGATGGGTTGCCGCAGCCAGCGCAGCAGCAGCAATGCACTGCGCGCCATGGTGGTTTGCGCCAGCGGCACGCCGAGCGAAAACTCGAAGCGAGGGCCGCAGTGGCGCAGAAAGCTGCGTTCGATCAGGCCGCGCTGGTGCACCAGATTCTGCGCGACGACAAGCAGTCGCGCTTCAGGATCAGCCTCAAGCCGGGCGCGGCACCAGCGCGCGCAGGCCGCTCTTTCGGCCGCCTCATCCTCAACCTCGTAGGAGTGAATCTCTTCGGCGCGCTCGCCTGGCTTGTCCTGCTGCCACTCGCCCCATGCCTCCAGCAGTCGCCGCTGCACGGGCTGAATGCGATCGAAGCCAACCAGCAACAGAGGCGGTCGCGCTTCATCGGGCTCTGCTTCAAGCAGGCGGAGCAGCTCAAGCGGCAGCCGCGCGCTGCTCAAAATCTGCGCCTCGGCGCAGTGCTGGTCAAAGTCCGCGAGCCAGCGGCTGAAGCTGGCCTGATCCGACTGCCAGCCGATGCGTGCGCGCGGATCGAACTGCTCGGGCGCATAGGCGGCAAGCAGGGCGTGCGCTTCCATGGCCAGCTTGCCCATGCGCGCGCGCGGTCCCTCGAGCGCCATCTGCGGCTCGTTGGCGACCAGCGTGGCCCACAGCGCTTCTTCCTGCAAGGGCGTGAGCACGAGCCGGCCGTCGCGCGAACGCTGCTGCCAGCTTTGCCGCAGAAAGAGCTGCCAGGGAAGAATCCTCGGCGTGGCCCAGGCCGTTTCACCTTGCGCCTGATGCGCGCGGTGCGCCTTGGTCAGCAGTGCGCGCGCGGCGCGTTCGCTGGCGGCCAGCACGACTCCGTCGGCTGCCAGCCACGCTTCAATGCTGGCCATCAGCTCAAGTGCGGCAAAATCTCCCATAACTGGTTTATACGCTGGCCGGTGCGCCACATGCCAGAGCCGTGCGGCGGCAAACTAAATTGCATCTTCCTGTGGTCTGACCAGTCTATAATGTTGCGCGTGTTCGCTTCCTTGTCCTCGATCGCCTGAACGAACACCGTCATAATTTAGGAGGAGAATGGCATGAGCCACGGTTTGCAGATTCGCAAGGATGCCGCAATCGATTTTCTTTCTCTGGGCGCACTGGTTCACCGGCTCGATCCCGGTCTGATCCCCTTCCGCAAGGCTACCGAATGCCGAATTCACGTCAGCGGCGGCGAGTTCAACGTGGCGGCCAATCTCTCCGATTGCTTTGGCCTGCATACGGCCATCGCATCGGCCATGGTCGACTATCCCATCGGTGACCTGATTGCCGAGCGGGTGCGGGCCATGGGCGTCAAACCCCTCTACAGGCACTTCAAACACAACGGCGTGAGCGGCCCGAATATGGCCACCGTCTACAGCGATCAGGGCCATGGCGTTCGTCCGCCGGTGGTGTTTTATAACCGCGCCAACGAGGCTGCGGCGGAACTGAAGCCGGGAGACTTTGACTGGAAGGCGATCTTTGCCGGGGGCGTCAAATGGGTGCACTCGGGCGGCATCTTTGCCGCGCTGTCACCCTCGACCGCCGCCCTGGCCGCCGAGTTGATGAAAGAGGCCAAGGCCGCGGGCGCCATCACCAGCTTCGACCTGAACTATCGCGCCAAGCTCTGGAAGATTCAGGGCGGCGATGAAAAGGCCGTCGAGACCCTTGGCCGGATCGTCGAAAATGTCGACGTGCTGGTCGGCAACGAAGAGGACCTGCAGAAGGGGCTTGGCATCGAAGGTCAGGACGTGACCGTGAGCTCGAAGCTCGACCCGACCGCCTTTTTCGCCATGATCGAGAAGGTCATCCACAAGCTGCCGAAGGTGAAGGCGGTGGCGACGACGCTGCGCGAGGTGCACTCGACCAATCGCCATAGCTGGAGCGCGGTGGCCTGGGTCGACGGCAAAAACTACTCGGCTCCGACGGCAGAACTCGACGTGGTGGATCGGGTGGGCGGCGGCGATGGCTTCGCGGCGGGCTTCATCTATGGTCTGTTGAGCGGCGCGGAACCAGAGGAGGCCGTCCGGCTGGGCTGGGCGCACGGCGCTCTGCTGACCACCTTCCCGGGCGACACGACCATGGCGACCCTCGAGCAGGTGCGGGCCTTTGCCCAGGGGGGCTCGGCCCGGATTCAACGTTAAATTTTCGAGGATCAAAGAAAAATGCGCCGGCGAGGAGGGTCTTGTCGGCGCATTTTTTGTTTTATGAAACTGCTATCCTTGCCTTACACCTCTGGAAAGGCAATTTTATGGCGAAAATAACTCTTGGTTTTGCGTTTCTGCTCTTTGTCTTGAGCGCGGGCGGTTATGCGTGGAAGGATAACCTGCATACGGCGGCGCTGGTTCCGGCAGTTTTTGGCCTTTTGCTGGCGGTTTTTGGCACCCTCTCGCTGCTGACAAAGGGAAGGAATCCGATTCTGGCCCATGCCGGCAGCGTGGTCGGCATCATCGGTCTTTTGGCGAGCGCCCTGCTTGCGCTGAACGGGTATGGGATGGCGCGCTCGGAAGGCGTAGACGTCGATAAAGTATTGCTCGAGTATCGCTTGGCAACGGCTGCCGTGTTGCTGGTTTACGTCAATTTTGGCATTCACGCCTTTATGAATGCCCATGCGGCGCGCCAGAAGCTGGACTAACAAAAACAGTTTTTGCGGTGCGGAGGGCGCGTTGGGCAGGGAACTGAAACCTTCTCACGGAGAGGGACTGCGTATCAGCCCTTGACATAGGTATCGCATTTTGAGAGCCTGAATAAGGCATTCATTCTGCGACATAGGGGTTCATAATGCGAGACTCTGCACCGCAAGGCACCTATAAAGTACAAGCTCTCGACCGGGCCTTTGCTGTATTGGATCTTTTGGGGGAAAGCGAAGCGCCGCTCGGGTTGGCGCAGGTCGCCTCCTCGTTGCAACTGCATAAGAGCACGGCGCACCGCTTTTTGATGGTGCTTGAGCGCCATCGTATGGTCGAGCGCACGCCGACGGGCAAGTTTCGCCTCGGGCTGCGGCTCTTTGATTACGGCAACCGAGCCATTGAGCAGTATGATCTGCGGGATCGCGCGCAGCCGCACCTGCGCCGGTTGGTCGCCGAGACCGAAGAGACGGCGCACCTGTGCGTGCTGGAAGCCTCGCGCGTGATTTATATCGACAAGATTGAGCCAGCGCGCGCGGTGCGCATGATTACCCGCGTTGGCGCGACCAATCCGCTGCACTGTACCTCGGTGGGCAAGGCGATCATGGCCTTTTTGCCCGAGGAGCGGGTCGACGAGCTGTTCAAGCGCATCCGTTACGAGCGGTTCACGCATCGCACCATCGCGACCCCCGAGGCCCTGCGTACCGAACTCGAAAAGACCCGCCGCCGTGGCTATGCCATTGATGACGAGGAGATCGAGGACGGCCTGCGTTGCATCGCGGTGCCGCTGCTTGATGCGCAGCGCCAGCCGGTGGCTGCCGTCAGCGTCTCGGGTCCGAGCTTCCGCGTGACGGCGCAGAAGTTGCCCTCGATTGCCAACCACCTGTTGCAGTGTGTGCGCGGCATCTCGATGGACATGGGCTACATTTCGATGGGCCGGACGCGCAGCACAGCCTGGTCCGCGTAGAGCATTTTCGGAATACACCCATTCCGAAAATGCCATAGTTTTTTCACACTCTCCTTCGTGAAATAAAACCGGCTCTCAGGCTTGAGGGCCGGTTTCTTTTTGTCTGCGGGCCTCGCAATTGCGGCACAGAAAAAAGCGGAAGAGCCGAATCGCTCTTCCGCTTTTTCTGTGCGTGCCTGGTTGCTACTTTGTTTTTTGCGCGATGGGCGCGGTGATGGGTTGTGCGCGCAGATAGGCGTCGACGGCCTCGGCGGCCTTGCGCCCCTCGTTGATGGCGCGGACGACGAGGGACTGGCCACTGCGCATGTCACCGGCGGCGAAGACGCCCTCGACCGAGCTCATGTAGTTGTTGGTGGCCACGTTGCCGCGCTTGTCGAGTTCAAGACCGAGCTGCTCGATCATGCCGCTCTTGACCGGGCCGAGGAAGCCCATGGCCAGAAAGACCAGATCGGCGTCGATGAGAAACTCCGAGTCGGCGATGGGCTCGAACTTCGGCGGAGCGCCGACGCGGACGGCCCGGATCTGCTTGACGTGGCCGTTGTCGTCGCCGATGAACTCCAGCGAGTTGATGGCCCAGTCGCGCGTGCCGCCCTCTTCGTGCGAGGTTTCGGTGCGCAGCTTGTGGGGCCAGAGTGGCCAGGGGGTCGAGGGGGCGCGCTCCTCGGGTGGCTTGGGCATGATCTCGATCTGGTAGACGCTTTTTGCGCCGTGACGCAGGCTGGTGCCCACGCAGTCGGCGCCGGTGTCGCCACCGCCGATGATGACCACGTTCTTGCCCTTGGCGTTGATCTCGATCTCGGGATCGATGGTCTCGCCGTCAAGGCGGCGGTTCTGCTGCGGCAGCAGTTCCAGCGCAAAGTGAATGCCCTTGAGCTCGCGGCCCGGGATGTTCAGGTTGCGCGGCTGCTCGCTGCCACCGCAGAGAACGATGGCCTCGTAGTGCTCGGTGAGCGCCTCAAGCGGCACATTGCCGCCGACGTGGGAGTCGGTCAAAAAGATGACGCCCTCGGCCTTGAGCTGCTCGATGCGGCGGTCGAGGATGTGCTTTTCGAGTTTGTAATTCGGAATGCCGTAGCGCAGCAGGCCGCCCGGATGAGAGTGCTTTTCAAAGACCGTCACCGAGTGACCGGCGCGGCGCAGTTGCTGTGCGGCGGCCAGACCCGAGGGGCCGGAGCCGACAACGGCGACACGCTTGCCGGTGTTGTGCTCGGGCAGCTCGGGATGAATCCAGCCCTCGGCCCAGGCGCGTTCGACGATGGATTTTTCGACCAGCTTGATGGAGACCGGCGGCTGATTGATGCCGAGCACGCAGGCCGCCTCGCACGGGGCGGGGCAGACGCGGCCGGTGAACTCTGGAAAGTTGTTGGTCGCATGCAGCCGCTTGATGGCCGACTCCCAGCGGTTGTTGTAGACCAGATCGTTCCAGTCGGGAATCAGATTGTTGACCGGACAGCCGCCATGACAGAAGGGAACGCCGCAGTCCATGCAGCGGGCGCCCTGTTCGCGCTGCTTTTCTTCAGGAAACGGCTCGTAGACCTCCAGCCAGTCCTTGACGCGCTCTTCCACCTTGCGGTGGGTGGGCTGCTGGCGATCGATTTCAAGAAACCCTGTAACCTTACCCATGCTGCACCTCGGATGCCGCCACCAGAGACGACGAGTTTGCGGAGGAAACGTAGACGGAGGCCGAGCGCTCGAAGCCCAGAACGCGCTTGTATTCGTGCGGGAAGACCTTGATGAACTTCGGCTGCTCCTCGCTCCAGTGCTCAAGAATCCAGGCCGCGCGCGGACTGCCGGTCAGGTCGCGGTGCCGCTCGAGCAGTTCCTTGACCCGGGCCACATCCTCGTTGCTGGCCAGAGGATCGAGATCGACGCTTGCGTGGTTGCAACGCTTGGTCGAGAAGTCGCCCTTGTCGTCGTAGACATAGGCCACGCCACCGCTCATGCCTGCGGCAAAGTTGCGGCCGGTCTCGCCGAGCACGATCACCTGACCGTTGGTCATGTACTCGCAACCGTGGTCGCCAACGCCTTCGACAACCGCCGTTGCGCCCGAGTTGCGGACCGCGAAGCGCTCGCCGGCGATGCCGTTGAGGAAGACCTCGCCGGTGGTGGCGCCGTAGAGCACGACGTTGCCGGCCAGGATGCTTTCCTCGGGCAGGAAGCTGGAGGTCTTCGGCGGGTACGCAATGATGCGGCCGCCCGACAGGCCCTTGCCGAGATAATCGTTGGCCTCGCCCTCAAGTTCGAGCGTGACGCCGTTCGGTACGAAGGCACCAAAGCTCTGTCCGGCCGAGCCGTTGAACTTGAAGTGAATGGTGTCGTCGGGCAGTCCCGCCGAGCCGTAGCGCCGCGCGATCTCGCCGCCGAGCATGGCACCCACAGTGCGATGCACATTGCGGATCGAGAAGGTGGCGGTGACCGGCGTCTTCGATTCGAGCGCGGGCTTGGCCTTGGCGATCAGCGCATGATCGAGAGCCTGAATCAGGCCGTGATCCTGCTCCTGCATCTTGCGCCGGGCCACGCGCGAGGGCAGCGTTGGCGCGTAGAGAATCGACGAAAGGTCGATGCCCTTGGCCTTCCAGTGGTCGGCGGCGATGGCGGCATCGATCTTGTCGACGCGGCCCACCATCTCGTCGACGGTGCGGAAGCCGAGCTTGGCCATGTGTTCGCGCATCTGCTCGGCGATGAAGAAGAAGAAGTTGACCACGTGCTCGGGCTTGCCGGTGAAGCGGGCGCGCAGAACCGGGTCTTGCGTTGCGATGCCGACCGCGCAGGTGTTCAGGTGGCACTTGCGCATCATCACGCAGCCCAGGGTGACCAGCGGCATGGTGGCAAAGCCGAACTCTTCGGCGCCGAGCAGCGCGGCGATGACCACGTCGCGGCCGGTTTGCAGCTTGCCGTCGGCCTGCACGCGGATGCGCGAGCGCAGATCATTGAGCAGCAGCACCTGCTGCGCCTCGGCCAGACCCAGTTCCCAGGGCAGGCCGGCGTGCTTGATGGAGCTGAGCGGCGAAGCGCCGGTGCCGCCATTGTCGCCCGAGATCAGCACCACGTCGGCATGGGCCTTCGAGACGCCGGCGGCAACCGTGCCGACGCCGACCTCCGAGACCAGTTTGACGGCGACGCGCGCCTTCGGATTGACGTTCTTCAGATCGTAGATCAACTGCGCCAGATCTTCGATCGAATAGATGT
>DBTV01000029.1:106205-136932 GCA_002307235.1 Acidobacteriaceae bacterium UBA1307
CGCCCTGCGCCATCTTGATCTGCAATTCGTCGGCGTTGACCAGATAGTTGGTGGTGACGCCGAAGCGGCCCGAGGCTACCTGCTTGACGGCCGAGCGGCGCAGATCGCCGTTGGCGTCGCGCGTAAAGCGCTCTTCTTCTTCGCCGCCCTCGCCGGTGTTCGACATGCCGCCGATGCGGTTCATGGCGATGGCCAGCGTCTCGTGCGCTTCCTTGCTGATGGAGCCGTAGCTCATGGCGCCGGTGGTGAAGCGCTTGACGATCTCCTTGGCCGGTTCCACCTCGTCGATGGAGATCGGATGCTCGGCATACTTGAGTTTGAGCAGGCCACGCAGCGTGCAGAGATGCTTGTTCTGGTCGTCGAGTTCGGCCGAATACTGCTGGAACTTGGCGTAGCTGTCCTCGCGCACGGCCTGTTGCAGCAGGCTGATCGTGGTCGGGTTGATGAGGTGATACTCGCCGTCCTTGCGGAACTGGTACTGCCCGCCGACGACCAGCTCGGTCTCGGCGTCGCTCAACGGCTGATAGGCGTGCCGGTGCTTGATCTGCGCCTCGCGCGCCAGCACGTCGAGCCCGATGCCTTCGATCCGCGAGGCTGTGCCCGGGAAGTAGGTGTCGATCAGTTCCTTGTTCAGGCCGACGGCCTCAAAGATCTGTGCGCCGCGATAGCTCTGCAAGGTCGAGATGCCCATCTTCGAGAAGGTCTTCAGCAGGCTCTTGTCGATGGCCTTGATGTAGTTGTGCTCGGCCTCTTCTTCGGTCAGCGCGGCGGGCAGCAGGTTGCGCCGCTTCAGATCGTGGATGGTTTCAATCGCGAGATACGGATTGACGGCGCTGGCACCGTAGCCGATCAGCAGGGCAAAGTGCATCACCTCGCGCGGCTCGCCGCTTTCAATGATGATGGCGACCTGCGTGCGGGTCTTTTCCTGGATGAGGCGATTGTGCACGGCGGCCATCGCCAGCAGGCTTGGGATCGGCGCATAGGTCGCGTCAACGCCGCGATCCGAGAGAATCAGCAGAGAGTAGCCGGAGTGCACGGCGAGCGCGGCGCGGTTGCTCAGATCGTCGAGCGCGTGGCGCAGGCCCTTTTCGCCGTCCTCGGCGCGGAACAGCGCGGGCAGCGTGGTGGCCAGCAGGTCGCCCGAGGAGATGCGGCGCAGCTTTTCCAGATCCCGGTTCGACAGGATCGGCTGCATCATCTTGAGCGTGTGGCAGTTCTCCGGCGTCTCGGCCAGAATGTTGCGCTCGGTGCCGATGTAGCTGATCAGCGACATCACCATCTCTTCACGGATCGGGTCGATCGGCGGATTGGTGACCTGCGCGAACAGCTGCTTGAAGTAGTGGAAGAGCGATTGCGGACGATCCGACAGGCAGGCCAGCGGCACGTCGGTGCCCATCGAACCCAGCGGCTCCATGCCCTTGGCGGCCATCGGTCCAAGCAGAACCTTGAGGTCCTCTTCGCTATAGCCCGAGGCGCGCTGGCGACGCAGCAGCGTCTCCGGGTGCGAGGCGATCACCCGCGAAGGCTCCGGCAACTGCTCCATCGTGACTTGCTGCTCTTTGAGCCACTGGCCGTAGGGCTGGCGGCTGGTGAGCTGATGCTTGATCTCGTGGTCGGGGACGATGCGCTGCTCGACGGTGTCGACCAGGAACATGCGGCCCGGCTGCAGGCGGCCCTTTTTGCGAATGTCCTCGGCGGGAATCTCGATGACGCCGGCCTCTGACGAAAGCACGACCAGATCGTCCTTGGTGACGACATAGCGGCCCGGACGCAGACCGTTGCGGTCGAGCGTGGCACCGATGACGCGGCCGTCGGTAAAGGTGATGGCGGAAGGCCCGTCCCAGGGCTCCATCAGCGAGGCGTGGTACTCGTAGAAGGCGCGCTTTTCCT
Source organism: Acidobacteriaceae bacterium UBA1307 (assembly GCA_002307235.1). GTDB lineage: Bacteria > Acidobacteriota > Terriglobia > Terriglobales > Acidobacteriaceae > Telmatobacter. The sequence goes on from DBTV01000029.1 coordinate 108,096, forward strand.
CACTCATGTCCGGATTGCCGGCCCAGGCCTCGGGGATCAGCATGGCCATGACGTGCGGCAGCGAGCGGCCCGACTGGTGCAGAAACTCCACGGCGTTGTCGAGCGAAGAGGAGTCGGATCCCTCGGGCACGATCACCGGGAACAGATCCTTGATCTTGTCGCCGAAGGCCGGGCTGTCGAAGACCGACTGGCGCGCGCCCATCCAGTTCACGTTGCCGCGGATGGTGTTGATCTCGCCGTTGTGGGCGATGTAGCGATAGGGGTGTGCCAGCTTCCAGCTCGGGAAGGTGTTCGTCGAAAAACGCTGGTGCACGAGGCTCAGGGCGCTGGTGACCAGCGGATTGGCCAGCTCGAAATAAAACTTCTCGATCTGGGGAGCGAGCATCAGGCCTTTGTAGATAATGGTTCGACACGAAAAGGAGGGAACAAAGAAGGTCTCCTTGTCCTCGATTTCGCTGGCCGCGATCTCGTTTTCCGTGCGGCGGCGGATGATGTAGAGAAGCCGCTCGAAGCTCTCCTCGTCGAGGCCCTCGGGCCGACGCACGAAGAACTGCTCAATATAAGGTTGCGATGCGCGGGCCTCGCGGCCGATGGCGTCGCCGTTGACCGGCGTATCGCGCCAGCCGATGACGGTCGCGCCCTCTTCGTTGGCGATGCGCTCGAAGATGCCCTCGCACTGCAGTCGGTTATGCTTTTCCACCGGCAGAAAGCACATGGCCACGCCGTAGGCTCCCGCCTCGGGCAACTGCAAGCCAAGCTCGCCGCATTCGCGCGCGAAAAACGCGTGCGGAATCTGAATCAGAATGCCGGCGCCGTCGCCGGTCTCCGGGTCGCATCCGGCAGCGCCGCGATGCGTCAGATTGATCAGAACCTCAAGACCCTTGCGAATGATCTCATGACTCTTTTCGCCGCGAATATGGGCGACGAATCCCACGCCGCAAGCATCGTGTTCGTTGCTGGGATGATAAAGTCCCTGCGGCTTCGGTGTGCATAGACGACTGAATGTATCCATGGGCAGCCTTTTCAAAGAAATTCTTTGTGCTTGTAGTGCGCCTGCGTGTCGGGGGAATACACGCCCACATACGGTTTCCCTGAGGAGAACCGCTACGTCTTTCGTACGACAGTAGTTTTCTTGGAACAGCTCCGGCCGCATCCAGAGGTGTATCCCATTACTATAGCGAAAAAATCCAGCCTGTGTTCAAAATCCTTTCACCGGATGGAATCCTCGGCGGGGGGGCCGGTTTCCCACCGGGGATTCTGGCATTGTGTCGGGTATTTCCAGCCGCCCCGCGAATGTTATACTTACCACGCAGGTGCGAGCCAGCGCCGATACTTCTCTATCACGTCGAGGTTTCCATGTCCGGCCATTCCAAATGGGCCACCACGAAGCACAAAAAGTTCGCGCTTGATGCCAAGCGCGGAAAGATCTTCACTCGCCTTATCAAGGAAATTTCGGTTGCTGCCCGCAATGGCGGCGATCCGGATAGCAACGCCCGGTTGCGTACCGCGATTCTTGCCGCCAAGGCCGAGAATATGCCGGCAGACAACATCAAGCGCGCCATTCAGCGCGGCACCGGCGAACTTGAAGGCGTCAACTATGAAGAGATCACCTTCGAGGGCTACGGCCCGGGCGGCGTCGCCCTTATTGTCGAAGCGTTGACCGATAACCGCAATCGCGCCGTCAGCGAGATTCGCCACGCCTTTTCGAAGAACGGTGGCAGCCTCGGTGAGTCCGGCTCGGTCCGCTTCATGTTCTCGAAAAAGGGTGTCATCACCGTCGAGAAGGAAGCCGCCGGCGAAGACCAGCTGATGAGCGTGGTGCTTGAAAACGGCGGCGACGATATCGCCGACGAGGGCGAAATCTGGGAAGTCACCACCGAGCCCTCGGCCTACGAGACGGTGCTTGAGGCGATCAAGGCCGCTGGCATTGCCGTTGCGGCCAGCGAGGTCACCATGGTGGCTTCGACCTACACCAAGCTCGAAGGCGGACCGGCAGCGCAGATGATTCGCCTGCTCGACGCGCTCGAAGATTCGGACGACGTGCAGAATGTCTACTCCAACTTCGAAACCGACGAGGATGAATCCGAATCCGAGTAGCCGGCGGAGAGTCAAATGAAAAAGGCCGCCCATTGTGGCGGTCTTTTTTTGGGGTATTGCAAGGGGGGAGCAGGAATGAAACATACTTCGATAGCAGGTCTTGTTTGCGGTTTGATGCTGACGGCGGGCCTTGTCGCCGCGCAGACCCCGGCGGCGGAAACCAACCCGGTGGCGCATGCACGCGCGGCGCGCGGTTGGGAGTACGGTCCCTTTGTTGCCTATGGCAACGGCGTTGGCGACCGTGAGGATTTTAAATTTTTGATGGGCGGCGTGCAGGCCGGCAAAACCCTGACGCCCGTCGTCAAGGCCGGCCCCCTGAGCGGCCAGTTTGAACTCGGTGCCAACATCATGCCGCTCTGGCAGGCCTATACGCCGGCCGCGCACACGGTCAAGGAGAGCTGCACCGTCAACGGCGTCAAGAGCTCCTGCACGGTGCCGACCAGTGGTGGAACCTATCGCGGTGTCAGCCTGACGCCAGTCATCTTCCGCTGGAATTTTGTGACGCGTTCGCGCCGCATCCAGCCCTGGTTTCAGGCCGCCGGTGGACTGATCTACACCACGCACCAGTTTCCGCCGAACTACCTGAGCAACCCCGCGCTGGGGCTCGATGGCAGCACCTCGGTCTGGAATTTTTCGCCGCAGGGTGGCCTCGGTCTGCATTACTTCACGCGCGCCAACCGGTCGATTGATTTCGGCGTCAACGCCGTGCACATCTCCTCGGCCTCCATCGGCGACAAGAACCCCGGTGTGAACGCCAGCATGCAGTTCCAGGTGGGTTACACCTTTTGGAAGTAGATTGATATGACTGAGCCAATCGTAGAGTGCGTTCCGAATTTTTCGGAGGGTCTGGACGAGAAGCGTGTGCGTGCCATCGTTGCCGCCATGCGCGTGGATGGCGTGCGGCTGCTCGACTGGTCAATGGACTCCGATCATAATCGCTCGGTGGTGACCGTCGCCGGGCCGCCTGCCGCCGTGGTCGAGTCGGCGGTGCGCGCCGCGGGCAAGGCCGCCGAACTGATCGATCTGACCCGGCAAAAGGGCGAGCACCCGCGCGTGGGCGCCGCCGACGTGATACCCTTCGTTCCGGTCGCGGGCATCAAGCTGGAGCAATGCGCTCTGCTGGCGCGTCAGGCAGGGCTTGAAATCTGGCGTCGGTACGGCATTCCCGTCTATTTTTATGAAGCGGCCGCCTCGCGGCCGGATCGTGCCAAGCTCGAGGATGTGCGCCACGGCCAGTTCGAGGGTCTACGCGAGGCCGTGCGCAAGGATGCTTCGCGGCGGCCCGACGTTGGCGGCCCCGATCTGCATCCGACCGCCGGAGCCAGCATCGTTGGCGCGCGCAAGTTTCTGATTGCCTACAACATTTATTTTGACTCGACCGATCTGACAGCAGTCCGCGCCATCGCCAAAGAGGTTCGCGCCTCTTCTGGTGGGCTTAAAGGTGTGAAGGCATTGGGCTTAATGGCCCATGGGCGCGCGCAGCTTTCGATGAACATCACCGACTTCGAACTGACGCCGATTCCGGTTCTCTATGACCGGATCAGTGCGCTGGCCACCCGGTCTGGACTCAAACTGGCCGAGGGCGAACTGATTGGGCTGATTCCTGAAGCGGCCTGTGAGCGTCAGAGCGAGTGGATGCGTCAATTACATGGATTCGAGGCCGCGGCCCGGATTCTCGAGCAGCGTCTCGAGGCTCCGCTGGTTTGGCCGGAGTAGAAATCTGTTGGGTAGGGCGGACCTACCGGAGGATGAATTGTTCAAATCTTTGATGAAGTTTTCCCTGGCAGCGTTGCCGCTTGCGGCCGCTACATTGGCCTCGGCCGGTCAGTTGTCGACGGATGCACGCAGTGCGATTCCCCGCGAGGTGCAGCAGTTGGTGGTCATCGACTACCGCGCCATGCAGAACTCGCGCATCGCCATGCAATTGCGCGATCATCTGATGCCTCCGGATCTGCGCCAGTTCGATGAGGCTCTGCGCAAGTCGGGCATGAACGAGAATCACGATGTGGAGCAGTTGGCCTTTGCCCTTTTCCGTCCCCAGGCCAACAACAGCGAAGATCTGCTGACGGTCGGCATTGCCCAAGGGCAGTTCTCGATGGACGAGATCATCGGCAACATCCGCAAGCAGCATCTGAAGCCGACCTTGCTGCGCGGCAACAAAATTTATCCGATGACGCGCGCCGGCATGGTGCTCTGCTTTGTCGATCCTTCGACGATGGTCTTCGGCCTGAAGGAAGCAGTCGTCAAGGCGCTCGATGCGCGCGACGGCGTTTCAGCCAACATCATGCGCAACAGCTCCATGATGGATGCGATGCGCAGCGTTGATTCCGAGCCGCTGTGGAGCATTCTCGACAACAAGGGCACGCAGATCGTGATGAAGTCGGTGCTCGGCGAGGCCGGTTCGGTGGCCGACTACAGCGCGGTGCGCAAACGGCTCGAGGCCTCCTGGTATTCGATGAACTTCCAGCACGGCGTCAAGTTCGATCTGACCATTGTGACCGGCGATACGATTGCTGCCGCCACGGTCTCCTCGCTGCTTTCGGCGGCCATGCTGGTGCGCAAGATGAGCGGCTCCGAGGCGGAGAAAGAGGCGCTCGAAGCCACGACCGTCAGCTCGAACTCGGGCAAGTTGCTGGTGCATTTCGCCGCCAACGATTCGAAGTTCGGCAGTTTACTGCAGTCGTCGCTGTTTAAAAACGTCGTCCGCTAAATTCGTTTCGGACACAAGAAAGCGGCCTGCCGGAGTTTCCGGCAGGCCGCTTTTGTTTGGGTCTCGCGAGCCGAGAGTTAGAAAGTGAACCGGGCGCCGAACTCGCCCACGAAGGCCTTCGCGGTCGAGCTGCTGGTCGGGTTCATGAAGCCAGAAGCCTTGCCAAAGTTCGACGAGGTGATGGTTTCGGTGAAGTTGTTGCCGTAGTTGGCGCGGTTGGTCAGGTTGAAGCCCTGAAAGTTCAACTGCAGATTCTTGCCGCGGAACTTCAGGTTCTTGCTGAGGCGGGCGTCCAGTTCAAAGTAATCCTGGCCGCGCAATTTGTTATAGGAGACGATGTGGCAGTTGCCGGCATCGAGGCAGGCGCGGGCAGTCAGGCCCGGGTCGTCCGAGTTGGCGTCGTCTTCAAAGTAGCTGGCGTAGTAGGTGTAGTTGGTCGGGTCGGAGTTGGGCACGATGACCGGACGCGAGTAGCCCGAGCCGAGGCCCAGCACATCCACGCCGGAGTTCATGTCATACGGACGGCCGGTACCGAACTGAAGAATCGGCGAGGCTTCCAGACCGAAGGGCAGCTTGGCGATGCCGCTGACGGTGATGTGGTGCAGCTCATCGTAGGGGGTCGGACCGAAGTCCCACGAGGCCAGCGGATGACGCGGGTCATGCGGGTAGTTGTGGTAGCTGGAACCATTCGACGGGTTGCCGCCGGAGTTGATCGCATAGCCGACCGCGCGGGAGAGCGTGTAGTTGGCCGTCAGGCTGAAATGACGATCAAGCTGATGACGAAGGCTCAGGTTCATGCCGTCGTAACGGGTGCGGCCAATGGCCTCGTTGTTCATGGTGCGGCCCAGCACGCAGTAGTCGGTGCCGCCGCAGTTGGCGTTGGCGTAGGTGGTGAAGGCTGAGCTCATCACGCGATTGCCAGAGGTGGGGTCGATGTAGTTGATGTTGACGTCGACATTCGAGTGCAGGCCCAGGGTGTGGGTATATTCCGCCTCGAAAACCCAACTCGGCGCAAGTGCCCATTGGTAGCCAATGTTGAACTCTTCCGAGTAGGGGTTGCGATAGTGCGGGTCCATAGTGCGGCCTGTCGCGCCACTCGACAAATTGCCTGTCGCAGCCGAAACGCCTGCGGTGACCGTGGCCACGTTCGCAACCGAATAGGCAAAATCGCTCAGAGGAATATTCAGGCCGGGAACTGTCTCCTTGGCATTGGAGATTGAAAGGGCGCCCTGGTAGACGGTTTTGTTGGCCTGCTGCTCCATCCAGAGAGGAATGTTCTGGAAGACATTGCCGTAGTAGAGACCGAAGCCTCCGCGGAGGACATGCTTGCCGACGCCGGTCAGGTCGTAGCTGAAGCCTACGCGCGGGCTGAAGTCCTTGTTATCGTCGTGCGGTGTTACGCCGTAGCTGCTGCCCATACCCTTCAATTCCATGAAGGTGCGACTGTTGACCAGGGCGCTGCCGCCGATCAGGTTCACATCCTTGTCCCAGCGCAGGCCGAGGTTCACGGTCAGGCGCTTGGTTGCCTTCCAGTCGTCCTGAAAGTAGAGGCCGATCTGCTTGGTGCCGCCGGGGACATTGGTCGCCGGATCGCCATTGGACAGTGACATGCCGGTGACCAGGCCGGGGGTGCTGAAGCCAAGTGGCATGGCCAGAATGGTGGTTGGATCCTGCTTTCCGTAATCGATTTCGAGCGTGGAGTTGGCTTTGAAGTAGCCACCGAGACCCGGCTCCCAAATGTAGTCGACGCCAAAGTTCAGCGTGTGTTTGTTGATGGTCTTGGTGATGTCGTCCTTGAACTGCCACTTGCGCTGGAACGACTGCTGGGAGACGTTGGCGCTCTGACCAACCCACTCGCTGCTGGCGAAGGTGATCAGCGGCGCCGCGTTGTTGTCGGTCGTGATCAGGTTGTTCCAGTACTGCGCGCCAAAGGTCAGAGTATTCAGCAGCGTATTGGAGAAGGCCGAGTTCAGCGTCAGGTTGGCGATGTTCATGTGGTTCTGCGTGTAGTTGCCCACGCTCAAGTCGCCGAGTGAATCTTCCTGATCGTTGATGCTGTTGTTGCTCTGCTGCGAGATGCTCAGATATGCCGTGTGCTTGTTGTTGATCTTGTAATCAAGACGGCCGTTGTAGCGGTTTTCGTAGAAGGGGGTCGGGACGGTGGAAGAGGCTACGGTGCCGAACAGTCCGGCCTTCTGCAGGGCGGCCAACTCGGTGTAGGCCTTGCCCGACTCGGAGATCGAAGTCTTCTCGCGCTGACGCTCGTAAGCGAAGAAGCCGAAGAACTTGTCCCGAAGGATGGGGGCGCCGACCGATCCACCGAAGAACTGACGGCTATAGGGCGGGTTGCTCTTGGTGCCGTCGGGGCTGGCCTGATTGGCGTTGAACTGTTGCTCGCGGAAGTAGCTGAAGGCCGAACCGTGAATCTGGTTCCCGCCCTGCTTGGTGATCATGTTGATTGCTGCGCCCTCGGAACGGCCGTTGGCTGCCGAAAAACGCTGCGTGCTGATAATAAACTCCTGCACGCCTTCGAGCGGAAGCTGCATCACCGTGCCGCCGACGGAGTTGTCCTTGTTGTCGACGCCGTTGATGGTCACGTTGACCTCGCGGCCGATGTTGCCGTTGACCGACAGAACCGCCGAACGGTTCTTGGTCGGGTCAAAGGAGTCGGCCATCTTGACGCCCGGCGCCAGATAGGCAAGGTTGGCCGCGTCACGGCCGATCAGAGGCATATCTTCGACCTGCGACGGGGTGATCTCCTGGCTGACGCTGGTCTTGGTTACATCCAGCAGCACGCTGTCGGCCGAGACCTCGACGGTCTCATCGACCGAGCCCGGCTTGAGCACGTAGTTGATGGTCAGGGCCTGGCCGACAAGAAGCTCGGTCTTGCTGCTGCCAGAGTTGAAGCCGGTCTTGGTGACCTTGACGGCATAGTGTCCCGGGGTCAGCCCTTCCAGCGCAAAGGTGCCTGATGCGCCGGTGATCGTGGTACGTGTAATGCCTGTCGTGGTTTGCGTCGCCGTGAGCTGCGCGCCAACAATGACGGCATGCGTGGGATCCGTGACCGTGCCCAGAATGCTGCCTGTGGCCGTGGTCTGAGCGTAGAGCGAGATTCCTGTCAACGTGGCGAATGTGAATAAGAACAGGTAGCGTACAAGTACGCGCATGTGCCCTCCAAATTTATCTAGTCAATACTTCGTCTGCCGTTTTTACTGAAAAAGGCAGGCGAAAATATGAACCCGTGTGTAATTTCGAATCACGAATTTGACTCATTCTTGTTGATCTCGCATAAGGAAACGATGGGGAATCTTACTTTTTATCGGAAAATAGAAGAGGAGCGTTTTTTTCGTATCTTATTTTATTTGTATAACTTGTAAGATAATAGCCGAAAGGGAAAAGATATCTTTATCAAGGTGTAATGCAAGTGGAGTACTGCGAGGGTTTACCTTACAGGAAGCCCGCATGGCTTTGGGGTCAACCAAAGACATGCGGGACGGAGAGAAGAAGGATTATTTTCCTTTGGAGGTAAAGTGGCGCAGCACAAACTCCTGCAGCGTGGTGCTCAACATGCGCTCGGCGGTGCTGACGGCGAAGTTGCCGAAGACCAGACCAGCGCCACGATTTGACTCTGGATAGTAGAGATTCGACAGGGAGGCCGATCCCAGATCGCCGCCCAGGCTTGAGTAGTTGGGCTGCCATTTGCCGTTGTCTCCCTTGCAGATGAACGGGGCCATCAGCGCATGGCGCAGGCGGGAGGCATTGCTGCCGGTTCCCTGATAGTAGTAGCGCGGATCCTGATGCAGCAGTGAGGGAAGAACAGCGCCGCCCAGCATGATGTCGGTAAAGCCGTCGGCTGCGGTGGCGCCCACACGCTGTCCGTAGCCCAGCCAGCCCTGCTGGTAGTTTGGCGTATCCGAGGCTTGCTTGATGCTGGCCAAAAACAGCACGCCACCCATGGTGACCGGATCGGTCGATGTTCTCAGGGCGAGTTTGTACTTCAGCTTGGTGGTGAGCGGAACCGCGTCAGCCGAGTTGTAGACGACGTAAAAGTTCGGAATAAAGCCGAGAACACGCTGCTTTTCGGCCAGTTCAACCTGTTCGGTGGCGATTTCTACCTGATCGCCGCGCACCGTGACCGAAACCTCTCCGCCTTCGAGCCGGAGAACGAGTTTCGACAGAATCGCCTGCTGCCCCGGTGCCAGATTCATCAGCGGCGAGGTCCAGGAGATGAATCCCTTGCAGGTGACCGTTAGCCGGTAGCTGGTGCTGGCGGGCAGGCCGGTGAAGTCAAAGCCGCCGTTGTCGTTGGCGATGGTCACGCGGTGCTTGTGGGTGCTCAACTCGTCGAGGGCAATCGTCGCGCCGGGCACCACGTCGCCGTTGGTGTCGGTGACGGTGCCGATAAAGCCGCCGGTATCTTGCGCCGGGGAGCCAGGCACGGTTTTTTGCAGGGAATTCGCGGAGTGGGAGGTGTCAGACTGTCTCTGATCGGCGGATCCTGAAGCGTCGCCGGTGGCGTTGATGGCTTGCGCGCCTGCCTGCAGGCTGCAGGCTCCGACAGCCGCGCCAAAGATCAGGATTGCCGAAATACGGTTCAAATACGGTTGCATGAGTTTACCTGTCGCTGTCACGGAAGATCGCTGGGACAGCGACCTTTCGTGGCGCGTGCGCATCGCGCACTTGCTCGGTACTGCTCCTCTCGTGGTTGAATGCGCCTGATCGTTCAGGCCCGAGGGCAGTACGTTCTCTTTCCGGTGCGTGCGCACTTCGGACAGTGGCACATTCTCTTCGTTAAGACGAATATCGGATCGCGAAAGACCACGCACCCGACGGCTGCAAAAATCTTCCATTCATTCGTAACGGGGAAAGGGAAAATTTGCAGACCAACCACCAAAAGCTATTTTAAATGACAAAGATAGCTTTTTGGCCTCCTTCGCTCCCGCATGGAGCACGTCTTGTATTAAGACTCCATTCCGAGGCCAAGGGATTCATGGATACGGCCTTGTTGCGAAGAAATTGCTGCCGGAGGCCGTTTCTCAGCTCCTGCGGCATTGAATTGCTTCCGGTACTGGCGCAGAAAGTAGTCGATGGTTTCGACGCGAATGCGGATCGAGGCCAGCGGGCAGTTTTCGTCCAGATCGCGGAAGGAAAAATGCGGTTTGCCGGAGCGCTCGGCGATCAACTCGAGCGTTTGCGACAGAAACGCATCATGGCCGCACTTGAAGTTCGACAGCTCGACCGAGATCAGATTCGGATGCCGTGCGACGAACTTTGCCGCCCACAGTTTTTGATTCGAGCTGGCTGAAAAGGTGTGCTTCCAGACGTCGGAGAGGTCGTCGGGGGCCGTGATGGCGCCTGCGCGCACCTCCTCGCCGAAGAGACGATCGAGCAGGTCGGTATCCATCGGCAAAAGGCTCTGCGAAAAGATCGGATAGCCCTTGCGTTGCAGCTCATCGAGAATACCGTGATTCAGGCCCGGGTCGTGGTGATAGGGCCGGCCGAGCATCACCAGGCCGATTTCACCACGGGCTTCAAGGGTGTCGATGGTGGTGCGTGCCTGCTGACGGAAGCGCGCTTCAAAGCTTTCCCAGGCGGCATAGGCGATCTCGACCGCGCGGGCGTTCTCGTCCCAGTCGAGGCCGAGAAGATCCTTCCAGGCCAGGTACATCTGGTAGCGGAACAGCGAGCGGTCCTTCATGTCGAGGACCGGATTGACGTAGGTGACGCCCGCCCGCTCGAACCAGTTCACCGAGCGCCAGAAGGCGGATTTGACGGCCTCGGGCGTGGCCGAGCCCGACGGGCAGGAGTTCGATCCGGCGCAACCCGTGAGCGAGCTCGTCAGAATGTCGAACATCGGAAAAAAGATGGCATCGAGCGGCCGTTTCTTTGTGCCTTCCAGAAGTTCATATACATGCGAGATCGCCACCTTCGACGGATAGCACGGGTCAACCGGTGAAAATCCCGCGGCCTGCTGATAGCTCTTTGCATTCGAGTAGCGCGAGTAGTGCAGATGCTTGGCGGGAATGCCGAGGCTCTCGAAGTAGGCCGAAAACAGCGGCGCGTAGGTGTAGAGGCTGAGCGCGCGCGGCATGCCGATGTGCAATGTGGCGCGCTCGGTGCGGCGCTCGTTGGTGCGTTTGCGAAACCAGCCGGATTTGAACTCGGCCGCGGGAGCGTTGGTTGCCGCCCAGACCTGCGTACCGGCCAGTTGCACGTAGTTCGGATTGCTTTGCGTCACCGAGGTGCGCGCGGCCTGCGCTTGACGGGCGGCCTCGGCATTTTCAGCCTCGCCGCGTTCGCAGGTGGCAATGATCACGCGCCGCGCAGGCTCTTCGTCGTGCGCTTCCAGGTCGAGAAAGGTGCGCATGCAGTGGTTGGCGCAGAAGCCGCAACGCGTGCTCTCATCGCGACGCATCGCATAGCGCAGCGCGTCGAGTTGCGCAAAGCCGCAGAAGCTGCTGGCGCGGTCATCTTCTTTGCGCTGTTCCATGGCCTCAAGAGCCGCGCCAATTGCGCCCGCTTCGCTGCAGTGGGGGTGCACGGCGATCTCGGGCGTACCCTCGCCATGAAAGTGTTCGCGGATGAAGTCGACCTCGGCCTTGACCACGGCCAGGTTGCGCTGCGTGCCGCCCTGCAGCACGAAGTGGCGGCCGAGCGAGGCGGTGTTCGAGATGCCTGCGACGTAAAGAAAAACGTTCTTCGGCAGCACCGCAGCGAGCCCGGCCAGAATTTCTTCCGGTTGCCAGCCCTGCCGCTGGAAGTTGACGATGTCCGATTGCAGAAAGACCGCGCAGCCGTAGCTGAACTGCGGAATGCGCCGGGCGCGGAAGGCGGTTTCCGCAAAGCGCTCGACGGGAATGCCGATCTGCTCGGCGGCGGCTTGCAGAAAGTATCCGTTGCCGGCCGAGCACTGCGTGTTCAGCTTGAAGTCACGCACCGCGCCGTTGTGCAGCAGAATAATCTTGATGTCCTGGCCGCCGACGTCGATGATGGTTTCGACCTTGGGAAAGAGGCGTTGCGAGGCCTTGGCGTGCGCCACGGTTTCGACCACTTCCACGTCGCCGCCGAGCACGCGCTTGAGCAGTGCCTTCGAGTAGCCGGTGGTTCCGAGGCCGAGCACCTCAACCTGCGGAGAGATCTTTACGAGCGCCTCGTGCAACTCAGCGAGCACGCGCGCGGCGTCGGCCAGCGGATCGTTTTCGCTGAGGCGATAGGCGCTGGCGACGACCTCGCCCGCGTTGTCGAGCGCGACGGCCTTGGTCGAGGTCGAGCCGCCGTCGATGCCCAGATACACGGCCAGTGGCGCGCTCTGCGGCGCGCGTGGCGTGCGTGCGGGCAGGGAATAGTTCTTCCGGAAATCTTCTAACTCTTCATCGCTTGCGCAAAGCCCTTGCGTGGCGCTTGAGCCTTGTTGGGCCGCGCCGTCGCGCGTGCGCAGGTGGGCCACGAGCGCTTCGGTGCCCTGATAGCTGGTCGATTGCTGCTCGATCTCTTTCCATCCAAATTCAATCGCGCCGAGCGCCGCGTAGAACTCGGCATTTTCCGGCAACTGAATCATCTCGTCGAGCGAGGCACCGGCCGGCAGCGGAACCTGCTTGTGCTCCCACAGCCGCTCAAGGCCGCGCTTCCAGGCCACGCGCAGACCGGGGAAGAAGGTGTTTGGGCCGCCGAGCAGCAGCACCTTGGGCCAGAGCGTGTGGCCGCGCGTGAGCACGGAGAGATTCTGCAGAACAATGGCCTGAAACAGCGAGGCCATCAGTTGATCGGAGGGCGTGCCCTGCTTCATCAGGCCGGTGATGTCGGTCTCGGCAAAGACGCCGCATTTGCCGGCGATGGCGTGCGTGGGCACTTCGGCGTAATCACGGCGCAGCAGCTCCTCATTCGGAACGTGGAGCTTGGCGGCAATCTTTTCGATGACCACGCCGGTGCCGCCCGCGCACTTGTCGTTCATGGTGGCGATCTTCTTGCGCGTGCCTTCGACCTTGCCCTCTTCAAAGAGCACGATCTTGGCGTCCTGCCCGCCAAGCTCAATCACCGAGCGCACATCCGGGTGCAGCGCCTCGACGGCGACGCTGACCGCGGCAACCTCTTGCACGAAGCGTGCGCCGAGCAATGCGGCGATGGCCTGTCCGCCGCTGCCGGTCATAAACAGATGCATATCGCCGTCGGCCACGCTCAGCTCATGCTTCATCTCGCGCAACAGTGCGAGCACGGTCTCCGGCTGGCGGCTCTCATGCTTCTGGTAGCGATGGAACAAGAGCGCGCGGCTTTCGGGCGTGCGCACGACCACCTTCACGGTAGTCGAGCCCACGTCGATGCCCACCAGATACTGCGGCGTGGTCCAGCTTGTTGTCGTCGTTTCCCGCTTTTGTGCGTGTTTCCGTTCCATGGTTAGGACTTGAACTCCTGCGTGGATTGCATGGATTCGAGCGCCCGTGTTGGTTTTTCGGTGGCGCTGCCGATGTAGGCTCCCGTCGGCTCATTCGAGTGCGCGGACATGATCTTGTCTGCATGGAGCAGAAAGTTCGCGGCCGTTGAAACCACGCCCGGGTGGCGGGGAATGGGGCAGAGCGGGTGACGCAGTTCGCGATGCGTGGCCACGAAGGCGCGAATCTCGTCGAGCGAATGATGCACCTTGGCGAGGGTCTGCGTGAACTCGAGCTCGGCCTTGGCCTTGGCCTCCGACAGCGCCATCTGCACGCGGCTGTAGGCGTTGATGGCGCCCTCGGCGGCGGTTTCGATCGAAAGAAAGTTGACCTCGGCGAAGCGCTCGACGAGGGCGGCCTGCACGGCGTCGGATTGCACCGAGGGCAGGCAGCCGAAGGGCTTGAGCGCCAGCACCATGTGGCAGCTCTTGTGTTTGCGCATGGTGTAGAGCGTTTTGCCGATCTCGAGATGACCTTCGCCGCCGCGTAACTGCGTGTTGAAGTAGGGCTCGGCCAGCTCGGCCAGAACCTTTTGCGAGGGCAGGCTGTAGTCTTCCATCTTCATCAGCCGCGCCAGTTTCAAAAAATGGTGCAGATAGATCTTGACGCCCACGTCGTAGCCGAGCATTGCGGCATGGCGTCGCAGGCGCAGCTTGCCGCGTTGCAACCAACGCCGGCGCGGCGTCTCGCACAATTCCTTTTGCAGACGGAAGTGCACCTTTTCGCGGCGTTGATGCGCCAGGTACAGAATCCAGGTGCTGATTGGCTCGATCGAAACTTCGGCACCCTCTTTTTCAAGAAACTCGTGCATGCGGAAGTTGCCGTCGCTTTCGGTCATCTGCGCCCAGAACTCGCCGATCACCTTGACCACCGGGCGCACGCGCAGCCAGTCGATTTCGACGGCATTCAGTTCGGCCGTGGCCTGCGTCAGCACGGGCTTGAGCGCGTCGCTGTACAGATGCGTGCCCAGCTTGCCGAGGGTGTTCGGAATCCGGTAGAGGCGCGATGTGCGCTCGGGGCAGAGCAGGCGCGGCAGGTGCTCGCCCAGTTCGAAGCCGGGGTTTTCGCGCATGTGGGCGGCAAGAATTCCGGTCATGGATTCGATGGCGCGCTCGGTTGCTCCGGCCCGCTTTTCATAGGGCTTCAGCTTGTGCTGGATGATGTTGAGCAGGTCGCCGAGCACGAACGAGTGGAAGGCGTTCATGCCGAAGTCGACGGAAAATTGCAGGCCACTGTGGCCGGTTTCGGCGTGGATGCCCTTGTCCTGAGAGAAGGAGAGTACGCGGAAGCCCTCATAACCAGCGGCATTCAGCGCCAGCCGGAACTGCGACTCGTACATGCCGAAGCGGCACGGGCCGCCGCAGGCCGCGGTGAAGTAAACATAGTTGCGCACGATCTGCTGGCGCGACTGTCCCTCAGCTTCCTTCTGCTGCAAAAAGCGAATCAGGTTGCCGACCGTGAAATAGACCGGATTGCACATGCCGCTCGAGCAGTATTCCTTGCCGATTTCATGCGCGGCGCGGTCGGTTTCCGGCAAGTGCTGGCAGCGATAGCCGGCACCGGCCAGAAGCCCCTCAATGAGTTGCTCGTGCTTCCAGGTAAGACCTCCGAAAAGGATCGTAGCCTCTGCGCGATCCTCGGCCGTAAAGGCTTCTTCGCGCGGCCGTATCGGCTTCTGTTGCGAAGCCTTGCCGCTGGATTTCAGCGATTCGCACTCTTCGACTGCCTGCTCGACAGAGCTCATGTCGCTCCTTGCTGGTTTAAGATTCCGCGGAGATGTCTCTTTACCCGTGTCGATGGAGGCACTGGGATACACCCTCACATCGAGTGAGACGAAAGAGAATCCTCTCGGGTTCGCTCTTTCTTCGGAGGAATGTTTTTGCGGGACCTTTTATTGCAACGGACCAAAAGCGCCACGTCTCTTGTCCCAAAAATGGCTGAAAGAGAAGGGGGGCTCAGTTCCGCATGTATCCAACGCCCGGGTGTCGATGCCGTCGTCGAGCCAGTGTGGAGATGGGCAGAGTACGGGGGCAAGCAGGCGTGAAACCGTCCGGTGAAGGACGGAAATATTTCAATGCCATCTATATTTTAACGCGATGTGGTTCTGTTCGTTGCGTGAAAGATCCTGGGGTGGTTCCAGCCCGTTTTTTTGACCGCTTCCCCTGTATGGCTCGGGCAGTCTAATGTGAGACTGTGCATTTCGCGAAAAAAGGAATGTGCATGGAAATCATCAGGAGGTTGAGCCAAACATGAAACGTACAGGAGCGGGCGTTTCTTTTCTCTCTCTTTTGAGCGTGGCGATCTTGCTTTTTGCCGGGTTCACGACAGGGTGCAAGAGCAGGCAGGTGGCTGCGCCGACCGATCAGCAGATTGCCGAAGGCGTGCAGACCAAGCTGCACGGCGAAGCGGCTCTGACGCAGCAGAATATTCAGACCGGTGTCGCCGGCGGCGTTGTTACGCTCAGCGGCAGCGTGACCGACGAGGCCTCGCGCGCGCTGGCGGCGGGTGATGCGGCGACGATTCCGGGCGTCAAGACCGTCGTCAACAACCTCGTCGTGCAACCGTTGTCGTCGTCGACGGCGCCATCAAGTCAGCCTGTCGCCGCGCCCGTCACGGCCAGGAACACACAACCCGCGCCCGCGCCGCGCAATGGCTACAACGCGCCGCAACCGGCACCGCAGCCGGTGGCCCGCGTTGAGCCTGCAGCACCAGCACCGCAGCCTGCGCCGAAGCCCGAACCGCCGCGGCCTGTCGTCAAGCAGGTCACGCTGCCGGCTGGAACTGTGCTGCCGATCCGCATCACCGAGGCGCTCAGCAGCCAGTCGGCACAGGTGGACGATCCTTTTCATGGATCGCTGGCGACTGACATTGGCACGCAGGGCGTGATCGCGCTGCCGCATGGCTCCGCGGTGCAGGGGCGTGTCGTGGATGTGCGCGAGGCGGCGCACTTCAAGGGCAACTCGTTGCTGTCGATTGAGTTGACGCAGATCAGCGCCGCTGGACGGCGCATCACGCTGGTGACCGAGCCCTTCAGCAGGCAGGGCGAGGGGCGTGGCAAAAACACCGCGCTCAAAGCCGGTGGTGGCGCGGCCTTGGGTTCGATCATTGGGGCTTTGGCCGGTGGCGGCAAGGGCGCGGCCATTGGAGCCCTGGCGGGCGCAGGAGCGGGCACCGGCGTCAATGCCGCCACGCGTGGTCAGCAGGTCGTTATTCCCAGCGAAACGCTGATCAACTTCCAGTTGCAGTCCCCGATTACGCTCACCGTGACGATTCCTCCGCACGGATACGAGGCGCACGAGGGGTTGCACAGCCGCTAAACACGCACGCCTTTTTTAGAACAACTCCAGATTGCGCCGTATCGTCGGGCCAGTCTGGAGTTGTCTTTTTCTTCATCCGGCTTTTCTCGCCCCCGTCCAACGCGCTAGTCTGGATGAGAGCTTCATTCGAAGGAATCAAGGAAAAACAATGCGCATTCAGCAAACCGCCAAGATTTGGCACAATGGCCAACTCATCGATTGGGAGAAGGCCACGCTGCACGTGATGAGCCACGTTGTTCATTACGGCTCGAGCGTCTTTGAAGGCATCCGCTGTTATACCCAGCCTGGTGGTGCGGCCATCTTCCGGCTGCCCGAACACATGCAGCGACTGCTTGATTCGGCGCGTATCTACCGCATGGAAGTTCCCTACACGCTCGATGAGCTGTGCACTGCGGTCACCGATCTGGTTGAGGCCAACGGCATTGCGCCCAGCTACATTCGTCCCATCGTGCTGCGCGGCTACGGCGAAATCGGCGTCAACCCGGTTGGCGCGCCGGTCGAGGTCTACATCGCCAATATGCCCTGGGGCAAGTATCTGCCCGGTCAGGAAGGTGCCGACGTCTGCGTTTCGAGCTGGACGCGTCTGGCGCCGAACACCATGCCGACCCTCGCCAAGGCCGGTGCCAACTACATGAACTCGCAACTGATCCACATGGAAGCCAAGATGAACGGCTACCAGGAGGGCATTGCGCTGGACGTGAATGGCCTGCTCAGCGAGGGCTCGGGCGAGAATGTCTTTTTGGTGCGCAATGGCGTGATCTACACGACGCCGTTGGCCCACTCGGTGCTGTCGGGCATTACGCGTGACTCGGTGATGACGCTGGCCCGTCACCTGGGACTGACGGTCGTCGAGCAGGCGCTGCCGCGCGAGATGCTCTATGTGGCCGATGAGGTCTTCTTCACCGGCACCGCGGCCGAGGTGACCCCCATCCGCTCGGTCGACAAGATTCTGGTCGGCGGCGACGGCAAGCCGGGCGAAATCACCCAGAAGCTGGCCGCCGAGTACTTTGCCATTGTGAATGGCACCAAGCCCGACCGTTTCGGCTGGCTCACGCCGGTCAAGGTCAAGGCCTAGTTTTTTCAGCAAACAGAAAAACGCGGGAGTCCCGAAGATGGGGGTTCCCGCGTTTCTGTTTCTGTGCCGGTTTCTAGCCCCTGGTTCCCTGAGTCCACACCTAGTCCCTCAGTCCCTAGCCCCTCAGTCCCTAGTCCCTACGTTCCCTGCCTTTACGCCTCGTCCTTGCCGGGGCGGAGCATCAGGTCGTGGATGGCCTCGCGCGGGTCCTTGCCTTTGTTGAGGATCAGGCCCATCTGTTCGGTGATGGGCATCTCGATCTCGTACTGGCGGGCGAGGCCGAGCGCGGCTTCGGTGGTCAGCACGCCCTCGGCGACCTTGCCTCCCAGGCTCTCAAGAATCTCCGGCAGTTTGCGGCCTTCGCCGAGCGCCTTGCCGACGGTGCGGTTGCGGCTGAGCGAGCCGGTGCAGGTCAGCACCAGATCGCCGGCGCCGGCCAGCCCGGCGAGTGTCTCGCGGCGTCCGCCGCAGGCCACGGCCAGACGGGTAATTTCGGCGATGCCTCGGGTGATCAGCGCCGCGGCCGAGTTGTAGCCGAGGCCCATGCCCGCGGCCACGCCGGCGGCGATGGCGATCACGTTCTTCAGCGCGCCGCCCAGTTCCACGCCGACGATGTCGCTGGTTGTGTACAGGCGCAGCGACTCTGAAGAGAATTCCTTCTGAATCCGGGTCGAGATCGAGCGGCGGGCAAAGGCGACGGTGACTGCCGTCGGCTGGCCCTGGGCAACCTCGAGGGCGAAGCTCGGTCCGCTGAAGGCTCCGATGGGAATCTCAATGCCGGCGAGGGTTTCGGCGATCAGCTGCGTCATGCGCAGATAGGTTTTGCGCTCGACACCCTTGGTGGCGCTGACCAGAATCTGGCCCGCGTGCAACTGCGGGCGCAATCGGGCGATGGTGGGCCGCAGAAACTCCGAAGGGATGACCGAGACGACGATCTCTGCCTGGGCCACTCGAGCACCGTCGCCGGTGATGGCCAGCTCTGCGGGCAACGGAATGCCGGGCAGAAAGAGAAGATTTTCGTGCGCCGCGGCGATGGAAGCAGCCTCGTCGGCGCGATGCGACCAGAGCGTGACCTGATGGCCGCCGCAGCGGCAGAGCGAAAGCGCGATGGCGGTTCCCCAGGCACCGGAACCGAGGACAACAATGCGACTCATGCGGTTTTCTTTGCTCCGAAACGGTTTTCCGTGCCTGCAAGCAGACGGCGGATGTTCTGGTGATGTTTGGCGACGATCAACAGCGCGGCGACCCACTGCACGGCGATGAAGGCCACAGGCTGGGTTCCCCGGATGAAGAAGTGGGCGAAGAGCGGAAAGCTCAGCGCGCCCAGAATCGAGGCCAGCGAGACGTAACGGCTGGCGAAGAGCACGAGAATGAAAACGGCAATTGCGGCCAGCGCCGCCCAGGGGCAGGCGGCCAGAAAGACGCCGAAACCGGTCGCCACGCCCTTGCCGCCCTTGAAGCCAAGCCAGAGGGTGAACATGTGGCCAAGAATCGCACACAGCGCCGCGAGAGCCTCGGCAGTGCGTAGCGGCACGGCGGGCATCAGCAGCGAACCCAGCAGAGCGCCAAGCCAGACCGCCGCGCAGCCCTTGAGCATGTCGAGCAGAAAGGTGACGAGGCCGAGCTTTTTGCCGCCGGAACGTAAGACGTTGGTAGCACCAATGTTACCGCTGCCCACCGCGCGGATGTCCTGGTGGAGGAACAGGCGGATGAGCAGGTAGCCGGTGGGAATCGATCCCAACAGATAAGACGCTGCCGCAATGAAAAGACTTGCATAAAGCATAACGAGTTCGAGTGTAGCAGGTGGGGCGATTTCTGCGGGATGGCGGGTGCATCTGATTGATTACAAGGTTGTTCTTTGCAAATTTGGAGGGCGCGGCATTAAAGGCCGCTAATGGATGCGGGCTCTGGACTGGAGACCCTCTTGCTAGCAAAAAGATGACTCTCCCGATCAAGAAAGGGAACAGGTGCCGATGCGTTATTCTTCTCCAGCTGCGCGGAGCTCGCAACTGCCAGACATCAAGGAACAGATCTTCGCGGATAAATTTGGCAGGGCTGTCAAGGCGCAGCGGATGGGCAACCTCGATAAGGCGAGAGGTCTGGTTTTGGAGCTGCTGGCGGTGAATGTGCGCCATGTCGAGAGCCTCCATTTGCTGGGCGTCATCGAGTACCAGTGCAAGCATCTTGAGGTTGCGGCGAAGATGTTTCAGCGCGCGATTGCGGTCAACAGCCGGAACCCGGTGTATCACTGCGATCTGGGCAAGATCTGGATGGACATGGGCAGGCTGGAGGAGGCGGCCGCAGAGTTCGATCAGGCGTTGAAGCTGAGGCCGGATTTTGCCGACGGACACCACAGTCTTGGCAATCTGCACAGTGCCAAGGGCGAGTTCGAGCAAGCGGTGAGCTGTTACCTGCGCGCGCTCAAGTCCACTCCCTGCGATGCCAATCTGTGCACCAATCTGGGCAATGCGTACCTGCATCAAGGCAAGGTGGAAGTGGCTTTGAAGATGTATGGCCACGCGTTGCGCTTTGATTCCGGGAACCTGGACGCGCATCTGAACATGGGCACGGCCTATTTGAGCCAGAATGAGTGGGAGAAGGCGCTGGAGTGCTATGAAAAGGCGCTGAAGATTCAGCCTCGTCATGCGCTGACTCTCTACAACATCGGGGTCTGCTACCAGAAGCGGAAGATGTATGACGAGGCGCAGAGCGCTTACGAAAAGGCGCTGGAGGTCGAGCCGGATTCGAACACCGTGTGCCTGAATCTGATTGCGGTTCTGCGGCTGAAAAAGGATGTCGAGACCTCGGAGAAGTATTGCCGGCAGCTGATCGCGCGCAATCCGAAGCATGCCGAAGCGCATTGCGGCATCGCCGATCTTTACTTTGATCAGCACCGGTACGAGCTGGCGATCGAGTACTACCGGAAGGCGCTTGAACTCCGGCCGGAGTATGCCGAGGCGTACTCGAATCTTGGTTGCGTCTACAGCAACATGGGCGCGATGGCCGAGGCGGAGCAGTGCTACGAGAAGGCCCTGGCTCTTGACCCGGATCACGTGAATGCCCATTGCAATATGGCTTTTTTGCTGCTGACCCGGGGCGATTACGAGAAGGGGCTCTACCATCACGAGTGGCGCTATCGGCATCAGTCGGGCGCCGTGCCGCGCTTCCCGGGGCCGCAATGGGATGGCCGCGCGCTTCATGGCGAGCGCGTGCTGCTTTATGGCGAGCAGGGGATCGGCGACAGCCTGCAGTTTTTGCGCTATCTGCCGATGGTGAGTGCAGCGGGCGCGACCGTGCTTTTGGCCGTGCAGGCACCGCTGCGGCGACTGGTCGAGGAACTGGATGGCATCGAGGAGCGGTTTTATAACGGCGACGCATTGAGCGAGTATGACTACCAGTGCGCGCTGCTCAGCCTGCCACTGGCCTTTCATACGACGCCCGAGACAATTCCTGCCGCGGTGCCGTATCTGAAGATTCCCGCGGAGGCGCAACAGACGGCCGATGCTCTCGATTGGCCCGCAACCGGGCTGCGCGTGGGGCTGGTCTGGAGCGGCAATCCGAATCACACCAATGACCATAACCGTTCGATTCCGTTGCGGGATCTGGCTCCGCTCTGGCAGCTCGAAGGGGTGAACTTTTTTTCGTTGCAGATGGGGGCGGGAACGGCGCAACTGGACGAGGCGCCCGGGCCGCTGACCGATCTGACTACAGGTATTACGGATTTTGCGGATACGGCGGCGCGGATGGCGCGGCTTGATCTGGTGATTGCCGTCGACACCTCGGTGGCGCACCTGGCCGGTGCCCTGGGGCTGCCGGTGTGGGTGTTGCTGCCTAACGTGCCTGACTGGCGCTGGTTTTATGAGCGGACGGATAGCCCCTGGTACCCGTCGATGCGGCTGTTCCGGCAACCGGAGGTGGGCGACTGGGCTACGGTGGCGAACAACCTTCGCAACGCGCTTGCCGCGCTGGCGGCGGAAAAGGCTGGGGGCTTGGCCCAGTAGGCGTAGTGCACCGCGCCTGCTACACGATGGGAATCGCCTGTCGCGCGGTGCGTACCTCGGCGGCCAGAATCTGCAGAATCCTGAAGGAGATCTGTGGGTCGGTGCGCATCAGCGCCTCAAAATCCGTGCGGGTAATAAAACTGACCTTGGCTCCGGGGTCGGCCGTGGCCGTCAGAGAATAGGGCTGGTTGCCGATGAGCCCGGGCAGGCCAAGCAGGGAACCGGGCTGCACCTTGGAGGTAAGGATCTTGGCGCCGTCCTCGGTTGCAAGAGACATCTCCGCGCTGCCATCAATAAGAATATAAAGTCCGGCGGGGGTCTCGCCCTGGTGGAAGAGCTGGCGTTGTTGCCGACAGTCGACTGGTGTGGCGAGCTCTCCAAGCACCTCCACCAACTCGGGACTGGCAAGAAACGCCGCTGGATCAAGTCGCATGAAACGCTCCGAAAAGAAATAGGGAATCGAGGCTTGCGGCCAGGACTCCCAGAATCAGAATTTCATCTCGAGTGGCCTTTGAAATGTGATTGAGATCACTTTTATTTGTGATGCAAGGAGAAATGCGGAAACTTTTGTACCATGACGGCCGTAATTCATAAATAAACCATAAAGAAAAAGCTGCTCCTCCATTGGAGAAGCACCCAAAATTGCCGATAAACCTGCAAGAGCCGTGTACGCCCTGAGGCTATTTCTCTTCCGTTCATCTTCTGGGCAGCGTGCACGTGATGAAGGGGGAGGGGCAGAATCGATATGGTGAAACGCCTCGGACTTGGGCAGTTACTCGCAGTAGGCTTTGGACTTGTTCTGTTGATGGCTTTGATCGCGGGAATGGTTTCGGCCATCGGTCAGATCTCTGCGCGGCACAGCAATGATGCTGCCATGGCAGAAAAGGATCACGCCATTCTGGCGCAGAGGCTGGCCATGTTGCAGCAGAGGGAGCAGGCGACCTCGCGCGCCTTTTTCCTGCAGCCGAAAGATGGTGGCGACAAGCGTTGTGCCGATGCCGCCCGGGACTTTGCGGCGACCCTGGAACAGTTGAAATCGAGTACGACCGACCCGAAGACGCTGGCCGACTTGGATACGGTGAAGTCGACCTGGAGCGCCGGTGAGGCGGAGCTGGCGAAGATGTTCGCTCTGGGTCGTGCCGGGCAGAATGATGCCATGCTGGCGGAGTTAGCGACCTCGGTGGCTTTGAGCAAGAAGATTCAGGCGGCGCTGACGACCTATCTGGGCGATGTCGATGCGATGGCCAAGGCCAAGCAGGCAGAGCAGGTCAAGATTGAAAATCGCTCGATCGTGGTTTCTGTCCTGATGGGCTGTCTGAGCCTGATCTTTGCGATTGTTTGCTGCACGGCGACGATTCGCAGTGTGAATGAGCGGGTTGGGCTTGTGCATGAGCAGCTTCAGGCCATCGCCGACCAGGACCTGTCGCGCAAGGATGCCGAGATTCTGGTGGAGGATGTTCTTGGCCGGATGTTGCGGGCGGTGAATCAGACGAAGAACCGACTGAGTCAGGTGATCACCGAGATGGGCAGAATCGGCGAGCAGGTTTCGGCCGCCTCCACCGAACTGGCCGCCTCGGCCAGCGATACGGCGCAGAGTGCGACGGCACAGAGCGAGCAGACCGACCGTGTGGCCTCGACGCTGGGCCAGATGTCCTCCTCGGTGGCCGAGGTGGCGCAGCATGCGGCGGTGGCCTCCGAGTCGGCCAGCAAGGCGACCGAGTCGGTGCGGATGGGCGATGAGGCTGTGGTGCAGACGACGGCGAAGATGAACGAGATCTCCAGCCAGTCGGGCGTGCTGTCGGAAAGCATTGCGGATCTGGTCAAGCAATCGGATGATATTGCCCGTGCGGCAAGCCTGATTCAGGGCATCGCCTCGCAGACCAACCTGTTGGCGCTGAATGCGGCCATTGAGGCAGCGCGCGCCGGCGAGCATGGCAAGGGCTTTGCCGTTGTGGCCGGCGAGGTGCGCCGACTGGCCGAGCAGACCGGCACGGCGACCGGCGAGATCGAAGGCATCGTCAAGGCGATTCAGGAAAAGGCGCAGATCGTGCTTGAAAAAACGCAGGAGGAACACACGCAGATTGCCGAGGGCGCGGCGCTGAATGAGAAGATTCGCGAATCCTTCGGAATGATCAGAGAATCGGTATCGACGGTCGATGAGTTGATGGCGCAGATTGCCTCAGCCACACATCAGCAGTCGGCCAGCGCCGGAGAGCTCACGCACAATGTGCACGCGATTGCCTCGATTGGTGGCAGTGCGGCGGCCAGGGCGCATGAGTCCTCGGATGCTTGCGTTGAACTCAGCAAGCTCTCCGAGCACATGCATCAGCGCATCGCGCAGTTCAAAATCGCCTGACCGGAGCGTAGCTGAAAGGTGAGCGCGCGTCGACGGGACGGGCTGTTTATGCCGGTTGTTGCTCAAGGCGGGATTGCTTGAAGAACTCAAGCGCCCGTTCCAGATGCACGCCGCGCGAGCCCTTGATGAGCACGACGTCGCCGGGGCGAAGATGCTCGGCCATCCACTGACCGGCGGCTTCGGCATCCGCTAAAAACTGCGCGGTGACGCCCGCCGCGCACGCAGCCGAGGCCAGATGCTCGGCATTGCCGCCAACGCCGATCACGCGGTCAAGCCCAGCTTCTGCCGCGGCCTTGCCACAGGCCGCATGGAGTGCCGGGCCCTGCGTGCCCATCTCGAGCATCTCGCCGGCAATCAGCACCCGGCGTCGCGCAGCAGGCCGGGCCGCCAGCGTGCGGATCATCGACCGCAGCGCCTCGGGATTCGAGTTATAGCAATCATTCAGAATGGTGACGCTGGCAATCTCAACAATTTCGCCGCGTTTGTCGCCGGCGGTGAGGGTTTCAAGCGCGGCGACGGCGGCCTTCAACTCGACGCCAGCCTCAAGCGCGACGGCAAGGCCCGCGATGGTGTTGGTGGCGTTGTGCTCGCCGAGCAGGCGTAGCGTATAGCTGCCCTCTTCGTCCTGTGCGCGGAATCTGACGTGCAGCCCGGCAGGATCTTCGGTGACGGAGAGAACCTGCGGATCGGCGCAGGGACCGGCGCCGAAGTAGACGGCGCGTCCGCGGAAGTCGCGTCCAAACTGGGCAACGTAGGGGTCGGAGCAGTTCAGAAAAGCAATGCCGTTCGAAGGCAGAGCGGCGATCAGCTCGAACTTGGCGCGGGCGATGCCCGCCTGACCATCCTCGAAGTTCTCAATATGCGCGGTGCCGACGTTGGTGACGACGCCCCAGTCGGGGGTGGCGATGCGCGCCAGAGTGGTGATTTCTCCCGCGTGATTCATGCCCATTTCAATGACGGCGATCTCGTCGTCGGGGGTCAGCCGCAGCAGTTGCAGCGGCAGTCCGTAGGCGTTGTTCAGATTGCCCTGCGTCTTGAGCACGCGGAATTTGGCGCCGAGCGCGGCGGCGATGGCCTCTTTGGTGGTCGTCTTGCCGGCCGAGCCGGTAACGGCGACCACGCGCTTGCCCCATTGCCGACGGACATGCGCGGCCAGCGATTGCAGAGCGACGAGTGGATCTTCGACGACCAGCAAGGGCGCGGCCAGCGCGGCACCAGGGAGCGTGGCGAGTTTTGCGCGCGCGACGACGGCGGCGGTTGCGCCATTGGCCAGCGCGGTCGCCACAAAGTCATGGCCGTCAAAGCGCTCGCCATGAATGGCGAAAAACAGCGCGCCAGCGGCGACGGTGCGTGAGTCGATCGAGTAGCTCGAGACCGAAAGCGAACCAGCGTCGGCCACGGTCGTGGGCGCTTCGACGACGGCTCCGGCCCCGAGTGCGGCTTCTGCGAGCGATAAGATCATCGTTCCTCACCATAGCCCAAATCGGCCAATGTGGAAAGTGCCACTTGAGCGTCATCGAAGGGAATGGTGTGGTCGGCGAGAATCTGCTCCTTCTCGTGTCCCTTTCCGGCAAGCAGCACGACGTCGCCGGGTTGTGCCGCTTCGAGCGCGAGACGAATGCCCGCGGCACGGTCTGGCTCGACGGTATAGCGGACGCCGCTCTCCTTGAGCCCGGGCTCGATCTCGGTGAGAATCGCACGCGGGTCCTCTGAACGGGGATTGTCGCTGGTGGCGACGACGAAATCGGAGCCGCGACCGGCGGCCAGACCCATCTTCGGGCGCTTGGTGCGGTCGCGGTTGCCGCCGCAGCCAAAGAGCGTAATCACGCGCTTGCCGTCTTTTTGGGTCATCTGGCGGGCGAGCGCGGTCAGGTTGATCAGTGCGTCGTCGGTGTGCGCGTAGTCGACGATCACCGAGAAGGGCTGTCCGGCGTGTACCGTCTGGAAGCGGCCCGGCACGGGCTTGAGCTTTTCGACGGCCTCGACCAAAAGATCAAAAGCAACGCCACGCGCATGGGCCGCCGTGAAGGCCGCCAGCAGGTTGAGAATGTTGACCTCGCCGGCCAGATGCGAGTGCAGTTCGGCCGAGCCTGCGGGGGTTTCGAGTGCGATGGTGGCCCCGGCCGGGGTGAGTGTGTAGCTGGTGGCGCGCCAGTCGCCCTGGCCGATGCCGTAGGTGCGAATCTCGGCGCCAGCCTGCAGCGCGGCGCGCGTCAGCCGCTTCGAGGCTTCGTCGAGCGCGTTGAGCACGGCCACACGTGGAGCCGGATAGCGCGTGCCGTCGAAGAGCAGACGCTTGGCGGCGAAGTATTTTTCCATCGTCTGGTGGTAGTCGAGGTGGTCGCGCGTCAGGTTGGTGAAGACGGCGACGTCGAACTGGAGCCCGCTGGCACGGCCCTGGTCGAGGGCGTGGCTCGAGACCTCGGTGACCAGTTCGCTGGCGCCGCGCTCGGCCGCCGCAGCCATCACCTCATACAGATCGCGCGGCTCGGGCGTGGTGTGCAGCGAGGGGCGAACCTCACCGGCGACGTGATACTCGATGGTGCCGATCAGCGCGGTGGCGCGGCCTGCGGCGTTCAACAGCGACTCGGTCAAAAAGGCCGTGGTGGTTTTGCCGTTGGTGCCGGTGATGCCGGTGGTGGCGAGCTTCTTTTCCGGGTGGCCGAAGAAGGCAGCCGAGGCCTCGGCCAGCGCGCGCCGACCGTGCTCCACGAGCAGCACGCCGCGATCCGGGTGGTAGACGACAAGGTGGTCGTAGGCCTCGGGCGAGTCGGTGATGATGCCTGCCGCGCCCGCTCCAATGGCTTTGTTGACGTACTGGTTGCCGTCGGTGGTGCCGCCCTTCATGGCGACAAAGACCGAGCCGGGGCGCACATGGCGCGAGTCGTATTCAATGCCGGTGATGGCGCCGGTGTTGCTGCCACCCGCGTCTTCGGCGGCGATCTCCGCGATCAATTCGTTCCAGTTCATGCTGGTTTGATTGTAGTCGCTGTGGGCGTGCGGCGCAGGGATTCGTTTATCCGGCCTTGCGGAGTCCGCGTTCGGCCTCAAGCCGCTCGGCGAGAAAGATCTTGAGCAGAGACTGGTAGGGCACGTCGCGTTGATTGGCCAGAATCTTGAGGCCCTCGATCATGGCCACAGGCAGGCGCACGGAGATGGTGCGCAGTGTCGGCTTCAGATTGGGCAAACGCGCGGCCTTGGCCTTTGACCAATCGACGTAGGCGGTCGAGTCCGAGCCGGGGCCGTTCGCCGACCAGAAGGCGAACTCCTCATCCTCATTTTTGAGCTCAGGAACCGGTTTTTTCTTGGTCGTCATAAACCTCGCTTTCCCGTCGAGACATATCTCGCACAGAGACGATGCGGATCAAGTTGCGGCGCAGGGTAAAGGCTGCGAAGAGCCTGCGCCCGTGCGCGGTCTTGCCGAGTGCCCAGTAACGCTTTTCTCGCGCGGAGTGGCCTGGATCGGAGCGGACGATCAGCGGATCGTGAAAGAAGATCTCCTCAGCCTCTTCGGGCGTAACCCGATGGCGTTCCCAGTTCTTCGTTACATTTCCGTCATCCCAATCGAAGCCGGTACAGGCGGCGAGTGGGTCGCGACACTCCATGAAATGTATATATCACAGATATACGTTTGTGAAGGATATTTTTTTGCTCTGCCGTCGTTCGCTCGGGACGACAGTGGGGCGAAGGCGTGCGCAAAGCACAAGTGCCAACTCCGGCGAACGGAGTTGGCACTTGTGTTTGCGAGCGTAGCGAGCGATTGGCCCCACCGCAGGTGGGGTTACGATTTCTTTTCGATCTTGGCCCAAGCGCTCTTGAGCGAGAGCGTGCGGTTGAAGATCTTTTTCTCGTCGGTCGAGTCGCGGTCGACGCAGAAGTAGCCGACGCGCTCGAACTGGTAGTGGGTGCCGACGGCGGCTGCGGCCAAGGATGGCTCGAGCTTGGCGTCGGGGATCACTTCGAGTGAGTTTGGGTT
This sequence comes from Acidobacteriaceae bacterium UBA1307, assembly GCA_002307235.1. Lineage (GTDB taxonomy): Bacteria > Acidobacteriota > Terriglobia > Terriglobales > Acidobacteriaceae > Telmatobacter. The sequence goes on from DBTV01000029.1 coordinate 136,054, forward strand.
CAGGTTTTCAAGCCAGTTGCCGCCCTCGGGATAGTCATAGGGGTTCGGCTTTGAGAAGAGCTTGTCGTAGACGCGCACCTCGGCCGAGAGCGCGTGGCGCGCCGAGACCCAGTGGATCGTCGACTTCACCTTGCGTCCGTCGGGCGAGTTGCCGCCACGGCTGGCCGGGTCATAGGTGCAATGCACCTCGATGATGTTGCCCTCGGCGTCCTTCACGACACTTTGCGCGGTGATGAAGTAGGCCGCGCGGAGGCGAACCTCCTTGCCCGGCGAAAGACGATAATACTTGGGCGGCGGCACCTCGCGGAAGTCGTCCTGCTCGATGTAGATTTCGCGCGAGAAGGGCACCTGACGGGTTCCGGCGGTCGGGTCCTCGGGGTTGTTGTTAGCCTCGAGAAACTCCTCCTGACCTTCCGGGTAGTTGTCGATGACCAGCTTGAGCGGGCGCAGCACGGCCATGGCGCGCAGGGCGCGGCGATTGAGGTCGTCGCGCTGGAAGTGTTCGAGCACCTCGATGTCGGTGGTGCCGTTGGTGCGCGAGGCGCCAATCGATGCGCAGAAGGCGCGCAGGGCCTCGGGCGTGAAGCCGCGACGGCGAATGCCGCTGAGGGTAGGCATGCGCGGATCATCCCAACCGGTGACGTGGTTCTCTTGCACGAGCTGGAGCAGCTTGCGCTTCGACAGCAGCGTGTAGGTCAGGTTGAGGCGATCAAATTCATACTGGTGCGTGGGGAAGATGCCGAGCTGATCGATATACCAGCGATAGATGGGCTGGTGGTCGGCGAACTCCAGCGTACACATCGAGTGGGTGACGTTCTCGATCGAGTCCGACTGGCCGTGCGCGAAGTCATACATCGGATAGATGCACCACTTGTCGCC
>DBTV01000029.1:137190-143234 GCA_002307235.1 Acidobacteriaceae bacterium UBA1307
TGCACCACTTGTCGCCGGTGCGGTGATGCGTGGCGTGGACGATGCGGTACATGATGGGGTCGCGCATGTTCACGTTCGGCGAGGACATATCGATTTTGGCGCGCAACACGCGGGCGCCGTCCGGGAACTCGCCGGCCTTCATGCGCGTGAACAGATCCACATTCTCTTCAATGGAGCGGTTGCGGAAAGGGCTCTCTTTGCCGGGCTCGGTGAGGGTGCCGCGATACTCGCGAATCTGGTCGGCGTTGAGGTCGTCGACGTAGGCCTTGCCGTCCTTGACGAGCTTCATCGCCCAGTCGAAGAGCTGATCGAAGTAATCGGAGGCGTAGCAGAGCTTGTCCCAGGTGAAGCCGAGCCAGCGCACATCGGCCTGAATGGAGTCGACGTACTCGGTCTCTTCTTTTGAGGGATTGGTGTCGTCAAAGCGCAGATTGGTCTTGCCGCCGAACTCGTCGGCGAGGCCGAAATCAATGCAGATGGCCTTGGCGTGGCCGATGTGCAGATAGCCGTTGGGCTCGGGTGGAAAGCGGGTCTGGATGGGCGCGTCGCCGTAGGTCTTGTTCTTCACGTCTTCGGCGATCTGGTCGCGCAGGAAGTTCGTGAGGGTGAAATCGTTTTTGCTTTCCGCGTTGGCTTCGGTCATGGCTTCGAGTCCTTGCAAATCTTGATTCTGCACTTCGTTCTACAACGGATGAAAGGGAGAACACAATGATACGGAACCCAACCTGCCACCGGCGCGATGGCAGGTTGGGAATTTTTCTTTTGGTTTCCTCAAGGGCTAAAGCCCGCGAGTTTTTTCTGCGGAAGGATGTACGGCCTGAAGGCCGTACCCTTCAGAGCCGCACTAGACCAGTGCTTCGGCCTTGGCAATGCGGGCGAGGCTTACTTCCTTGCCCAGCACGGCGAGGGTCGAAAACAGAGGCGGTGCGTTCTTGCGGCCGCAGACGGCGACGCGGATCGGCTGGAACATCTGTCCGGCCTTGAGTCCGAGCGCATCAGCGGCGGCGCGCAGCGAGGCCTCGAGCGCATCGTGCTCAAAGGTCGCCTCGGCAAGAGCCTCGCGGGCCTTGGCCAGCACCGTCTTGACCATAGCGAGATCGCCCTTTTTGGGGACCATCTCGTTGACGTCGTAGGGGGCCAGTTCCGGCAGGAAGAAAAAGTCCGCAGCGGCGGGTGCCTGGCCGAGCAACTCGACGCGTTCCTGAATCAGTGGCGCGACGGCGGCGATCTTTTCCTTGCTGGCATTGAAGCCGGCCTTGGCGAAGAAGGGCTCGATCTCGGTGGCGAACTGCTCGACCGGCAGCGCGCGCAGATGTTCGGCGTTGAGCCAGATGGCCTTGGGATCGAAGGGCGCTTCCTCGCTGAAGTTGACGACGGCGTTGGCGCGGTTCACGTTTTCGAGCGTAAAGAGCGAACGAATCTCGTCAAGTTTCAAAAAGTCCTGATCGTTCTTGGGCGACCAGCCGAGCAGGCACAGAAAATTGATGAAGGCCTGCGGCAGAAAACCCGCGTCGCGATAGGTGGTGACGCTGACGACTGGGCCGTGCTTGCGCTTCGAGAGCTTTGCGCCGTCGGGGGCAACCAGCAGCGGCAGGTGCGCGAACTGCGGCGCCGTGGCACCGAGACCCTCGAAGATGAGCACGTGCTTGAAGGTGTTGGTCAGGTGATCCTGGCCGCGGATGATCTGCGTGATCTTGAGATCGGCGTCGTCGTAGCAGGAGGCGAGGTGATAGGTCGGGTTGCCGTCGGAGCGCAGCAGCGCGAAGTCCTCGATCTCGTCGGCGGCCTTGGACTGTGCGCCATAAACGGCGTCGACAAAGCTGACGATGCGCCCGGTGCCGCGGGGCACGCGGTAGCGCAGGGCGAAGGGTTCGCCAGCGGCGGCGCGGCGGTCACTCTCTTCGCGCGAAAGCTCACGCATGCCGGGATTGAAGAGCCACGCACCCTGCGCGCCCGACTGATTGTCGTCGCCGGTGTGGGCGGGCGTGAAGTCGCGATAGGCGAGGCCCTTGTCGAAGATGGCCCAGGCGGATTTGCGATGCAGGTCGAGCCGTTCCGACTGCTTGTAGTTCTCATCCCAGTCGAGACCGAGCCAGTGCAGGCCCTCGATGATCGACTGAACGCTGGCATCGGTGTTGCGCTCGGTGTCGGTGTCGTCGAGGCGGAAGACCATCGTGCCGCCGTTGTGGCGGGCGTAGAGCCAGTTGAAGATGAAGGTGCGAGCGCTGCCGACGTGCAGGTAACCGGTCGGGGAGGGCGCAAAACGGACGCGGGGTTTCGTTGAAATTGTCTCTGGCATCGTGAATGTGTTTCCTTCTCGATGCTAGCACTTGAGAGGATGAGGCCGCTGTGCGGCGGCCTCCCAGAGACTCGAAAAGCAACCGCAGATCCTTCGACTGACCACCCCCGGGTTGAAGAAAACGCCCGGGGCCCCGTTCGCTCAGGATGACTGCCGTGCTTTTGCTACTCTTGGCGCCGAATCGTTAGGTGATGTCGTCGGTGTCGTAGACCGGCGCCTCGCTCGAGGTCTTCTTCGGCACGCCATGCACGGTCGAGAGCAGGTCCTCGACGACGTCTTCAAGCTGGCGCTGGCTTTCGATGACGGCGCTCATGCTCTTCAGCTCCTCATCGCCGGGAATGCGTTCGACGAGAGCGACGCAGTGGCACTGGGCCACGTGATCGAGATTGAGCCCTTCGGGGGTCTTGGCCTTGATGCTGACGGTGTTGAGCGGTGCATCGAGCAATTCGGCCAGATGTGCGCGCATCTTTGCGGCGACGGGCACGATCTTGGGCCGGGCCAGAATCAGCGTGATGTCGAGGTTGCCGATCTGGTAGCCGGCGCGGGCCAGTTCTTCGACGGCGAGCTTGAGGAAGACGGCCGAGTCGGCGCCCTTCCATTGCGGATCGCTCGGCGGAAAGAAGGTGCCGATGTCACCGGCAGCAACGGCGCCCAAAAGCGCGTCGGTGACCGCGTGCAAGAGCACGTCGCCATCGGAGTGGCCGGCCAGCCCCTCGGGGTGATCAAAAGCGAGGCCGCCAATGCGCAGTGGCACGCCGGGCTTGAAGACGTGCGAGTCATAACCGAAACCGATGCGAGTGTTCATAGCGTCTTAGCTGAGTTTAACGTCTTCCAGCGGTTTTGTCGTGCGGCCTTGCGAGACCGCACGCGACGTGGCGTTTAGCGTTGTTTCTTGCTCTGGGCGAGGTAGAACTCGGCCAGCTCGAGATCGCCCGGTTTGGTGATTTTGAGGTTCGAGGGAGCACCGGGGACGACGGCGATGGGCAACCCGGCGCGCTCGACGAGCGAAGCCTCGTCGGTGCCGACAAAGCCATCGGCTTTGGCCTCGGCGAAGGCCTTTTGCAGCAGACCGTAGCGGAAGCCCTGCGGCGTTTGCGCCAGAACCACATACTCGCGCGGAATGGTCGCGGTGATGATGGCGCCGTGGGCGGTGCGCTCCACCTGCTTGATGGTGTCAATGGCGGGCAGGCCGACGATGGCCGCGCCGTGCGTGAGGACGGCGTCGATGGTGCGCTCGATGGTGGCCGAGTCGATCAGCGGGCGCACGGCGTCATGCACGAGCACGATGTCGTCTGCCTCAGCGGGCAGCGCGGCGAGGCCGTTGGCGACCGACTCCTGGCGTTTTTCACCGCCTTCGACCACGTGGATGCGGCTCGAGAGTCCATATTCGGCGATCTGCGCCTGCACACGCTCAATCTCATGGGCGCGCACGGCTACGTAGATCGCGCTGATGCGCTCAACGGCGGCAAAGGCGCGCAGGGAGTGGATCAGGATCGGCGTGCCGTCCAGGGTGAGGAACTGTTTGGGCTGCGGCCCAGCCATGCGAGTGCCAAGGCCGGCGGCGGGAAGAATCGCAAATACCTGCATAACGAGTGGAGTATAGCATTCGGCGGGCAGTGGTCGCGCTATCATCGCTAGGTGCGAGGCATTTCTTCTTTTTCACAACGGATCGACGGTCGTCTGCTGCGGCCGGGGATGCGGCTGGGCGTTGGCGTTTCGGGTGGCGCGGATTCGGTGGCGCTGTTGCGGGCTCTGGCCGAGCGGCGCTCGGAGCTGGGGCTGGTGCTGCATGTGGCGCATCTGCATCACGGGCTGCGCGGCGAGGCCGCCGATGGCGATCAGCAGTTTGTCGGCACGCTGGCCGCCGGGCTGGGACTGGAGTTTCACGCGGCGCGGGTCGATGTGGCGGCGGAGGCGGCCAAGAGCGGTGAATCGCTCGAAGAGGCTGGGCGGCGGCTGCGTTACGCATGGTTCCGGGAGTTGATGGCAACGGTGCCGCTCGATGCCGTGGCCACGGCGCACACTCGCGACGATCAGGCCGAGACGGTGCTATTGAAGTTTCTCCGTGGGGCCTGGACGGAGGGATTTTCCGGCATTCACCCCGAGGTGAGCGAAAACGAGGGCCGGATTGTGCGCCCCTTGCTGGGTGTAACGCGCAGCGAAATCGAATCCTATTTGAAGCAGTTGGGGCAGAGCTGGCGCGAGGACGCGACCAATCGCGCCCTCGAGTTTACGCGGAACCGGATTCGGCACGAGCTGCTGCCGGAGCTGGAGCGGTGGAATCCGCAGATGCGGGAGAAGCTGGTGCAGATGGCCGAGCTGGCGCGCGAAGAGGAGTCCTGGTGGTCGGCGGAGATTGACCGGCTGGCGGGGCAACTGCTGTTGCGCGGCAAGGCGGTGCGCGGCGGCGGGCGGGCGACGACGACCGAGGAGGCCGAGGCAGTGGCGCTCGACCGGACGCGGCTGGCGGTGCTGGCCGTGGCCGTGCAGCGGCGGCTTCTGCGGCGGGCGTTGCGTGAGTTGGGTGGAGCAGCGGACTTTGCCGGAATTGAGGCTCTGCGGCGGCTGGCGCTTGAAGGCGCGGCGGGCGAAAAACTGGAGTTGGCGGGCGGTCTGCGGGCCGAGCGGACGCCGCGCGAGTTGCAGTTGCGACGCAAGGGGCCGGCGGCCGAGGCTTTGCCGGAGTACAGTGGTTCCGTTCCGGGAATTTTAGACGCGACGGCCTTCGGCGTGCGGTTACGCATTGATGCGGAAGGAGATGCGGCCGGGAAGAAGGCCGTGGTGCGGCTCTGGCGACCGGGCGACCGGGCGCGGCTGCGCTACTCGAGCGGCCCGCGGAAGGTCTCCGAAATTCTTGACAGGATGAAGGTTACAGGGACAGACCGGCAAAGTTGGCCGGTGCTCGTGGTGGAAAAACGGGTGGTTTGGCTGCGCGGCGCGGTGCTTGAGCCCGAGGCGGGAATCTCGGTCGAGGAGCTTCCCTAGAAGTGAGGGGAAACGCTACACTTACGCCAGAGAGCGCGGGGAAGATTCCGGGGGAAAAGATTTGCAGCGGGGGTATGGTTCGCCACTATTCTTTCCTTGTTCTCCCGGAGTACAATCGAGCTTACTGCCGGGCCGAGCGAGAGGTATTTTTGTACTTTTCGCGCGGCTGATGCGTATTTTCTGTGTCTTCGAGAGGCATAGACGCGTCTATTAAGGTGTAACAGGCGGCGATCGGGGTGGTCCCAACCTTCCTCCGTCGCCCGGAAAGAGGAGTCCTGGTGAATTCAAGCGTCAAGACGGTCATGTTCTGGGTCTTTATCCTCATCTGCCTTGTGCTGTTGTGGGGCGTGGTGCAGAGGGGCGCGAACATGGGCAAAGAGGCGGAGATTCCATACTCCGAGCTCTTCGACAAGGTTCAGAACCAGCAGGTACAGGACGCCGCCGTGCAGGGCAATGAGCTGCGTGGCCACCTGAAGTCGTCGCCGAAGGATCAGTTCCATACGACCTTGCCCGGTAACTGGGACGAGCTGGACAAGGCGATGCGCGCTTCAAAGGTGAATTTCTCGATCAAGGAGCCGAGCAGCAATCTTCCCTTGCAGATTCTGATCAACATCGGTCCCTTTGTGCTGATTATCGCCATCTGGTTCTTCATGCTGCGGCAGATGCAGTCGGGCGGCAACAAGGCGCTGAGCTTTGGCAAGAGCCGCGCGCGCCTGCTCTCGATGCAGCAGAAGAAGGTCACGTTCAAGGACGTGGCGGG
>DBTV01000046.1:0-2709 GCA_002307235.1 Acidobacteriaceae bacterium UBA1307
GCCTACATTCCGACCAACGTGATTTCGATTACCGACGGCCAGATCTTCCTTGAGACGGATCTGTTCAACTCGGGTGTTCGTCCGGCCGTCAACGTCGGCCTGTCGGTCTCCCGCGTGGGCTTCTCGGCGGCGATCAAGGCGGTCAAGCAGGTGGGCTCGACGCTGAAGCTCGATCTGGCGCAGTACCGCGAACTGGCGGCCTTTGCGCAGTTCGGCTCCGACCTTGATCCTCTGACGCAGAAGCAGCTCAATCGCGGCCAGCGCCTGACGGAGCTGCTCAAGCAGCCGCAGTTCCAGCCGTTGACCTGGCAGCAGCAGGTGATCGTGCTGTTTGCCGGCACGCAGGGCTATCTGGACGAACTCAAGATCGAACAGATTCGCGCCTACGAAGACGGCCTGCACAAGTACTTTGCTTCGTCGCAGACCGCGCTGGTCGACGACCTGACGACGAAGAAGGCTCTCGATGACAGCCTGCGCGCCAACTTGCATGCGGCGCTCAAGGAGTACACCGAGAACTTCAAGGCCGAGCACGCCAAGGCATAGCCATGGCCAGCAGCTCCGGTTCCGCAGTCTGCGGAGCCGGGCTGCGGGCAGGGCGCAGGACAAGAAAAGCCGGGTTTAAGCGAAGGATGCAGATTGCCTTCGCCCGGCGGTGAAGAAAAGCGAGTAGCTAGGAGCTAGCAGCCGACATGGCAAACGTACTCGATCTACGGCGCCGCATCCGCAGCGTCAAAAACACGATGCAGATCACCAAGGCCATGAAAATGGTCTCGGCGGCCAAGCTGCGCCGTGCGCAGGAGCGGGCGCTCAATTCGCGGCCTTACGCAAAGATGATCGCGAGCGTGCTGACCTCGCTCGCCGGCCGTGTCGGGCTCTATGACGACCAGACCGGCAACCTGAGCCATCCGCTGTTTTTGACCCGGCCGGAAAAGCGTGTGTTGCTGCTGGTCATCTCTGGCGACAAGGGCTTTGCCGGTGCCTTCAATGCCAACATTTTGAAGACGGCCTTCCAGTTCATCGGCGGCAATGGCGACAAGCAGATCGACGTCGAGGCCGTGGGCCGCAAGGCGCGCGATCAGTTCCGTCGTCGCTACCCGGTGGCCAGCTACGTCGAAAAGGAAAATGCCGAGGGCGGCACGACCGAGGTGCGCGAGCGCAAGGAGCCGGTTGAGGTGGTCGGTGACCATCCGGGCATGCTTCTGAAGCTCGATACCACCGAGGTGCGCGGCCTGGCCGAGAGCATCATCGCGCGCTATCAGCGCGAGGAAATCGATGCGGTCTACGTCGTCTACAACGAATTCAAATCGGTGATTCAGCAGCGGCTCGTGGTCGAGAAGCTGCTTCCGCTGATCGACTTCAACAGCCAGCAGATTACCGGGGCCGTCGAGCAGACCACCGAGGAGCGCGAACGGGTGGCCGAGGCCGCGGTTTCGGCCGGCATCCAGCTTGAAGCGCCGGACACGAGCGAGGCCGAGGACGAGGCCAAGAAGTTTGGCACCGCCAACGTAGACTACCTGTACGAAACACCGGCCGAGGAGATCTTTGCCGGACTGCTTCCGCAGTTTGTTTTTTCCGTGCTGTACCACGCCATGCAGGAGTCGGTCGCCGCGGAACACGCGGCCCGCATGACGGCCATGGATGCGGCAACCAACAACGCCTCGGAGATGATCGATACGCTCACGCTGCATATGAATCGCGTGCGCCAGGCGGCCATCACCAAGGAGATCATCGAGATTGTTTCAGGCGCAGCGGCGCTTTAAAAAGGCAGCTTTGGGCTATGAGCTTTTAGCTTCTAGCTTGCGCATTGCATCACGCAGACCGTTTGGATACGTAGTCGAGAATCGACGGTCTGCCAATGCCGATAGCCGCAGATGCAGCTAGAGGCCAAGGGCTTGAAGCTCACACAAGAAGGCAGGACAATGGCAGAGAACATCGGCAAAGTGATTCAGGTCTCCGGCCCGGCCGTAGACGTGCAGTTTGAAGAAGCGACGATGCCGCCCATCTATCAGGCGCTGCGCGTCACCAGCGAGGGCTTTACGACGCCCGAACCCATCTCGGTCGTGCTTGAGGTGCAGCAGCACCTCGGCGAGGGCCGCGTCCGCACGGTGGCCATGCAGCCGACCGACGGTATGGTTCGTGGCATGAAGGCCATTGATCTGGGTGGACCGATCAGCGTTCCGGTGGGCCGCGAGACCCTGGGCCGCGTGATCAACGTCATCGGCAACCCGGTCGATGAACTGGGCCCGATTGGCGAGAAGAAGCGTGACCCCATCCATCGTCCCGCGCCGGCCTTCGATGAACAGTCAACCCGCGAGGAGATGTTCGAGACCGGCATCAAGGTCGTCGATCTGATCCAGCCCTTTTTGAAGGGCGGCAAGATCGGCCTGTTTGGCGGCGCCGGTGTGGGCAAGACGGTCGTCATCATGGAGCTGATCAACAACGTCGCCAAGAACCACGGCGGCTACTCGGTCTTTGCCGGCGTCGGCGAGCGTACCCGCGAGGGCAACGATCTCTGGCTGGAAATGACCGAGTCGGGCGTCATCAAGCCCGGCAAGTTCGAGGAGTCCAAGTGCGCACTGGTCTATGGCCAGATGACCGAGCCGCCGGGAGCCCGTCTGCGCGTCGCGCTGACCGGACTGACGGTCGCCGAGCACTTCCGCGATGAAGAGGGCGCCGACACGCTGCTGTTCATCGACAACATCTTCCGCT
>DBTV01000046.1:2977-59986 GCA_002307235.1 Acidobacteriaceae bacterium UBA1307
ACATCTTCCGCTTCACGCAGGCCGGTTCCGAGGTTTCCACGCTGCTCGGCCGCATGCCGTCGGCCGTCGGCTACCAGCCGAACCTGGCCACGGAAATGGGCGAATTGCAGGAGCGCATCACCTCGACCAGCAAGGGCTCGGTCACCTCGGTGCAGGCCGTCTACGTGCCCGCCGACGATTTGACCGATCCGGCCCCGGCGACGACCTTTGCCCACCTCGATGCAACCACGGTTCTGAACCGTGCGCTGACCGAGATCGGCATCTATCCGGCCGTCGATCCTCTGGCCTCGACCTCGCGCATTTTGTCCGCGCGCATCGTCGGCCAGGAGCACTACGACGTGGCCCAGGGCGTAAAGAGAATTCTGCAGCGGTACAAGGATCTGCAGGACATCATCGCCATTCTGGGTATCGACGAGTTGTCGGAAGACGACAAGATGACCGTGGCTCGTGCGCGAAAGATCCAGAAGTTTCTCTCGCAGCCCTTCCACGTCGCCGAACAGTTCACCGGCATGGCGGGCAAGTACGTCAAGATTGCCGATACGGTGCGCAGCTTCAAGGGCATCCTCGAAGGCAAGTACGACGATATTCCCGAGCAGGCCTTCTACATGCAGGGCTCGATCGAGGACGTGCTGGCCGCTGCCGAAGCGATGAAGGCAAAGGCGTAAGAACAGCTCTTGGCCTCGGGCGTGCAGATGCTGTGCGCTCGAGGCTGGAAGCCAGAGGAATCTTATGGCAGACGAGACAAAACAACTTCGCGTGCGGTTCGTAACGCCCGAACAGAAGCTGTTCGACAAGACGGCCGAGACGGTGGTTCTGCGTTCGAAGACCGGCTACTTTCAGGTGCTCTACGGCCACGCGCCGTTGATGGCGGAGCTTGGTCCGGGCGAAGTGATTCTGCGCGGGCTGGAGGGCGATGCCGCCAGCGAGCTGCGCTACTACGTCAGTTGGGGCTTTGCCGAGGTGCTCGGCGACCGGGTCACGATTCTGGGCTCCGACGCGATCAAGCCGGAAGAGATTGATCGTGCCGATGCCGATCGCCGGCTTGAGCATGGCCAAGAGCTGCTGCGCGCCGCCGGTGAGGGCAAGGGCAGCTACGATGAGGCTCTGGGGATCATCGCCGAAGCCGAAGCCCGTCAGGCCGTGGCCATCAACTAGTTTGAAGGCAATCCAACGCAAAAAGCCCTGCTCGAGTGAGCAGGGCTTTTGCTTGTGTGGAATCCGGTAGTCCCGTGCGTTCCAGGGCTACCGGCGGATCGCAGGGAGCATTCTTTGTTCCCTTAGAGTATTTTTCCAATACGCGTGCAGTGTTCGGTTGCGTGCAAGGGGCTTTTCTTTGAGGAAAAAGCCCCCTGGTATCCTGCTTTCGCTCTACAGCAATTGGAAAAATGCTTTAGCTTGCGTCGGCGTCGCCGTCCTTGCCGGCAGTCTGTGAAAGTTTCTGGCCCTCGGAGCTGATGGAGACCGTGTCCGGTGCAGCCGTTCGGTTCTGAGGAGTCGTCTTGGCTTTCTCTGCTTGGGGAGAGGACGAGGCAGGTTGTGCCGCGACGGGCGAGCTTGCGGTGATCGCATTGACCATCTAAGAACGGTCCTCCTTGAACCGTACCCCTTTTATCGGCACCGGCTCCAAAAACGTGACATGCGTCACAAGATAATATTTTTCTAATAATTGCGAGATTTCCACAGGGCTGGGGCTACCAGCGCTTGCGCTGAGAGACGGCGTCGATCTCGCTGCCGGCCAGAAGAAAAGCTCCCACGCCGAACTCGGTCGTGGTCTCCGGGCTGAGGCCTGCGGCGGTTTGCATGGAGCCGAGTTTGCCACTGGCGTCGATGTGGGCGACCAGCCCCTGCCAGACGCGGTCGAGCACGGGCAGATAGATCTGCGCGTCGAGCTGGCGATGGTGAATGCCCCAGGCCAGAGCATAGGCGATCAAGGAGGAAGCAGCGGTATCGGGCAGCGGGGAAGTGGCTGAGTCGAGCAGGTTCGGGTGCCAGAGGCCGTCCTCGGCCTGCACGGCGGTCAGCGCCGCCGCCATCGCGCGCAACTGGTCAATGTAGTACGGCCGCAGAGGGTCGTCCGGCGGAAGCACGGCGATCAGGCGCGCCAAGCCTGCAATGGCCCAGCCGTTGGCCTGCGCTTCGCAGTGCTTCTGTCCATTTTTTTCCTGCTGCGTGAGGGCGGAGCGATTGCCGACGTAGAGATGCAACTGGTTGTCGTAGAGGAGCTTGCGCGTGCGCCCCCACTCGCGGTTGACGAAGGCCTCGTAGATGGCGTCGCCGGTGATCTCGGCGAGTTGCATGGCAGCGGGAGGCTCCATGAACAGCTCCTCGGCACTCTGCCAGAGCGGGGTCTCCGGGTCGAACGGGGTCTGAAGGTCGCTGTCGAGCCGACGGCGCAGCGGGGCGATGCGGTCCTCATCCTTGTTGCCATGATAGGTATCGAGGTAAGCCTGCGCGAGGGCGAAGTTGTCGCTCGCATGTTGCGCCGTGTGCTCGATGGTCCAGTGAAACTGCTCGCCGGTGGCCAAGACGGGCTGGCTCAGGCGGTCGTCGCCGAGGGTGTGCGCGGCACTCATCAGGCCGGTGGCCAAAACGCCGAAGTTGGCGGAGCGGTCCCCGGGCTGCACAGGTAACTGCTCCAGTTGCCGTTCGGCGACGCGACGCAGCACCGTGCGGATGGCCTTGGAGTGGAGCGCGGCCGAGAGATTTGCAGGGGGAGGGGGTGGGGCGGCCCACGTGACGAGGTTCAGGGCACACAGAGCTGCGGTCCATGCGGTGCAGCGCACATATCTACTCATCTTTTCTCCCATTTACGGCCAAAAATTCCCCACACGTAGACTATCACCGGCAGAGAGACTGTTGTGCGTGTGTCTTCTGTCGCCGACGCATATTGGGTGCACTGGGGAATTTGTGTCTTTGCCAGGGAAAAAGTCTCAGGAAAGTTAGTCCGAATCGGTTCAGGGAAGGGCGGGGGATTTTGGTCCTACTTTTGATAGGGTGACAAAAACATGTTTCTCAAATGAATAAGTTTCTACACTATGCAAACTTTATGAGGAAGATTGCGAGCGATGTTGATGATAAAACGCTGCTAAACTGGTCGTAACCCATCCAAACGTACATTAATAAAATTCCCGATTAGAAATAAATGTCCTATTGACAATCCGTTTAAACAATGGATAGTGTGTATTCCGCACTAGAAAATGGTGTGGCTTGTACGAGAAAGACCTTTCTGATCAAGGATGAAGCGGATTCAGCGCAGAACGGAATCTGAAAAATCCGGAGCAGAAAAAGTCTCGACCAAGAGAGACTGTGCTGTGATTTGTTGCGTTCATATCCAACGGAACAGAAAGAGCTTTTCCGGTGAGAGAAAAGCCTGCACAGATGCGGTTTACTCTTGCGGCAATTTTGATGCTGCGCACAAGTCTTCACAAGAGCCTGAGAAAAACAGGTTCATTTTGCAGGGTAAGTGTTGTTTTCTTCGAGCGTTGAACAAATCAGCGCTTGATTGGAGGTAGGACATGAGGTTTGCATATACACGGCTGGAGCGGGGTTCTTTTCCGTTCTGGTCCATGTTGCTTGTGCTGATCTGTCTTGGCGGCATGCTCGGTTTGTCGGGCAGTGCCGTGGCACAGACGGGCGGTATGGCCGGAATTCAAGGTCTCGTTCAGGATCCGACCGGCGCCGTGGTGCCGAACGCGACCGTGACGGCGACGAGTGACGAAACGCACGTGGTCACGGTGCGCCAGACGACGGGCGAAGGTATCTATACCATTTCGCCGCTGTTGCCTGGCAGCTATACGGTCAAGGTGGAAGCGCCAGGTTTTGCGCAGTTCCAGCAGACCAATTTTTCGATCGACGCGTTGAAGATGACGCCGTTGAACGTGACCCTGAAGGCGGGTGCGGAGAGTGAGACGGTGATCGTCTCCGAGGCTCCCCCGGCGCTGGATACTAACAGCGCCACGCTGGGCAGCGTCATGGAAAACAAGCAGTACGCGCAGTTGCCGGTGCAGATGAACTCGCAGCAGCGCGACCCGCTGTCTTTTGCCACGTTGATGCCTGGTGCGCAGGTCGGCACGCGTGCTCCGGTGATCGCAGGAACAGGCAATTATCTTTCTGAACTGTACCTGGATGGTATTCCTGAGACGGTTGCCAACATGCAGGGCGACAACCGTGTGATTTCGAATGCGGTGGGCATGGATGCCATCGATCAGTTCCAGTTGCAGACCAGCTCGATTCCGCCGGAGTTTCAGGGCGCGGGTGTGGTGAACTTTACCATGAAGCATGGCGGCGCGGACTATCACGGTTCGGCCAACATCTACGTGCGCAACACGATCTTCGACACCTGGACCTATGCGCAGAAGTATCAGCAGGCGGTCAATGGCACGAAGCCGAACCGCTACGAGAACAAGAACGAGATTACCGCGACTCTGGGTGGCCCGGTGCCGGTGCCGTACCTGCGCAACAAGGTTTTCTTCTTCTATGCGTTTTCGCGTTTTCACAGTCGCGTTGGTGCCGATCCGACCTATATGACGGCGCCGAATGCGAAGATGCGGTCGGGCGACTTCAGCCAGTTTCTCACCGCCAACGGTGGTCCGGGGTACATTCTCTACGATCCGACCACGCAGGCGGCTTGCACGGCGGCCAACAACAACACGATCTGCCGCTATCCCTTTGGGCAGAGCTCGGGCAAGCCGGATGACAGCCTTGCCACCAATGTGATTCCTTCCGGTCGTTTGTCGCCGATCTCGCAGTATCTGCAGAAGTTTTTGCCGACCGACGTCGACAACACCAAGATCGTGAACAACTACCTGGGTGGTGCCGCGAGCGGTTTTGATAACGTGATGCACAATGCGCGTCTGGACTATCGCATCAACGATAACCACACGCTGTCGTTCATCTATGCGCGCGGTGTACGTGAGAATGCGCCGTATTCGTATACGTCGACGGGAACGCTGCCGTATCCGTATGTACAGGGCAGCAAGGCGAAGTTGATCATCGATCTGGCCAACGCCTACTACACCTACACGATCTCGCCGCACATGGTGAACAACATGAAGTTCGGCTTCATGTACTTTGGCGGCCCGCCGACCACGGCGGCGACCGACACGGGTTCGTCCTCATCGATTTACTCGGCGGTTTCGGCCGGCATCACCAATTTGCCCGCTGGGCAGGCTTCGAACCTGTTTCCGTCGGTCAGCTTTGGCTCGGGTACCTACTCGCCGCTGAAGTGGACCACGGGCGGCGGCTCGGGCGCCACCTACACCTCGAAGTCGAACAACTACGCCTTTGGCGACAACCTGCTGTATACCCGTGGTCGTCATGCATTGACCTTCGGCTTCACGTATCAGATGCTCGAGGCCAATGGCGACAGCTACGATGGCGCTTCCAGCCCTCTGTCACTGACCTTTGCCGCGACGCCGACGGCGCAGTTGGCCAGCACGTCGAGCATCGTGACCAACACCGGTTCTGAATACGCCAGCTTCCTGTTGGGTGGCGTGGGCAGCACGAGCCTGTCGGTGCAGAAGTTTGGCATCGTGGGTGGCCGGTATCATCCGTTTGCTCCGTACATCAACGACGACTATCAGGTGAACTCCAAGCTGACGCTGAACCTCGGCTTCCGTTGGGATTATCTGCCTCCGTACGTCGAGGCGAAGGATCGCTGGTCGTTCCTGAACCCCGGCCTGACCAATCCGCTGACGGGTAACCTGGGCATGATGCAGTTTGCCGGCCACGGCGACTACACCTGCAACTGCCGCACGCCTGTACAGACCTGGTGGAAGAACTTTGGTCCGCGTATGGGCCTGTCGTACCAGCTCGATAGCAAGACGGTGGTTCATGCCGGCTACGGCATGTACTACTCGCATGGTGGTGGTGTTGGCGGCCGTACGGGTGCCTTCAACGGCACCGGTCAGAATGGCTTCTCGGCCAGCGCGGCGGTTTCGGCTGCCGATGCGCAAGGACCTGCTTTCTGGCTGAACTCGAGCAACAGCGCCTATGGTGGCTCAAGCTACACGCTGCCAACCCCGGCCGGTATTTCGTTGGCCGGTCAGGAACAGACCACCTCGTATTACCTGGATGGCACTGGTACCTTCCAGCGCACGTCGAGCTCGGTCGGTTATGCCGATCCGTATCGCTCGAGCCGTGCGCCGAACATCTCGTTCTTCAACGTCGGTGTGCAGCGCGTAGTGCGCAATTCGTTGACGCTGGCCGTCAACTACTCGGGTAGCGAAAGCCACTTTCTGCCGACCGGTTCGACTGCGGACGTGGGTTACTGGTCCAACCAGCTTGACCCGCGGTACATGGTCGGCCTGTCGACGACGAAGACCGCCAAGAATGCCAATATCCTTTCGGCACAGGCGACTTCGGCGAACATCGCTCTGGCGCGTGCAGCCATGCCGGGCATCTCGGTTCCCTATGTGGGATATGAGAATGCCGGTAACAAAAGTGCGGCAGCCACCATTCAGCAGATGCTGGTTCACTTTCCGCAGTATGCGGGCGTGACCAACACCTGGGGCCAGAACGTGGGCAACAACGCCTACCATGCCTTGCAGATCAGCCTGATCGAGCGTGGATGGAAGGGGTTGAACTATCAGATCAACTACACCTTCTCGAAGAACATCGGCGACGATGGCACCTATCGCGATGGCTACGATATTCCGTCTGACGCCATCGACGCGGGTGGCAAGAGCTTCAAGCGCGGTCAGGCGGACCGTTCGTGGACGGCAATTGCTATTCCGCAGACCTTGAACTTCTTCGGCGTTTACTCGCTGCCGTTTGGCAAGGGCAAGATCGGCGGTAACAACGAGTGGGTGAACATGCTGGCCAGCAACTGGGGCCTGTCGTGGAAGTACTCTTACAGCTCTGGCAACCCGCTGGCGATTACCGCCACGAGCTGCTCGTCGACCGGCGGCACTTGCATGCCGAACCTGAACCCCAACTACACCAAGAAGACGGCGCGTACGGGCAAGTGGGCATGGAAGCAGTCCGGCATTGACTCCTCTGCCTTCATCGCTCCGGCCTTCTACGGTAGCTCACAGGTCTGCACCTCGAATTGCACGCAGAAGTTCGGTAATGCGCCGAGAACGCGCGCGTATTCGCTGTCGGAGCCGAGCACCTATGGCCTCGACATGTCGATGAAGCGCAAGTTCTCCCTGCCTTACCGGAACTTCAAGCTTTCGGTGGAAGCCAACTGCATGAACGTGACGCACAAGCACACCTTTAGTGATATTGGCACGACGTTGCCGACCGCCTCGGGTGACCGCAGCTATGGCTCGAGCACCAGCTTCGGCGTACCAACCTCGGCCTCGGGTAACCGCGACTGGCAGTTCGCCAGCCACATCACCTTCTAACTTGCTTCACTGACCCAAGCGGTGCGACGGGCTTCGGCTCGGCGCACCGCTTTTTTATGCGCGGGAGACTGGTCGCGGTGTGCTGCAGGAGCCGAAGCCCGATGTCCCCGCGGCTTTCTTGCGGCACGGCGCGAAGGCGCGCCTGTATGTCGGCCGTCTGCGCCTGTGCGAGGCACAAAAAGCCGGAGCAGAGATCGAATCTCTGCTCCGGCTTTTCTTGTGCGAAGAAGGTTTTTTAGAAGCGGTAGACGGCGCCAACTGAGGCGCGGCCATTCCAGTGGGTATGGGCCGAATTGCCGAGCGCCGCCGAGTTGTTGGTGAACGAGAAGGAGTCCGACTGGCGGTCGCCTTCGACGCGGACGCCCCAGCGCTGGCTGACGTTGTAGACAAAGCCGCCACCGAAACCGCCGGAGAAACTGATGTTCGGGGTCATGCCCTCGCCGCTGGTGTGTTCGCCGCCGAGCAGGACGTGGAAGAAGCCATCGACGTTGCCCATGATGGTGGCGCGGAACTCGGGGCCAGCGGTGACCGAGACAACGGTCGGGCTGCCCGGGTTGGTCGAGGTGACGGCGACCCGGTAGTAGTCTCCATTGGCCGTGATGCCGAAGTGCTTGCCGAAGTCGCGGGTGAGTGCGAGCTTGCCGCCCATCAGGCCCGAGCGGGACTGGTTGACCTGGTTGATCGGCGAGTAGGCAAAGCCCACATACGCCTCGTATTTGTAGTTGGGCGTCACGGTCGAGGGCACCGCCTTGCGCTCAGGGGCAACCTGGCCGAACGCGGCCAGGGGCAGCAATGCGGCCGGAACCGCCGCCGCCATCGTCAACAGAAACTTGCTCTTCAACTTCAATCTCTCCTCCATGCCATCTTCGGCAGGACCGCCGCCGCCGGACAGCCGACCGGCGTGGACTCGGGAACCAAATTCGGTACCATCCTAGACTATCCTTTCCCCCCTGCTTCGATGAAGCCCCGCAGGCGGGTTTCTGCCCATGGAGGCCGCACTAGCGCGGTTGAACCATGACCGGGTCGGGCAGATGGAGCGTCTGTTGTGGACCACCTTGTACTGTGACGCGCTGGCCTGCGGGAAGATAGCGGGCGAGGGCGTCGGGCTGACGCCAGTCGAGGCTCCAGCCGTCTTCGATGGCGACGAGCGTGTAGCGGCCAGCGGCAACCTCGCGCAGGGAAAAGCTGCCATCGGAGTCGCTCTGGTCACGCCGTGCCTGTTGCGGATGCTGCGTGAGGTCGTCGGGGACCAGCAGGATCATGGCCCCGGCCACGCCGTGACCCGCCTTGCGCGCGAAGCCTTCGATGTTCTGCTCGGCGAGCCGGGCGTGCAGGGTGATTTCAGCCTTGCCACCGGCGAGGGCCAGCCGATTGCCCGGGGTGCGTTTGCCCTGGCTCTCGATGGAATCGATGCTGTAGGCGTGGCCGTAGCCGTTGACCAGCTCCAAACGCCAGCGGCCGGCCTGCAGATCGGCGGTGTGAAACTTGCCGTCGCGAGGCACGACCCAATAGGGCTGTTGGCCGTTGTTGTCGTGCTCGGGATAGAAGGTCAGTTGCAGGTATTGCCTGGGCGGTGGCGGACCGATCAGATCCAGTTTTCCGCTCAGTTCGACGAGCGGCTCGGCACCGGCAAGTTCGATGGCTCCGCTGGTGCTGAGGGTGACGGCGATCTGCCGGGCAGGGTTTCCGGTTGAGAGCAGATAGTGGCCCGGGGCGACGGCACCAACCTGATCGCCCCGAGTGAGCGGTGCGTTTTCATCCGGGAAATAAAAGCCGAAGCTCGTCTGCCGCAGCGCAGGCGGGCCTTCGCTGGTGCCAGGGGGCAGCTTGAGGTGCAGTGCCGGGACGGCGGCGAGACGAAGGTCGGCGCGCGCCTGTTCGCCGCTCTCGAGGGGGATCGCTGCGGCCTGAGCCTCGTCGGTGACGCCGTCGAAGTAGGTGCGCGGATAGACCAGATCAAGCGCGCGCAGGGTGGCGGGGCCATCATCCCGCGTGGAATGCAGGGCAAACCATGGCTCGGCATTGACGACAAGCGAATACGCGCCCGGCTCCAGATGCGCAAACTCGTAGCTGCCGGTGTCGTCGGTCTTGCGGCTTGCCATGCGCAGGATCTTGTCGGTGTCCTGCTCCGACGCGGGCCGGCGGAAGAGGGTGACGGTGGCGGCTTCGACCGGCTCGCCGGCCTCGCCGATGACGGTGCCGCGCAGGGTGGCCTCGGGACGAAGGCGGAGGGTGAGGGCGTCGGTTGACTGATCGGCTCCGACGACCACCGCCGAACTGAAGTCGCCGTGCTGTTCGTAGTCGGTGCGGAGAAAGCCGTTGCGCGTTCCGACGAGTTCGTATTTTCCATCGGCGAGATGCTCGAAGCGGAAGCGGCCATCGTCGCCGGTCCATTGCGTGGCCACCGTGGAACGGTCGGATTGCAGAAGCAACTCGATGGCGGCATGGGCGAGGGGCTGGTCGCTGGTGGCGTTGACGGCAACGCCGGCGATCGCCCCATTCTGCGCCAGGGCCAGCGGCGCGCAGGCCAACACAAGGGCGAAGGCAAGAAGGCAACGGTGGTGCGATGGGGAAAGAATCATTGCGGCACCTCGACGGTCATCTGTTTGCTTTCACCCTCCGCGAGATGGATCACGGGCGCAGTCTGCTGCCGGGCCTCGTCGGAGTGGTAGGCGAACTGCACCGTGCCGCGCAGTACGTAGAGCCGGTAGTCGCCCGGCGTGAGGCCCTTCATGGTTGCGGTGCCGCCGCTCGTGGGGCGCAAAGAGAGGGGAGCGATGATGAGGGGAGAGGCGAAGGTGGGCACGAGATAGACGGTGTAGACCGGTTCCTCTCCTGCGGTGAGCGTGCGCAGGCCCTCGGGCAGCGCCAGCGTGAGTTGGGCGCAGTTGTCGCGCAGGCGCAGGGTGAGCGGCGCGGTCGAGCCGCCGAGGCCTACCGTGAGTGGCTCGGTGGCGAGGTTACTGCTGCCGGCGGTCAGCGAGATCGCGCAGAGATCGTTGCTCAGCAAGAGAGGCGTGACCCAGTATCGGCCGACATCGAGCAGATTTTCGGAACGATTCTTGTTGGTGTTGTCGTGGAGCAGCAGCGTCCGGTCTGCGGTGCCTGCCCATCCAAGATCCGGCGTGGCTTCGAGGAGGAATCGGCCGGGCGAAATTGGTTTGGACGAGAGATGTTCGACGAGGACCTCGATGGGCAGCGTGGCCTGGGGCACGAGGCTGGCCTGCGTCTCGACGGGTTGTCCGGCCACGTGTACGTCGAGCGCGCTTTCAAAGATGGTTTGCGCGGCCGAGGGCCGGATCGCAGAGCGAATGTAAAGATGATGATCGCCGTCGGGCAGCAGCAGTTGCAGCGTGTGCGTGGCGGCCACGAAGCGGCTCATGAAGCTGATCGGATGGCCCGCGGTGTCGGTGATGGTGGCCCGGTAGCTCTGGGCCGGGTCGCCGCCCGCCAGCCTGACGGTGACCGGCTGGAAGAGCGCGCGGTTGAGCGTGAGGTCGATCTGTTGATCGCTGCCGCTCGCAAGCTGGATCGGTTCCAGATCTCCGGCAAAGGCGGGTGTGTAGCCCCAGGTGGGTGTCGTGGGCGCGGCGTCGTTGGTGCGTTCGAGCCAGGGATGGGTCAGCAGCGCATAGGCGCCCGGGACGAGATGCGCGAAGCGGAAGCTGCCGTCGGCGCGGGCCCGCATGGAGGAACCCAGTTCCCAGACGAGGCGGCCGTTGCGAATTTCCTGCCGGGCTAGTTGCACGGTCAGGTTTTCAGCCGGGTCGCCGGTATCAAGACGAACAATGCCGTGCAGCACCGCCTCGCGCTGCATGGAAAACTGCAGTGCGGGCATGGTGGCGGCGACGATGACATTGCGCGAAGAGAAAAGGTTGGGCTGCATCGTGGGCGGCTGCGCAGCGGCGATCTGGTCACGATAACCGGGCTTGTTGAGCAAAAAAATCTGCGGCCCCACGGGCACATCCTCGAACTCGAAGTGGCCCTCGCCATCGGTGAGCGTGCCGTTGCGCGCATCGCCTTCGATCTGCACCTGCACGCGGGCCAGTGCCTGCCCGCTGGCGGCATCGCGCACCATGCCGCGCACCGGGACGCGCGTGGTGTCGAGGGTGAGAGCGGGCGTGTTGGGCGCGCCACTGTTGACCGTGGTGGCGGGTGCCTGTGGCTCTTCCGGCTCCTGCGCGGGCAGATGCAGCGCGCAGGTCAGCAGCCCGAGCAGCAGGCAGACCACGCGGCGCGGTTTTCTTCTGTGCAATGTCTCTGGAGGGAGAACGGAAAGTTGGCGTGGCATCGCAAGCACATTGTAGACGGCGCGGCCCGCTCGGGTGGAGCGGGCCATGTGGAGCCGTATTCTCCTGCTTTGCCGGGGATCGTTAGATTGCCGGGAAAGATTGAAGGCTATTCTTCGGGCGTGACCACGGCCTCGGGCAGCGTAAAAAGAAAACGGCTGCCATGCGCGGGCTTGCTTTCAGCCCAGATGCGGCCGCCGTGCTGCTCGACGATGCTGCGGCACAAGGCCAGCCCCATGCCGGTGCCGCCGCGCGTGCGTGCATCCGAGGCGTCGCCCTGCTCAAAGCTCTCGAAGATTTTTTCGAGCTTTTCGGCAGCGATGCCCGTGCCCTGATCTTCCACGGTGAAGATGATCTCGCGCGGGCCGAAGGGAATGGTCCCTGGCGCGGGTGCGGTGGCCGGATGCGCCGAGAGCGTGATGGCGGTCTCTGCCGGTGAAAATTTGAGCGCGTTGGTGACCAGTTCATGGAGCACCTGCAGCGTGCGTTCTTCATCGGCAAAGACGATGGCCTTGCTCGGCTCGACCTTGCACTCGATCTGCGCGCGCGTGGCTTGGGGGAAGGCTGCGTCGGCGGCGCGCCGCAGCAGAATCCCCGCCTCGATTGGTTCGCGCCGCAGCAGAATGCGCCCCTTTTGCAGCTTGTCGAAATCCAGAAAGTCGTTAACGATGCGCGTCAGTTGATCGCAGTGTGCAATCGCCGTTTCGATCAACTGTTGCCGTTTTTCCGGCCGCTTGTCGAGCATGCCCGACTGCAGCAGGCCGAGCGTGCCGCGCATGGTGCCGAGCGGCGTCTTCATCTCGTGGCTGATGATCGAAACAAACTCGTCTTTCATCTTGGCCAGCCGCTGGCGTTCGCTCACGTTCTGAAAGGCGACCACCATGCCGGTGATCTGCCCGTCTTCGAGCATCGGGCTGGCGCTGTATTCGACCGGGATCGTGACGCCGTCCTTGCGCCAGAAAATCTCGTTTTGCACGCGAATGGGGGTCGAGCGGCGCATGGCGCGGAAGATGGGGCTGTTCTGCCTGGTATAGGGCGTGCCGTCGGCCTGACTGTGATGCACAAGTTCGTGAATGTCGCAGCCGGCAAGCTCTTCAGCGGAGTAGCCGAGCGCCGCCGCGCCAGCGCGATTGATGAAGATGGTGCGCCCGCTCAGGTCGATGCCATAGATGCCGTCGCCTGCCGAGTCGAGAATCAGTTCGCGTTGCCGCGTGGCCATGCGCAGTGCCTCTTCGGCCTCGTACTGCTCGGTGACGTCGATGCCGTAGTTGAGCACGAAGGGCGGCTCACCGGGCTCGGCGATGCGCTTGGAGCGCAGCGCGATGCGGCGATAACTGCCGTCGCCGCGCAGCAAGGCGATGGCTCCCTGCCAGGCGCCCTCGTGCTCGAGCGTCAGCAGCCCTTCGGCAAAGCTGGTGGCGCTTGCCTCATCGATCAACTCGCCGACCGACCGGCCAACCAGTTTCTCGACCGGCATGCCCAGGGTTTCGGCCGTGAAGTGGTTGAGCGCGCTCAACTCGCCCTCGAGCGTGCAGGTGAAGACAAAGCCCAGTGAGTTCTCGACCCACTCGCGATAGCGCGCCTCGCTCGAAGGCCGTGCAAGGTTCTGCTCCGGGTTGAGCGGTTGCCCGCTGACGATCAGGAAGGGAATCGTGCCATCGGGTGCTGTGAGCGGACGCACGGTCCAGCGCACCGACTGCGTGGCCATGCCGGCCGCGCGCATCCTCTGCCACCCGCTGTCATGCGGGGCAGACTCCTTGCCCCCGGCGGCTTCGCGCAGCAGATCGGCGGCCCAGTGGCGGTCTGCCGGTTCAAGAATCTTGCCCACAAAAGAGATGCCCTGCGAGAGCGTCGGGTCAATGCCGGACAGCTCAATGCAGGCCCGGTTCATGCGCACGATGCGTCCGGCGGTGTCGAGGACGGCGACCAGGGCGGGAACCGCGTCGAGCGTGGCGTTGACAAAGCTGCGTTCGCGGGCCAGTGCCCGTTCGCTTTTTTGCAGCGTGCGGAGCAGATGCTCTTCGGTACGCACGCGCTTGTAGAGTTCGAGTCGCGTGACAACCTGGCTGGCCAGCACTTCAAGCAGCGTCAGATGCTCGGGCCGAAAGCGCTCCGGCTTGCGGGCCAGCAGAGCCAGCGTGCCCACCACCTTCTGGTCGCTGCCGATCAACGGCACGCCCGCATAAGAAAGGCACGGCCCCATCTCCGGCAGCGTGATTCCCTCAGGGGGGAAGCGCCCATCCTGGCTTGCATCGGCGAGCAGCACCGGCTGTGCGGCGTCGAGCGTCCACTGGCACGCGGTGGCCCGTGCCGGTACGCTGCTGGCGGCAAAGCCGAAGCGCGCCTTGAACCAGAGCCGGTCCAGATCGAACCAGCCGATATAGGCGCAATCGGCATTGCTCAGCACGGCGGCCAACTCGGTCAGTTCGTCGAGCGCCGGGTCGGGATTGTGGTCGAACAGGCGCGTTTCTCGTCGCGCTGCGTCGAGCGGTGTGCCGGGTTGTCGGGCGTCAAGGCCAAACATGCGTATCAACCTTCTTGCAGTATCAGGCCATTTGAGCCGAAATGCACTGCCACAATGAGGGGAGATTCCCTAAGTGGAAATACCACCAGAGTAACCTACGATTGTGTGCATCCGTAATGGTCGCAGAGACAGCGCGAGGGGACAGAAAAAAGCCGACCCGCGAAGTTTCTCGCCGGGCCGGCCTTTGTGGTTCTCGCTGCGCAGTTTAGTGCACGGCGGGCACCGTGCAGCAGCCGGGGGCTTCGACGGGCTCATTGGCTCCGGCGTCGAGCACGACCTTCCACGTGCCGTCGGACTGGCGGCGCCAGATGGTCAGGTAGCGGCCGACGATGGTGGCCGAGGTTTGCCCGGCGGCGTTTTTGCTGTGGCCCTCGAAGTGGCCCCAGGTGTAGCCCATGTCGCCGGAGGGGCCCATCAGCCCGTCGGTCGGCGTCCATGTCAGCTCATAGGCCGTGGGCAGCCAGTTGGCCGATTTGGCGATGGCCACCTTGCCGATGACCGGAGCCGCACCGTTGCCGAGCGTGATGCCGTCGTCGGCAAACCAGGCGGCAAAGCCCGCGCCGCCCTTTTCGCGCACATCCTTGGCAAAGCGCGCCTCCAGATCGAAGAGCCGCGCCTTGCCGGGCGTGGTGGTGGTGTCGGCCAGCGGATTGGGCGCGGCCGGTTTCGCCGTTGCGTCAGGAAAGGCCAACTGGGCCCGTGCCGCACCCGCGCCTGCCGCGAGTGCCAGAGCCAGAACCATCGTTTTGATGCGTGTCGCCACCGTTGTTTTCATCCTTTGCGGAACTGTCTTCGTGCCCATCCTACAACGAGGGGGCGGGTGTGCGGCGCCCTCTGCCATAGGCGGCGATGAGCGTCACCAGCAGCAGAAGAATCACGGCGATGACCAGCAGGCTGCCCTCCGGGCCGTCGGCCCCGCCGCTGAACAGCACATTGCCGTCGGGCTTGGCTGCCAGGTAGGAGCCCTGCGCGGCCATGCCGCTGTCGGCGGTGCCGTAGAAGAAGGTCTCCGTCCAGTCCCAGGCGGCGTGGAAGCCGATGGCCCACCAGGCCGAGCCGGTCAGCTTGACGCTGACGCAGAAGACAAAGCCGATGGCCGCCGCGGCGAAGATGCCGATCCAGTTTTCGCCGTTGTTGCTGGTATGTACAAAGCCGAAGAGGCTTGAGGTGATCCAGGCCGCCTGCCAGAAGCCGGCACTTTCAGCCTGCCGAAGATGCAGCCACGTGCAGGGGGCAAGCCCAAGCAGCGCGATGGCGTAAACGCCCCATCCCTCAGTGCCCTTGCTGCGCATGAGCAGAAGCCCGCACAACACCGCCTGCCAGCCTATGGCCCACCACAGGTTGATGCCGCGCGTGATCGTCGCCTGCAGATAGCAGCGAAACATGCCTTCTTCAAAGCAGCCAACCAGCAGAAAGGCGCCGCCCCACAACGCCGCATTGCGGACCAGCTCCGGCATGGTCCACGTGGCCGTGGTGAGCGTGATCCAGCCGCCCGCCTTGAGTCCGCCGATCAGTGCCGACAGCGCCACGAAGCCCGCGCCGATGCCGGTGAAAAAATGTCGCACGCGATGGGGGCCGGTCAGATTAAAGGCCAGCAGGTTGCCGCGTCGCTGTTCTACCAGCGCCACAATCGCCGCCGCGCCCACCAGTCCGAGGAAGGGGATCAGTTCGCCGAGCAGGGAAGAGAGCGCGCCCTGGTGGCCCTTCTGGTCGATCAGGTGCAGGGCCAGCATCGCCGCGCCGATGGCGCCAGAGAGCAGAATCATCAACGGCGTGAAGATGGCCAGCGACCAGCCCGAGCGGAGCCCGTCCTCGCCGAAGAAGATCCAGCCTGCGCCAGAGGGCTCCACGGGGGTCGACAAGGGAGTGTTGGCTGGTGGAGCCGCAAGGGCGACCTCGGACTCCGGTTCTGCAGCGGGGGTGGGCGTCTCGTCCGGTTCCATGCGGTCTCCTCAAAGAAATCAGGATAAAGGCTCGTTACGCATTCTACCGGTGCATGGCACAGGGAATGAAGGGGAATTCATCGAAGTTATGAGGCTAGAGTTGTGGAGGCCAGTCTTGCGCACCATGCAGAATCGCCAGTACGTGCACTTCGTCGTTGGCAATGCGGTAGGCCGCTAGATAGGTCGTGGCGGGAATAACGAGTTCGCGCGTGCCGCTTCTACGACCTGATAGGCCAGAGTAGGGAAGTAGCGTGATCCGTTGAAGAGAGGCGCGAATCAGAGAAACCGTGCGGTCAGCGGCGGCTGGGTTGTCGGCGGCGATATAGGCGTGAATCGCGTGCAACTGGCGGATCGCCGGAGCGGTCCAGCGAAGTCTCATGCTTCGACCTGTTCGGCGCACTCAAGGGCAGGCTTGTTCCAGCGGGCAACAATAGCGTCGAGCGCCTCGTCGTCGACGAGTTCGCCCTTGTCGGCTGCCTCAATCCCCTCGTCCACCATGGCCGCGAACCGGCGCTGCTCGCGCAGGTAGCCTTCGACGGCCTGATTGAGCAGGTAGCTGCGGTCGCGGTCCAGATTCTTCGCGATGGCGTCGAGCGCCTCAACCTTGTCGGCCTCGATGCGGAAGCTGATGGTGCGCATTGTGCTCATAATATGAAATAATACACTGTATTATTTCATAATGCAATGCCTTGCGCGCTCGTCCTCTGCGGCCTCGCCTTGACAGAATCGTCCATTCCCTTGATGCTTAACAGTTCCGGCTCTTTTCGGAATCGATTTTTTAAACCCAGAGGGGATAGCAGAATTTTGCGGGTTCGCGTCTTCTATCACGACAAATGTTTTGACGGGGCCTGTTCGGCCTCGCTGTTTGCGCGTTTTCATCGCGAGTGCATCGGCACGGCTTCTGGCTACGACTATCGTGGCCTGGTGCATCGGGCCGGTTCGCTCTTTGACGAAAGCGAGTTCTCCGATGAGGAGAACGCCATTGTCGATTTCAAATATTCGACCTCACCGAAGGTGACCTGGTGGTTTGATCACCATCAGTCGGCCTTTTTGACCGATGAAGATCGGGCGCACTTCGAGGCCAGCCAGAGTGATCCGGTCGGCAGCCAGCGCAAGTTTTACGATCCGAAGCACACCTCCTGCACCAGCTTCATCGCGCAGATTGCCGCCGAGCGTTTCGGCTTTGACATGAAGCCGGTGGCCGACATGGTCTACTGGGCCGATATTGTCGACGGCGCCAAGTACGAGTCGGCCGAGCAGGCCGTCGCGATGCCCGAGCCAGCGATGAAGCTCACGCTGATCATCGAGGCCAATCGCGATCCGGAGTTCATTCCCCGGCTGATTCCGCTGCTGACCTCGATGCCGCTGGCCGAGGTGCTGGAGCAGCCCTTTGTGGCGCCGCTGCTGCCACCGCTGCTTGAGCGCCATCAGCGCGCGATTGAGTTGATTGGCCAGCGTGCCGAAGAGCGCGATGGCACCATCTTCTTCGACATTGTCGATCACCCGCTCGAGGGCTTCAACAAGTTCATTCCATACTTCCTGCACCCGAAGGCGATCTACTCGATCGGGTTGTCGAAGTCGAGCTTCCGCACCAAGGTGGCCGTTGGTTCGAACCCCTGGACGACGGTTGACCCGGACCGGATGATCAATCTGGCTGAGATCTGCGAGCGCTATGGCGGCGGCGGACACGCCCGCGTCGGTGCTATCAGCTTTCCGCCGGACAAAGAAGACGAGGCTCGTGCCGTGGCCAAGGACATTGTGGCCGGGCTGCGCGCCAAGCCGTTGCTCTAAGAGCGCCCGCTCCGTAAGTACCACCTGCCCGACAGCGACCGCGGCCGAAACGCCGCGGTGCAGGGCCTCCGGTAGTCCCTCCAGAAAAAATCAGAAGTTGAGAGAGCCCGTTGCGCAGAGTGGTTCGCGTTTTATAGGGATTTTCAAGGCTGGTTTCGTCTTTTTTCGGTTTGCCCCAAAGTTTTTACTTGACAGTTATGGTTCACTCACCGGAAAGTAGTGTTGTTGAGGTGTGAAAACGACACCCCGGAGTCCTTGCTCTGGCTCTCCGCACCGAAGACCTATGGCCACTACCCCCGTTGTGCGCATGGATGCAGGTGAACGTGAAGTTGTGCGGTGTGAACATTGCCGCCTCATGCAGTACCGGACGAGCAACTCGCTCTGCCGGCGCTGCCACAAACCCCTGGATATTGAAGAGCCGCTTCCTTCCTTTGCTCCGCAGCTCGTCACCTCGCAGCCAGTTCCATCGACCGCCGAGGCAGGATTGCAGGTCGCAGGGCAGGTCCGTGAAATTCGCCGCTCCCGTCATCTGAGTCAGCGTCAACTCGCCGGCCGGATGCAGGTGCCTCGCACTTATATCTCCAAGATCGAAAACGGCAAGGCCATTCCCACGCTGGGCTCGCTTGAGCGGCTGGCCGAGGCCCTTGATGTCGATGTCTGCCAGTTGGTGCGCGATACGCGCAGCCGGCGCGATGCCGAGGTTGCGGCCATCTTCGCCGATCCGTTTTTGGCCGAGATCGCCGCCCAACTGCCGACCTTGAACCAGTTGCAGCGCACGCTGCTCTACGGCGCGGTGCGGGATGCCGCTGCCGGCCGTCGCCGGACGGCGTAAAAGACAGGATTCGGTGGCCATGCGACTCCGTGCATGGTCGCTGAACCCTTTTGTGCAAACTCGTCCTTGCGCACGGGCGAGATTGCAGCCCCCTGTCGCATGTGCTAGCTTCAAAATATTGTCGCTTGGTCTTGGAAGGTTCTCATTTAAACTATCCGAGCCGGGTTTTGGCGTCTCGTTACGGGTTTGAACGGATGCCGTAACTGTGTGTTTGGAACGGGCGGTTGGTCGGACCGCGGACGACGTAGAGGCATTCCTTTGTATCCTTCTCCCAAGCTGCGTATCGATGAATTGAGCCGCGAAGAACGCGCCGTCTATGACACGCTGAAGCCGGAGGCGATGCCCGAGCACGTGGCCATCATCATGGATGGCAACGGCCGCTGGGCGGGCCGTCAGGCGCTGAAGCGGTTTCTGGGCCACCAGCAGGGCGCGCGCAGTGTGCAGCAGGTCACCGAGGCCGCCTCGCGGATCGGGCTTCCCTGGCTGACGCTCTACGCCTTTTCGCTTGAAAACAATCTGCGCCGTCCACGTGCCGAGGTCAACTTCCTGATGCGCCTGATGAAGGTCTATCTCGAAGGCAATCTGCGGCGCATGATGGACAACAATGTGCGCATCCGTTACATTGGCCGCACCCACGAGCTGCCGCCCGACGTGCAGGACAAGATGCGCTGGGCGCAGGAGGAGACGGCGAACAACACCGGAACGACGCTGACGCTGGCGCTCAACTACGGTGGCCGTTCCGAGCTTGTCGACGCTTTTCGCCGGCTTGCCGCCGAGGTGGCCGAGAAGAAGATTGCCCCTGAGCAGATCGACGAGGCGGCGATTCATCGCAACCTGTACACGGCGCAGATGCCGGACCCGGATCTGTTGATCCGTACCTCGGGCGAGATGCGCATCTCGAACTTTTTGCCGTGGCAGATTGCCTACAGCGAGATCTTCGTGACCGAGCGGCTGTGGCCGGATTTTCGTGGCATTCACCTGCTCGAGGCCATTGCCGATTACCAGCGCCGCGAACGTCGTTTCGGCGGGCTGGGCAAGGAATGCGGCGAGGTCGAAGAAGACCTGTCGCAGATCAAAATCGCGGTCAGTTAAAGAAGTTACGCCGCTCGGCAGTGTATGCTCACAACTGAACATGAAACGTATTCTGACTGCACTCGTACTGATCCCGGTCGTCCTGCTGCTGGTCTTTCTGGCGCCGAAGTGGCTTTTTGTCCTGTCGGTTGCCCTGGTCGCCGTGCTGGCAAGCTGGGAATACATGAATCTGGCCGTGGCCGGAGGCTTTGAGCCGCCGCGCGGGCCTGTGCTGGCCTCGCTGGTGCTGCTGTTTCTGGGCTACCTGGAGTGGCCCGACCGGATGCCGGCGATTCTCGGCGCGTTGTGTCTGGTGTTGCTGGTCTATTGCAGCTTCGCTCGTCCCATCGAACGGGTGATGGCCGATGCCTCGGCCGCCATTTTCAGCCTGATTTATATCGGATTTACGTTGATTTCGCTGCCTGCCCTGCATGGCCAGGCCGACGGACCCTCGCTGGTGGCTTTTTTGATGTGCGCGGTCTGGGCGGGCGATTCGTTGGCGCTCTATACGGGCAAGTTTTTCGGCAAACACAAGCTGGCTCCCACGATCAGTCCGAAAAAGACCTGGGAAGGCGCGGCGGGCTCGGTGCTCGGCAGTCTGATCGCGACCGGAATCCTGCTCTGGCTGGCCTCGGTTTTGCAGGCGCATGATGTTGCCGTGCTGGTCTATCCGGAAGAGAGCTGGTTCTGGCTTCTGCTGGCCGTGGTGGTGAATGTGGCTGCTCAGGTGGGCGATCTGGTGGAGTCGGCGCTGAAGCGCTCGGTCGGCGTCAAGGACTCGGGCAATCTGTTGCCCGGCCATGGCGGCATTCTCGACCGCATCGACGCGCTGCTTTTGGCCGCGCCGGTGCTCTGGTACGCGCTGGTGTTGCGGCAAGCTCTTTAAATCCCTGTTGCAGAACTGCTTTCGACGCCTGCTGTTACGCGGACTCGCCCGGTGCGGGTCCGTGGCGCGATAATAGAGAGGAAGAAAGGGCATCCTCACGTTGAAACGACTCGCTATTCTGGGCTCGACCGGTTCGATCGGCACCAGCACGCTCTCCATCGTTGAACAGTTCCCCGACCGTTACGCGGTCTCCACGCTGGCGGCTGGTCATAATCTGGACCTCGCCTTTGAACAGAGCCAACGCTGGCGTCCGAAGATGATTTCGCTGGCCACTGCCGAGCTGGCCGACGCGCTTGAAAAGCGCCTGAAGGCCGCGGGCGTGACCGGCGTCGAGGTTGTCCACGGCACCGAAGGCACGGTTGCCTGCGCCACGCACCCGGATGCGAACTTTGTGGTTTCGGCCATCGTGGGCGTCTCGGGACTGGAGGCTACCTATGCTGCGATTCTTGCCGGCAAGCCTCTCGGATTGGCCAACAAGGAATGCATGGTCGCCGCCGGTGAGATTCTGACCGTTGCCGCGCGCGAGCGCAACGTGCCGATTCTGCCGATTGATTCCGAGCACAACGCCGTGCACCAGTGCCTGCGCGTGGGCCAGCACAACGAGGTCAAGTTCGTGTGGCTGACGGCCTCGGGCGGGCCTTTCCGCCAGTTGCCGCTGGAAAAATTTGCTGACATCACGCCCGAGCAGGCCCTCAAGCATCCGACCTGGAAGATGGGGCGCCGGATCACCATCGATTCGGCCTCGATGCTGAACAAGGGACTCGAGGTGATCGAGGCCTGCCGGTTGTTCGACGTGCCGGCCGAGCAGGTGAGGGTGACGGTGCATCCGCAGTCGACGGTGCACTCGCTGGTGGAGTACGTGGATGGCTCGATTCTGGCGCAGATTTCGGTCACCGACATGCGGCTGCCGATTCTCTACGCGCTGGCGTACCCGGAGCGGCCGGCCTCGCATCTGACCTTCGATCTGGCCAAGCTGTCGCATCTGGACTTTGAGCAGCCGGACTTTGCGCGGTTCCCCTGTTTGCGGCTGGCCTATGAGGCGGCGCGCAAGGGCGGAGCGCATTGCATTGCGCTCAATGCCGCCGATGAGGTGGCCGTTGAGGCCTTCCTCGAGCGCAAGATCCCCTTCATGGGCATCCCGCGTACAATTGAGCAAGTTCTCGCGGCGACGCCGGAATCGCATCCGACAACGATTGCCGGGGTGCTGGCCGCTGACCACGAGGCGCGCGAGCGGGCTCGTACGCTGTTGAAGTAAATGACGCGCCGGGTGTTGAGCCCGGCGCTACCGTAAGGAAACTACTGCTCACCTATGCATGAAATCTTGATTTCCGTCGTCGCCTTCATCGTCCTGATCGGCTTGATGGTTGTTGTCCACGAGTTTGGGCATTTTGCCGTTGCCAAGCTGTGTCGGGTTCGCGTCGAAGCATTTTCGGTGGGCTTTGGCCCGCGCCTGTTCGGCATCAAGATCGGCGAGACCGACTACAAGATCTGCCTGTTGCCGCTGGGCGGCTTCGTGAAGATGACGGGCGAGACTCCGGGCGAGGAGAATGTGGCCGATGATCCGGCAGCCTTCACCTCACACCCGCGCTGGCAGAGGATGCTGATCGGCTTTGCCGGTCCGTTCTCCAATTTTGTGCTGGCCTTCGTGCTGATGTTCTTCTACTTTGCCTGGTTCAACGAGGTGCCTTCGGTGCGCCCGGCCGCGGTGGAGTGGGTGACGCCGGGGGCAATGGCCGATCAGGCCGGGTTGAAGGCGGGCGACCGCTTTACGCAATTCGGCGCGGTGGCCAATCCTGATCTGGGCGCGATTCTCGAGACGATGAACGCCAAGGCGGGCGCGACGGTTCCTGCCACGGTTGACCGCGCAGGCGTGCCGGTTTCGCTGCAACTGCATCTGCCGGCGGGCGACAAGGCGGGCGATCTGCTGGCGGCGGGTTTTTATCCGCACTATGCCGACAAGCCGCTGACCATCGATCAGGTGGTGAGTGGTTCGGCCGCCGATGAGGCGGGGCTGCGCGCGGGCGATACGGTCGACTCAATTGATGGCTACGCCTTCCACACGCTGGAACCGCTGCTTGATTATCTGCAGATTGGCAAGGGCAAGCCGATTACGCTCGGCGTGCGTGGCGCCAATGGTGCGCAGAAGACGCTCGTGGTGCATCCGCGCGTGCAGGATGGCGGCTGGCGGTTGGGCATCACGGCGCAGCCGTACGGCGATCTGCCGATGCGCCGTTCGCCGATCCACGTGGCGCAGGCCTCGGCGCGTTCCTACGACTATTGCGTGGAAGGTTCGCTGATGATTGGCCAGATGCTGAAGAAGCTGGTCACGCATCAGGCTTCCATGAAGCAACTCTCGGGCCCGGTGGGCATTGCGGTGGTGGCGGGCAAGGCGGCCGAAACCAAGGACTGGGCCTCGAAGTTCGGTTTGGCCTCGGCCATCAGCTTGAACCTCGGCATTCTGAATCTGTTGCCGTTCCCGATTCTCGACGGCGGAATGATTCTGTTCCTGCTGATTGAAAGCATCATCCGGCAGGACATCAGCATGGCGATCAAGGAGCGCATCTATCAGGCGGCCTTCGTGCTGATCGTGGTCTTCTTCGCCTTCGTGATCTTCAATGACGTTTCAAAGCTGACGGTGTTCACGCACATGAGGCCGTAGTAGCAGGGACGTAGGGACCAGGGACTAGGGACTAGGAACTTAGGGCCCAGGGACTAGACTCGGGACTTAGGAAATAGAAAATTTAGGAATTAGAGACTTAGGAGTTAGAGCGTAGGGACATAGGGGTGGAGTGAGTGCAGGGATTAAGGAACAAAATAGTCCCTTAGTCCTTAGCCCCTAGTCCCTAAGTCC
Source organism: Acidobacteriaceae bacterium UBA1307 (assembly GCA_002307235.1). Classification (GTDB taxonomy): domain Bacteria; phylum Acidobacteriota; class Terriglobia; order Terriglobales; family Acidobacteriaceae; genus Telmatobacter. Next base: position 26,511 of record DBTV01000046.1, read on the forward strand.
CTAGTCCCTTGGTTCCTGGCGATTCATTCGATCATGTCTGTCACAAGTACATTACGCGTTCGTTATGCCGAGACTGACCAGATGCACGTGGTCTATCACGCCAATTATCTGGTCTGGTTTGAGATTGGTCGCACCGACCTGCTGCGCGCGGCGGGGCTGACCTATGAGCGGCTCGAAAAAGAGTGTGGCCGCATGTTGCCGGTGGCCGAGGCGCGCTGCCGCTACAAGAACTCTGCCCGCTATGACGACCAGATTGAGATTGAAACGCGGACCGAGCTGGTGCGCGGCCCCATCGTCAAATTCGCCTATCGGGTTTATCGCATCGAGCCGGAAGAGAAAAAAACACTGTTGGCCGAGGGCGAAACGACGCACGTGGTCTGCGACCTGGCGATGAAGCGCGCCAGCCTGCCGCCCGAGTACGCCGCGGTGCTGAAGGCGATGGCGACGAGTTAGCTGGTGAGCGAAGTTAGCGATGTTGGCAGGTGAGCGGTGTTAGCAAGTTAGCGTTGCTTGTGGTGGAGTGAGCCAAGAAAAAGGGCAGTGCCGGAGGATCGGCGCTGCCCTTTTTTCTTGGCTTGCAGAGCGTTATTTTTCGCGGGCGACGACGAAGCTGGGCAGCCAGAGCAGCGCCTGCTTGTACTTTGACTCGGGCAGGGGAGCGAGAGCCTCGCGGGCCTGCTCGGCGTAGCGGTCAGCGATGTTCATGGCGTAATCGATGGAGCCGTTGCGCTTGAGGATCGTCTGAATCTCGTCGGGCGTGGTGCGCGTAAAGCCGCGATCGTCGAGCACATGCTGGATGGCCTGACGGTCGCGCGCGGTGCCGTGGTCGAAGGAGTGGATGACGGCGAGCGTGGCCTTGCCCTCGCGCAGATCGCTGGCGACCGGCTTGCCCAGAACCTCTTCGGTAGCGGTCAGGTCGAGCACATCATCGACGATCTGGAAGGCGAGTCCTACGGCGCGGCCGTAGTTGTAGAGCGTCTCTTCCTGCTCGGGCGTGGCCGAGGCCAGCACTGCGCCAAGCTGCATCGAAACCGAGAACAGGCAGGCGGTTTTGCGGAAGATCAGGTCGTAGTACTCGGCCTCGCTGACCTCTTTGCCGAGCTTCTGGATCTGCACCAGTTCGCCTTCAACCATCTGCTGGGTGAGGCCGATGAGCAGGTCGAGAATGCGCAGGTTTTTCTCGTTGAGCGCGATGCGGAAGGCCTGCATGTAGAGCCAGTCGCCGGCCAGCACGCACTTCTCGTTGCCCCAGGTGGAGTTGGCCGAGGGGCGTCCGCGCCGCGTGCCGGCGCCGTCGATGATGTCGTCGTGGACCAGTGTGGCGGTGTGCACCATCTCGACGACCGAGCCGAGGCGGATGGCAGCCGGGCCGGAAAATTCGAGCGTATGCGCGGCCAGCAGGAGCATCGAGGGCCGGATGCGCTTGCCGCCGCCCGCGCGCAGATATTCGGCAATTTCGGTGATGGTGCCGACACTCGATGCGGCGTCGCGGCCTAATTCCTGCTCGACCGCAACCAGATCGTCCCGGAGCAGGTCGAAGACCTCTCGCGCCGTCGCTATGGCCAATGTATTCAAATCTGTCGCTTCTCGTTCTGAGGTGCGCCGCGGCTGAGAGGCCCGGCGGTGGTTCTCCGCTAATTCGTGCGGTAGTTGGTGAACTGCAATTCTACGCCGAGATCCTTGCCGCGCAAGACCGCGATGGCCGACTGCAGGTCGTCGCGGTTCTTTCCTGAAACCCGGACCGTGTCGCCCTGAATCGAGGCCTGCACCTTCAGCTTCGCATCCTTGACGAACTTGACGATCTCCTTGGCCTTGTCGGTCGGAATGCCCTGCTGCAGAGTGATGGTCTGTCGCACGCTCTGGCCGGCGGCCGGTTCGATCTTTCCATAGGTTAGATTCTTCAGGCTGACGCCACGCTTCACCAGTTTTTGGCCTAAAATTTCGCGGACCGCCTCGAGCTGGTACTCTCCGGCCGAGGCCAGTTGGATCTCCTTGTCGCCTTCGGCGATCTTGATCTCCGAGTGCGAATCCTTCAGGTCGAAGCGCTGCTTGAGCTCTTTGATCGCCTGATCGACGGCGTTGCGGACCTCTTGCACGTCCACCTTGCTGACGATATCGAATGAATTATCCTGTGCCATTGGTTGTCCTTGACTCCCGACGAGCGCCGCAGCGCCCTTCTCAGTTTCCCACGTTCGGCGTGAGTGAAAACAGACGGTAGAAATTTTTGGTGGTTGAGGAAGCCAGTTGGTCAGCCTCGATGCCCAGGCACTCGGCCAAAACCTGCGCCGTGTGCAGCACCCAGGCCGACTCATTGCGCTGGCCGCGGTGGGGGCTCGGCGCCAGCCAGGGAGCATCGGTTTCCACCAGCAGGTGGTCGAGCGGCAGCGTGGCGGCGACCGCGCGCAGCGGCTCGGCCTTGGGAAAGGTCAGGCTGCCGGAGAAGGAGATCAGAAATCCCATCTCGATAAGCCGACGCGCCTCGCGCTCGTTGCCCGAGAAGCAGTGCAGGATGCCGCCGAGGCCGGTCTTTTGCCAATGCTCGTCGAGAACCGGAAAAAGATCGTCGAAGGCGTCGCTGGTGCCGTCCTTGGGCCGGCAGTGGATGGTGATGGGACGCTTGCGGGCGGCGGCGATTTCAAGCTGCTGCACGAGGCCGCGATGCTGAATCTCGTGCGGCGTGCCCTCGTGATAGTAGTCGAGGCCAAGCTCACCGCAGGCGATGACCTCGGGCTCGGCCAGCAGGCGATCGAGCTTGGCAAGCGCGGCCTGGTCGATCTCGTGCGTGTTGTGCGGATAGATGCCGGCCGAGGCCCACAGTTGGGGCATACCCGATTGGCCGTTGTATTGGCGGCAGATCTCGAGCGCCTGCTGCATCTCGTGCGGGCCTTCGCCGAGGCCAATGGCCAAAATGCCGCCGACGCCGGCCGCCTGGGCGCGACGCAGAAGATCGGCCCGGTCCTCGCTGTAACGCGGGCTATCCAGATGTGCGTGGGAATCGATGAACAAAGCAACCTCGGGGATGGGGAAGAAACCCTCTCTTCTCTAGTTTAAAGCGGGTTGACGGATTGCGGGCAAAGAGGAAGGGCGCGACCGAAGCCGCGCCCCCAAGAAAAGGAAGAAGAAGGAGAAATTTAGTTGCTGGCGACGCACTCCGCATTCAGAGCGCCGGCGTCGACGCCCGCCTCCTGGCCCATCAGCCAGAGGTAGGTGGTCAGGTGGTGCGAGCAGGCGATGCTGGTCGAGACCTTGCTGCTATCGGGAAAGAGCGGGAAGGCGGTGTTGACCTGATAGTAGGGCCAGGTTGGCACGTCTGGCACGATGTCGGCGCTGTTGTAGACGCGATAGCTGGTCGTGACCGTCTCGTTGTAATCGTCTTTGAAGCCGGCCGTGCCCACGCGCGGGCTGGCGAAGCTGTAGACGACCGGCTTGGTGATCGTGGTGTTGTGCGCCACGTCGAGGGTGAGCAGTTCGCTGAGCGCGCCCCCCAGGCTGTGCCCGGTGACGGTGACGCTGGCAATGCTGCCGAGGCTGGCCTTGCTGGCGATGGCGTTGACGACCGTTGTCGCGCTGGCGCTGGGGCCGGTGCGCAGCGACTTGTAGATCTTTGTAAAGCCCTGCTCGGTGTAGCCGCTCGAGTGCTTGATGGGATTCGAGACAAAGGCGAACAGGGCGTCGTCGATCCACTCGAGCGTGGTATCGGTGCCGCGCAGCACGGCGACCAACTCGCCGGTCGAAGAGGTTGCGAGGAAGCCGTAGCTGACGGTGGTCTCAGAGCTGACCTCGTCGTTCGAGCTCCAGTCGTTGCCGTAGATGGTCTGCTGATAGGTGTAGCCGAGGGAGGCGATGGCCTGCTTGTCGGCGGCGGCGTAATCGTTGGTGGGCTCGACGGCTTCGGCGATTTTGACCAGCTTGGCGTAGCGAATGGCGGTGGTCCAGTGGATGGAGCTTTGGGCAAAGGCGGTTCCGGCGGCAAAGAGCACAAAGGCCACCAGGAAGAGCCCCAGGCGGGGGAGGGCTGTGTTGGGTTTCATGGCCGGATCATAAAATGAAAGCTTTTCCCGGTGTGCGAATAGAAGTTAAAAGTCTTGTAAAAGCATTGATTTGTTCGGGTTCTGGATAAAGACGCTCGGAATGGGCGCGGTGCGTTCTGCATGGAAAATCTGGCAGAAAAGGGCAGAAAAAACTCGATCCGCGCCGAAACGCGGATCGAGTGGAAGCAGGAAAAACTACTTGAGGCGCGCGCCGAGCGGAACCTCTTCGAGGAAGCCAGCCAGCACGGGCGAGCTGTTTTCAAGCGAGGCGGCCAGCAACATGCCGTTCGACTCAAGGCCGCGCATCTTGCGGGGGGCCAGATTCGCGACGATGACGATCTTGCGGCCGATGAGCTTTTCCGGCTCGTAATACTGCGCGATGCCTGCCAAAATCTGACGCTTTTCGTAGCCGAGATCGACCTCGAGCCGGAGCAGTTTGTCGGCCTTCGGGATGCGCTCGGCGACCAGAATCTGGGCCACGCGCAGATCGATCTTGACCACGTCGTCGATGGTGATTTGCGGCTCGGCAGCCGGGAAGCCTTCGGGCAGCACTTGCGGCGCGGCAGGCTGGCCTTCGGGTGCCTGCGGCACGGCGGGCTTTTGGTCGGGCACCTGCGGTGCGGCGGACTTTTGGTCGGGCGTGGTGGAGGCTGCCGGAGCGGCGGTTTCAGGCGTGGCGGGCTTGTTCTCTTCCAATTTCTTCTCTTCTTTCTGGGCTTGTGCGGCCTCGACGGCGGTGCGGTTGTTCTCTTCTTCGAGGGCGACCATGCGCTCGACGGCGTCTTTTTCTGCGCGCGGGAACAGGGGCGCGGGCTCTTCAAACCTGGTGCCCGGCTTCAGACCGCCCCAGGCGACCTTGGTCAGAAAGGCCTGCTGCGCGGCCTCGGCGAGCTCTCCCTGCCCGAGCTGACGCCAGACCTTGGCGGCAGCGGTGGGCAGAATCGGGTAGACCAGCGCGGTGATCACGCGAATGGCCTCGGCGGCGGTGGCCAGCACGCGGGCTTGCAGCGCCGCATGGTCTTCTTCCGAACGGTCCTGCGGCTTTTTCCAAGGCGCGTTGGCGGTCAGGTAGCCGTCGGTCTCGGCGACCAGCGACCACAGCGCCTTGAGCGCCTCGGCGAAGTCGAAGGCGTCAAAGGCCGGGCCGAAGGCGGCGATGGCCGCTTCCGTCGATGCTTTGAGCTTGATCTCGGCCTCGGTGGGCGCGCCCGGTGCGGGCACCACGCCCGCGAAGAACTTGTGCATCATGTTGACGACGCGGCTGACGAGGTTGCCGTAGCCGTTGGCGAGATCGGCATTGTACCTCTGAACCAGAGCATCAAAGGAAAAATTTCCGTCCTGGCCGAAGGGAATCTCGCGCATCAGGTAGTAGCGCAGCGCCTCGTCGCCCAAAACGGCGCAAACCGTCTCGGCACGCACGATGTTGCCCTTGGACTTCGACATCTTGCTCTGGTCGAACATCAGCCAGCCGTTGGCGCGGATGGCGCGCGGCGTGGGCAGCCCAGCGGCCATCAAAAAGGCTGGCCAGTAGACGCAGTGGAAGCGGCTGATCTCTTTGCCGATCAGATGCAGATCGGCGGGCCAGAACTTTTTGAAGTTTTCCTGGTCTTGGACGTTTTCCGAACCGTAACCAAGCGCCGTCATGTAGTTGACCAGCGCGTCGAGCCAGACGTAGACGACGTGTTTTTCATCGCCGGGAACCGGAATGCCCCACTTGAAGCTGGTGCGGCTGATCGACAGGTCCTTGAGGCCGCTGCGCACGAAGGAGATGACCTCGCGGCGGGTCGACTCGGGGCCCATGAAATTCGGGTTCTCGTCGTAGAACTTGAGCAGCTTGTCCTCGAAGGCCGAGAGCTTGAAGAAGTAATTTTCTTCGCTGACGGTCTCGGTGACACGGCCGCAGTCGGGGCAGAGGGTGCCCGCCGGGCCGTCGACATAGGCTTCATCACTGACGCAATACTGGCCGGTGTAGGAGCCCTTGTAGATGTAGCCGCGCTCGCGTAGGGTGGCGAAGAGCTTTTGCACGCCGCGGATGTGGCGCGGTTCGGTGGTGCGGATGAAGTCGTCGTTGGTGATGCCGAGCTGGGTCCACAGGCCGCGGAACTCGGAGTAGATGGCGTCGGCGAACTCCTGCGGGGTGCGGCCGGCCTTTTCGGCGGAGCGTTCGATCTTCTGGCCGTGCTCGTCGGTGCCGGTCAGAAACCAGGTCTCGATGCCCAGCGCCCGCTTGCGTCGCGCAATGGCGTCGCAGACGATCGTCGAATAGGCGTGGCCGAGGTGCGGTCGCGCATTCACGTAGTAGATGGGCGTGGTCAGATAAAAGCGATTTGAACTTGATTGGCTCATGGGTGTGCCGCGCGCGCTGTTCTGGCCGTCCAGCGGCTTGACAGACGCGCTGCTTTCTATCTTACGGCATTGGGCAAATGCAGGCAGAAGTCTCTAGAGTGGCTTCTGTTCAGGCTGCGGCTGGCTGGCCTGCATTGCATGCAACTGCTCTTGATCGACGGGGTGGCCATAGAGCCATCCCTGGCCCAGAAGAGAGCTTGAAATCCTGGATAAATAGGCTTCCTGCTCGCTGGTTTCGATTCCTTCAATAATCACATTGAGCTGCAGCTTTTGGCTCATGGTGAGAATCTGTGGCAGGATGTTGAACTGCACCGCATCGGTGCCAATGGTTTGCATGAATGCCTTGTCGATCTTGATGGCGTCGAGGTTCAGTTCGTGCAGGTAGGACAGGCTCGAGTAGCCAGTGCCGAAATCGTCCAGATGGATGGGATGGCCGGCCTGGCGCAGGGTCTGGATTTGCGCGATCCGTTGGGGGTCGTGGGCCGCGATGCTTTCCGTGATTTCGATGGCCACGGAACTGGGCTTTACGCCACAGTCCGCGATCATCTGTTGCAGATCGCAAAGAAGTTTGCGATCGTCCAGGCAGAGGACGGAAAGATTCAGGCTCAGGCAGAAGTCTGGATGGGTGAGCAGTATCGCACGGCACTCTTCGAGAGCCTTTGAAAAGACGAGCTTGGTGAGGGAACCAATCCAGTTTTTTTCTTCGGCGATGGCAATGAATTTTTGCGGGGGCACTGGAACGCCGTCTTCCTTCTTCCAGCGGCAAAGGGCCTCGGCACCAACCATGCGCCGGTCCGCGATCCGGACAATGGGCTGGTATTGCAGATACAACTGCTTTTTGCGAATGGCCCTGCCAAGCTGGCTTTCGAGCGTTTGTCGGCTGAAATAAAACTGGAGAATCGCACTTGCGAACAATGCTCCCAGAACGCCGCCCAACACGATCCCTGTTCGAATGAAAACGCGCTCACTCCGAAGGATGAAGTTCACTGGGACGGAAGAGGTGCGGCATATCCTGTTCCGGGTCGAACAGGCTGTCGCGTAAAGATGGCCATTGAGGTGATACGTACCCGGTGAGGTGTAAATCCATGCAGCGTGCGGGGCGGGAGGGCCGGAATAGAAATCTGGGGTATTCGCATAGCCGCGGATATCGGAGATGGCCCCAAAATATTGAACCCAGGAAGGGCCGGAAAATTCCCTTCCGAGAATGCCGATGTTGACGTAGGCATCGCCCATGCGCACGATCACGGTTGGTTTTTGCGCAATGCTGAAGTGATCGTAGCTTCTATAGTAGGCAATCTCGTTTTGCGGTTTTGCGATAAATTGTAAATTAATGGATTTATTGATGTTGTTTGCAATCAGGGAGGAACAGCGTATTTGCTTCCCCTCAAACCATCCGGCATCGTGCAGAATACCGCTTTTAAAAACGAGCTCGCGCAGCGCATCCAAATCTTGTGGCGAGCAGTGCGGCAGAGCGGAGTGGTGCATGGCCGAGAGCGCTTGCAAGGCGCTGTCTTCAAAGCCGTCTCTTTTCAGGATGCTCTCCCGGCTAAATCCAAGAAGCTGAGTTTGCGCGGAGCAGAGTATCAGTTCTCGGGCCAGGCTATAGCAGGAAAAAGCTCCGGCCAGAGAACAAAGGCTGAGGACGAAAAAGATGAGGGAGATGCGTTTTTTAGGGGGAAGTTGTGGCATTGCTCTTTCGCGCTCCCATCCATGCGAACTTGCTGGTCCATTGCTGTGGCAACGCAACGCGTTTTTGCCAGAGCGATGAAACATCCATGAACGGTCGATCCTGCGCAAAAGATGAAACTGGCAGCTCTCTATTTCTTCCCATAGGAATTACGGGGAAGATAGAGGTGCCTGCTTTGATCATGTTTGAAGCGTGGGGAAAGTTTCCTGGATCATAGAACGCATATGTGTGCTTTGTAATCCCATTAGGAGGGATACACTCTATTTTCCCCTGACTGCTAGAATAAATCAAGAAATATTAAGGACTTTGAGGCATTCGACGTGTATCTGGAACAACAAGAACAGCTTGGCGATCTCATCCGGGGCGTACTGAAACAGAAGTTTGATCTTGACGTGGAATCGATTCCGCTCGAGACGCCTCCCGACCTGAACTTCGGCGAGGTTTCGACGCCCATTGCGCTGCAGTTGGCGCGGGCGCTGCGCAAGGCCCCCAGGGTGATTGCGACCGAGATTGTCGAGGCATTGGGCAAGGTCGAGGGCTTTGTTGGCTTCGAGGTTGCCGGTGCCGGATACATCAATGCGCGTCTGGATCGCGGAGCCTCGGTGCGGGCCTATGCACGGGCGGAGGGCGGTGGCGGTCTGGCCGGTGGACACGTGCTGGTGGAGCACACCTCGATCAATCCCAACAAGGCGGCGCACATTGGCCACCTGCGCAATGCGATTTTGGGCGACACCTTTGTGCGGATTCTGCGCGCGGCCGGCTCCAAGGTCGATGTGCAGAACTACATCGACAACACCGGCGTGCAGGTGGCCGATGTGGTGGTGGGCTTTGAGCATCTGGAAGGCAAGTCGGTCGACGATGTGCGTGCGCTGATTGCCTCTTGCGAAGAACAAGTCCAAAGGGATGGCCGCACTGCAGGTGCGTTCGACTACCATTGCTGGGATCTGTATGCGAAGACCTCGCAGTGGTATGCGAGCGGCACGGAAGAAGAGAACGCCGAGCGGAAGAAGAAGCGTTACGCGACACTGCATCTGCTGGAAGAGGGCAACAACCCGACCGCGGAGATGGCGGAGTTGATCTCGACGGCCGTGCTCCGGCGCCACCTGGCGACGATGGAACGGCTCGGTATTGAGTATGATTTTCTTCCGCGCGAGAGCGAGATTCTGCATCTGAAGTTCTGGGATGCGGCCTTCGATCTTTTGAAGAAAACCGGCGTGCTCTACTTTGAAGAGAACGGCAAGAACAAGGGCTGCTGGGTGATGACGCGGCCGGGCGACGAGACCAAGGCCGCCGAGGCGGAAGGGCCGAACGAGGACGCGAAGGTGATTGTGCGCTCGAATGGCACGGTCACTTACGTGGGCAAGGACATCGCCTATCACCTGTGGAAGTTCGGCCTTCTCGGCAAGGACTTCGGCTACAAAAAATTCTTCGAATATCCCTCGCATGAGTGCTGGATTTCGACGATGAGTGGCGCGGCGGAGCATCCGCATTTCGGCGGCGCGAATGCCATCTACAACGTGATTGATGCGCGTCAGGCCGACCCGCAGGCGAATGTGATTCAGGCGCTGCGCGGCATGGGCCACACCGAGCAGGCGGACCGCTACACGCACTTCAGCTACGAGATGGTGGCGCTGACGCCGCGCTGTGCGGTCGATCTGGGCTACGCGGTTTCCGAAGAGGATCAGAAGAAGGCTTACATTGAGGTGAGCGGCCGTAAGGGCTTCGGCGTGAAGGCCGATGACCTGATCGACAAGCTGATCGCGGCCGAGTTTGAAGAGGTCTCGAAGCGTCACGAAGATCTGGATGCGGAGACGCGGAAAAAGATCGCGACGCAGATTGCGGTCGGTGCGCTGCGCTACTTCATGTTGAAGTACACGCGCAATTCCGTGATCGCCTTCGACTTCAAGGATGCGTTGAGTTTTGAGGGCGAGACGGGCCCCTACATTCAATACGCCATTGTGCGCATCCGCAACATCTTCCGCAAGGGCGCGACGACGGCCGATGCGGTGCTCGATGAGTTTGCGCAGATGGCGGACGCGGGCAAGTATCTGGAGGGGGCGGAGAATGCCGACATCTGGGCGCTGTGGCTGGCTGCTGGCCGCCGCACGCAGGTGCTCGACCAGTGCATTGTGACGAGTGAGCCGGCGTATCTGGCCAAGCATGCCTTCCAACTGGCGCAACTGTTCAGCAACTTCTATCACAACCATCACATTCTGGCGGAGACCGATGGGGAGAAGAAAAAATTTCTGTTGGCGACGGCGGCGGTGACCCTGCGCGAACTGGTGCTGGCACTGAACTGGCTCGGTATCGAGAGCCCCGAAGCGATGTAATTGCGTATTCCATAGAGTGAGAAAGAGCCGCCCAGCGCGGCTCCTTTCTTTTTGGTGCAAGAGTGTCGCAAATTGGCGTCGAAACCCTGCTTGCCAAGCCTGTAGCGAGACGCGCACAATGCCGCGGAATGTTGGAGGCCGCCGCCGTACGTCGTGAATCGCTGTGCGTGTGCGCGCCTTTTTGCGAGGGTCTTTGCCATGGTTCGCTCGAGTCTTGTCGCATGTCTTTTTTCTGCTTGTCTTTTCTCCGTTGCCGATGCTCAGGTCGAGCGCGAGTACAACCCTCCGGCGGTGTCGGATGTGTTGCCGGCGAATCCGCATGCGGCCGAGCCCGGACTGCTGTTCTATTTATCGGGCGATGCGTCGCTCGTTGCTGATTACGCCGCGGGCGGCAACCCTGTGCCGAACTATGCCAAGCATGTCGCGATTCTGCCGCAGGGCGTGCGTGGATCGTACATGCAGTGCGAAAACAATCAGCAGCTTTCCTACTGGGCGCCGGGCAATATTTATGCGCAGCGCGGCACTCTGAGTTTTTTCTGGCGCGCACGTACGCCGCTCGATGAGACGGAGTTCCCCCTCTTTCGCGTTTCCTATGCCGACCACTCTTCGTGGGACATGGTCTGGTTGCGCATCGATTGGAACGGGCACGGTTTTGACGCCTTTGTGACGGATGTGAATCTGGGGCGCACGCGCGTGAGCGTGACGCTGCCGCAGAGACCGAAGCCCGAGCAATGGCTGCATCTGGCGCTGGCCTGGGACGAAAACTCCGGAATTCGTTTTTATATCGATGGCAAGCTCGCGGCGACGCAGGCTGCGACAGAACTTTACGCAACGAATCTCGACCAGCTCGGGCCGCATTCACGATTGATTGCGCCGACCGGTGTTGAAAGCACGTATAACTACGATCGCGCCGGAGATATCGACGAGTTACGTATTTATGACCGCGTGCTGTCGGATGAAAATATCGCGGGTTTGGCGAAGAATGAGATTCCGGAAAAGATTCCGGAACTGCGGCGCTCGCTCGATGACGCGGCGGGTCGCGAGGAATGGAATCGTCGCTTCGGATGGAATCGTGCAAAGGATGTGCCGGTGGTGCTCGATGCCGCATCGACGGTGATTCGCAAGGTGGAGATTCACGACGCGTACGATTTGAAACGCTGGTGGTGGAAGGCGACGGACGGCATTCGCGAGACGACGTGGCCCGGTGTTTATAACCGTTCGCGGCTCACCGGACGCCACGACTATTTCACGCTGCCTGACTGGGATTGCTACTCGCTATCAGGCAAGGCCATCACGTTTTATCTTCCCGAGGAACCCTGGAATCATCTGGAGATTTCTGGCGGCGCGTGGGGCGCGATGGCGCTGCTGCATCATGATCTGGAAAGCGCGACGGACAGGGAAGAAAAACTTTTTGAGCGGCCCAAGGGTCAGGAGCTGACCTTTCACCACTTCGACGAGCCAGTGACCGGAGGCAAGCTGCGCTTTACGAATGTGGAGCAGGAAGAACCGATCGGCGAGTTCTCCGCGTATTTTGTGCATGCGGGCCGCGAGCCCGCAGGCGCGGGCGTGCTGCGCTACAACCTGACGGCGCGTGTTGCAGCGACGGAGAATGCTTCGACGCGGCCGCTCGCAGATTATATTCGCGGGGCGTATCCTGCCGATGAGCGGCAGACGATGATGGCCATGCCCGGCGTCGGCGCGCGACGCGGCAACCGCGAAGATGCGTTGCAGCAGAGCGCACAGGCAGGATTGCCGATCGTACACATTCTGGTGCCGGCGGATTTTCGCAACGAGACGGTCGAGTTTGGGCACGGCTTCAGCTACGGATGGGAGAACATGGACGGTGGCCTCGACGGCATCGCGCTCGATCTGCCCGCGCTGTCGCTCAAAGCCAATCCTGACGGGCTGATTCCGCTGCACATTGAGGTGCGCGATCCGCTGTGGCCGATGCGCGCGATGCTCTCCTTTTCCTTTGCGGTGAGGCCGGGCGCGCCGCACACGCTCTGGCTCGATGTGCGGGATCGCATTCTGCCGAATGGCAAAAGTCTGTATCTCACCATTGCCTCGGAGAATGCGGCGTTTGGTCCGAGCGCGCTGGAGGGAGCGGCGCTGCGTCTGGTCTTCAAACCCTATAAAAACGCGCTGCCGGAGCACATTGCCGACCGGTTGACGGAGGTGCGCGACGAGTATGCAAACCTCGTGGAAGAGTCGGTCAACTCCCGGCGCTTCAATCTCTTCAATCGCATCGATGCGGACCTGAGCGATCTGTTGCATGTCGATCCGCGCAACGAATTGGGCCGCGCGTATTGGGCGCAACTCAATCGTGAGCAGATTCATCCGGACTATGCTGTGCCGCAGGCGCCCGCCGGTGTTCCGCAGTGGGCGTACTTGCAGGTGGAGGATCTCGGTGCGCTTAAAAAGCTGATCAACTGGTACGTCGACAACCGGCAGATTGCGAATGGTGAATTTGGTGGCGGGCTCTCGGATGATTCCGATTTTACCGAGTGGTGGCCGGGGCTGGCGCTGATGGGCTCCACGCCGGACAAGCTCAAGGCCTCGCTGAACAAGGAACTCGATGCGATGTATGACCAGCACATGTTCACCAACGGGCTGGCGACGATTCAGACCGACGAGTTACACAGTTATGAAGACGGCATCAACGTGCTGGGTGAGTCGATGCTGCTTGATTACGGCAGTCCGAAGCAGATGGAACGCGCGATGGTGACGGCCAAGCGGCTTGAGTGGTTGAGCGGCATCAACGCGGCGGGGCATCGCCACATTCGTTCGAATTATTTCAGCGGCGCGAAGATGGCCGAGAATGGCGTCTGGGGCAGTGCGAAGGATAACTCGTACATGGTCTTTCATCCGGCGCTCTCACTGGTTTCGTTCAACGGCACGCCGGAGACGCGGAAGATGGTGCTGGAACTTGCCGACGGCATTCTGGCGCATTACCGGCCGAACACGCGTGGCGAATTGCGCACCGAGGTCAACTTCAAGACCGATGAGGACAAGCCGACCGGCATGCGGGCATGGTTTGTTCTGTGGGCGGCCTATCGATGGACCGGTGATGCGAAGTACGTGAAACCCTTTGTGGATGCGCCTCTGAACGCACTCGGATACATCAACGCCGACGCGCTCGATATGCTTGATCTGCGCAAGAGCCAGCATGATGCGCTGGCATCGTTTGGAGATTCGGTTGATCCGGTGGCAGGCGAGGCCTATGCGCAACTGGCCTGGCAGGCGACCGGCGATGCGCGCACGCTCGAGAAGGTCTACGCCTCGCAACTGCGCACGGCGCACGAACGCGAGTTCATCAACACCAAGGGCAGCCTGTGGATTGACCGTGTTTATTTCAACAGCGACGAGTTGCAGCGTGCACGGCTGGGTGGCGTCGCGCTGATCCGCAACTACTGCTATCCGGGCCACGTCGTGAGTTGGCGCTTTGCGAAACCCGCCAACGATGAGAGCGTGGCGATTCTCATTCCCGAGGCCACGCCGACGCACATACGCATCATTGCCTACAACCTCGACAACGTGGCGGTGAAGGCGCAGATGACGGGTTGGGAGATTGATCCGGGCCAGTGGCAGTGGAGGCAAGGCAACTATGCCTCACCGAACGGGCAGCCGCCCGCCGCAGGCACGCCGCTCGACAATACTGTGACGCGCATGGTGGCCTTCGAGCGCTCCAGTTCGCTGGAGGTCAGCTTTGCGCCGCACACCATGACCGTGCTTGAGCTTGATCTGAAGGAGAAGGGAGTGCCGTACTGGTCGCGGCCGGACCTGGGGATTGACGATGAGGATGTGAAGATTGCCGGGGCTGCGATGAGCGTGACTGTGCATTCGGTGGGTGCGGTCGATGCGCCGGTCTCGCGGCTGGTGTTGCGCGATGCAGCAGGAAAAGCGCTGGCGACGACGCCGGTGCCCGCGTTGAAGGCGCCGAGCGATTTGACGCCGAAGACGGCGACGGTGAGGCTGTCGATCCCCGCGGGAGTGAATCTCAAGGGCGCAACCGTGAGCGTCGAGTGCGGCGGCACAACGCCCGAGATTACGCAGAACAACAACGTTGTGAGGCTTGGCGCACAGCCTTTGCGATAAGGCTGTGCGCCCAAAAAGTTACTGGCCTGCCTTTGCGGCGTCGAGCTTGTCCTGGATGCCTTTTTCAAAGTCGGCGTCGCTGCCGCCGTCGTAACCGATCTGACGCCAGCGCCAGACGCCGCTGTCATCCACCAGCCAGGTCTGTGGAATCGCGAAGCCGTCAAGCAGGCTCACCACGGTGGAGTAGGCGGGCAGCACCGGGAAGGTAAAGCCCTTTTTCTTGACGAAGGGCGCAACGATGCCCAGATCCTGATCGATATCGAAGGTGAGAATCTGAAGGTTCTTGCGATCCTTTGCCTTCTCGTAGAACTTTTCGAGATGCGGCAACTCGCCCTGGCAGGGACCGCACCAGGTGGCCCAGAGAGTGATCAGCACCGTCTTGCCGCGCAGGTCTTTCAGACGCCAGATCTTTCCCGACAGGTCTGAGAGCTCGAAGTCCGGAATGGTCTTGGTGGCCTTTTCCCAGCGACCTTCCGCTGCCTGTTTTGCGTCGCTTGCGGGCTGCTTGCTCCACACGGCCCAGGCCGTCTCGGTGCCGCTCTGCTGCTTCCACAGCGCGTGCGCCTCGTCGGTGAGATCGTCGTAGAGCTTTCCCTCCGAGGCCTCGGGGGCTTTGTCGCGCGTAAAGAGAGCCAACTGGTAATAGGCCAGCGCGTCCTGCGTGTGTTTCTGGATGACTTCGAGTCGGGCGCGATTCCACCAGTATGCCGACTGAAGAGACTTCTTTTCCGGTGCGGGTGCTTCGATGGCAGCCTTCAGCTTGAGCGCCTGCTCGGGTTGGCCGGCTTCGAGCGCGGCCTTCAGAACCCATCCGTAGAAGGATTGATCTTGCCAGATCAGGTTTTCCTTGTGCTCTTTCTGGTCGTCGTCCTTGCGGTTGTCGTTCTCTGCCTCATGAGCGCGATTCTTTTCAAGCTGCGTTCTGTACTGTTGCAGCAGCTCGAGCGCGCGGGTCGGTTGCCAGTGATTCTGGATCAGAAGCTGGGCTGCATTCCAGTAAGAATCGCCGCTCCATTGCGGGGCCTCATAGTCCTTGCTGGCCTGCAGGTAGGCGTCCATGGTGGCGAGTGCTTCCTGCTGCGGAATGCCCTCTCTGACTTTGCCTCCATTGTCCTTTATGGCGTAGAACCATGCCTCGCGTTGCAGGTAGCTGTTGTCCGGGTAATCGCGAATCCATCCCTTCAGGGCTTGCCTGTACTCGATCTGGTATTGGGCCCAGGCCTTGGCGTCGGTCTGGTTCTCAGGCTCTTTGTGCGTATCGTTCCAGCGTTTGTTGACCAGATACCAAGATTGATTGGAGTGGGGGAAATCGTGAATCAGGCGGTTTTCCCGGGCGGTGATGGTTTCTTCCGATGCACCGCTCTGCTTGTAGCCGGCAATCAGAAAGTTTTGCCAATCGGCGTCGCCGGTGGGGTTGAGCTTTTCAAGCCGCTCCAGATCGCGAGCTACCTGGGCGCGAAGAGCGTCGTGCTCCTTTGGCGGGTGCGTGCGGAACTCAAGTCCCCACAGCGTTGCGTAGGCGTTGAGCCGCTTCGGATCGGTCTCTTTTTCTAGCTGTGCGCGCAGGGCGGTGGCGACCTTGGGTTGCAGCGACTCGTCTTTGACCAGAAGCCATTGCGCGCTGCCATCGGTCGAGGCCGGGCAGGCGGCAAAGTAGGCTCCCAGGTTCTGCTTCATCTTGCCCAGATCCGCGTGTTTTCCGCTGGTGTAGATCTGCGCCAAGGCGAGCGCGGGCAGGGGAAACTCGGGAGCCTTGGCTCTGGCGGCTTCCAGAAGCCGAATGGCCTCGGGCGTGTCCTTGCCGACCAGCGATTTGCCGGCGATGAGCAGTGCCAGCGGATCGTCTGGATGCTCGGTGGCCTGCTGCACCCAGCGGGTGCGGATGGTTGCGTACTCTTCCGGCGCGCCCTGGCTCAGCAGATAGATGTAACGCTGCACGGGTGCGAACTCGCGAGGATAGCGCGCCATGAGCTCTTCAAACACCTGACGCTGATCAGCAAAGCTCTCGTTGTATTTCAGCTTTTCAAGCCGTTTCCAGTCGAGCTTGTCGCTGAAAGCCGCGCGCAGTGCGGGCGTGGCTTCACAGCCCGGCAGCGAAAGGGCGGATTGCGCACGGGAGAAAGTGGGTTGGCCGAAAATGGCGGTGCAGAGGAAAAATGCTGCCGCAATGCGAAGGTGCATGGCTCCGGGCTCCTCGAAATTTTAGATAATTTGTGGAAAAGCTAGTCTGATTGACGATTAGAATACGCCTTCCGTTTGGTTCACCTTGTGGGAATGTGCGGGAGCATGGGGGCGGCGGCGATGAAAATCAGGGGTTTGCCTCGCTACGCACCGAAGGAGAGCTCGATCCGGCATGAAAAGCGCGCGAGGCGCTCCATTTTCTGCGGTTAAGCGGCAATTTCCTTCCACAATCGTGCACCGGGAAGCCACTCCGGGACGTCTACAATCGATAGAGATGTCCGATACGCTTTATCTCAGCTTGTGGTACCCGGATCTGCGGCTGGCCGCGCTCAGCGACAAGCTCGCCGCAGTGCTTGAAACCTTCGCCCAGCAGGGCGGCGAACCCCTTGTGTATGCGGCCACGGTCTGGCCGATTGACTGGAGCGAGGCACCGGTTTTTCAACGGGTCTATGGCCGCGTGCTGACGCCGCAGCCGGAAGAGGCCGCGCCCGCGCCGCAGGCTCCGCGCGGTGTTGTGCCCCGACAGGCCATTGCCGAAGCGCTTGAACTGCTGCACGAGGACTATGCCTATGAGTTTCAGATTGGCTGGAATCTCTGGGAGCTTGAGCAGGGTGCGGATCTCGATCCGCGATGGGCTCGTGCGCCGCGTCTGGTGCGCGTCACCGGCTTTGGACCGCTGTTCGACAACGGCGCCTACGAGGGCGAGGGACACATCAAGATCGACTTTGGCCCGGATACGCCCTTCCTTGAGGAAGACGCGCGGCTCGATGAGGTCGGTTCGAAGCACATTGAAGACAACGTGCGCCAGTTGGTGGCGCTGACCCTGGCCGTTGAAAAGGCCTCGGGAGCGACGGCGCGTCTGCTGTGGAGTGAGTTGGGCGAGAGCCTGGCCTCGCGGCTGGCTGCGCGGCTTGGCGTGGGGAATTAGGGCGTGCGATTCACGATTGAACGGTTACGAACGCTGGTGCTGGTGACGGCCGGGCTGCTTCTGGCGGCGCTGGTCGGATTTCTGGTCATCGGCAAGTGGCGCAATCCGTTCAGCATGCGCGACCTGCCGAAGAAGCTCGGCCTCGACATTCAGCAGGAGGCCGACGGCGTCACCTTTTCGCACGCTCTCGGCGGCCACGCGCAGTTCAAGGTGCATGCCTCGAAGGTCGTCCAGTTGCGCCAGGGCAATGCGCTGTTGCACGACGTCAAGATCGAGATCTACGGCGAGGACGGCAAGCGCGTTGACCGGATCGAGGGCAACGAGTTCGAGTACGACCAGAAGAAGGGGCTGGCCACGGCGGCCGGTCCGGTCGAGATTACGCTCGTGCGTCCTGGTACGGCCCCTGCGATGGCGCCGAAGGCCACGGTGACGGCAGGCAAGGACAAATCTCTGAATGCCGCGGCCCGCGCGGCGGCGCGTGGTCAGGTGCATGTGAAGACCAGCGGCCTGACCTTTGATATGAAGTCGGGTGTGGCGATGACCAACGCGCGCGTCGACTTTGACACGGTGCAGGGCAAGGGCAGCGCGCTTGGTTCGGTCTACGACTCCAAGCAGGGCCATCTGGTGCTGAATCAGACCGTCGAACTGAAGGCAGAGCGCAGCGGTGGCGAGGTTACCTTGCATGCCGCTCACGCCGAGTTTGAACGCAGCCAGATGATCTGCAATCTGCGTGCGGCAACGGCTGTTTATCGCGCAGGCCAAGCGGCGGCGGGCGAGGCGCAGATCAGCTTTCGCGACGATGGTTCAGCGACGCGGCTCGATGCGACGCATGGTTTCACCATGACGACGGCAACCGGCAGCACGGTGCAGTCGGCCTCGGGCGTGCTCGACTTTGACGAGCATAATCAGCCGAAGCACGGCCATCTGGAAGGCGGCGTGCGGCTTGAGAGCCAGCGCGGGGGCCATCAGACACACGGCGCCGCGCAGACGGCCGATCTTGAGTTTGCCGCTGGGGGCGAACTGCGCCGCGCGCACTTGGTCAAGGATGTGGAGATTCGCAGCGACGAGCAGAGTGTGAGCGCGCATGCCAGCCGCCTATGGCGTTCGCCGGTGGCCGACATTGCGTTTCGCCGCATTGCCAAAGGGCAGGTTGAGCCGGCGACGCTGGCGGGCGTGGGCGGCGTCGTGGTCGAGAGCCAGAGCCAGCGCGGCAAGGAGGCTGCGGCCTTTGCGCGCCTGCGTGCCGACCAGATGAATGGCGAATTTGCGCCGGGTTCCTCGCTGCGTTCGATGACGGGCACCGGCCACGCTGCGATGGAGCAGACAACGGCGGCCGGCGCGCATCAGACGGCGACCGGCGACCGGCTGACGGTGCGTTTGTCGGCGGGCGCAACGGGGGCCGTGCAGGTGGAGTCGGCCGTGCTTGATGGCAAGGTGCTGTTGACGCAGCAGGCGGTGGCGCATGCCGGTGCAACGCCGCTGCCGATGAAGGCCACGGCGGGCCGCGCCGACTATGCCAGCCAGGGCCAGTGGTTGCACTTGACCGCCAACCCGCGCGTGGAGCAGGGCGGCATGCAGATGACCGCCGACAAGATCGATCTTTCTCAGGACTCGGGCGACGCCTTTGCGCATGGCAATGTGAAGGCCAGTTGGCTTGATGCGGGCAAGCAGGGAAAGGGCGCGTCGATTTCGATGTTGGGTTCTTCGCAGGAGCCGATGCATGCCGTTGCCGCCGAAGCGCAGATGCATCAGGCGCCGGGCAACGGCGAAAGCGTGGTGAGCTTCCGCGGTCATGCGCGGCTCTGGCAGCAGGCCAATTCCGTGGCCGCGCCGGTGATTGTGTTGCACCGCGTGCAGCAGACGCTTGAGGCGCACAGCACGGATCGCAATGAGCCGGTGCGCGTGGTCTTTCTGAATACCGACCGCAAGGCCGCCGGCAAAAATGGAACCCAGGCACCGGCGGTGATGCGCGTCCGTGGCGGCGACCTGTATTATGCGGAGGCTAGGCGGACTGCCCTGATGCAGAACGGTACGCTGGGCCCGGTGGTGGCGGAAACCGGCACGGCCACAACGCAATCGAATGCAGTGGAGTTGAAGCTGACCCCGGCGGGCACGGCAGCCACGCACGAGTCCGGCATGGGACAGGTGGAACACATGACGGCGCGCGGCCGCGTCGTGGTCAGTTCGCAGGGCCGTCGCGGCACCGGCGAGCAGCTTGATTACACCGGCCTGAGCGGCGAATATGTGCTGACCGGCACGGCGTCTGCACCGCCCAGGCTCACCGATCCCGAGCGCGGTTCGACGACCGGTGCGGCGTTAATCTTCCACAGTCGTGACGATAGCGTTAGCATCGAAGGACGCGGACGGCCGACGACAACCAAAACCATGGCGCCACGGTAAGGCGCGGAGACACGAGCGAAGATTCGATGGACACACTGATTGCGGAAGGCATCGCGAAGTCGTACAAGGGCCGCCAGGTGGTGCGTGGCGTTGACCTGCGCATCTCGCGAGGCGAGGTGGTTGGCCTGTTGGGGCCGAATGGCGCGGGCAAGACGACCAGCTTTTATATGATCGTCGGTCTGGTTGCGCCCGAGCATGGCCGCGTGATGGTCGACGAGACCGACATTACGCGCACGCCGATGTATCTGCGCGCGCGCAACTTCGGCATCAGCTATCTGCCGCAGGAGCCCTCCGTCTTTCGCAAGCTCACCGTTGAGGAAAACATCGTGGGCGTGCTTGAGGCGCAACCGCTCGGCAGCCGCGAGCGCCGTGACCGCGCCGAACGGCTGATTGGCCAGCTCAACCTCGGCCACATTCGCCAAACGCGCGGCTATGCGCTGTCGGGCGGCGAACGGCGCCGGGTCGAGATTGCCCGTGCGCTCTGTATCCAGCCGAACTTTATCCTGCTCGACGAGCCGTTCAGCGGCATCGATCCCATCGCTGTGCTCGAGTTGCAGAAGATCATCTTCGATCTGAAGGCCAGCGGCATCGGGATTCTGATCACCGACCACAATGTGCGCGAGACCCTGAGCGTGACGGATCGCGCCTACATTATTGCCGACGGAAAGATCTTCCGTTCGGGCACGCCGCACGAGTTGGGCAATGACGTCGAGGTGCGGCGCGTTTATCTGGGCGAGGGATTTTCACTCAATTAAGATGTTGTGTAATCATGCATGAGGTTCTGTCAAGCAAGAGGGATGCAAGTGTGGAAAACTGGTTCCATATCGACATTCCTATCTTTATAAATGCCTAATCCGAAACCTTAGAGGGGTAAAAATTGCTCTTTGACGCTAAGGTTTTTCTCACATGTGTAGACTCGGATTAGTTCAATAAGCTCAAACGGAAACCAATTCTATGGCGCTGCTGCAACCAAAACTTACGCTGAAGGTGGCACAACGTCAGATCCTGACCCCGGGACTGATGCAGATGGTCAGCGTTCTGGCTTTGAATAAGCTGGAACTCAAGGAGATGATCGATGCCGAAATGGTCGAGAATCCCGTCCTTGAAGAGATTGACGAGTCTGTTCCGATGCTGGATGAAGTGGCCGGCAAACAGGAACGCGACGAACGCGAAGATCGCATTGAGCTGGCCGAGCGGAACGAGGAAGCGCCGGCGGTTACCGCCAAGGACCCATTCGACGAGATCGATTTCGGTTCCTATTTCCAGGAGTATCTCGATCCCGGTTACCGTACGCAGCCGGAGTACGAAGAGGAAGAGAGGCCGTCGTTTGAAAACTTCCTCTCTCAGCCAACGACTCTGGCCGATCATCTGGCGTGGCAACTGGGGGCGCTGAGCCTCGATCAGGCCGAGCAGTTCGCCGCCGATTTCATCATCGGCAATCTGAACGAAGACGGTTATCTGGCCGCGAGCGACGAGGAGTTGGCCGAGTCCTTTCTGGTGCCGGAGTCGATTGCCCCGGTCGGTGAAGTGGCGCGGGAAAGCGACGAGGACCGCGCGCTGGCGCTCGATCTGGTGCGCGTCGGCATTGCCCAGGTGCAGAAGCTCGATCCGGCCGGCATCGCCGCGCATGATCTGCGCGAGTGCCTGCTGTTGCAAATCGCCGCGCAGGAGCAGGAGTTTCATCAGGTTTATTCGCGCCCGACGGCCGTTGAAGAGGATCCGCATCGCAGCTTCCGCGCCGAGGCCGAGGCGCAACTGGAAGCGCGCCGTCGCTCCATGGAAGTTGGTGCGCTGATCGTGGATCGCTATCTGCCCCTGTTGCAGAAGCGCGACGTGAAGGATCTGGCCAAGGTGGCGCAGGTGACCGTCGAGGAGGCCCATGCGGCCATCGAGTATGTGCGCACGCTCGATCCGCGTCCGGGCCGACTCTATAATCGCGAGCAGACGCGACTGATTGAGCCTGATGTGGTCTTCCTGAAAAATGGGGGTGAATGGCAGGTCTCGATGAACGAAGAGGATCTGCCCAGTCTGCGGCTCAGCCAGCGTTATCGCCGCATGCTCACGGCCGAAAACACCGAGAAGGAAGTCAAGGAGTACGTCAAGGAGCGCTTTCGCTCGGCACTGCAATTGATGCGCAACATTGCGCAGCGCAAGAGCACGATCCTCAGGACCTGCGAGGTGATCGTGCGTCGGCAAGCGGACTTCCTTGAGCATGGCATCGAGGCCTTGCACCCGATGATGATCAAGGAGGTTGCCGAGGAGATCGGCGTCCATCCTTCGACGGTCAGCCGCGCGGTCGCCAACAAATACGCGCATACGCCGCAGGGCGTGCTCGAGCTGCGTTCCTTCTTCTCCGAGGGCTCGAATGGGCCTGAGGGAGCCGACACGCCGCTGCTCGTGCTCAAGCGCAAGGTGCGCAAGTTCATTGAAGAGGAGAACCCGCGCAAGCCGCTCACCGACGATCAACTGGCGGCGATGCTGCAGACGCAGGGGATTCAGATCACGCGGCGCACGGTGGCAAAGTATCGAGAGGACATGAACATTCCTTCGACGCATCAACGCCGCAAGCGCGATTAGTTTTTTCTTTCTTTAATGCGGAAGCGCGAGGCCATGGAGCCCCGCGCTTTTCTGTGTGTGCACATTCTATTTGCGTTCGTAGATGATCTTGCCATCGAAGACGGTGAGGTAGACCTTCGTCTCCTCAATGCGCTCGGGAGCGATTGAAAAAATATCTTCGGAGAGAACGACGAGATCGGCGAGCTTGCCTGCTTGAATTGAGCCTTTGATCTTTTCCTGATCTTCGGCATAGGCCGAGCCCAGGGTGTAGGCGTGCACGGCCTGGGCAACGGTGAGCCGCTCCTCTGGAACCCAGCCGTCGGGATGCTGGCCGTCGAGGGTGCGCCGCGTGACGGCGGCGTAGATGCCAGCTACGGGATCGAGTGGCGCCACGGGCCAGTCGGAACCGAAGGCCAACGTTGCGCCTGCATCGAGCAGCGAGCGCCAGGCAAAGCTGGTGCGTACGCGATCGGGGCCCAGATAGGGCTCGGCCCAGCGGCCGTCGTCGATGGCGTGATAGGGCTGCATTGATGCGATGACGCCGAGTTGCGCGAAGCGCGCGAGGTCGGCGCGATGCAGGTGCTGCACATGCTCAATGCGCGGACGCCGATCAGCGGGGCCGTCTTCTTTTTCAAGCCGCGCATAGAGGTCGAGCAGTGTGCGATTGGCGCGGTCGCCGATGGCGTGAATGGAAAGCTGCAGCCCGGCACGATCTGCCGAGCGCATCTGCGCATAGAACTTTTCCTGGTCCAGCAGATCAGGGCTGGCGAGCCCGGTGTTGCCAGGCGCATTCGAGAAGGGCGCATCCATCCACGCCGTTGCGGAACCGAGTGCGCCGTCGGCAAAGGCCTTGAGATTGCCGAGCCGCAGACTGGGCGTACCGAAGGGCGCTTCGAGGCCGACCGCAACGAGCTTCTGCACATCACGCACCGGCATCGACGCATAGATGCGCACGGTGAGCTCACCCGCACGCTCAAATTTTTGAAACTCGCGAAAGTTCTCAGGCTGGCCCTCATCCTCGCTGGTGTCGGCCATGTTCTGCACGCTGGTGACGCCGTGCGCGGCGGCCTCATGCAACGCGGCGCGCATGGCCTGGTCTTTTTCCGCAGACGAGAGGGGTGGCATGACGCGCATCACCAGTGCCGTGGCCGCGTCCTTCAGAATGCCGGTGGGGTTGCCTTGCGTATCGCGTTCGATTGTGCCGCCCGCAACATCAGGCGTGTTCTGATTAATGCCGGCCAGCTTGAGCGCCAGCGCATTGGCCAGTGCCATGTGTCCATCGCTGCGCCACAGCAGTGCGGGATGATCGCCGCAGACATCATCGATCGTGGCGTGCGTCGGTGTGACGGCAGGCGTCCAACGGTGATGGTCCCAGTTGCCGTTGCGCAGCCACGCGCCCGCGGGCTGCTTCTGCGCGAAGGCCGCAATGCGTGCGCGAAAATCGTCCACGCTGTTGGCCTCGTGTAGATGCGCGCCAATGAGCATGCCGCCACCGCCGAGAAAATGCACATGCGCATCGTTGAAGCCGGGGAGCAGCAATCGTCCGTCGAGGTCGATGATGCGCGTCTGCGCGCCAGCCAGCATGCGTATCTCTTCACTCGAACCGACGGCGAGAATTTTTTCACCGCTCATGGCAACGGCCTCGGCCGTCGGTTGTGCAGGATTTTCTGTCCACACCTTGCCGTTGACGAAGATCAGCGATGGCTGCTGCGCTGGAGCCATCGCGCAACAGGCGGCAAGCAGGGAAACAGCGGGAATCGGACTCTTCATGCACTCTCCTCGAGCGAAATCCAGAGCGACAAAACAATGGATTTGCCTGCATTGTAGCGCCTTGTGCGGCAGAAGTGTGGATGCAGGCGTTGTATGTGCTCTATTTCGGACGGTCGCTTGCGGCACCAACGTGCGATCATGTTCGTAACGATGGGAGGAGGCTCACATGCATGGAAAGATATTGCGTCGCAATTTTTTGAAAGATGGAGCGATGGCTCTGGGCGTTGTGGCAGCCACGAATGCCAGTGAGATGGCGCATGCCGCGCTTGATGCGGGCAAAACGCCGGTTTACTTCACGCGCGATCTCAGCACCACCGGACTGCTGAAGATCTACGCGAAGATCCATGAAGAGATGACGGGCAAGGTCGCCATCAAGCTGCACACCGGCGAGCCGCATGGGCCGAATCTGTTGCCCATCGAGTTCATTCGCGCACTGCAGGCGCGGGTTCCGAACAGCTCCATCGTCGAGTGCAATGTGCTCTATCCGAGTCCGCGCCAGAAGACGGAAACGCATCGCGAGGTGCTCAAGACCAACGGCTTCGACTTCTGCCCGGTGGACATCATGGATGCAGACGGCGCGACCATGCTGCCGATCAAGGGCCTGCGCGCGTTCTTCGATGCGCCGCTGCCGGCGGGCAAGCCGCGGCCCTACACGCCGGGCGCGCATCTCTATGAAATCGCCGTGGGCAAGCATCTGCTCAACTACGATTCGTTGCTGGTCTACACGCACTTCAAAGGGCACACCATGGGCGGCTTCGGTGGATCGCTCAAAAATATTGCGATCGGTTGCGTCTCGGGCCAACTCGGCAAGCGACAGATTCACGGCGAGGGCTGGCCGCGCGGCGAAGAGTTTCTGGAGCGCATGGTCGAATCGGGCAAGGGCATTGTCGACCACTTCGGCGAGCACATCACCTACATCAATGTGCTCAAAAATATCTCGGTCGATTGCGACTGCGATGCGCACGGTGCCAAGCCTACCTGCAACGACATCGGCATCCTCGGATCGCGCGATATTCTGGCCATCGACAAGGCCTCGGTCGACCTCGTTTATCAGCAGCCCGAGGCGCAACGGCACGACATCGCCGAGCGCATCGAATCGCGCAAGGGCCTGCATCAACTCGAATACATGAAGGCTCTCAAGATGGGCAACGATCAGTACGAACTGATTCCGGTGTAGCGACGACGCAAAAGAAAAACGCGCGGCGAAAATTTCTCGCCGCGCGTTTTTTTTCTTGGGTCTTGGTTGAGAGCTTATGCCGTGACGATCTCCGAAAAATCGGCGATGGTCGAAAAGCCCGTGAGAATGCCGTCGATCAGCGAGAGATTTGCGCCGCGCACGGCCTCGTCCTTGTCGAGTACCATCACCTTGTCGAAGAAGGCATCAACGGTCGGGCGTAGCGTGGCGATTTGCGCCAGAGCCTCGGCGTAGTTATGCGCCTCGCGCAATGCGGCGACCTTCGGTGCAAGAGTCTCTGCGGCCTGCGCGAGTTGCTGCGCCTCTGCGGCCACGGTCACGGAAGAGCTCGCCTGAAGGGCAAATCCCTTTTCGCTCGCCTGGTGCACGATGTTCTTGATGCGCTTGAAGGCAGCGGAAACCGCGGCGAAGTCTTCGCCGCCACGCACGGCGGTCAGCGCTTCGGCACGGGCAATCGCGTCGCGCACATCGTCCGAACCCGCAGCCAGCACGGCGTTCACCACGTCGTAGCTGAAGCCCTTCACATCCTTCAGGTAGAAGTGCAGACGCTCGAGCAAAAACGCTGAGACCGCTGTTAATGTTTGGTGAGAATCAATGTCTCTCATACCAGACACCGTGATACCATTTTGATCGGTTCGCACTTCTCCGGTATACGACTCCAATACATCTCTTAGCGTTAGTGGAAGCTGCGATTCTGCAAGTATCTTTACAATTCCATTCGCAGCGCGGCGCAACGCGAAGGGATCCTTCGATCCGGTCGGCGCCATGTTGATCCCAAACATGCCGACGATGGTCTGGATGCGGTCGGCGAGGCCGAGCAACTGACCTTCGATGGTTGCGGGAATCCTGTCCTCGATCGAAGCCGGCGTGTACTGGTCATAGATCGCTTGCGCAACCGTTTCGCCCAGTCCCTGCGCACGTGCGTAGAGTCCGCCGATGATGCCTTGCAACTCGGTGAACTCCTTGACAAGCTCCGTGGTGAGATCGGTCTTGGCCAAACTAACAGCCCTATGCAAAGCTGCATAATCGCAAGCGTCATTGATAAGACTTTTTGACCTGGCTTGAAATGCATCGTATAAACGATTAGCCACCGCCAGATTCTGCTTGGTCTTCCACGCGTAGCTGCCCAGCTTCTTCTGGAAGGTCACGTTCTTCAAGCTATCAACGCGCTCTGCGAGCGGCGTTTTCTGATCCACATCCCAGAAGAAACGCGCATCCTTGAAGCGTGCGCGGAGCACCTTCTGGTTGCCGTGCTGAATGGTGGCGTAGCCTTCCTGGTCAACCTCGATGTTGAGCACGGCGAGGAAGTGCGGCGCGAGTTTTCCATCGGCCGCCTCGACCGCGAAGTATTTCTGGTGGTCGCGCATCACCGTGACCAGCACCTCTTCGGGCAGCGCCAGATACTCCGGCTCGAAGTTGCCGAGGATCACCGTCGGCCACTCGGTCAGATGCACAACAGTTTCAAGCAGCGCGTCATCACTGCGCCAGCGCGCGCCAGCAACCGTGTGCGTGGCCGCGTCGAGCGCCTTTGTGATCTTGGTGCGACGTTCCTGCACATCGACCAGAACCTTGGCCGCGCGCAGCGTCTCGGCATAGCTTTTCGCCGAAGCAATCACAACCGGATTTTCCCCGTGCAGATCCTGATGCAGAATGCGGTGGCCTCGGCTGGTGTTGCCCGCCGTGATGCCTGCAATCTCCACCGGCACGATGGTCGCATCGAGCAGCGCGACGATCCAGCGCACCGGGCGCACAAACCGCTCCGGCTTGCCCGCGCGCCAGTACATATTTTTCGGCCAATAGAGCGCGAGCACTTCCTTGGGCAGATCGGCGGTGAGAATCTCGGTCGACGTGTGCCCCGGCCGCTTCACGGTCACGCCGACGTACTCGCCCTTGGGCGTGGTGACCTTTTCGAGCGCGGTGACGGCAACGCCCGCCTTCTTCGCGAAGGCCTGCGCGGCTCCGGTCGGTTCGCCATCCTTGAAGGCGATCTTCCACGAGGGGCCAGTCATCTGCTCTTCGGTGTCAGCCTGTCCGGGCAAAACGCCCTCGACCACGACGGCCAGTCGGCGCGGCGTCGAATAGGTGGTGACCTTGCCATCGGCGGCGAGCAGTCGCTCGCGGTGCAGCAGGTCGTGGACGCGGCGACCTAGCTCGGCCTCCGCCTGGGCAATCATGCGGGCGGGAATTTCGTCCATCCCGATCTCGAACAGAAAATCTGCCATGACGTATATCTCACTTGCCAGCGAAGGGAAAACAGCTCCGCCAGCTTCTAGCTCTTAGCCAGGGCGCGGCCTGCGCCGCGCCATTCTTTCTTTTGTGCAACGCTTCTCTGCAAACCCTGGCTGATTTCTCACTCGTAGCGATTGAAAAGCTACAAGCGAACAGCGCAAGGCTCGTCGCTACCAAGAAGCTAAGCCAACGCCTGCTGCGCCGCGTAAACCTTGGCGACGCCGACCGACAGATTGCGAATGCGCGCAATCATGCCGACGCGCTCGGTCACCGAGATTGCGCCACGGGCATCGAGCAGGTTGAAGAGATTCGAGCACTTCAGCGCCAGCTCATAGGTGGCGATCAGCGGAAATCTTTTCTTGTCCTTCGTCGAAGCATTCTCGTCAACGAGAATAAGATTTGCGCGGTCGATCAGAGCCTGCGCTTCGGCCTCGTAGCTGTTGAAGTGCTCCCAGAGCCGCTTCACATCCGCTTCCTCGAAGTTGTAGACCGAATATTGCAGCTCATCGGCCAGACGCACGTCGCCGTAGGTCACCTCGGCGCCGGTCTCCGGGTCGCGCGACCAGACCACGTCGTAGACCGAATCGACATCCTGCATGAAGGCGGCGAGGCGCTCGAGTCCGTAGGTCAGCTCCGCGCAGATCGGGTCCAGATCGAGTCCGCCGCACTGCTGGAAGTAGGTGAACTGCGTGATCTCCATGCCGTCCATCATGACCTGCCAGCCGACGCCCCAGGCGCCGACCGTCGGGCCTTCCCAGTTGTCCTCTTCGAACTTGAGGTCGTGCTTGCTGAGGTCGATGCCGATGGCTTCGAGCGACTGCAGGTACAGCTCCTGCACGTTGACCGGTGGCGGCTTCAGAATCAGTTGGAACTGGGTGTGACGGAAGAGCCGGTTGGGGTTCTCGCCGTAGCGGCCGTCGGCCGGCCGGCGCGAAGGCTGCGCATAACCGACGCGATAGGGCTTGGGGCCGAGAACGCGCAAAAAGGTTTCGGGCGCCATGGTGCCAGCGCCAACCTCGACGTCAAAAGGTTGCTGCAGAATGCAGCCGCGCGCCGCCCAGAAACTCTGAAGGCGGAACAGCAGCTCCTGAAAGGTAAGCGCACTCGCTTGGGGCGCTGATGAACATGTAGACACAGGCAATTCTCTCTTGACAGAACTCGGTTTCCATTTTAGCAGGGCAGGGAAATTCAAACGGCAAACGCGTGGGATGGGGGAGCTAGGGTGTATCGCCATAGAGCAGCGAGTCAGTTGGTATATGGCGATACACCCTAGCCGCCCAACTGCGCCAGAGCTTCGGCAGAACGTAGCTTCTTTTCGAGATGCCGCTCGAGCGATTGCAGCGTGAACCGGCGCAGGTCCAGGGCGCGACGGCGCGGAAATGGTTCTTCTGCGAACGAGGCCACCGGCGCGCGCAGCATTCGTTGCGCCAGTTGCCAGGAATCGGCCGAGAGCGGCTGTGCGCCAGCACTGCGATGCTCTGGGCAGAACAGGCCATCGGCGTAGCTCTGAAAAAAGGCCCCGTTCGCCTCAAGCGCCCGATGACAGGCCGTGCAACGGGTGAGCGAAGGCAGCAGGCCCAGCAGGCGGGTCATCCATAACTCGAAGTAAGTCAACGGCATCCATGGTTGTACGTGGCCATCGCGCAGCGCATGGGTCTGTTCGAGCACGCTGGCCAGCAGGCGAAAAACCGTCTCTTGCGGATCGCGTTCGGGCAGGGCTTCATCGACCAACTCGGTATAAAAGCTGAGGACGGAAGCACGGACAAGGTCGACGGGGCGCGAAAGGGGTGAGGAGAGAATCTCCAACTGGTCGAGCCGGACCAGCTCCTGCCGTGGCCGCTCGGCGAACCAGGCGCGGGCTATCGTCATCGGTTCGAGCGCGCCGCCGAAGCGTTTGCGGCTCTTCAGTGCCGATTTGGCAATGCCTTTGAGCAGCCCGTAGTCGCGCGTGAAAAAGCTCACCACCAGGTCGGCCTCGCGGACCGGCCAGCAGCGCAACACCACGGCCTCGGAGCTGAGTAAGGACACGCTTCTATCTTCGCATCGGAGGACAGCTTCCCGCTTTGAAGAGCTGCCGTTCGCTTTTCTCTGTCAGGTTTTTGTTCCCGGAGCGCCGCCCGATACGGTAAGGAATCATTTTGAAAGTAAGGAATATTTAAATAGGTAATGATAGGTTGTAAAAGTAAGGCATAATAGTGAAAGTAAGGAGGCGCGATGCATACGGCGAAGGTGACTTCGAAGGGGCAGATTACGATTCCGGTGGAGGTGCGCAAGGCACTGGGGCTGGAGACGGGCTCGAAGGTGCGCTTCTTTGCGCAGGAGGACGGCAGCTTCGTGCTCAAGCGCGTGCGCTCGCTGATGGAACTGGAGGGCTGCCTGAAGGGGTTGGTGCCTCCGATGAGCGTCGAGCAGATGGACGAGGCGATTGGCGATTATGTCGTTGAGCTCGATGAGGCGACCAAGAGTGGAGCGCAACAGGAATCCGATGAGGCCGCATGACGGGGATCGACACGAACGTTTTGCTGCGCTTTGTGGCGCAGGATGATCCGGTGCAAAGCCCGATTGCGGCACGATTCTTTGCCTCTCTGAACGAAAAAAATCCTGGCTGGATTGGGCTGGCAACGGTGCTCGAATTTGTCTGGGTGATGAGTAGCAGAAAGCAGGCTGGGCGAGCAGCGATTGCGGCGTTGCTTGGGCAGCTTTTACAGATGGAAGGCATCGTTGTCGAGCGCGCCGGAGTTGTCGCCCAGGCTGTACGGCTCTTTGGTGCGACGCGTGCCGACTTTGCCGATTGCCTGATTGCCGCCTCGGCGCAGGCTGCCGGTTGCACGCAGACGGTCACCTTTGACCGCGTGGCTGGTCGCGATGCGGGCATGGTGCTGCTCGAGGTCTGAATAAAAAGCGCGCACAGGCAAAGGCCGATGCGCGCTTCTTATTTTGGAAAAGCAGAAAACTAGCGACCGAAGTGCGCGGCGTTCTTGGCGGTGAAGCTGGCCCACTTTTCCGGCAGGTCGTCTTCGGAGAAGATGGCCGAAACCGGGCAGGCCGGCACGCAGGCATCGCAATCGATGCACTCGGCCGGATCGATGAACAACTGATCGCTCTCGCCGTAGCCGTCTTCGTCCTTCTTGGGGTGGATACAATCGACCGGACAGGCGTCGACGCAGGCGGTGTCCTTGGTGCCGATACAGGGTTCTGCAATTACATGAGGCATAGTGATTTCTCCAGGGGAAGTTTTGGACTCCTCGACGCCGATGTTAGCACAGCTCAGGAGCATCCGGGCCGGATCATTCTACAATCCGGTAACCGGGCTGAAAAACTATTTTTTTGTTTCCCGCTCGGCGCGCAGGCGGGCGAACTCGGCGGGCGTGGGGATCGGTGTCAGGTCGCGGCCGGCAAACAGGGCATCGAAGAGCGCCAGCAATTCGCCGTGGATGAGGCCATTCGAGGCCAGTACCTCGCGGCTGTCGAGCTTGTAGTGCTGCCCGGAAAAGTCGGTGACCTTGCCGCCCGCCTCTTCGACCAGAAGCATGCCGGCCGCCGTGTCCCAGGGATTCAGATTGAATTCCCAGAAGCCGTCGAGCCGTCCAGCGGCCACATAAGCCAGATCGAGCGCGGCGGATCCGGCACGACGGACGCCGTGCGAGCGCAGCGTGAATTCCTGATAGAAATGGACGTTCGGGCTTTCGTGGCGCTTGCGGCTGGGAAAGCCGGTTGCGCTGATTGATTCCGCAAGTACAGGGATCTTTGAGACTTGCATCGGCTTGCCGTTCAACTGCGCGCCACGTCCGCGCTCGGCGGCATACAGCTCGTCGCGCAGGGGATCGTAGATGATCGCGGCCACCAACTGTCCATCCGCACCCTCGGGCGTGCCCGCCGGGCGGTGTTCAAGGCCCATCGAGACGCAGAACTGCGGGTGGCTGTGGGCGAAGTTCGTGGTGCCGTCGAGTGGGTCGATGTACCAGCGGTATTCGGACTCAAGACGCTCGCGCGTGCCCTCTTCGCCGTAGATGCCATGTTCGGGAAAGGCCTCGAAGAGCCGGGTGCGGATCAGCTTTTCGCTGGTGCGGTCGGCGATGGTGACCAGATCGACATCGCCCTTGTACTCGGTGGCAACGCCCTTGGCGTAGAAGTCGCGGAGCAGGGCTCCGGCCTCGCGGGCAATCGACTGCGCCTGTGGAACCCACTGCCAGTTTTCGAACGCGCTCACTTGGCCTCCTCTTTCTTGGCCGTGCGCCGGCTGGTGCGGCGGTGCGCGGACTCGCTGATGCTGCTGATCTGATGCTTGTAGATGAAGAGGTTCGGATGGCCTTCGCGGGTCAGGCGAATCATGCCGTCATCAAAGTACTCGATCCAGCCGCGGACCGTTTCTCCGTCGCGCAGTTTCACGGAGACGTCGACCTGGCGGTCGCTGAGCGAACGGAGATAGAGGGCTTCCTGGCCGGTATCGCCCGGAGGTGGCGTCTTCGAGCGGCGTCGAGGGGAATAGGTCGTCGTCATGTCCCTATTGTAGTGGGAGACGGAGCGCTTTTTTGCGCCAGTATTCAGCTTTTAGCGGCCCGTGCGCCGTCTTCCGTCACTGTTCCGGATTGGAGACCGTTGCGTAGTAGCCGGTCTTATGGCGCACGTTGAACTGGCCTGCGGCGGCGCGCGGAACGGTGACCTCAAGGCGATGAAAGCCCTGGCCCGGCTCCTGATGGCGGGGATAATAGCCCAGCAGATATTGGCTGCGCAGAGCCTCGCTGACTGCGTCGAAGGCCTGGTCGAGCCCGCCCGCGCCGACGTAAAAGTGCCCGCCGCCGGTTTGCTCGGAGAGGGTGATCAGCGCGTGTTCGCCGCCGGTGTTGCGGCCGGCCGAGGCGGCGATGGGCACATCGATCAGGGAGTAGATCATCGCCTCGTTGTGCAGCGCGGCCTCAAGCGCCTGCGCGTAGGTGGAGCTTTGCGCGGTGTCGCCGCCGTCGGAGACGAGCACGAGCACCTTGCGCCCCTGTCTGTTGCCGAGCCGCTCCGCGCCGAGCCGGATCATGTCGTAGAGCGCCGTCGCATAGTCGCCGCGCAGCTTGCCGAGCGCGCGGTCGATCTCGGCGGGCTTGTTGGTGAAGCCAGCCAGCTCACGCACATCGGTTGAAAACTCGAAGACGCTCATCTGGTCCTGCGGGCGCAGCAGGGAACGGACGAAGCGGCGCGCGGCGGCCGTCTCCTGGCTCATGTCCTTGCGCACGCTGCCCGAGGTGTCAATGGCCAGCACGATATTGAGCGGCTGCGCGGATTGGCGCTCGAAGACGGCGATCTGTTGCGGACGGCCGTCCTCGGTAACGGCGAAGTTCTCGCGGCCAAGCCCACCAACCAGCGCGCCATGGCCGTCGGTCACGTTGACGAAGAGGCTGACCAGTTTGACGTCGACGCGGAAGGTCGGATCCTCTTGCGCGGGCAGAAGTGCCGTGGCCAGCAAAAGTGCCAAGGCCAGCAGGCGCGGAACGGCTTGCCTGTTGTGCCTGTGCCGGTTTCTGCCGAAAAATATTCTGTAGCTCCGCATGGTTCTTCCAAAGCATACAGCGCGGCGCACACTCTGAAAATGCGCCAGGTAAGTTCTGAGGAACTCCAGTTTCACACGAGGCATTTTCTTCAGGG
This sequence comes from Acidobacteriaceae bacterium UBA1307, assembly GCA_002307235.1. GTDB lineage: Bacteria > Acidobacteriota > Terriglobia > Terriglobales > Acidobacteriaceae > Telmatobacter. Next base: position 59,893 of record DBTV01000046.1, read on the forward strand.
CTCAAGGGTTAGGAGATCACCCGGATATGCCGGGGTGGCAGTAGCAGTTTGACATTTACGGGAGTGCATCCGAGACACTCCTCACGAGAGCCGA
>DBTV01000003.1 GCA_002307235.1 Acidobacteriaceae bacterium UBA1307
ATCAACAAGCTGATCCGCACCTCGCGCCAACTGGTGCAGGAGCTGGGCCGCGAGCCTTCGAGCGAAGAGATTGCGCGCCGCATGGATATTCCTGTAGCCAAGGTCCGCAAGGTGCTCAAGATCGCGCAGGAGCCGATCTCACTCGAAACGCCGATTGGCGAAGAGGAAGATTCGCACTTGGGCGACTTCATCGAGGATCGTCAGGCGGTTTCGCCTTCGGATGCGGTCATCGGCGTGAACCTGAAGGAGTATACCTCGCAGGTGCTCCGCACCCTGACCCCCCGCGAAGAACGCGTGATCAAGATGCGCTTCGGACTCGAGGACGGCTCCGAGCACACGCTCGAAGAGGTTGGCCAGAGCTTCCAGGTGACGCGCGAGCGCATTCGGCAGATCGAAGCCAAGGCGCTGCGCAAGCTGCGTCATCCGAGCCGCAGCCGCAAGCTGAAGGCCTTCGTCGACGGCGTGAAAGAGTCGATGTAACGCTTGATGCGAGCAGGAAACAAAAAGCCGCGATTCCCTTGGGAATCGCGGCTTTTTTGCGTGGGGACGGAAACTGCTGTTTCCGGGGACGTACTGGCATTGGCGGCAAAGGATGCGTGGCCGGAGTTGCGGGCAAAACCGAGGTAGGCAAGGCTAGAGCAGCCGCAGATTCCCTTCGAAAAGCGACCGCAGATCCTTACGACTCACCACCCCCAGGCGGATGAAAACGCCGGGGGCCCCGTTCGCACAGGATGACCGGCGGTGGTGTGGCTAATTCCCAGTCCCTTGCTCCCTCGTACTTCCCTCTCCGGCCAGCGCGGTCTGGGCGCGGTCCAGGTCTTCGGGTACGCCGATGTCGAGAAAGAAACTGGTGGTCGAGAAGGCGAGCGGGCGCAGGCGGGCGACCTCGGGCATGAGCACGTCGCGCTCGAAAGAGAACTTTGCGGCAAGCCCTGGCCGCCAGGCCAGCTCGCGCACAATCACATAGGCTCCGGCGTTGATCCAGCCGGGGCCGGAGTGGCCCTTCTCTTCAAAGCCGACCACGCGGCCGCCCTCGATCTGCACGCCGCCGTAGCGGGCCACATCGGGCTGCTCGACGACGGCCATGGTGATGGCCGCGCCAGCGCCGGCATGGGCGCGCATCATCGCGCCGTAATCAACGTCGAGATAAGTGTCGCCGTTGAGCACCAGCATGGAAGGCTTGGTGCCCAGCTCCATGGCCGCGCGAATGGCGCCGCCGGTGCCGCGCGGCTCGTGCTCAATGGCGTAATCGACCTGCAAACCGGCAAAGGAGGCACCGAAATGCTGCTCGATGACCTCATGCAGATAGCCGACCGACAGAATGGCGCGGGTATAACCGCAGGCTGCCAGATGCTCGAGCAAAATCTCAAGAAAGGGCCTGCCGGCGACCGGCGCCATGGGCTTGGGAATGTCTTTGATGCGCGAAGCCAGACGGGTTCCGAACCCGCCGGCGAGAACAATGGCTTCCATATAATTCCTTGCGTGATGCACGCGGCGCGCGAACCCGGAAAAATCCCTTTCGACTCGCTCTAGACGTGCGTGACTTCCTTATTGTTGCATTCCGCGGCCAGCGCGGCGACTGCCGTTTCCGAGCCAACGTCGATTTTTTCGATGCCCTCGGCGCGGGCCGGATGCAGCAGCGTGAGCAGGGTTCGAAAGACGATTTCGAGGTCGAGCCAGAGTGAGTAGTTGTAGATGTAGACCAGATCGAAGCGCAGTTTGTGCTCGGCGGAGGTAGCGTAGCCGCCCGAGACCTGCGCGAGGCCGGTGAGTCCGGGCTTGACCGCGTGGCGCAGCTCGTAACCGGGAATCCGCGCGCTGAACTGCTCGACAAAGTGCGGCCGCTCAGGACGCGGGCCGACGAGGCTCATCGAGCCGAGCAACACGTTCGCCAGTTGTGGCAGCTCGTCGAGGCGCGTTGCGCGCAACAGGCGACCGACGGCGGTCACGCGCCCGTCGCCACGCTCGGCCAGCACCGGGCCGGTGCTTGCTTCGGCATTCACGATCATCGTGCGCAGTTTGTAGAGGGTGAACAGGCGGCCGTTGGCCCCGACGCGCGTCTGCGCATAGAAGACCGGGCCGCGTGAGCCTAGCCGCACCGCAAGCGCCGCCGCCAGCAGAACCGGGGCCGTGAGCACCAGCAGAAAGACGGCGCTGGCCCCATCCGAAAGCCGCTTGAGCGCGCGCAGGGCCGGCGGCAGATGGGGCGGACTCAGGCGAAACAGAAGCTGGTCATCGACAGAAAGCAGATGCGCGCCGACCGTCCACAGCTCGGCAACGTCGGGGACGAGCAGCACGCTTTTGCCAAGGCTGGCTGCTCTGTGAACGATCTCATTTTTGAGCCGCGTCCGTTGCTCGACGAGCACTGTTTGCCAGAGGACGGTGGCGGGCGGCAACGAGAGAAAATCTTCGGCGCTGAGGATGGCGTCGATCTCGATCCAGGCCGAGGCCTCGCCTGCGAATTTGAGGCGCAGAGCGGCGGCGCGATGCAGATCGCTGGCCACCAGCACGGCCGCTTCGCAACGCCGCGCACCACGCACCAGAGCGCGCAGCAGGGTGCGCAGCGCGATGAGGGCCAGCCACTGCAACAGGGTCGCGAGCAGAAGAACGCGGCGCGCCACGGCCCATTGCGGCTCCCAGCCACAGAGCGCCATCCAGACCGTGGCGTAGAGAACCTGCGCCAGCAGCAAGGTCGAAAGCAGATCGGCCAGCGTGCGTCGCGACCAGAGCCGGTAGAGCCCGGCCACGGCAAAACAGAGCAGGGCGCAACAGGCGAGCAGCGGCAGCAGATGCACAAAGAGCATGCGGCTCGGCCGCGCGGCGGGCGAGGTGAAAAGAATCGCGCCCCAGGCACAGGCCACGACAACGAGCAGATCCAGGAGGGCCGCCAGGGGCGAAGATTCGAGCAAAACACAGAGGCGCTTGGTCATCGCGCAACTCCCGTGAACCGTCGAAAACCTGGATGCACCATTTTAGGCCCAGATCGTCCCGGTGCGAGAAAAAAACGCCGACGAAAGCAATGCGCCTTCGCCGGCGGCAGACAAGTGTTTCTTCTTTATTCCGGCAGAATCAACAGGCCCGAGGCGAGCAGCCTTACCGTCAGCCGGTCGAGCGCCAGTGGAAACTTGTAGCTCAACGCGCGCACGCTCATGCCGATCAGCGCGGCGGCCTCCACCTGCGTATACTCTTGCAAAACGATGCGGCTGAGCATCTGGCGATCGAGCGCGCCGAGCTTGTCCAGACAGCGCTCGACGTCGAGCACGAAGATCACCGCGTCCTCAAAGGTGCGGATGGGCCGGCTCGAAACCCAGCCGCGGGCAATCGGATCGCTCAGGATCGACGGCGCGCGGCCCACCTGCATTGAGGCATACAGGTAGCGGCGCAGCAGGCCCTCGGTATGCTTGCGATAAAAGGCCAGACTTTCGTCGGTCTCCTCCAGATTTTTCTGGCTGCGCGCGGGCCTGTGCGCCGCGGCGAGCCTCCAATCCCGTTGCGTCTGAGGCCAGGTTGGTTGAGGACTGCTGGCCCCCCAAAGTACCGGTAAAATTAGGGCGGCGCTCATCGTGCACCTCCCATGGCGGCCAGTTCGTCGGGCCAGACCTTGGCCACCGGCTTACGGCATGGACGCCCGCGGAGCTTTCGACTCTCGGGCGAGGGAAACTCTCTCAGCTTCGTCGCACAGTTTTTGCAATACACGCTGTCCTGGGTCTGGACGCGGTACCAAAGACAGCCGCACCCTTCGCAAATCTTTAATTGCACGCGCAACTCCATGGCCGACTCTCCATCGTGGTTCTCCCAACGTCCGGTTCGTCATCGCAGTCCGTCGGGGTGAGAGGAATGCAGGCATCGCAACAGAGATTCTTTCTGCTTTGTGCAACGTCATCGCCCGCCTCCGTTCGTTTGTTCTCATGTTCATAGCGCGCAGATTCCGGGAAATGCTGATGGGGAGCGGCTCCAGGCGCCGGCATGGTCGCGCGTGGAGACAGGGACGGGACGGACCGGGAACGGATCGCTTCCCGGACGCAGTTTGTTGCCGTTTGCCAAAGGGTGGGTTGGCTGTGCTGCTCCGCACGTTCGGCAGCGAAGGTTTCCCGATCAACATCTCAGCTCAACATCAGGTGAAGTACTGCAAATCTATAAATTCGCTCCACCAGCGTCAATCTTCAGCCTGTGTATTGCGAGTTATCGCTTTCCATTCCTTTTTTCAGCATCGAGAATAAAGGCCATCCGCGCTTGTTCACTTTTCTCCAGGCAATCTGCGCACACAACTTCTATTTCCGATAGCGAACGATTCACAGATGAATTTTACTCAGATGCATGAACGGCTACGGTTGGAGTTGCTCCGCAGGATTCGTCGAGGAACTCTGAGTGTGTCTTTGCTGGCCCGCCAGACAGGGTTTGGGCAGCCACATCTGTCGAACTATCTGCACTGCCGCCGTCAGCTTTCGCTCGAGGCTCTCGACCGGATTCTGGCGGCGCAGAGCCTGACGATCGACGACCTGCTGCCCGCCGAACGGGCGCGTGAAGACGCGAACAAGGAAACCGAAGGCGCCGCGATCCCCGTGGTTTCGCACACCGTGGCGCTGTTCGAACCCTACATCCGGCCGACGGCCATTCAGGAGATGCTGCGCCTGCCGGCCCATTCGCTGCAATCGATGCGGTCGCGCACCTCCAAGACGCGTCGCGGCTGGGAACGCTTTGTCGCCGTGCGCATTCCGGCCGACGATGCTCCGGCCATGTACCCACTGGTGCTGCCCGAAGCCCTCGTGCTCATCGACCGGCACTACACCTCGACGACCGCCTATCGCACCGGCCTGCCGAACCTGTATGCCGTGCGCCTGGGCTCGCGGCTGCTGGTCCGTTCCGTGGATTTTGCGATGGCGCGTCTGATTCTGCGCCCGCTCAACGCAGACTTTCCCATCGAGTTGGTCGAGGCCGACCCGGACGAGCTGCCTGGCGATCTGATCACCGGACGCATCGGTCTCATCGTCAACGAGCCGTGAGGAGGCGGCATTTTCGCGCGTCCAGCGGTCCAGGATCAACTCCGGCACCGGTTATCCACGCTTTTTTTGCCTTCCGGCGAGTTCTTGCCCGCTTATCCACCTCAACTCTTGGCATAATCGCAGCTAGAGCGGTTCCTCCGTTGCTGTATGGGACGCGGTGGAACAATCTCGAACTTTTATTTTCTCGTCGCGGCAAGGTTCCGGCGAAACCCCCAGAAGCAGATTTCGCCCGAGCGCAAGGCCCGCCCCGATGCGAGGGTTGAAGGCGAAATTGTTTGCCGTACCCGTTGCCCCCGAGTCCGTGAGCCCCTCATCGCTTGCAGGCTCCAACAGCATTCCGAACCAGAGGGTGCAAGCCCTGTGGGAGATTCAAGAGTGACCAGCTATAGTCGTCAGGACGTTTTGCGTATCTTCGAGATCAGCACCCACCAGTTGCAGGGGTGGGAGCGCGCAGGCCTGATTCCTCATCAGCAGAGCTATAGCTTTCAGGATCTGGGCCAGTTGCGCATTCTGCATGCGCTGCGCGCCGAAGACGTGCCCGCCTCATCGATCCGCGCCTCGATTCGCGCCATGAAGGCCGTCGCCGGCATGGAAAACCCCCTGCTTGAAGCCCGCGTGATCCGCACCAGCGGCACGCACCTGGCCTTCCGCCATCATGGCTCCATCGTCGACCCGATCCGCCGCCAGTTGCTGTTTGACTTTGAACGCTACGATCAGCGGACCGAGGCTGCGCTGGCGCTCGAACCGCTGCGGCTGCCCGGCTACGGTGCCGCCCGCGTGCAGGACTGTTTTCTGGAGGCCGTCGAGGCCGAGGAATGCGGCGAGAAGCAGCGCGCCATCGAGCTCTACGAGAAGATTCTGTCGCAGGACGCCAACTACGCTCCGGCAGCGATCAACCTCGGTACGCTCTACTTCCACATGCAGCAGTTCCGCCGGGCTGAGGAGCTTTATCGGCAAGCCACCGTCGCCGATCCGCATTACGTGCTCGCTTACTTCGATCTGGGCAACGTGCTCGACGAGATGGAGCGGGTCGATGATGCCATTGAGGCCTACAAGCAGGCCGTGACGCTGGCTCCCAGCTACGCCGACGCGCATTACAATCTGGCGCTGGCCTTCGAGCGCAAGGAGCAGAACCGCGACGCGCTGCGCCACTGGCAGGCCTATCTGCGGCTCGACCAGAAGGGGCCCTGGGCCGAACACGCCCGCCAGCGGATTCGCAAGCTGCTGGGCCGCGAAAAACTCTCCATCGCCTGGCGCGCCGATCACTTCGTGCCCCGCCGCAAGGGCCGCGCCGCGCTCAAGCTGGCGTAGATGCAAGGAACCAGGGACTAGCCGGGCGCTGTTTTCCATGCAACCGCAGATTCCCTTCGAAAAGCAACCGCAGATCTTTCGACTCACCACCCCCAGACTGAAGAAAACGCCTGGGGCCCCGTTCGCTCAAGATGACGGGCTTCCTGCTTTCCTGGTCCCTACGTCCCTGCGTTTACCGCCACGGCGCGAATATGCGCGGGGCGAATGCGGCAGCAGCCGCCCACGATGGACGCGCCCTGCCGGAACCATTCCGCGGCCTGCACGCCAAAGTCGGCGGCCTCGGTTTCGCCGGTCCAGCAGCGGCGCTCCGCATCCCAGCCTTCGCCCGAATTCGGATAGACCATCACCGGCTTCTCTGAACCACTTTTGAGTTCGGCGATCAGCGAGGGCAGCCACCGCGCGGGCACGCAGTTGACGCCGATGGCAACCGTCTGCGGAAAGCGCGCCACGGTCGCGGCCACCGCATGCACCGGCTCGCCATGCGCAACATGGCTGTCATCACGGCAGGAAAAGCTGAACCAGGCGGGAATCCGTGGCCACGCGGCCAGCGCCGCGCCCACGGCACGGGCTTCTTCGAGCGAGGGAAAGGTCTCGAAGGCGAGCAGGTCTGGAGAATCATCGCCGGTCGCGTTGGCCAGAATCTCGATGCGTTCGCGATGAAAGCGCACCAGATCGGCGTAGCTGCAATCGTAGGCTCCGGTGTACTCCGCGCCATTGTGCAGCGCCGCGCCGTAGGGCCCGAGCGAGGCGGCGACGAGCACGCGCCGCGCAGGAAACGCGCGTGTCACCGCGCGCGCCACGCGCACCGATTTGAGCAGCGCCGCATCGGCTTCGTCGGCGGTACGACCCACTTCGATGTAGCCCATCCGCGAGACCTGATAGCTGGCCGTGGCAAGGCACTGCGCACCGGCCTCAATGTAGGCGCGATGCACGGCGGCGACCTTTTCCGGCTCGCGCTCGAGCGCCTCGGCCGACCAGAGCGCGCCATCGATTTTGCCGCCAAGCGCCTCGATCTCGGTCGCCAGCCCGCCGTCCATCACATGAATTCCGTCAAAGATTTTTTCTTTGTTCAGCACGGCGCTTCTCCAATCAAAAAAACTATTCGGGCAGCAACACACGGGTCCAGTCCGTCGCAGAATCCACCCAGACGTCGGGGCGGTTTTCAAGCAGTGTCTGCGGACCAAAACCGAAGGCGCAGCCCAGGCTCCAGGTGCCCGCGTTGCGCGCCACCTGCACATCGCCCTTGCTGTCGCCGATCATCACCGTCGCCTTGGGGTCAGCACCAGCCTCGGCCATCAACGCGCGCAGACCCTCGGGATCGGGCTTGCGGGTTTTGAAGGTATCCCCGCCGTAGATGCGCATGAAATATTTGTCGATGCCCAGCGCACGGCAGATGCCCAACGAATGTTTCTCCGGCTTGTTGGTACAGATGGCCAGCGTTTTCTTTCTGGCTCCTGGCTTTTTTCCTGCCGTGTAAATTGCCTCGAGCGCCGCGAGTGCGCCCGGATATAGTTGGGTGTTTTCGAGCATGTGCCGCTCGTAGCAGGGCAGAAAGTATGCAAGCGCGCGATCAAAGAGCGCGGCATCGACGGCATCCGGCTCGACATTCGCGATGCGGCCGAGCGAACGGCGCAGCAACAGCGGCACGCCATTGCCGACAAAGCCGGCGATCACCGCGTCGGGCAGCGCGGCAAGGCGCAGCTCGCCCAGCGTTTCGTTGACGCTGTTGGCAAGGTCCTGCGTGGAGTCGACCATGGTGCCGTCCAGGTCGAAGACGTACAGCTCTAGCGAAGCATGCGGAATAGGCTCAAAAACGCGAATCATAGTTTGATTGTAGGACGGTGGGGACCGAGGGACGTAGGGACCAGGGACTGAGGGACTAAAACTGTGAAGCAAGCTCGGCCGAGGAGTTTTTATGCCTTTTATCCCCTACCACTCGAGGCCCTAGTCGTCCCTCAGTCCCTGCCTTTACACCTTCTGCGTGCGCTGCACAACGCGGACACCCTTGACGCGGCGCAGGCCGAGCACGAGCCGCTTGAGCTGGCGCAGATCCTCTGCTTCGATAACGAACTCAATGGCGGCCTCGCCGTTGTCCGGGCGGGTTACCTCGACCGAACGAATATTGGTGTTCTCGTCGGAGATGACGGCGGTCAGTTCCTTCAACATGCCGGTGCGGTCGTCGCAGTAGACGATGACCTTGACCGGATAGCGCTGCACGCGGCCTGCCGCGCTTGCCGGAGCCGCCGACCACTCGACGGCGATGCGGCGATCGGCCTCGTAGAGCAGGTTCTGCACATTGGGACAGTTGCGCGCATGCACCGCGACGCCCTTGCCGCGCGTAACGTAGCCGACGATCTCTTCGCCGCGAATCGGATTGCAACAGCGGGCGCGGTAGACGAGCAGATCGTTCTGGCCTTCGACCTTGAGCGAGTCGTTGCCGGTGAGCCGCAGCTTGCGCTCGCTCTCCATGGCCTGCGCCTCGGCCGATGGCTTGATCTCGGGCTCGGGATCGGCCTGCGCGTCGCAACCCGGCGCGAGTTTGACCAGCACCTGATGGGCGGAGTTTTTGCCGAGACCAAGCGCGGCCAGCAGATCGGAGGCCGTCGCCACGCCATACTCGCCTGCCAGCCGGCTCAGATCCTGATCGGTGATCAGACTGAGCGGCACCTTGTATTTGCGGGCCTCGCGGTCAAGCAGCTTGCGGCCGATTTCGACGGCGCGGCGGCGCTGATCCTCGTTGAGCCAGTGCTTGATCTTGTTGCGGGCGCGCGGGCTTTTGACGAAGGTCAGCCAGTCGCGGCTCGGCTTGTGCTCTTTCTGCGTGACAATCGAAACAATGTCGCCGGTCTTGAGCTTGGTGCGCAGCGGCACCATGCGGCCGTTGACCTTGGCACCGACGCAGGTGTGGCCCACCTCGGTGTGAATCGTATAGGCAAAATCAATCGGCGTGCTGCCGGCCGGAACCACCACCACCTTGCCCTTCGGCGTGAAGGTGTAGACCTCATCCGGGTAGAGATCCATCTTCAGGCTCGAGAGGAACTCGTTGGGGTCGGTCATCTCCTTCTGCCACTCGACGAGCTGGCGAATCCAGTTGAGCCGCTCCTCATCGCGCGCGGTCATGGCGTTCTCGCCGCCAGCCTTGTACTTCCAGTGCGCGGCGATGCCTTCTTCGGCGATCCGGTGCATCTCCTCAGTGCGAATCTGCACCTCGAACTGCAAGCCGCCCTCGCCCATCACCGTCGTGTGCAGCGACCGGTAGTGGTTGGCGCGGGGAATGGCGATGAAGTCCTTGATGCGCCCGGGCACCGGCGGCCAGAGTGTGTGAATCATGCCGAAGACCGCGTAACAGGCCGAGACATCCTGCGTGATGATGCGGATGGCCAGAAAGTCATAGACCTGATCGAAGGAGATCTTCTGCCGCTCGAGCTTCTGATAGATGGAATAGAGCCGCTTGATGCGCCACTCGACGCGCGCCTCGATGCCGTTCTCGCGGAGCTGATCGACGATGGCGTCCTCGACGGTGCGCATGAACTGCTCGCCATCGGCACGGCGGGCCTCGACGGCGGCCGAAACCTGCTCGTAGGCCACCGGATCGGTATAGCGAAAGGCCAGATCTTCCAGCTCGCCGCGCACCTTGCCCATGCCCAGCCGGTGAGCCAGCGGCGCGTAGATGTCCATCGTCTCGCGGGCAATCGCCTCTTGCCGCTCGGGCTTGAGGTGCTGCAACGTGCGCATGTTGTGCAGCCGGTCGGCCAGCTTGATGAGCACCACGCGCACATCTTCAACCATGGCCAGCAGCATCTTGCGGACGTTTTCCGCCTGCCGGTCCTCACGATTGGCGAACTGAATCTTGTCGATCTTGGTGACGCCTTCGACGATGTGCGCCACCTGATCGCCGAAGCGAACGGCAATCTCGTCGCTGGTGGCCGGAGTGTCCTCGACGGCATCGTGCAGCAGACCGGCGGAGATGGCCGTCGCGTCCATCTTCATCTCGGCAAGAATCTCGGCAACCTTGAGCGGATGAATGATGTAGGGCTCGCCCGAGGCGCGGCGCTGGTCCAGATGATGCTGAACGCAAAAATCCCAGGCGCGGCGAATCAGCGACACATCCTCGTTGGGACGGTTGGCCTGTACGCGGGCCACCATCTCTTCAAAGCGCTGGTTGATACCTTCAAGTTCTTCGGGAGCAAGCGAATGCGGCGTGGAGGCGGCGGCAGAGGCCTGCTTCGCAACTCCGGCCGCAGTGGCCGGTGCGGTCTTCGGAGATGCTTCCGGTGCGCTCTGACGGACGGTCGCCATACTTCATTATAGGGCGATCAAAGGTTTTCGCCGCAGAAACTGAAACCACGCTTACACTGAAACTATGGCGAAAGAACGAGCTTCAAAATCGGAATCAGGACGCACGCGCAAGGCACCCTCTTTTGCGTCGTCCTCCCCCAAGCAGCACAAAACCCCGTTCGCGGGCACACCACGGCAGGAGAAACCGCGCAAAGCCTCGGCCAAGCCCGCCAAGCATGCCGCCCGGCACGCCGCGCAACAAGCCGCCGAACGCTCGGCAAAACGCGCCGCGGCCCGCACGGCCAAGCGCGCAACGGCCAAGCCCGAGGCGCAGCCCGCGACCAAGCCCGCGGCAAAGCTCATCGCCAAGCCGTTGCCGAAGTTCGTCGCCAAACCCGCGGCAAAGCCCGCACCAATACCGGTCACAAAGGCTGTCGCAAGGCCCAGCGCCAACACCGCGCCTGCCGCGCCAGCGGTGACCAAGCCCGTTGCGCCGACCGAGGCCAAGCCCGGCGCCAAGGCTGCGGCAAAGACTGCACCCAAGCCGGTCGCGGCCATCGCTTCGGCCGGAGTCGACCTGGGCGCGCGCATCAGCCGCCGCGCCGCCGACCGTCTGCGCCAGGGCTACTCCTGGGTCTACGCCTCCGACGTCGAGGCGCTCTCGCTGCATGAGGGCGAGCCCGCGCCCGCACTGCTGCCCGTCGCCGACAATCGCGGACTGCTTTTGGGCACGGCGCTCTACAGCCCCACCTCGCAGATTGCTCTGCGCATGGTTGCCCGCACCGCGCTCGACGAGGCCGCCTGGCTGGCGCTGTTTGAAGAACGGCTGCGCCGCGCCATTGCCCGCCGCAAGCCGCTGCTCGACAAAAACAACGACGCCTGCCGTCTGGTCTTCAGCGAGGCCGACGAGTTGCCCGGACTGATCATCGACCAGTACGGCCCGCTCTCCATTGTGCAGCTTGTCGCCAAGGGACTCGATAACGCAGAGATCCGCGCGCTCGTCGTCCGCGTGCTGCGCGAAGAGATTGCACCGAAGGCCATCTACGAGCGACCCGACCCGCGCATGCGCGAGCTGGAGGGGCTGGCCGCGCCCGCCACCGAGGCGCTCTGGCCGGCCCGCACCACGGCCAAATCCTCCGTGGCCGAGTTCCACGTCAACGGCCTCGCGCTGCAGTTCGACGCCAACTCCGGGCAAAAGACCGGCGCCTTCCTTGACCAGCGGGCCAACTACGCCGCCGTGGCCGAGTGGGCCAAGCGCCTGGGCACCACCGGCCGCGCCCTCGACGTCTGCACCTACCAGGGCGGCTTCGCGCTGCATCTGGCGCGGTTCTGCAAACAGGTGACCGGCATCGACGCCTCGCATGCCTCGCTCGAAGTGGCGGAAAAGAACCTCGCCGCCAACCGCGCGCTGCTTACCGCCGAGGTTGACTGGGTTGCCGCCGACGCCTTTGACCTTTTGCGCGACTGGTCCGACGCCAAGGAGGTCTTCGACACCATCGTGCTCGATCCTCCGGCCTTCGCCAAAACCAAACGCGCCGTCGAAAGCGCTCTGCGTGGCTACAAGGAACTGAACCTGCGCGCGCTGCGGATGCTGCGCCCGGGCGGCCTGCTGGCCACCTTCTCCTGCTCGCACCACGTCAGTTGGGCTGACCTTGAAGCGACGGTGGCCTCGGCCGCTGCCGACGCCGGACGGCGCGTGCGCCTCGTCGAGCGCCGCGGTCCCTCGCCCGACCACCCGGTCGTCTTCAATCTGCCCGAGAGCGAGTACTTGAAGTGCCTGCTGCTCGAGGTCGAGTAACTTTTCTCCATTTGCAAAAAAAGGAGCCGCGTCCCCAAGGGGATGCGGCTCTTCGCATTGTTGAGGAGTTTTTTAGAACTTTCTTCTTAGCGCATTTTCGGAATACACGTAGACCGAAAAAGCTATACTCCCGCGTGTTCGGTTGCACGCATGGTTAGGTCGTCTGCGGCGCGCCGAAGAGAAACGAGCGCATCCGCCCCAGCCAGCCACGCTGTTCCGCGCCTGGTGCCACCGCCGGACGATAGGCCAAGGCCGTCGAACCGGCCGCGGCAGCATCGGAGGCGGCGTAATGCGCGGGCTCATAGGCGGCCTCGGCGGGCGCTGCCGTCGAACGGATCTGCGCCACAGCCGCCTTCACCTGTGCCCGCAGCCCCTCCACCTCGAAGATGCAGGAACGCAGGTAGGCGGAGACCGTCATTCCGGCCTCGGCCGCGCGGCCACGCAACTGCTCGCACTCGGCGGCGCTCATGCGGATGGTGATGCTGGCGTTTTTGACCGCAACCAGCCCTCTCGGGGCCAGCGCGCCCGACAAGGGGCGTTCGATGCGCGACGTCGCCCGCGAATCCATCCGCTGCGGCTCGGGCGCTTCAATCTCCGGGTTCAACACCGACTCGATGGTTCCGGCAAAGGTGCAGGCCTCGCTCGGCGCGGCTTCCATGCGGCGCGCCGTCTGCGGACGCGCGGCCACGCGACGCACCGTGGGCGACTCGGCCGGACTCAGCTTTTCCAGCTTGGGTGCCGTGCGCGGCACAGGACGCGCGTGAATGCTGGGCCGCTGCGCGGCGGCCGCCCGTTGCTCGGCAATCTTTTCGGCAAGCAGGGTACGCAGGCGCTCGGCCGAGCTCTGCGGTGCCGTCGGCATAGGTTCAGGTTCAGGTTCAGGCTCGGGCTCGAGCTTTCCGGCCAACGGACGTTTGATCCACTGGCGGCTCGCCGGTGGTTCGTCGTAGCTGTAGCTGGTGTGGACCGCCCCGTTGTAGTCCTCGACCGGCTCCGGCTCCGTGTTGCGCCCAAGCGCGGCAATCGCCTGTTGCAGGGCGGCGCGCACGCTGGCCGCCGAATCGGTCTCGGCGATCTGCTCCGGCTCTTCCGCCGGGCTGGCGCGGCGCGCGGCAGGCCGTGGCGCCCGTCGCGGCGGCTTTTGCGCCTCTTGCTGCACGGGTTGCGGTTTTCTTGGAGTACGCAAAGCCTTTTCGTAACTGACCGAGGCTAATTCATCCGCAGATACCCCTCCATTCCACGCCGCGGCATTTTTCTGCGCAGGCATGGCAAGAGCGGCGAGCAATCCCGCAAAGTCTGTGGGAGCGGAGGGGGACACGGATTCTGCTTTGGGCTGCATACGATGGAGCATACTGCGCCCTGGCCCGGAAATCATGAATGAAAGCCCATGAAGACGGCTCAAGATTCCCTGAACGGGAACGGCCGAAGTTCTTTCCTGCTTGCATTTTCTAATGTTTTAAGCAGCTTGTTCCGGGTCGGGAAGCAGCCGGCCCGGCATGCGCAGCAACTGGCTCATGGCCTCGGCCGGCAGGGGGCGCGAGAACAGATAGCCCTGGCCATAGCGGCAGCCCATCTCCCGCAGCAGAATAAACTGCTCGACGGTTTCGATGCCCTCGGCGACGACGTCCATGCCGAGCACGCGCGCCAACTCGATGATGGTGCGTACGATCTGCAACGGCTGGTCGCCATTGGTCATGCGTCCGACAAAGGAGCGATCGATCTTCAGCACGTCGAAGGGAAACGAGTGCAGGTAGTTCAGCGAGCTGTATCCGGTGCCAAAGTCATCCATCAACAGGCTGACGCCGAGGCGGCGCAGATTGCTCAGCACGCCGAAGGCCACATTGATGTCTGACATCAGGCTGGACTCGGTCATCTCGAGCCCGAGCAGGCGGCTGGGCACGCTGTGCTGGCTCAGCAACGCCTCCACATGGTCGGCCAGCCCCTCGCGCGAGAACTGGCGCGCCGACAGGTTGACACACACACGCGGGGAACCAAGATCGCTGTCCTGATTCCACTTCTGCACCTGCTGGCAGGCCTCGGCGAGCACCCAGTCGCCGATGGGCAGAATCATGCCACTCTCTTCGGCCTGCGGAATGAACGCGCCTGGCGCGACAATACCGCGCTCCGGGTGCGGCCAGCGAATCAGGGCTTCGAGACCGGAGATCTTGCGCGTCACCAGATCGATCTCCGGCTGGTAGTACAAAACGAACTCGTGCCGGTCGAGTGCCTTGCGCAGGTCCGACGAACGCGGCCAACTTCGCGGCGCGGCGCTGGGGATCGCGCGCACGCTCGGTTTGCTCACGCTCAGATGGCGGCGCAACTTGCGCAGCTCAAGCTGACTGGCCACCATCTCGGCCAGATTCTCGAGCATGCGCAGCTCGTCGAGGGCCATCCGCCGCCGGGGCTGGCTGTTGAAGATGGTTAGCGCACCAAGAATGTAGCCATCGGAGGAACGGACAGGAACGCTGGCAAAGGAACGAACCTCAAGCCGACGCAGGTTGAGCACCGGAGCATCGAAGTGCGTGTCCTGGCCAATCTCGGGAACAATGATCGGTCCGCCTTCGGCCAGCACCATCTCAAAGATCGAGTTCTGGCGCGGCAGCTCGCGGATCGACTCACCCCAGAAGGATTTGATCCAGATGCGGCTCTCATCGGCAAAGCCAAGCAGCACGGTGTCGGCGTGAAAGTACTCCGCGCAGAGACGGGTGACGGCGTCGAAGCTCGACTCCGGTTCGGTATCGAGAATGCCGGTTGCCGAGAGCGCCGCAAGCCGCAGGTCTTCCTGCTCCCGATCAATCTTGCTGATTTGGACCCCTACCTGTGGCATTGCACCGACCCAACGATCATCCCGCCGCATCGCGCGCACCGGAGGATCCACGTATCGCCCTCTCGAAGACGCGCTCTGTCTGTGCTTCGCAAGGAGCCCTGAAAGCCAAGCCACCCTGCATGCGTACTTCGGGAAGAGCTTCAGCTTGTGCGAAACCACCCGAAGGGATGTTTCCGCATTTTCTGGTTGTGCTCCCCGTGCTGCCCGAGAGCCCGTTTGCAAAAAACCGACACGACCGCACCGACTGCAGTCAGCTATCTTTCCTTATCGGAAAAGAAACGGGACGCTTGAGTGCGGGAAGGTATTTATCGCGGTATTTTTTTAAAACTACCGTGATGCTCTTTTCATGTTCCTCTCACTTCGCATCTACATTTGGCGCATGAAATCACATTCATACGCGCTCCGGACGCACAAGCTTCGGAAGAGTCCAAGCAACGGGCCCCTCGGCCCGCTAAAATTAAAGCAGTGGCTCGTTTCGCTCCAACCCGATCTTCGCGCGCCGCGCGACTGTTTGCCTTCCTTCATCCAACCCATGCGCACTCGGTTTTTTCGGCAACGATTCTGCTGATGGTCGCAGGCTTGCTCTCGCGCGTCATAGGTCTGGTGCGCGTCAAATACATCGCATGGCTGTTCGGCAGCGGCAGCGAGGCCGATGCGCTCACGGCGGCCTTTGTGCTGCCCGACATGATCAGCTACTTTCTGGTTGGCGGCGCGGCATCGATCTCCTTCGTCTCCATCCTGACGCGCTATCGCGAGACAGGCCGCGAGGATGAGGGCAACCGCTCGCTGTCGGTGATTCTGACAACCATGTACCTGGTGCTCGGCGCGGCCATTCTCATCGCCGAGCTCGCCGCGCCACTCTGGGTCCGCTGGTGGTTTTCGGGCTTCGATGCGCAGAAGGCGCACCTGTGCGTGCAACTGACGCGGATTCTGCTGCCGGCGCAGTTGTTCTTCTTTGCCGGTGGCGTCTTTGGCGCGGTGCTGATCGTCCACAAGCAGTTCAGTGTGCAGGCGGTGGCTCCGCTGATCTATAGCGCGGGCACCATCGTCGGAGGCGTGTTTTTGTACAAGCTGATCGGTCCGGCATCGCTGGCCATCGGCACCACGGCCGGCGCCATCTGCGGCCCGTTTCTGCTGAACTGGTACTTTGCCCGGCAGGCCGGGGCGCGCTACCGCATGCTGCTCGACTGGCAGGATGAAGGCCTGCGCGAGTGGGTGCGACTCTCATTGCCGCTGATGCTCGGCGTCTCAGTGGTCACCGCCGACAACTGGATCATCGCCCACTTTGCCTCAAGCGTCGGCGGCGGCATCGCGCTGATGAACTATGCCAAGCAGTTGTTTTCCGCACCGACGGCGATGCTGGCGCAGGCGGCGGGCATGGCCTCGATGCCGTTTTTCGCCAGCCTCTGGGCACAGGAAAAGCGCTACGAGTTTGCCGTGGGCGTAGCCGACTCGGTCTCGCGCGTGGCCGCGCTCGGCCTGCTGGCCAGCTCGGCCATGATCGCCCTCGGCCAGCCAATGATCGCGCTGTTTTTTGTCGGCGGACGCTTCTCCCCGACCGATGCCACGCTCTGCGCCAACTACTTCACCATCTTTTCGGTCACGCTGTTTTTGTGGGGCGCGCAGTCGATCTACGCACGCGCCTTTTTCGCCGCCGGGAAAACGCTCGAACCAGCCATTGCCGGGACCATTGTCACCGTCATTTCCATTCCGCTCTACGCCCTGCTCTACCACCACTGGGGCGTGCTCGGACTGGCCGTGGCTTCGAACCTGGGCATCACGCTGCAGACGCTCACCATCGCCGTGTTGCTGCACCAGCGGCACATGGTTTCGCTGGCCAGCCTGGACTATGCCGAACTGGGCCGCAGCCTCTTCTCCGGTCTGGTCAGCGGCGCGCTGATCTGGAGCCTGATCTGGGGAGCGAGCCACTATGCGCCGCATCACGCGCACCTGCGCCTTGCGATGAATGCCGCGATCCTGCTCGTCGGCGGTCTGCTGTGGATGGTCGTGGCCCTGGGCGTGCTCGACAAGACCGGCTCCGCACTGCCCCGCGTCGCGCTCAAGCGACTCAAGTTGCTCTAAAAATCCAAAGAAAAAACACCGCAAGCTCCGAAGAGCCTGCGGCGTTTTTCTTGAAGCGATAGAGCTTTAGGCCTGTGCGGGACGCGCGGCTTCGGTCGGCGGCGGCACAGCTGCCCCGGCGGTCTTGCCGTTTTCGCCCTTGCGAATGTCGATGCCGCCCTTGAAGTAAGCGCCATCCTCGATGCTGATGCGCGCCGCCGAAACGTCGCCGGTCAACGAGCCTTCGGCGCGGATGTCGACGCGGTCGGTGGCCGAGATGTTGCCGCGAATCTTGCCAAGGACAACAATCTCGCGTGCGGTGATGGTAGCCGAGACCTGACCGTTGCGACCAACGGTGACGCGGTTGCCGGGCAGATTCACGCTGCCCTCGACCTTGCCGTCGATAAACAACGACTCGGTGCCGCTGATTTCGCCCTTGATGAACAATCCCTTGCCGATGGTGGCCTGATCGCCCTGCACGGCTGCAGCAGCGCGACTGGCGGCGCTTTCAAAGGCAGGTGTGGGCTGTTGCGCAGGACGTGCGGGTTCGGGAGTCGGAGTATGAGTGATCGACGCGGATTGGCTGGGTTTCCACATAGCGCTTCTACTACTTCCTTTTCTGTCCTAACTGGACGAGGGGATCCAGGCCTTGGGCAGAGCCCTTGGCCTTACACTTATCACGTTCCAGCGGGCCTATGGGTTCTTTTTTTGCAACTTCTCGCAGCCGGAGACTTTCCCGAGCGATCCGCCCGCAAAACTTCATTGCCGTTATTTTAAGACCATTTCCCCCCGCGAGACGAGAACTCCGTGCGGGTTCTGGAACCAGTATCCAACTCTGACACTCCCCAGCCAGCCCAATGGCCTACTCTGGAATCATGACTGATCGCGAACTGGTGGCGCGCATTGCCCACGCCCCCGGCGGCAAAGCCGGCTACAAACAATTGGTCCGCGAGCTGAATCTCGGTGGCGGACTCGCTCGTCGCCTGCTGCGCGAACATCTCGCGCGGCTCACCGCACGCGGCGCCCTCGTCAAGATCGACCGCGAGCATTGGACGCTGCCCCGCGCGCTTGAGGCCAAGCCGAATGCCAACCTCATCGCCGGCCGGCTCGATCTGCATCGCGACGGCTACGGCTTTGTGCGCCCCAACGCGAGACAGACCGTCGGCGGCAAACCGGCCGAGGACATCTTCATTCCTCCCCCCGAGATCAACGGCGCCATGCAGGGCGATCAGGTGCTGGTCGACTGCCAGCCGGCGCGCGGCGACGGACGCCGCCAGGGCCGCATCGTGCGCGTGCTCACCCGCCGCAACGCCACCGTCGTCGGCACCTTCCGCTGCGCCCGCTCGGCCCGCGAACCCGGCCATCAGGTGTTGCCCTTTGACGAGCGCATGACGCAGCCCATCGTGATTCCTTTCGATGAGGCACTGCCCGAAGTGCGCGAGGAAAAAGACCGCGTGCTGGGCAAAGAGGCCGAGGCCGCGCGCGTGGCAATCACCTCCGAGGAAGATCTCGACGGCCTTGTCGTCGATGTCGAAATCCTCCGCTGGCCCACGCCGATGCGCCCGGCACTCGGCAAGGTCATCGAGGTGCTCGGCGATGCGGAGGATTTCGGCGTCGACGTTGAGATGATGATCCGCAAGCACCAGTTGCCGCGCATCTTTCCGGACAATGTTCTGGCCGAAGCGCGCTCGGTCGCCCATCTTGACCAGGACGAGATCGCGCGCCGCCGCGACTTTCGCTCGCTGCCCATCGTCACCATCGACGGCGAAACCGCCAAGGACTTCGACGATGCCGTGCTCGTTGCAGAGCACGAAGATGGCTCCTGGAGCCTGCAGGTGCACATCGCCGACGTCTCCGAGTACGTGCGCGAAGGCACGGACCTCGACCTCGAAGCGCGTCTGCGGGCCACCAGCGTCTACTTCCCCGACCGCGCCATTCCCATGCTGCCGCAGGAGCTATCGACCGACATCTGCAGCCTGCGCCCGGGCGAGGACCGGCTCACGCTCAGTTGCCTGATGGAGCTCGACGCCAAGGGCCAGCTCACCGGCTACGAGGTCGTCGAAGGCGTCATCCGTTCGGCCGCGCGCATGACCTATACCGAGGTCCACGCCATTCTGGAAGGCGATGTGGAGACCCGCGCGCGCTACGCCGCCCTGGTGCCCGGCTTCGAGCGCATGAAGCGGCTTGCCCTGCGCATGAATCAGCGCCGTCAGGAGCGCGGCTCCATCGACTTCGATCTGCCCGAGCCGGTGATTCTCTTCGACGAGACCGGCAACATGAACGGCGTCACCAAGTCCGAGCGCACCTGGGCCAACCGGCTCATCGAAGAGTTCATGCTCGCCGCCAACGAGTGCGTCGCCAGTTGGTTGGAAGACCTCGGCGTGCCCTCGCTCTACCGCATTCACGAGAAGCCCGAACCGCGCCGCGTTGTCGAATTTGAAGAGCAGGCCGCCAGCTTCGGCGTCTCGCTCGGCCTCGGCGCGCTGCCCGTCAAACGCGTGCAAACCCGTGGAGACCGGCGCGATGCGCAACGCCGTGGCCGCACCGCGCGCACGCATGAAATTCCAGAAGACATCGCCGTCACTCCGCGCATGTATCAGAAGCTCGCGCAGCGCATCGAAGGCTCACCCGAGGAACGCATTCTGAGCTACCTGATGCTGCGCTCGCTCAAGCAGGCGCGTTACTCTGAGAAGAACGAGGGACACTTCGCGCTGGCCGCGCCCACCTACACGCACTTCACCTCGCCGATCCGCCGCTATCCGGACCTGATCGTGCATCGCATCGCGAAACAATTGCTGCGCGCGGGCACCAGCGGCCGGGGAGAGCTTGAGAAAAACCGGCTCGCCTCGCCCTGGACGCATCCCAACGAGGGGCTGCGTGGCATCGTCGTCGATCGCCGCCGCTTTACCGGCGAAACCTTCGCCGGCGAGCCACCCCTCAGCGAAGACGAGCTGGCCGCCATCGCCGACGAGTCCAGCCAGGCCGAACGCCGCGCCGCCGAGGCCGAGCGCGAGTTGGTCGAATGGAAGAAGGTCCGCTTCATGCGCGACCGCGTTGGCGATGAGTTCTCCGCGCTCGTTCTGAATCCGTCGAAGTACGGACTCTTTGTCGAGCTGACCGACATGTTCGTCGAAGGCCTCGTCCCGATCGATGCGATGCGCGACGACCGCTACATTTGGCAGGAACACACACACGAGATCGTCGGCCAGCGCTGGGGCCGTCGCTTCAAGGCCGGCGATCGCGTCGATGTCCTGCTCGAACGCATCCTCGCACAGGAACGCAAACTGATCTTTTCGATTGTGGAAGAAGGCATCCCGTTGACAGAAACCAAAGTTGCAAAATCGCGCCCGAAGGCCAAGAAAAAGCGCGCCACCTCCGCCCCCGGCCGCTCCTTCAAGGCACGCAACAAGCTCGGCAAAAAAGGCCGCCGCACATAGGCAGAAACGGCCTCCTGAGTCAGGGGAGGCCGTTTCTTCTACGCAGCTAGGGAATGGGGGAGGGTTACTACGATGAACGGCTGGCCTGTTTTTCAGCCATACCGCCTATAAGAGGCAGCTTGATGCGCTTGCCGCCAAATGCATTGACGAACACATAAACCCAGACGGCGAAGATCGCCAGAGCCACCAGTTGCAAAACCGTGAAGGTCAGAAAAACGACCGAAGGAACAAGGTTCTGCACCAAGCCGACCAGGATGTCGATCACCGCCCAGGCAATGAAAAAGAAGATCGACTGCCAGGCGTGAAAGCGCACGTAGGCGCTCTGCCTGAATGGGTCGATGATCAGGAAAACGATTGCCGGAATCAGCGTGAGGTAGGCGATGCCGCCGGCCGCATTGTCAGAAAGCCCGGACGGATTCGAGTCAGACATCGTGGATTCCTTTGCAACGTACCGTTGAAGCGCCTCGCAGAGCACGCCAGAAAGCTGATAAGCACTAGAAGATTGTGACCGAAGTCGGCATGGCCAGTCTGGTCAACTTTGCACAGGTCGCCAACGTTCTGCATGGAGCGCGGCTCCCACCCCAATCGCATTTGAAATTGCCTTCCGGCAACGGCCCTGGCCGTTTTGCCTCAATCCCGAAAGAAAAAGGTCGGGCCATGGAGAGATTGCTCTGCGATTGCTGCGGCGCAACACCCCACCCGCCCCATCTACTACAATCAAAACAGGAGCAAAGCCAATGGCGCACATGGTGCAATGCGTACGCTACAAGAAGGAGCTGGAGGGCCTCGAAGAGCCTCCGTTCGATTCCGAACTGGGCCAGAAGGTCTACAACAACGTCTCGAAAGTCGCCTGGGATGAGTGGATTGACCGCCAGCGCATGCTGCTGAACGAGTACCGTTTGCAACCCTGGACCCCGCAGGCGCAGCAGTTTCTGGTCGAGCAGATGGAGGCCTTCCTGTTTGGCGACGGCCTGGCCCTGCCGACCGAATACGTGCCCCCGGCCAAGTAGTTTTTCGTTTTTCAGGAAGGGTGTCGGCATTCCGCGCGGGCAAATTCTGCCTCTGCCCGCCGACAGCCCTTCTGGTGTACACTAAACAAGACCCTGAAGCCGACTCCTCGGAGTTGGCGCGTCTAACGTCGGGACGTGGCTCAGCCTGGTAGAGCACTCGCTTGGGGTGCGAGGGGTCGGCAGTTCGAATCTGCCCGTCCCGACCATTTCTTCTTTATCCCCCCCACAATTTTTGCAACACCCATGCCTCCGGTGCCGATCGCGAGCACGCCAACTCGTCCGCAGCGCGAGCGCAGGACGCGCATATGGCCTGCGAGGGGGCGAGGCGAAGACGAGCGTGCGGCAGTTCGAATCTGCCCGTCCCGACCATTTTTTCTTCATCCCCCACAATTTTTGCAACACCCATGCCTCCCGGTGCCGACCGCGAGCACGCCAACTCGTCCGCAGCGCGAGCGCAGCCTATGCGAGCAGTTTTCTGCTCAGCCATCGGCGCACCGGCTCGTCATACAGTTTGAGGCTGGCGTAGGCGATGGTGATGGCCGCGACGCTGGTTGCCGCGCCCACCAGTACCGCACTGGTTCTGGAAGCATGGCTCTGCACAACCCAGGTCGTGTAGAGATACACCAGAGGATAGTGCGTAATGTAGAGCGGATAGGACAGGTCGCCGAAAAAGCGCGCGACGCGCAGCGAACGGCCTTCGGCAAGAGATTCGCCCGCGCCCATGGCCACAATCAACGGAAACAGCAGCAGCACGCACAGCGCCTCGTAGAGGCCGTTCTCCCATAGATGCGTCGGGCCCCCCAGGCGCGGAAACGACAGGACCATCATCAGCAAAAGGCTGCAGGGCAAAAACGTTCCGCGCATGTGAATCCGTCGGCCAAGCCGCATCAGAAGAATTCCGGCGAAAAAGGGAAACAGCAGACGCGCAAAGCCGATGTGCAACTGCGTGGGCGTAATCGACCAGCCACCGATCAGATCGCCCTGGGCGCCAAAGATGGCATAGTGCGCCATGAACAGCGCCGCCAGAAAAACCAGAACGCCCAGCGCGCGATGGCTCAGCTTGCGCACTCCACTGGCGTAGAGAATATTGCCGACATACTCAAAGAACAATGACCAGGCCGGGCCATTGAGTGGATGCATCTCGCCCCATCCGCGAATGTCGAGCGCCTTCGTCACCGGCACCAGTGTGCAACCGATCAGCATGACCAGCAGCAGCCGCGGTATGGAGGTTTGCGCAATCGGCGGAAAATCCGGCCCCTTGCCGAAATAAAACAGCGCGGCGCCGATCAGGCTGCCGAGAATCACCATCGGGTGCAAACGAATCAGCCGCCGCTTGTAGAACTGACCCTGCGACATGGTTTGCCAGCGGTCGTCGTAGGCATAGGCGATCACAAAACCCGAGAGCAAGAAGAAGAAATCCACGGCCAGATAACCGTGATTGATGACCTGTTTGAAGCGGCTTCCGCCGTTATTGGCCTCGCAGAGGTGAAAGAAGACCACCATCAGCGACGCGACCCCGCGCAATCCATCCAAAACGATGTAGTGATGTTTTGCAGGCAGCGCAACCCCAGTTTGCGACAGCATTTTTCCCAAGACAAAACCTCTTTGGTTTCCGCGCAAAAATTCCATGCCCTTTTGCGTCGAAGCATTGTATCGAGCGAGAGGCACAGCGTTCCATCGCCGCGCACGCAAGGCCTCCGTCTCAGCAAAAAATGGAGAGAGATTACTCGTTCCAGACAGGGCCAGCCGCTTGTTCCTCTACTCTAGAAGCAGAATGAATTTTTTACTTTGCTTGCGAGGCTGCGGCATGACACGGCGAGGCGCTCGATGAAGCCACGCGTCTCCGACTTTGTTGCCATCCTCTTTGCCATCTCCGGCTTCACCTTCTGGGTGCTCGGTGACAGTTGCATCAAGTGGATCGGCCCGGCGCTGCCGCCGGTCCAGATCGTCACCTTCATGGGCATCTTCATGGCGATGACGCTGGCGGCGCAGGCTGCCGTGCGTGGCAACCTCGACCAACTGCGGCCGCGCTCCTACGTGCGCCAGGGGCTGCGCGCGCTCCTCGACATGACCAACAATGTCTGCGTGGTCATCGCTCTGCGCCACATCTCGCTGACCATGTTTTACATTCTCATCTTCACTTCGCCGCTGCTGGTCGCACTGCTCTCGTCGGTGTTTCTGCGCGAGCACCTCGGCGCCAAAAAACTCTTCGCGCTTCTGCTCGGATTCATCGGCGTAGTCACGGCCGTCGCGCCCTGGAGCCACGAACAGCGCATCGACCTCATCGGCTTTCTCTGCTGCATGATCTGCGTCACCTGTTTTTCCATCAACATGGTCTGGTCGCGCGTGCTCACCCGCACCGAGCCGCCCGAGAGCATGGCCTTCTGCTCGGGGGTGGTCACGGCCATCACCGGACTGGCGCTGACCGGCACGCACGCCCGTCCGCTCACAATCTCGCTGACGGCACTGCTTCTGCTGATGGGGGTTTTCTGCGCGGCCGGAACTTCGTGCTTCTATTTCGCCGTCAAGCACACCTCGGCCAGCAACGTCTCGCAGTACCACTACACGCAGTTGCTCACCGGCGCCATCGTTTCCTATGTGGTGTGGCACGAGCTGCCGGGCCCGTGGATGCTCCTCGGCGGCACTCTGATTCTCGGTTCGGGCGCAATGATCGCGCTGGCCGCGCGTCAGGCGCAGCAGCGCAAGGCTGCTTAAGAGGCACTGCTACTTGACGGCACCGGTTCCAACGGGCTCATGCCTGCGCGCACGCGCGGCCGACCGCACCTTCAACGCCTCCAGAAGGCTGACGTAGCGGCGCTCATGACAGAGGCGGCATCGCACGGGATAGTGCAACGTAAGCAAGCTCCCCAGGTCGTGGGGACGAAGACGCGATAAGCGGATGTTGCTTGAGCCACAACGCCTGCATTGCATGGGGGGACGCTCCTGCTTGTCATCGTGATGGAACAGAAAACCAACTGTCTCGTTTTAGGGCAGCGAGTTAGACATGAAGATAGCACACTCTTGCATCACCGCACGTGAATGCGACGAAGGCAGGCCTGCAATTGCTGGAAGGGCTTGAAAACACTACGCGAAAAGATTGCTTCTATTCGACCGGAAACAGGGAACCGGAGCCAACCGGCAGCGTCGACACCTTCGAGCGATGGCGTGGGCGTCCGACGGGCGTCGCCAGCAACTCGGCCAGCGCACGCAGTTCGGCGCGGGCATGACCGATGGTGGCCACCACCGTATCCGAGCGCTTTTCTGCTTTATCTTCCGTACGCGCCTGCGGTTGCGGCGCAATCCCCTGCTCAAGCGACTGCCGCGCACCGGCAATCGTATAGCCCTCGTCGTGCACTAGACGTTTGATCTCAAGCACCAGTTCGACATCGCGACGGCGATAGAGCCTTTGCCCGGTGCCGCTCTTGTTCGGCTTCAGTTGCGGAAACTGCGTCTCCCAAAAGCGCAGCACGTAGGTTTCCACCCCACAAATCCGCGCGACATCGCCAATTTTGAAGTAGAGGCGGTCGGGAATCGTAGGGGTGTCAGCGGCGCGCTTGCGGGAGGTTTGCGTGGCCATAAAGTCGCGGCGGAAGCAAGGGTCGCACCCGCCTAGAGGGAAGTATAGGCCACAAGCCGCCAATTCCGGGAAGTAAAATCGACGGCGCGCGGATTCTTTTTCTGTATGGAACTCGTTTTACCTCTATGGTCTACCTGCCAATGTTTACTTCTTGAGTACCACCGCGCTCGCCTCATCGGTCAGAATCGCGGCCTCAAAGCGACGAAAATCGCCCGCCTTCTCGGCTGGAATCTCCACCGCGCGCACCACATACTCCCGCTCGTAGACCAGTTTGCCTTCGCTGGCCGCGACCGAGGTGCGATAGCTGGCAAAGCCCGCGTCGAGGCTCACCGGATCGGGGACCTCGTCCACTTTGTATCCTTCCGGCAGCGCAATCTCATAACGGTCATGCCAGCGGCCGGGCTGGCCGAGTTCGATCGGAAACTGTCGCGGCTTGCCCGCCATCACCTCCGGCACCAGATGCGCATCGCTGCCCAGCACGCGGGGTTTGAGCAGCAACAGCGGCCCGGCCGGGCTCGCATAGCTGGAGAGCGAAAACTCCAGATTGAGCCCCAGCGGCTTGTCGAGCGCCTCCATCTGCTGGAACGCGTAGCTCTTCAAGCTCAGCCCGGCCATACTGTGGCCCAGGCTGGTTTCGAGACGGCGGCGAATCTCCTTCGGCTCATTCTCCTTGAGAAAACTGCGCTCGTTCCCCGCCACGTCGCCGCGATAGGTCTCGTGCAGAGTGCCGCTCAAATCTCCATTCAGCGCGAGCGTAAAGCTGCCCGCGCGCTCCACGCCCGCCGTCTCCGGAGCCAGCACCGGCATCAACAACGCCTGACTGTCGGCGCCGTCAAAGAGATTGCCCCAGGCTCCCTGCAGGGCCGCGCGCGTCAGCCCCACCGGCGTCTCCTCGTCGGTCGGGTCAAAGATCAGCAGCGTCTTGCCGGATTTTGTCGTCACGCGCGCCGCCAGCCGCGCATCCTTGTCGCCCGCGGGCAGCGCAATGGCGGTGATCATGTGATTGCCCGCCAGCGACGGAGCCTTCGGGTCGATGACGCCGCGCCGCGAGTCCACATGGAAGTAGTACGCATCGACGCCGACGGACTTCAGCATCGCGATCAGCAGCGTCGTTTTGTCCTTGCAATCGCCGTAGTGGTTGCGAAAGATCTGCCCGGCCGGATGCGCCTGCCAGCCGCCGATGCCACGAATCACCACGAAGTAGCGCACATTCTTCTGGATGTAATCGGTGATGCGGCTGAGCTTGGTGTAGAGGTCGGGTGCGCCGGCCACCAGTTCCTGCGCCTTGGCGGCAAGCTCCGGCGTCGGGTCGGTGCGATGCTCTTCGAGCTTCGCGCCCCACGCACCAATGGCCTGCCACTGCCGCTCCGCGCCCTGCACGGCAAGATCGCCCCAGAAGACGGACATCCGCGCCGCCAGCGCGCTCCAACTCGGCGTCGCGTGCTGGTTTTCAAGGTCCAGCCGCGGCATGTTCCAGATCTCCCAGCGCAGGTGATTCGGCCCCAGCTCGGCGGGCTTCACCGGCTCGTGGCCGCGCCAGGAGGTGGCAAAGTGCTCACCCGGCGGCAGCGCAAGTTCCAGCGCCGCCTGCACCACGGGAATCGAGCCCTGCATCTGCCAGTTTTCGAAGCTCATGTACGAACGCAGTTGCTGCTCGGTCTCGCAGGCCACCACCGCGCCCGGATCGTTGGCTTGCGGCTTGACCACGCGCGTCTGCTCGGTAAACTGCAGCGTCGCGTCGGCATAGTTGCCATGGTCGGTGAAGTCCTCGTCGAGAGCCTGAAACTGCCGGCCATCGGCGGCAATCGTCCACGCGTGAAAAAAGTTGAGCTTCTCGTCCACGTCGTAGGAAATGGAGCAGTGCGCATACTCGCGGCCCTGCGGCTTCAAGATGCGCACCACCGTGCGCTCGCGTTCCACGGCGCGATGCTCGGCGTCGACGGTAATCACGTACTCGTCCAGCAGCACCACCGCCGGCGCATCGCCCACATCGGCCGGCGTCGGCGTCTTGGCCGCATCCACCGCCCACGCGGGCGCGGGCATCTTTTTCTCTTTTGCCGAGGCCGCTCCCACGCCGAGCAGCCCCATGCACAGCACCCACACTGCAGCAGAAAAAATCCGCATCAGTTACCCTTCGCCGCAGCCGGAGCCGCCGTTAAAACAATCTGCTGCTGATCGGCCGAGGCCACCTTCAGATAAAAGCCCCGCAGATCCTTGTACTCCTCCGGCTTGGCCTGATCGAAGGCTCGCGCCAGACGCCGCGCAATGGTAAACCTGCCCGGCGCGCTCTGGCTCTTCACGAGGTACATGGCATGGCCCGGCCACTGCAGGGTCGCGTCGGCCGGTGCGCCCTCGACAACGTAACCCTCGGGAAGCACATAGGTGATCTGGTCAACGACCTGCTCGCCATATTCCATATCGACCGCCGTCGCGCGCTTTTCCTGCTCGGCAAAAACCTGACCACCGCGCGTCGAGAAAAACAGCGCAGGCAGCAGCAGGCGCTTGGCCGTCGCCATGCCCTCCTCGCCGCTCACCTTCACCGCGGCGATCAGATTCACCTCTGGATCATCGAGGCCGAGAAAGTGATCCACATGAACCTCGATACCCTTGGGAACCTCCGATTCAATGGCTTGATCAAACTGCTTCTTCACCTCGTCCGGATCGTTCCTGAGCGCGATCTGCCGCCAGTGGATCGCCTCCTGGCCGCGCATCGTCCACTGCAACTGCCCCGTCAGGCCGCCGTGCGCATCGAGCGTGATGAAGCCCGAGCGCGTCGTCGTGTTGTCCTTGTAGCTTTGCGGCAGCGTATTGCCCAGTGCAGGCCCTGCGGTCGACTGCACCAGGCCGCGCGCATTCGAGTGCTTCCAGTTCAGGCTCTCAAAGGGGCACGCCTTTTCGCCGGGATCGAGCATGTACACCTTGTCGCCAACCTCCAGCCGCACCAGCAGATCGTCGAACTGGCTCATGTTCATGTAACTCGGATCGAAGACGCCCCGGTTACGATTGACCACCTGCAGCGCGTAGGCCTTCAGCCCCGCCGCGCGCAGCATCGCCAAGTAGAGCATCGCGATCTCGTCGCTTGAGCCGCTCTTCTGCTTCCACACATCGATGGCGTGCCGGGCCTCTTTGAGCTTCAGATTCTTCAGCTCCGCCTCGCTCTTCTTGCGCGAGTAGTCGGTGTTGTCGAGCGCCTGAACCGCCGTGTAGAGCTTCTTCGCCTTGTCCAGTTCGCTGTCAGAGGGAGCCACCAGCCCGGCCACCACCGCATGCAGATCATTGCTCTGCTCAGCAAAGTGGTCCACCTGCTTCGACCAGTCCTTGCCTGCATCGGCCCAGAACTGACCGGCACTCATCGCCGGCATGTAATAGAAGAAGACCTTGTAGAGCAGGCTCTGGATCGGCGGCATCCACGATTCCTCGGGTATGGCCGGAATATCGTTGACGTCGAGCACGTAGCGGCCCACCGCTTCGGTCTTCAGGTTCACCCCCTCCGGCAGATGCATCCACCAGATCAGGCTGTTGACCGAGCGGCCCTTTGCATCAACCAGAAAGCGGCTGCTGGCCATGTGCGTCGCCCCCGGCTTGAAGTTCTCAAAGGGCGTAAAAACATAGTGCGCCTTGTGGACGAAGTAGGGCCGCTGAATCTCCCACATCGGCGACGAAAAATGATTGTCGTCGTAGCGCAGAATGTAGCGGTACTCAAGAATGCTGCCCACCTCAACCTTGGGCAGATTGAAGACCTTGCGCGAAATCTGATGATCGCCATTCTTCGCGCTCACCAGATCTTCGGGCTTGCCTTCGAGCGGAATCACCGTGCCATCGGCATGAATCGTCCGCGCCTTGATGTCGGTGATCTTCGAATCGCCATACATGTACGGCAGGTTCACCGTCGCCAGTTCCTTGCCCTTTTCGCTCAGCACCTTGATGCGCGCGTAAAAGCTCTGGTAGTGCAACGGATCATCATCGATCTCTTCCATGTTCAGATAGACGGCCGCGGCACCCGGCGCCTTCGGATCGCTGGTCATCTTCAGCTCGTCCCCGGTGGGCTGCTGAAACTGCGCATGAGCATAGGAAGAAGCAAGCAACAGCGCGAAGAAGCCCGCGCCGGAAAGAAGAAATTTGGCCCTCATCGAAAACGATCCTTGGCTGGAATATTTTAAAAGTGAGATCAGTCTACGCCAGCCCGGCACATCGCCAAAAAAAATCAATAAAAATCTAGCGCGCCCCGGCCGCCGCCAGCATCCGCGCCACGCGCGCCACCGGCAGCCCCATCACGTTGTAATAGCAGCCCTCGACGCGTGGAATCCAGCGCGCCGCACGGCCCTGAATCCCGTAGGCTCCGGCCTTGTCCATCGGCTCGCCGGTGGCTACGTAGTCGGCGATCTCTTCCTCGCTCATCGGCAAAAATTCAACGGTCGTCATCTCGGCCGTGGCTTCGATCGAGCGCGCCGTCACCACCGCCACGCCGGTCGCCACGCGGTGCATGCGCCCGGCCAGCAGCCGCAACATGCGTTTGGCGTCTTCGACATCGACGGGCTTGCCCAGAATCGCGCCGTCGACGATCACCGTCGTATCGGCGCCGAGCACCACCACGCCCGCGTTGTCCGCGCCGAGCGCGGCCAGGACCGCCTGCGCCTTTTCGCGCGCCAGCCGCGTCACATAGCCCACCGGGTCCTCGCCCGGAGCAACGCTTTCGTCAATCTCCGCGGGACGCACTTCAAAGGAAAAACCGGCCAGGGCAAGCAGTTCACGACGACGGGGTGAGGCAGAAGCGAGTACAAGCATAGCTCCATTATGGGCGATTACACTGAATGTGTACGCCGCGAGGTCTGTTCGCCGCGGCAAGGATAGGATTCCGATGCATCTGAATTTTGCCTTCACCACCGTCCAGACGCTCTGGGCGCTCACCTTTGCCGCACTTCTGGTGCTGCTCGTCGTGCTGCTTGGCCGCGACCGTGCGCGCCGCTACCCGGTCTTCAGCTTTTCGATTGCCCTGATCGCGCTGCGCCTGCTCGCCAGCCGCATGCTCTTCGGCCGCATGGACCCGATTCTGTCAGGCATCATCTTTCTGGTTCTGGCCCTCATCGCCAGCCTGACCATGCTTGCCGTCGTCGTCGAACTGGCGCGGAAGGCCTTTGCCGGAGCCACGCCGCGCGCCTGGGCCATCGGCACCGCCCTCTTGCTGCTCGTTGGCGGCTCGGGCACCGTGCTCTGGGGCCCGTGGCCAGCCTGGAGCGCCATCAACGGCCCTTCGACCAGCGCCCTGCTGCTGCACCTGGCGCAGATCGCCGCCCAGCGCTGCTATCTGCTCGCCGACCTGCTCGCGGTCGAGCTCTGTCTGGTGGTCGTCTACGCCGGTCGCCGCTTCCATGCCGGCTGGCACAGCCACACGCAGAAGCTCGTCATCGGCCTGTCGGTCGCAGCCTTCGCCGAGTCGGCCGTGCGCGGCATCTGGCAGTACATTGCCACCCACGCCGTGCCCCACTCGCAGGCGGAATATGAGCATGTGCTCGGCCTGCAAGACAAGCTCTACAACGCCAACAGCATTCTCTACATCGTGGTGCTTCTCTGGTGGATCGTCTGGCTCTGGCGCGATGAAGCCGATGCCAGGCTCACCCTCGTCCATGGGCAGAACAAGCCCGCCGCAACGGCAACGCCGGAATTGCTTGCTCCTGCCGCCCCCGTCGCCGAAACGACGGCAAGAGAAGCCACTGCCGAAACCAGCAGCCCCGCTCCGGCTACCGACGAGACTCCCAAGAGCAAGTAACCTCGGCTGCACGCCGCACGGAAAAGGCCCGCCACTGTGGCGGGCCTTTTCCGTGTGCTGATGACAAAACAGTGTTTTGAAAGGGCACGACTTCAGTCGTGCCATAGAGAACAGAAAAAAAGAGCGGGCTTCAGCCCCGGAGGGAAGATTTTCGGGCAAGCCTGAAACAGCCTCCGCGCCTGAAGGCGCAATCCATTTGCAACTCTTTTGGTCCGGCTGAAGCCGGCCCCTTTCAAAACAATGTGCAGATCAGCTTTGTCGGCAAACTGTCTCCTGCCTCTCAGATGTGGCAGGCGTTCTGGCCGTGCTTTTCAAGGTAGCGCTGGTGATACTCCTCGGCGCGCCAAAAGCTCTGCGCCGGTTCAACCTTGGTGACGATCCGCTTGGGCGCGTAGTGGCCCTCGGCCGTCAACTGCTCGATCTTGGCCCGCGCCGCCGCCGCCTGTTTCGCCGAATGGGTAAAGACCACCGAGCGGTACTGCGTGCCCCAGTCCGGTCCCTGCCGGTTCAAGGTCGTCGGGTCGTGCAAAGAGAAAAAGGCGTCCAGCAGCGTCTCATAGCTGATCTCGGCCGGGTCGAACTCCAGCTCAACCACCTCGGCGTGGCCAGTCTTGTCCGTACACACGTCCTTGTAGCTGGGCCGCTCGAGTGAGCCGCCCTCATAGCCCGCCGCCGTGCTCTTGACGCCGGCAATGGCGGCCAACGCGGCCTCCACGCCCCAGAAACAGCCTGCTCCGAAGGTTGCTTTTTCCAAACTCATGCCCTTTTAGATCCCTTTCGCGCAAAAAAGATGCAATCCTCCACCTTCCCATCGGAATGTGAAGGATTGCGCATCGTTCTCCATCTGTCAACAGAACTTAGCCGCGCGGACGACCACCGGAACCAGGACGGAAACCGCCACTGCCTCCCGGACGCCCACCGGGACGGCCCCCCGGAC
Source organism: Acidobacteriaceae bacterium UBA1307 (assembly GCA_002307235.1). Classification (GTDB taxonomy): domain Bacteria; phylum Acidobacteriota; class Terriglobia; order Terriglobales; family Acidobacteriaceae; genus Telmatobacter. The sequence continues at coordinate 32,007 of DBTV01000003.1, forward strand.
GACCCGGACCACCGGGACGCGAACCACCCGGACGAGGGCCGCTCTTGAATCCACCCGGACGCGGCTTCGAGCCAAAACCGGGCTTGTCGCCAAAGGGCTTGCGATCAAAGCTCGGACGACCCGTGCTCGGGCGTGCTCCCTGCGGACGGTCGCCGCCAAAGGAACGGCCGGGAGCGCCCGCGCGATCAAAGCGAGGCTTGTCACCAAAGGGCTTGCGGTCAAAGCTCGGACGGCCAGTGCTCGGGCGTGCTCCCTGCGGACGGTCGCCGCCAAACGAACGGCCGGGGCCACCCGCGCGATCAAAACGAGGCTTGTCACCAAAGGGCTTGCGGTCAAAGCTCGGACGGCCAGTGCTCGGGCGCGCACCCTGCGGACGGTCGCCACCGAAGGAACGGCCGGGGGCGCCGGCGCGATCAAAGCGGGGCTTGTCACCAAAAGGCTTGCGGTCAAAGCTCGGACGACCCGTGCTGGGACGCGCACCCTGCGGACGGTCGCCACCGAAGGAACGGCCAGGGCCACCGGCGCGATCAAAGCGGGGCTTGTCGCCAAAGGGCTTGCGGTCGAAGCTCGGACGGCCCGTGCTCGGGCGCGCACCCTGCGGACGGTCGCCGCCGAAGGAGCGGCCGGGGGCACCGGCGCGATCAAAGCGGGGCTTGTCGCCAAAGGGCTTGCGGTCAAAGCTCGGACGGCCCGTGCTCGGGCGTGCTCCCTGCGGACGGTCTCCACCGAAGGAGCGGCCTGCGCCACCCTCACGGTCAAAACGCGGCTTGGCACCTTCGCGGCCAAAGCCCGCGCGGCCACTCTCAAAGGGACGGCCCTCGCGACCTGCGGCCCGGAAGGGCTTGCGTTCGCCGTCGCCGCCAGCGCGATAAGGACGGCGTTCGCCACCCTCGGCATTGCTCGCTGCAAAGCGGGCCTTGCGCGCACTGCCGTACTCTTTGGCCAGCTCGACCGAACGGCCGGCTTCACGCGGCAACAGCTTCGAGAAATTGAACTTGTTCTGCTTCTGCTTGCCCTCGGAGGTGGCACGCAGCGCATCGACTTCGCCCGAATCCAGCTCGCGAATCTCGCCCGTGTCAATGTCGAGAATCAGCGGGCCGTAGCCCACGCGGCGAATCTTTTCGACAAAGTGTCCGATGGCCGAGAACATCTTGCGCAGCTCGCGGTTGCGGCCTTCGACCAACACCACCTCGAACCACGGATTGTCACCCGTGCGAATCTGGCGAATGCGAGCCGGCGCGATCTGCACCTTGTCCGAACCCGGCTGGGCGCGCTCGATGGAGATGCCCGAACGCAGTTGCTCGATGGCTTCCTCGGTCGGCTGGCCGGAGACCTTGACCAGATAAACCTTCTCAACGCCGTAGCGGGCGTGCGTCAGCTTGTTGGCCAGATCGCCGTCATTGGTGATCAGCAGCAGACCCTCGCTGAGGTAGTCGAGACGGCCGACCGGATACAACCGCTCGCCCATCTTGTCGAAGAAGTGCATCACCGTCGGACGGCCCTCGGGATCGCTCACCGTGGTCACGTAGCCCTTCGGCTTGTTGAGCATGAAGTAGCGCGAGCGCTCGGCGCCCTGCAACAGCTTGCCGTTGACGCGGATGTGGTCCTGCGCGGGATCGGCCTTGGCGCCAAGCTCGTTGACCACCTGGCCGTTGACCTGCACGCTGCCGTTGAGAATCAGCTCTTCGGCGTGGCGGCGGCTGGCAATGCCGGCATGGGAGAGAATCTTCTGCAAACGCTCGAGCTTGGGCGTCGGCCGCTCGGCCGGCTCCAGCTCGTCCTCATCGTCTTCGGACTCTTCCTGTTCTTCTTCGTGCGTCTCGGGCTCTTCGCCCTCCTGCTCGGACTCGCTCTCTTCGTCGTCGTCCTCGAAATCGTCCCCGGCATCCTCGTCGGACTCTTCCTGCGCGGCCACGGCCTGGAGCAACTTGCTCACGGCGGCCTTCATCGCCACGGGGTTAAGCTCAACCTCTTCTTCCTCTTCGACCTTCGCCTTGCGCGCGGCGGGCTTCTTCACGGCCTTGGCGGCGGGCTTGGCCGCAGCCTTTTCTGCCTTCGCAGCAGGCTTGGCTGCCTTTGCCGCAGGCTTCGCCACCTTGCCCACGCTCTCCACCGGCTCGATCGCAAACTTGGCCGCAGGCTTTGCCGCTGACTTCGCAGCAGGCTTGGCAGCAGCCTTCGCGACGGGCTTTGCGGCCGACTTTGCAGCGGGCTTCGCGACCGTCTTGGCGACCGGTTCGGCCTTGGCCGCGACTGCCTTGGCGGTGGACTTCTTCGTCTTCTTGACGGGAACCGCATCGGCCGGGTTGAGGGCTTCAATCACCAGCTCAATCGGCGTTGCACGCTCGATGTCATAGCTATCTTTTGGCGCGCGGGCGCGCGTCACCTTCGCCTTCGGCGCGCTTCGTCTGCTTGCAACCGGGGCTGTCTTTTTCATTACCATGAGGAAGTCTCTTTCTGCCTATAGGACGGGAGGAGGCTCGGCAGGCGCGTCCTCGGGAGCGGGGTTATCGGTTTCATTCACTGCGTCGGACGCCTCAACGGCGTTCGTCTCTTCGCTGGCCGCTGCGGCCGGCTCCTCGACTGGTTCTTCGGCAGGAGCGGACTCGGCCTCCGGAACAGCTTCGACGTCAGCCTCTCCAGCCGTCGCCTCCTCAGCCATCTCCGGCGCAATGACCACATCAGCTGCAGTCGCGTCCGCATTGTCGGCCGGCGCGGGCTCTTCGAGCTCGCTGGCCGCCATCTTTTCAAACTCCTCCATCGACGGAAGTTCGCTCAGATCCTTCAATCCGAAGCGGAGGAGAAACTCTTTGGTCGTCTTGTACAGGATCGGTCGCCCGATCACCTGTTTGCGGCCCGCCGTGGCGATCAACTTCCGCGCCAAAAGCGATCCGAAGACGCCCGACGACTCGACGCCACGAATTTCGTTGACCTCGGGTGCGGTCACCGGCTGTTTGTAGGCGATCACCGCCAGGGTTTCCAGCGCCGGCAGCGATAACTTCAACGGCGGTTTCAACCCCTTCACAAAGCCGCGCACCGCGTCGTGGTATTCCGGCTTGGTCGCCATGCGGTAGCCGCCGGCAATCTCGCGAATCTCCACGCCGCGTACATCCGAGGCGTAATCAGCAATCAGTTCATCAAGCACGGCGCGCAGCACAGCCTTGGCCTCGCGCTCGCGCTGCTTGGCCTCCCGTTTGGCCTCGGCCTCAGCCTCTTCCGGATTCAGCTCGGCGGGCGGCGCGGCAACCTCGACGGTCGCCTCGGGCTCTTCGGCGGCAACTTCGGCGGGCACATCGGTTTCCTGCGCTTTCACCTCGGCAACGGCAGCCTCGGCCGCCTGCTCCAGGGCAACGCCCTCCAGCAGCGGCGCAACCTCCGCAGCCTCTTCGTTCTGACGCGCGGCCTCAGCCTCGCGTGCGGCAAGCTCTTGCCCGGCCTTCCACTCCAAGGCCTCGTCGACAAACAGAGTCGCCATCTGAGCCAGGGTGACCGGCTCTTCGGCGGCGTAGATGACGGCTTCCAGCTTTGCTTTCAGACTCATGCTCGAATAGGTACCTTCAGTAGCTTACCGGATAGAGAGCCGGTTTGCGCATTTTCCTTGTTTTTCGCACCCCAAAGAATGCTTTTGCCGCACTTTTGAAGGAAAAATCTCCCGAAAAGGCCGAAGACCCTCGGCCGCGAAGAATTTTGGATTCTGGCTCCGCCCGCAAACAAAAAAGCAGCCGACAACTCCGCCGACTGCGTTTTTGTTTTTCGGGCACCACGCGTGCCCTTGTTCCCTTGCTCCCTAAAAGCCTCGTAGTAGTCTCTGGCCCCTGCCTTAGCTCAACGCGTGAAACAGCGCATAAAGCAGCCCCGAGAGCAGCGCAGCGGCTGGCAGCGTCAGCACCCATCCGGCGACGATGTTGCGCACCGTCGTCATGCGGATGCCGTTGCCATTGGCGGCCATCGTGCCTGCCACGCCCGAGCTGAGCACGTGCGTGGTCGAAACCGGCAGCCCGAAGCGGTCCGCGCCGAGAATCGTCAACATCGCCACCAGCCCGGCGCTGACGCCCTGCGCGTAGGTCATCGATTCCTTGCCGATCTTCTCGCCAACGGTGATCACGATCCGCTTCCAGCCGACCATCGTGCCTAGCCCGAGCGCCAGCGCCACGGCCACCTTCACCCAGTTAGGTATGAACTTGGTGGCCTTGTCGAGATTGTTTTTGTAGGCCGCCAGCGCCGTCTTCTCTACCGGTGTAAAGCAGGGCTGGCCGCTCTTGTCCATCAGCCGCAAAGCCTCGCTGGCCACGTACATGTCGTTGCGCACGTTGGTCTGGTCGGAGGAGGGAGCCGACTGGAAGGTGCCGTTCTGCCGCACCTCAACCTCAAGGAAACGCACCAGTTGCCGCAAGGCTGGCAGCGTCTCGGCCGTCAGATGCTTGGTGCGAATGTAGTCGGTAACCTTGGCCCGCGCCTGTCCGCCGTCCACCGTCACCTGCGCGTCAACATGGCGGTCAAGCACCGTGCCCACCTGCTGGCTCGCCACCAGAAAACTCTGCACATCACTGGCCGTCACCGCATGGTTCAGCGCGTAGGCCGTCGGCACCGTGCCGATCAAAATCAGCATGATCAGCCCCATGCCCTTTTGCCCGTCATTCGAGCCATGGGCAAAGCTGACGCCGGTGCAGGTCAAAATCATCAGCAGGCGAATCGGCATCGGCGGCGGCTCCTGGCCGCGCGGAGCCTCGAAGATCGCCTCGTAGTTCGCCAGCCATGCCGCCACCATCCAGGTCGCGAAGAAGGCCGCGACGCCGGCGACGGCAACCACCGCCCAACCGGCCGAAAAGATGCGCGCCAGGGCCGCGACACAACCGGCCATCGCCACACAAACGCCCGTCCGCTTCCACAGCGAGGCGATCATGGCCTTGGAGAACAGCAGCAACAGGGCCGCGCAGCCAAAGCCCACCAGCGGCGAAACGATCAGCGCCTTCAACACCTTGGCGGCCTGCTCCCAGTCCACGCCCGAGGTGCCCGTGTGCCCGTTGATGATCTGGTTGGCGATGCCGACGCCCATGATCGAGCCGACCATGGTGTGCGAACTTGAGGCCGGCAGACCCATCCACCAGGTGCCCAGGTTCCACAAAATCGCGGCGATCAGCAGCGCGAAGACCATCGAAAATCCAGCCCCCGAGCTCACCTGCAAGATCAGCTCCACCGGCAGCAACGTGATGATGGCAAAGGCCACCGCGCCGGTTGAAAACAGCACGCCGCATAGGTTCCAGAGCCCGGACCAGATCACCGCCCAGGTCGGCTCCAGCGAGTGCGTGTAGATCACCGTTGCCACCGCGTTGGCCGTGTCGTGGAAGCC